>JAJXWV010000086.1 GCA_021781455.1 Acidobacteriota bacterium | reverse complement strand
TCACTGTCGATCCTGCGGCGCTCTTCAGCCAGAGGTCGGTTCGCCAGAACGATCCGGCAGAGCCGGGGCCGCGACCTGCAGCCGGAGCGAGGATTTCATTCGACATCATGTTGGTCGGGCCGGTGCCTGGCGTCCCTCCACCCATCTGGGCAGTGAGCGTTACGGCGAAAAGCGTGAGGAACGCGACGAGAAGCGTGGATCGCATGGTTGTCTCTCCTTCGAGCCGATGGGATCACAGTTGACTGTGAGGCTCGATGCTCTGGAGTTTGGGGCACTCCGGCGTCTGGTTGCGACGAATGGCTCACAAGTACGCGTGATCGACGTCACTCGCCACGAACGCTGAGGGGAATAGCCGCGTTCGGAACGGCAGCCTGTACGGCAGGGCCGTCGGGTGCGTACGTCGTCATGAGCATCCCAGCGGAATACGGGCTGAGGGTATGACCTGGTGATCGGGTCCGGTCAGCGACCTTCGCTCCGGTTCGCATGATAGCTGCGATCTGCATGGGGAACGTGGACCCGAGCACATCACGTCATTTTCGGCTACGCCCGGCGTTGAGCCGCGGAGCGGCGACATTGGTCTCTCGTAGATGTCGCCGCTCCGCGGCTGGAGTGTCGTTCTTCGATATCTCTTCGGTCGACCGAGAATCCCGTGGAGCCACAAACCAGAGTGTTGCGGCGGGGCATCTCCAGGTTTACATGGATATCAATGCGCCAGCGCCGCGACTCCGACCTGGAGTCTCGGCCTTCTTCCCGAGGATGGGATCGCCATGCGTATGGCGTTGCCTCCGAAGTCGTCGTCGCGGTGAAGGTTTCCGAGTAGGCCCCCGGGCTCAGCCGGTTGCCCCGATTTGAAGCCGCAGCATTGGATGGCGATTACACGGTCCGATACAGTCTCGATCGGTCTCGGCTCTCCGCATTGACGCGGTGGCCTGGAAGGATGCACCTTGTCGTCGGCATGATTCTGACTGTAGTGCTCCCACTGGTCGGCCTCATCATCCATCGGTCCATTCTCGCCCCCCTCCCACGACGGCTGCACGTGCGTATGGTGCCGCCACGGATCGCGTGAAGGATTGGCGACATGCGGTTCGGAACCGACGCAAATTTCTACCCATGCATGGCGCATGGGAGCTCAACACAAGAAGGAGAAATGAAATGCGGATGACACGAATGATTCTGCTGACTCTCACGGTCGGGTCGTTGGCGACTCTGGGATTTGGCCAACAATCGAAACCGATGCCCATGAGCCAGATGCCGATGCATCAGATGAAGCACGAGATGAAACCGGAAGCCGTGACGCCGATGGATTGCAAAGCCATGATGCAGCGGCAGGATGCGATGCAGACGAAGATGAAGGCGATGGACGAGCAGCTCGACAAGCTCGTGGCCGACATGAACGCCGCTCGCGGATCGAAAAAGGTCGACAAGATGGCTGCGGTCATCGACGAGCTGGTAGCCCAGCGCAAAGAGATGCGCGCTCAGATGCAGACGATGATGCCGATGATGATGCAGCACATGATGCAGCACATGCAGGCGGGCATGATGAAGGGGATGTCGGACTCGATGGCGAGCTGTCCGATGATGAAGAAGGACGCCGCGGCGGCGGAAGGACCCGAACACCCGCACTGAGGTGGGGAAAGCCCGCCGCTGTTAGGGAGTACACGACATGGACGACCATCTGGGCAGGCGTCGTTTTCTCAACTGGTTCCTGGGCACTTCGGTCGGAGCGCTGTTCGTTTCCATTGCTTATCCCGTCGTACGGTATCTGAGTCCGCCGGAGGTGCCGGAATCGACGACGCGGCAAGTCGAAGCCGGGATGGTCAACGATCCCGAGTATCTCGACAAGAATTTCAAGATCATTCGCTTCGGGCAGGATCCGGTGATCGTTCTCCGTCTGTCGGAAACCGACGTGCGCGCCTTCTCCGCCGTGTGCACCCATCTCCAGTGCATCGTCACCTACCGGAAAGACAGGCAGCTGATCTGGTGCTACTGCCACAACGGGGTCTATGACCTGACCGGAAAGAACATCGCCGGGCCGCCGCCGCGGCCCCTGACGCCGTTCAAAGTCAACGTCGCCTCCGGCAGCTCCTCGAAGCCTGGGACGATCGTCGTCTCGAAGACATGAGGATGACCAGGGCATGTCCAAAAGGAGAATTGAACAAACCTGCGGGCATTCAGCCCGCCGAATCCACAGGGGGTGCTCGATGACATCCGCTGATGATCACCCTGAGTCCCGAGCGCGTGAGCGCCGCGATCTTCGTCTGCTCCGATCCGTGAGCGCCGTACCGACAGGATTCCTTCTGGCGCTTCTCCTCTGGTCTCCCGCCTGCGCAAAAGGTGGCATTCCCAAAGGGCGGCAAACCGATTCCACCAAAGAATCGTCTCCGGTGTCCGCCTCGGCTCCGGCCGGCCTGGTCACTGCCGTCCAGGGACCGAGCTGGTTGAAACACCTCGGGCTCACCATTCCTCAGACTCGGTTCGGACAGATGGGGGGAACAGCGCCGGCTCCATCAACCGGACGTACTGAGCCAGAGCCCGGTGGGGCGCCTTCTTCACAATCGCTCGGCGGCGCCATACGCCGGTTCATGATGGGGATTCGCCAGGGGAAGGCTGCCGATCTGGAGGAGCAATCGTTTGTTCTCAGCGGGGCCGATCTCTATCGCCTGAATTGCCGGTCGTGCCACGGCCCTGACGGGCAAGGTGCTCCGCCCGAGATCAACTCGCTCATCGGCCCGGTTCAGGCGACTTCTGCAGCGCTGCTCATGGAACGGATGAAGAAGCGAGGCTCACCGATCGACAAATCGATGGCCGAGCAGCTCGCCGCTCCATCGGAAGCGGATCTTCGGGAGCGGCTCCGGAAGGGCGGGAAGAAGATGCCTTCGTTCGAGCATCTTCGCGGAGACGAGGTGGAGGCTCTGCTCGGATATCTCGAGACTCTCGCGGGACTGCCGCCAACCGAGCGTTCCCGAATGCTCGTGCCACAGTCGGTTGCTCGTGTCGGAGAGCACGTGGTCAAGGGAACATGCCATAGCTGCCACGACGCGACCGGACCGGGCGGAGGACACATGGCCATGACGTCCGGCATCATCCCCTCGCTGGAGAGCTTTCCCCGGCAGCAGTCCGTCGACTCGGTCATCCGACAGGTGCAGTACGGATCGTCCGGCGGAATGATGCCGATGATGGGAGGACCGCAGATGCCGGCGTTCCCATATCTGACGAAGGAGGAGGTGGCGGCGGCCTATTTCTATCTCGCGCACTACCCCCCGAAGCCATGAACACGGGGGCTATCGCTACCGCCCTGACGGTTCCCGGGTGCCACGATGGCCGGCTTTGCAGACGTCCACCATGGCCTGGTCCGCCCTATCCGCTCGCCTTTCGCCTGAGCGCAAGCCGACGTAAACTATCCGGACAAGTTTCGGCGATGGAGTCCGCCTCAACCGCCTTTCCAGGCTGATGACTCCTACCTCAACGGTAGGAGGATGTGTGAGCAAGACCGCAGGCGGGACTCGGGTCGCTGAATCCCTCTCGACCGACGTGCGTGGGAGCATTCGTTCGCTCACATGACAAGTCCGACACCACAGAGAAGGAGTTGAGTGCATGACCAACATTCGGCGAATCCACGCCCGTGAAGTTCTCGACTCGCGCGGCAATCCCACGGTCGAGGTCGAGGTCCAGCTCGACGACGGCTCGTTCGGGTCCGCAATCGTCCCGTCCGGCGCCTCGACCGGGGAACGCGAGGCCACGGAGCTGCGCGATCGCGACCCGCTTCGGTACAAAGGGAAAGGTGTGCTCAAAGCGGTCGCAAACGTGAACGAGGCGATCGCAAACCGACTCGTCGGTTCCGACGCCAGCGCGCAGCGGGATATCGATCGCGCCATGATCGAGCTCGACGGCACGCCCGATAAATCGCGTCTGGGCGCGAACGCAATCCTCGGGGTTTCCCTCGCCTGCGCGAAAGCCTCGGCGGCGTCCAAGCACGAGCCGCTTTACCGATACCTGGGCGGCGATACGGCGACAACGCTGCCGGTTCCTTGCATGAATGTCCTGAACGGCGGACGGCACGCGGACAACAACGTCGATTTTCAGGAGTTCATGATCGCGCCCCATGGCTCACCGTCGTTTGCGGAAAGCCTGCGCATGGGCGTCGAGGTCTTTCACGAGCTGAAGTCGACTCTGAAGGCCAAAGGCTACAACACCGCGGTCGGCGATGAGGGCGGCTTCGCCCCACAACTGCGATCCAACGAAGAAGCCATCGAGCTGCTGCTCGAAGCGATTCACAACTCCGGCTACACCGCCGGTACCCAGGTTTCGATCGCGCTCGATCCAGCGACGAGCGAGATGTTCGAGAAGGGCGTGTACCGCTTCTTCAAGTCGGATCAGTCGACGAAAACGTCGGACGAGATGATCGCGCTCTGGGAGTCCTGGGTCGCTCAATATCCGATCGTCCTGCTCGAGGACGGGCTCGCCGAGGACGATTGGGAAGGATGGCGGAAGCTGACGCAGCGCCTCGGGAAGAAGATCGAGCTCGTCGGCGACGACATCTTCTGCACGAATCCGCGCATCCTCGAACAGGGAATTGAAAAGGGTGTTGCGAATTCGATTCTCATCAAGCTCAATCAGATCGGTACGATCACCGAGACGTTCGAGACGGTGCAGATTGCAAAGCATGCGAGTTACGGCTGCTTCGTCTCCCACCGGTCCGGTGAGACGGAGGACACGACGATTGCAGATTTCACGGTTGCCATCGGCACGGGTCACTTGAAGACCGGTTCGGCCTGCCGCGGCGAGCGAACGGCGAAGTACAACCGCCTCCTGCGCATCGAAGAGGAGCTCGGCGATCGGGCTCGCTTTCCGAGGCGGAAGGCCTTCGTGAACGGATGACGATTTCTTCTTTGGAAGACCGCACCGAGGCGGATCCGATTGCGCAGCTCTGCAGCATTGCGAGCGAGATCGGCGCAGTGGAGATTGCGGACGATGCGCGAGCGCTGGCCTCGCGCATCGCCGAGGGACTTTTCTACGTCGCGTGCGTCGGCCAGTTCAAGCGCGGCAAGTCGACGCTTCTCAACGCGTTCGTCGGCCAGCCGCTTCTTCCGACCGGCGTCATTCCCGTGACCGCGGTCATTACCATCGTCCGCTACGGTCCGACTGTGCGCGCTTTGGTGCATTTCGCCGACGGACGCGAGGAGGCGATCGCAACGGACGCCCTCTCCGAATACATCGCTGAGGAGAAGAATCCGGAGAACCGCAAGCGGGTCAACGTCGTTGAGGTTTTCGCACCGGCCGACCTGCTTTCATCCGGGATGTGCCTGGTCGACACTCCCGGTCTGGGCTCCGTCTTCCGGCAGAACACCGAGACCACTCGCGCGTTCTTCCCTCACATCGATGCCGCGCTGATGGTCGTCGGCGCCGATCCGCCGATCTCAGGGGAGGAAGTGGCGGTCGCGGAGGAGATCGGCCGCGAGATCCGCCAGATGATCTTTGCCTTGAACAAGGCTGATCGCATGAGCGAAGCGGAGGTCGCGGAGGCCGCTGAGTTCACGCGCCGCACGCTCACGCAAAGGTTGCAGCGTGATGTCCGTCTTTTCAGCGTGAGCGCACTCGAAGTCGTGCAACGCTCGGAGACACGCGACTGGCCGGCGTTGAAGTCAGTCCTCTCGACACTCGCCCATGAAGCCGGAGCCGATCTCGTGCGCACCGCCCGGGAACGCGGACAACGTCGTCTGACGGAACGCCTTCTCCGCGAAGTCAAGCTGCAACGAGAGACGCTGATGCGTCCGATCGCCGTGAGCGAGGCGCGCGTCAGCGAGCTGAAGACGACGATCGACGACGCGCGGCAGGCCCTCGGCGATCTCGGATTCCTGTTCACGGCGGAGCAGCACCGCCTGAGCCGCGAGTTCGAGGAAGAGCGGAGCCATTTCCTCGGCGAGACGCTGAGCCGTGCGGAAGCGGAACTGGACGGCGCGATTGCACGCTCAACCCGGACCGGAGGCGGTTTGCGCGATGAGGTCTTCCATGCAGCGGAGTCGATCGCCAGCCGCGTCGTTCGCGAATGGCTCGAGCGCATCGAGCCGCGTGCGGAAGAGCTGTACGGCGCGTCCATGGACCGATTCGTGACGCTTGCGCAGAATTTCCTCGACCGCGTCGAAGCCGCCGATATCACAGTCGGTGCGGAGGACATCCTCACCGAGCAACGCTTCCGCAAGCGCCGCGGTTTCTTCTTCACCGGGCTGTGGATGCTGACCGGCCGGCCGCCGGGAGCGTTCGTCGTCGACTACTTCCGGACCGCCGCCCGGCAGCGCGACCGCGCTCGTCGCGACGCGCATGCCTATATTCGGCGATTGTTCGAGTCGAATTCCGCACGCGTTGCCAACGACCTTCGCGAGCGCGTTCTCGAGAGCCGGCGGGTTCTGGAAGCGGACATTCGCCTGCTGCTCGATCGAGCGGCCGCCTCAGCCGAACGCGCACTCGACCGCGCGCGGAAGTCTCAGGCAGCAGGCGCGTCGGCCGTCGAGGCAGAGATCGCGCGTCTCGACACCGCGATTGCGCGCCTGCGCTCGCTCAGCGCGTCTTGACCTCGACGTTTCCCCAAGGCTGACGCTCGGGATGACAAGCTGGCCGTTCGGCATCACGCCCTGACGCCTTGGGCTACAGATCTCGCCGATTGCGGCCTGCGGCCTTCACTCATCGATCGCCTCGAATTTTCGCAGTCGCTGCCGCCAGTGCGTCTTGCGTCTTCAGCGCTGCGAGGCTGTCCGGCGACTCCTGAAACCGCTCCAGTGCGTTGAAGAAGCCGTCGAGAACATCCCCCTTTGCGGTCGGCACGAGAAAGACGTGTGTGTGCGGGATACGGCGTCCGCGCGCGTACATGCACACGAACTCCGGGGAGTACGTTTTTCCCAAGCGGTTCGCGACGCGCTTGGCCAGGAGGAATACGCTCGTGGTCTCTTCATCGGTCAGGTCATGCCACCACGGCTCGTGCCGCTTCGAAAGGACCAGACAATGGCCTTCCGTAAACGGGTTGATGTCCAGAATCGCAAGGGCAAGGTCGTTTTCGTCCACGACGTGCGCAGGCGCGCGCCCGGCGACGATCTCGCAAAAGATGCATGGCATAACGCCTCCGACGGGCATGCCGGACCATCGCGGCATGCTGTGTGCCGCCCTATACTGTGGCATACGACGGCGATGGAGTTCGCCCAAACCGCCTCGTTCCGGGGCTGATGACTCCTATTCGAAGGAGGTCATCCATGAACGGACGAACCGGCGGCGCCCCCGCATCGTCACGCTGGCGATTCTCGGGACGAACGACCTTCACGGCGCGCGCACTCCCGAGAACTCCGGCCGCGTCACTCCGAGTTGAGCGCGGCACAGAAACCGAGACAGTGGCCGACCTGAAGGTCATGAACGAGCGCGAGCTGGGCGCGCCCTCCAATCGGATATTTCTGCGGGGCAACTCCGGCCGGTTCCTTTGTCGCGACGATCTCGGGAGTGCGCGCGCCGTGAAGGTCGTTCGCCCGACAATCGCCAGCGTGGCAATGCGGGGCTGCGGGATGGACGGCGCTAGGGTCGAGCAACCTGCGAAGGTGGGGACCGCGCTGGTCACCAGGGCCCTCAGCACACCGAAGAGACGAAACGAGAACGAGCGAGGATCAACCGCCGCCAAGCGACACTCCTACTATCGAAGTAGTAGGAGTCATCAGCCTCGAGAGGCGGTTGGGGCGGACTCCATCGCCGTCGTTTCCGGTAGTTTACGGTAGACGCTCAGTGATGAAAAGGCCGGTTCGATGCTTGTCATCAGCATGACCCGAATCCCTGGGTTTCGCCTGCCACACGCTCGTGTCGGCCGCCTTCCACACCTCTCTATACCGCCGGCGCCGAGCGGCGGATCCGGCGAAATTTCAAGCCTTTCTCAAGGCGGCGGAGCCGCCGACATCATTTAGCGGCGGCCGTCAGGCCGCCGTCCGATCGGCCCGACCCAGCGTCCGAGCTCGCGCAGCGCGCGACAGATCCGGGTCTGTTTTCCCGGCCTTCTGTCGGGCACTTCGTGCCCTCGTACATTGATGCGATCGCTCGCTCCGGCGGCCTGACGGCCGCCGCTAAATTCTTACGGCGGCTACGCCGCCTCTGGAGTTTCGCTCACACGGCTTGTCATCCTGCTTGTCATCCCAATGGCCTTAAGTTAAGCGACACTATGGCCGAAGTGGGAGGGTGTGATGGGCGGCCAGAGGAAAGAACGAGACCTGGAAGGGTTGGGTGTGTTGGATGTGGCGTTTCCGCTTGAG
>JAJXWV010000017.1:14794-35316 GCA_021781455.1 Acidobacteriota bacterium | reverse complement strand
GCAGAACCACCTGATCGACCGTCGCTCTGAAGCCGCTCGGAACAATCGGTCGATCCGACCGATCCTGATCAGTTCGTTCTCTCCTCGCAAAAAAAGTCGTTTCTTGCACAGCCTCTCAGAGTGACGGCGACTCGAACTCCACAGCCTGTAGAGTGCAATCGCGCGAACGGCTCCAGGTGCTCAATCGCCTTGACGCATCTGCGCGCGCCCCGCATCATCAACTCATGCTGATCACGATCGCCCTCCTCGCGCTGGCAGCGGGATTCGCCGCCGGCTGGATGCTCGCCATCGCCCGCCGGGCGCCGGAGCTCGGCCGCGCCACCGCTGAGCGCGACCTGGCGCGCGACGAGCGAAAGAAGGTCGAGGCGCAGGTCATCGAGACGCGGCGGCAGGCGAACGACGCGCAGCAGGCGAGGGTGGCGGCGGAGACCAAGCTCGTCGAGGCACAACGGCGGATCGAGGACAACGAGCGCTTCATCGAGGCCTCGAAGCAGCAGCTCGAGGACCGGTTCAACGCGCTGGCCCAGCAGGCGCTGACGATCGTCGGCCAGCAGCTCGTCGAGCGCGGCAAGGAGCAGATCGACGGCTCGCTGGAGACCAAGCGCGCCGAGATCGAGTTGCTTCTGAAGCCGCTGCACGAGATGGTCGATGGCTACCGCGCCGAGCTCGTGAAGAGCGAGCACGCCCGCGTGGAGGCGTACGGCGGACTGCAGGAGCAGATCCGGTCGTTGCTGACGGCGCAGGAAGCGGCGCATCGCGAGGCTTCGCGGCTGGCCAACGCCCTGCAGTCGCCGACGGTGCGCGGCTCGTGGGGAGAGAGCACGCTGCGGCGCTGCGTCGAGCTGGCCGGCATGAGCGAGTTCTGCGACTTCACCGTCCAGGAGACGTTCGCCAACGAGGAGGGAAAGCGCCTCCGTCCCGACCTCATCGTCAAACTGCCGAACGACCGTGTCATCGCCGTCGATGCCAAGGTCCCATTGACCGAGTACACGCAGGCGGCCAACGAGACCGACGAGTCCCGACGCCGCGAGTTCCTCGTCCAGCACGCCCGCGTCGTCCGCCGCCACATCGACGCCCTGAGCAAGCGCGAATACCAGGCCTCGATCGGCGACACGCTCGACTTCGTGGTGCTCTTCGTCCCCGGCGAACACTTCCTCTCGGCGGCCCTGATCACCGACGTCACGCTTTTCGAATACGCCGCCGAAAAGAAGATCTACCTGGCCTCGCCGACGGTCCTGCTGCCGCTGTTGCGCGCCATCAGCGCCGGCTGGAAGGCGGAGCGCACCGAGGAGAACGCCAAGAAGATGCACGACGCGGGAGTGGAGCTCTTCAACCGCTTCGTGAAAGTCATGGAGTACATCAACTCGGTTGGCGAGCAGCTGCGCAAGACCGTCGACAGCTACAACAACGCCATGCGCTCGATCGACACGCGTCTGTGGCCGAAGGCCGAGGAGCTGCAGCGCCTGGCGGGGAGCGGCAAGGAGCTCGGCGCGCTGCAGCAGATCGAAGCGGTGCCGCTGGAGTCGTCGAAGCTGCGCCTGACGATGCAGCCGACCGAGGACGCCGACGTGGTCCCGATCCACGGTGAGTAGGAACGATTTAGGAGTTGAGATTGACGATTGATGAACCGAAGACGGCCGCTGCGATTCATCAATCATCAATCATCAATCTCAAATCCTAAATCGACTGCCGCCCCATGCACGGATCCTCTGACCAAGGCAGAACACTGAAAGCGCCCGTACCGCCTCCGGCGCTTTTCTTCGTGCTGCTTCTTGCCGGGGTCGCAACCGACTACCTTCTTCCCCTGCGGTTCCGGGGCGGTGAAGCTGACGTCGACGAAGGGCCGATCGCAGTGACCCTCACGTCGACAGACTGGAGCGGCGGCGAAGTCCGGGCCCATACGACGAACGGCCCAGTGGCGCTGCGGATCCCGCACGATTTTCGCTCGAGCGTCGTGGCGGAGTCGGAAGGGCACGGGCCGGTGAGCTGTCGCGGCGAGCGCTGTCCGTCGATGCACGCCGACGTGGCTCACGGCGAGCCGATGCCGCGCAGGATCCAGCTCGGCAGCGGACCGTCGGTCATTCACGTCTCGACCGTGAACGGGCCGGTGGCGGTGAGGGAAGTGGAGTGAAGATTCGCTGACCAAGGCGCTTCAACGGATGAGGGATGAGCTGCTTGATCGTCCAGCGCGCCGCGTTGTCTGATCCCTCATCCCTCCTTTGCCACGATCGTCCCTGCTGAATTTTTGCCGGGACGACCGCGTTCTCGGCGGGCGTGCAAAAACTGATGACCCTGCTGTTCGCCACCTCACTCGCGCTGCCGCTTTTCGCGCAGCCGCCGCATCAGGCAGAGTCCCCGAAGCAGGCAGAGTCGCCGGCTCAGAAGGTGGCCCGCCAATTCGCGGCGAACTTCACGGCGGGGCACTTCGATGCTGCGGCCAAGGATTTCAACAAGGCGCTGACCGCGGCCGTGTCCCCCGCCACGATGAAAGGCATGAGTGACCAGATCACGGCTTGGATGGGGGCGTTCCAATCCATCACCAGCGTCCGTGAAGCGATGGTCGATGGGTTTCCGAGCGTCGAGGTCGTCATGGCGCACGAAAAGGGTCCGGTCTCGCTCAAGGTCGTCTTTGATCGTTCCGGTCGCATCGGGTCCGTCCTGTTCGATCCGCTGCTCGCCGCGACCGCGGTCGATCCGGATCTGGAGCGATCGGCCCGCGCGCTGGTTGCCGACCTCATGGCCAGCCGTTTCGGCGCAGTGAGCGCTCAGTTTGACGACAACATGCATCGAGAGTTGCCTCCGCCAAGGCTCGCCGATCTCGTCTGGAGCCTCAACACGACGTTCGGGACATTCCTGTCGGTCACCGAAGTGCAACAGAGGAGCGGGCCGGAGGTCAGGATCGTCGACCTTACCGCTGCATGCGACAAGCGCCCCGTGAAGGTGAGCGTGGTGTTTAACCCAAAGAGCAAGGTCAGCGGGATCGTGATGACGCCGAAATAGGTCCGACCG
Organism: Acidobacteriota bacterium; assembly: GCA_021781455.1. Classification (GTDB taxonomy): domain Bacteria; phylum Acidobacteriota; class Thermoanaerobaculia; order Gp7-AA8; family Gp7-AA8; genus JAJXWV01. The sequence continues at coordinate 32,307 of JAJXWV010000017.1, read as the reverse complement.
AGAAGGCCCGATCGCCGGCGGCCCAGGATGCCCACCTCTAGAAGCGGCGGCTCAGGCCGGCGGACCAGAAGATTCGAGGTGGCGTTTCACCATGCGCGCCCCAGCCGATCGCGGCGTCGAGCTGGGTGCTCGACCCGACGATCCACGCCACTCCGGAGTCGAGGAGCACCGACGAAGTGCCGTGCCGTTGCTCGGGTGCCTGCATTCCTCCGTCGACGAAGATGTTGAGGCGAGGCGAGAAGTTGTATTGGATCGTCAGCGCCGCAAGCGCTGCCGTGAATCGGCCGTTGGCGTCGTCGAAACGGAGACCGAGGTTCGGGTTCACGGCCCAGCGCTCGCTCAGGTCGAGGTCTGCGGCCAGTCTCACATCTCCGGTGAATGTCCGGCTCCGGGAATCGCCCGAGCCCGACGGCACGAAGAGCCGCGCGATCACACCGAGGGACGGCCGATGGTGCGGCGCATCCTCGCTCATGAGGTGAACCTTTGCTCCGACCGAAGCCGGCGCCCAGCCCGATGACCGGTCAGACCCCGCCACGCGTTGATAGCCGTTCCCCTCGACTCGGAGCTCGAACGCGTCACTCAGGCCGTATCGAACGAGCGCCGGTGTCGAGAGCGTGTGCTGTGCTACGCCATCCGCCGTCGCGTCATCGCGTTCCACTCCCGCTTCGACCTGGACCGTGCCACGCCGGACCGTGGTACTCGAATCGGCAATACCAGGACGGTCGGCGTTGATCAGGTCCTCGCTCTGGGCGGCGCCTGGCCGAGCAGAAAGCAAAGCGAGCGCGGCCATCACGAGCAGCGGGTGCCAGGCGGTTCTGACCCACAGGCGTTTCCCCATCCAGGTCTCATCGTATGCGAAGGGCCCGGCGGACATGCGCGAGAGCCGGGATTGCATTCGACACATCCCGTGTTATCCTCTCCCGACCATGACCACCCACTCCCTTCTTCAGGAGAACGAGCTGATGCCCTTCGTCGGCTCGTGTCTTTGGCTCTAGTCCCTCCCTCCTTTCCGTTTCCCTCCTAGACAGTCCCTGGCGCCCCTGGCGTTGGCGTAGCTTCTGAGCGCACCCCCTCCCCTCGTTTTCGCGCATCCAGGAGCTACCGATGATTGTCGTCGTCGACAACTACGACTCGTTTACGTACAACCTCGTCCAGCAGATCGAACGGCTGGCGGGCGAAGCGCTGCACGTCGTCCGCAATGACGCCTTCGATCCGGAACAGCTGATCGCGCAGCATCCGCGCGCGATCGTGATCTCCCCGGGACCGGGCACTCCGGTCCGTGCGGGCCGCATTCTCGATCTGATCCGCGCCAACGACGCGATCCCCATGCTCGGCGTTTGCCTCGGGCACCAGGCCATCGGCGAGGCATTCGGGGGTCGCGTCGTGCGCGGGTCAGTTCCGGTTCACGGGAAGGTCAGCGAGGTCAACCACCGCGGCGAGCGGCTCTTCGCCGGCTGCGAGTCGCCGCTGCACACCGCGCGCTACCACTCGCTCGTCGTCGACCGCGAGTCGTTGCCCGGGGACCTCGAAGTCGACGCCGAGACCGAGGACGGCGTGATCATGGCCGTCTCCCACCGCAGCCGCCCCACGTACGGCATCCAGTTCCACCCGGAGTCCTACGGCACTTCGGGCGGCGACCGGCTCATCCGCAATTTTCTCGAGGTGATCCAATGATTGCGAACGGAATCAAGCGACTCGTCGACGGTCACGATCTCGACCGCGCCTCCATGCACGAAATCTTCGGGGAGGTCATGGACGGGCAGACGACCGACACGCAGAAGAGCGCGCTGCTCGTGGCCCTGCGAATGAAAGGGGAGACGCCCGAGGAGATCACTGGCGCGGCCCTGGCGATGCGCGAGCGGGTGACGCCGCTGGACGTCGATCGGGAAGGGTTGATCGACACCTGCGGAACGGGCGGTGACGGCCAGGGGACGTTCAACATCTCCACGCTGGCCGCGCTCGTAGCGGCGGGTGCGGGGGCACAGGTGGCCAAGCACGGCAACCGCGCCGTGTCGTCGGCCTGCGGCAGCGCGGACGTGCTCAGCGAACTGGGCGTGGACATCAGCCTCGACGCGCCTCGTATGTCGGAAGTGCTGCGGCGCACCGGCATCGCCTTTCTGTTTGCGCCGAAGCTGCATCCGGCCATGGGCGCGGTCGCCAGCATCCGGCGCGACCTCGGCGTCCGGACGATCTTCAATCTCCTCGGTCCGCTGACCAACCCCGCCTTCACCCCGCGCCAGGTTCTCGGCGTCTACCGCGAGGATCTCGTGGAAGTGCTTGCGGCGGTGCTGCTGGCCCTCGGCGCAGAGCACGCCGTGGTCGTGCACAGCAAGGACGGTCTCGACGAGATCTCGGTCTCCGCGCCGACGCATGTGTGTGAGGTGCGGGACGGGGAGCTGCGGTCCTACGACCTGGAGCCGGAAGACCTCGGCGTGGGGCGGCATCCGCTGGACGCGGTGCGCGGCGGCGATGCGAAGGAGAACGCGCGCATCGCCCGGGCCGTGCTCGGCGGGCAGAGCAACGGTGCGCGCCGCGACATCGTGGCCGCGAATGCAGGGGCGGCCCTTTACGTTTCCGGCGCTGCCACGAGCATGCGCGAAGGCGTGGCCATGTCGATGGAGTCGATCATCAGCGGCCGCGCGCTCGGAAAGCTCGGTCAGCTCGTCAGCGTGTCGAATGAGCTCGGAGGTGTGGCGTGAGTGATGTCCTGGAAAGAATCGTGGCAGCGACCTGGCTGCGGATCACCCGCGAGCCGTCCGACCGGGCCGCTGCGGAACGCGCCGCAGCCTTGCGGGTGCCCTTCGCGTTCTCCGCGGCACTGCGCCGTGACGGCGTCAACGTGATCGCAGAGATCAAGGCGGCCTCGCCCTCGGCCGGACCGATCCTCACCGATCCGGACATCGAGGGGATCGCCGAAGAGTACGAGCGCGGCGGAGCGGCTGCCATCTCGGTCGTGGCCGAGCCGGAGTTCTTCGGCGGATCGCGCCAATGGATCGGCCGGGCCAGGACCTCGGGCCTGCCGGTGATCATGAAGGACTTCATCGTGGCGCCGTCGCAGCTGATGAACGGCATTGCCGCGGGGGCAGATGCCGTGCTGCTGCTGGCGTCGCTGCTCGACGGGCCGCGCATCCGCGAGTTCATCGGCCTGCTCGACGCTTACGGGTGCGACGCGCTGGTCGAGGTGCATGACGAGAGCGAGCTGGAGCGCGCCGTCGAAGGCGGGGCACGCCTGATCGGCGTGAACAACCGCAACCTTCGCGATTTCTCCGTCGACCTCGGCACCTCGGAACGCCTCGGAGCGGCCATTCCCCCGGGGGTGGTGAAGGTCTCGGAGAGCGGGATCAAACGGGCCGGGGACGTGACGCGCCTCCGGGCGGCGGGATTCAACGCCTTTCTCGTGGGGGAATCGCTGCTTCGCCAGGGCGACCATTCCGCCGCGGTGCGTGCGCTCGTCAACGATGAGGAGGCGAAGCACATCATCCGTTTCTCTCCTGAGGATGGCGAAGGCGAAGAGCTCGAGTTCGGAACCGTGTGGAGGTCGCGATGAAGGTGGCCTCTGCGTTTTGCGAGGAAGCGAACATGACCAGAATCAAGATCTGCGGCCTGCGCCGCAAGGAAGACGCGCTGCTGGCGGCGTCGTTAGGCGCCGATTTCATCGGCTTCATCTTCGTCGCCGAATCGCCGCGGTACCTCGAGCCGATTTCCGCGGCGGAGATCGTGGAGAAAGTCCGCGCGCGGCCGAATGCCCCGAAGATCGTGGGCGTCTTCCGTAATGAAAAGCCGGAAACCGTCCGCGCCATCGCCGAAGGAGTGGGACTCGATCTCGTGCAGTTGCAGGGGACCGAAAGCGAGGCGGACATCCTCCGGATCGGCATCCCGGCGATCAAGGCCGTCCACGTGGGGCGGTGGGCTCCGAAGGTCGACGCGCATCCCAGTGCGGCCTGGCTGCTCTTCGACACGTACGACGAGAAGCGCTCCGGCGGGACCGGCCGGCGCTTCGACTGGACTCTGCTCGCCGGCGCCGAACGGAAGAAGCCGTTCATGCTCGCCGGCGGGATCAATCCCGAGAATGCCGCCGCGGCGATCAGCGCCGTGAGGCCCGACGCCATCGATCTGGCCAGCGGCGTCGAGTCGTCGCCCGGAATCAAGGACCTGAAGAAGCTCGAAACGCTGTTCGAGAGGGTGAGAAGAGCATGACCGTGACTGCGGAACGAGAAGAATCGAAATCGGAGTCGAAGAAGCGCCCGGCGCTTCCCGATCGCCGCGGATACTTCGGCGAGTTCGGCGGGAAGTACGTTCCGGAGACGCTCATGGCGGCGCTGGAGGAATTCGAGGACGTCTACCGGAAAGTCCGGCGCGACCGGTCGTTCCGGGCGGAGCTCGACGACATCCTCCGCGACTACGTCGGCCGGCCCACGCCGCTGACCGAGGCGAAGAAATTCGCGGAGCTGTGCGGCGGATTCAGGCTCTTCCTCAAGCGCGAGGACCTCAACCACACCGGCGCACACAAGATCAACAACGCCATGGGCCAGGCGCTGATCGCGAAGCGGATGGGCAAGCAGCGCATCATTGCCGAAACCGGGGCCGGCCAGCACGGCGTGGCCACGGCCACGGCCTGCGCGCTGCTGGGGCTGCAGTGCGTGGTGTACATGGGCGAAGTGGACATGGCCCGCCAGGAGCTGAACGTCTTCCGCATGCGTCTGTTAGGCGCGGAGGTGGTGCCGGTGACGAGCGGCAGCCGCACGCTGAAGGACGCCATCAACGAAGCCATCCGCGACTGGGTGACGAACGTCCGCACGACGCACTACATCATCGGCTCGGTGCTGGGGCCGCATCCCTATCCGATGGTGGTCCGAGACTTCCAGTCCGTCATCGGCCGTGAGGCCCTGGCGCAGATCCGGAAGAAGGTCAACATGTTGCCGAATGTGGCGGTAGCCTGCGTCGGCGGCGGCTCGAATGCCATCGGCCTGTTTCACGAGATGGTGAAGCACGAGGGCATCCGCCTCGTCGGCGTCGAGGCGGGCGGGCGCGGGCCGAAGCTGGGCGAGCACGCGGCTCGGTTTTCGGGTGGCGCACTGGGCGTCCTGCACGGCACCCGCTCGATGATCCTTCAGGACCCGTTCGGACAGATCGCCGAGACCCATTCCATCTCGGCGGGCCTCGACTACGCCTCGATCGGGCCTGAGCACGCCTATCTGCAGGGTATCGGGCGCGTCGAATATCACGACTGCAGCGACGATCTGGCGCTGGAGGCGTTCCACAAGCTGAGCGAAAGCGAAGGGATCATCCCGGCCCTGGAGTCGGCCCACGCGCTGGGCTGGCTGCTGCACAACGGAAGCTCCATCGCCCGCGACGCCGTCGTGATCGCCAACCTCAGCGGCCGCGGCGACAAGGACGTGCCGCAAGTTGCGGAGCTTTTGAGCAAGACTCACCAATGAAGGAAGTGCTGAGTACTGAGTAATGAGTACTGAGTAACTGCGCCAGCTTGCGCGATCCGACTCAGTACTCAGCACTCAGTACTCAGCACTTGTATTTACGATGAATCGACTGAAGAAACTGTTCAAGACTCTGGCGAAACAAGAGCGCTGCGGGCTGATCGCGTATGTGACGTGTGGCGATCCCGACGTGGAATCGACGCCGCGGATCGTGGAGGCGCTCCAGCGCGCCGGGGCGGACGCCATCGAGCTGGGCGTGCCGTTCTCCGATCCCATCGCCGACGGCCCGGTCATCCAGGCCGCCGCGCAGCGCTCGCTGGAGCGCGGCACGACCACCGAGCACCTCTTTGCCATCGCCCGCCGGGTCCGCGGCCGGAGCGAGATTCCGCTCGTCGCGTTTTCGTACGTGAACCCGGTCATGCGCTACGGCGCGGAGCGATTCGCGAAGGATGCCGCGGCCGCCGGAATCGACGCCATCCTCTTCACCGACCTTCCGCCGGAAGCGGCCGGCGAGATCCGCGAAATCTGCCGCCGGAACGGTGTGGCGACCGTGTTTCTCCTCGCCCCCACGTCGAACGACAAGCGTGTGGCCGTGATCGATCGTGCCAGCGACGGATTCGTCTACTACGTCTCCACGACCGGCGTGACCGGCGCGCGCCGCGAGCTCGATCCTGCGCTCGTGGCCCGGCTCGACGAGGTTCGTACGAGACTCCGCAACCCGCTGGCCGTCGGTTTCGGCATCTCGCAGCCGGAGCATTACGAAGCCCTTCGGGACCATTGCGATGCCGTCGTGGTCGGCAGTGCCATCGTCCGGGCCATCGACGAAGGTGATCCGGCCGGCGCCGCAGAACGAGCCGCGGACGTCGTGCGCAGGATCCTCGCCCCCGTGGCGGTGTAGGGACGCGCAGCAGCGCGTCCGCAACTCACGTGGCTGTCCGGCCCCGGGGCTGCGGACGCGCTGCTGCGCGTCCCTACGCCAAAACGCCCCGCAACTTGCGTATCATCTCCGCTGCATGAAGCTGAGATTGCTTGCAGCGGCCGCCGCCGTGTCGTTGTCACTCCTGTCGTGTCAGGCGCCGCCGCCACCGCCGCCACAACCTGCGCCTGCTCCGGCACCGGCGCCGGCCGCGGCCGCTCCGATCGGAACGGTGCGCGTCACCGCCAGCGCGCTCAACGTGCGCGCCGACGCCTCGACGAATGCCGACGTCATCGCGCAGGTCAAGCGCGGAGAGCGCATGGCGCTGCTCGAAGAGACCGAGAGCTGGATGAAGGTGAAACTCAGCACGGGTCAGACCGGATGGGCGGCATCCCGTTTTCTCGACCGCGAGGGACAGAAACCGACGGCCAGGAAGCGCGGCAGGTGCCCGGCCGATTCGGATTTCGCGTTCGCCACCACACCCACCCCGAACCTCTCCGACTCCCCAAAGCACGGGCTGGTCGTCGTCGACGCTACTGTTGACACCAGGGGGAACGTGGTCTCGACCAAAGTCGTCCAGAACAGCACCGGCGACGATGCGCTGGCGTTTCTGACCGAACGCGAGATCAGGGCCGCGAAGTTCATCCCGCCCGTCCGCAACTGCGCCGCCAAGGCGTTCATCTTCACGTACAAGAGGACGTTCTGAAGTCCTGAGTTCTGAGTGCTGAGTCCTGAGTAGTCAGGTCGCAGGTCTCGGCTCTCAGGACTCAGGACTCAGGACTTCGTCACTCGATGCTGATGTTCCCGCTCGAGTTGGTCAGTTCGAGCTTGCAGCCGCCGCCTCGCAGCGTGCCGGCGATGCTCTCTCCGGTCGCCCGGGTCGTGGCGATCGGCATGGCCGAGGAGACGTGGCCGAAGCTCGTCCGGGCGTTCACGTTGTAGCCGGCTTTGGCGGGGAGAGCGACTTTGATCGAGGAGAAGGTCGTGCGCACTGCGATGTCGTGGCAGCGCTCGCCGCCGAGGTCGCTCACGGCCACGGCGCCGCTCTGGTTGGTCACGTCGATCGCGCCGCCGATTCCCTTGAGGAACACCGAGCCGAAGCTCGTGCGCACGCGAGCGTTTCCGCCGACCGCGCTCAGAGTCACGCCGGAGCTGGCGTTGTCGACATCGACCGCGCCGCCGATGTTCTCGCCTTTGACCAGGCCGAAGCGGCTGTGGACAGTGAAGCTGCCCTTCACGTTTTCGGCGGAGACGCCGCCGTTTTCGTCGGTGACCGCCGCGTCGCCGGAGATGTCGCGGAGCTCGACGCTGCCGAACGAGGTCGTGACCTGTGCTGAGGAGCGGATGGTCGCCGCGTGGACTGATGCATTCGACGTCGTGATCTTCAGCTCGCCACCGATGTCCGTCGCGCGCACCGGCGCGAAGGAGCTTTGGATCGTGGTGCGTCCCCCGATGTCCGATAGGGTGACCGGCCCGTTTGTGTCCGTGACCTCGAGTGCGCCGTGAACGCCCGACGCCTTGACCGGCGCGAATGAAGTGGCAGTGCGGCCGACCCGCGGATGTCCTGCACCTCGACGGGTCCGTTCGCGTTCCTGATGGTTACGTCACGCGCAACGTCGCTGGCGCGCACGGGCCCGAAGCGGTTCGTCACCTGAAGCGAGCCCTTCACGCGCTCCACCTTGATCGGGCCGTTCGCGTTGCGCACGACGGCGTCGCCGGCGAGGTCCGTGGCCTCGATCGAGCCGAACCTGTTCTCGATGCTCTGGGCCCCCACGCCGCCACGGACGGTGACGTTTCCCTGGGCGTTGGTGATGTTGGAGGCGGCGCGCAGGCCGCTGGCGGAGACATTCCCGAAGCGGTTGCGCACCGAAAGAGGCGCGTTCTCCGGAATGGCGATCGTGTAGTCGAAGTGACGGGAGATCTCCTCACAGTTCATCGATCGACTTCGGCCAGTCCTCGTGGAGAAAGCGCGACAGGGCGCGGTCGGCGAGGAGCCGGCCGCCGGTCTGGCAGCGCGCGCAGTAGTTGGTCTCGTTGTCGCTGTAGACGATGCGCTGGACGGGAGCGCCGCAGACCGGACACGGTTTTCCATAGCGGCCGTGCACTGCCATTTCCTCGCGGAACGCGGTGACGTTCTCGGGAAAGCGGTCGCCGGTTTCGCGCCGCAGCCGGTCGATCCATTCGCGCATCGTCGACTGGATGGCGTCGAAGAGCCGCGCGATCTCCTCGTCGGCGAGATTCGTCGTCATCTGCACGGGTGAAAGACGGGCCCGGTGCAGGATCTCATCCGAATAGGCGTTGCCGATCCCACTGAAGAGGCGAGGGTCGGTCAGGGCGCGCTTCAGCGTGTGCCGTTCGCTGGTCAGGGCGGCGCGGAATGGCCCGAGAGTTGTGTCGAGCACCTCCAACCCGCCGCGATCGATGGCTCGCACCGTCTCTTCTCCGCGCACGATGTGAATCGACGCCCGGCGTTTCGATCCCGCTTCGGTCAGCAGAAGCGTGCCCGTGTCGAAGTCGAATGCCGCGAGCCCGAGCTTTTTCGGGATCTTTCCTCCGGGGGCCAGCCAGCGAAAACGGCCGGCGATCATGAGGTGAATGACGATGAAAAGGTTGCCCTCGAGCGCGATGACGATCCGCTTTCCGATGCGGCGCAATCCGGCGACTCGTCTGCCCGCGACCTCGGCGAGCGATGGCTCGACCGTGCGCAGTACGAACGGATTCGCGATCCGCACCCCCTCCAGCGTCGCTCCCGCCAATCGGCGGTCGAGCGCCTCGATGTAGACGGTCACGTCGGGAAGCTCGGGCATGTACGTGGGTTACGAGGTTGCGAACACTCAGTACTCAGCACTCAGTACTCAGCACTCAGTACTCAGCACTTCGCAGCCTACCGCAACCGATTCAACGCCGCGGCAAACGAGCGCGTGGTCGGGTCCATCCGGACGGCGGTCGAGTAGCTGTCCCGGGCGGCGTCGCGGCGTCCCTCTTCCTCGTAAATCCTGCCGAGGAGGTAGTGGGCGTCGGCGAGATCGGGCTCCTCGTCGCCGGGGATGTGGCCCAGATATTTCGCGAGCGCCGACTCGCCGCGGGAGAGGTTCGTGTGCGTCGCGGCGGCCAGCTCACCGATGTGAAACCACGACGGCATGTAGCCGGGATCGAGCGTGGTTGCCGACTCGAGCTCCGCGAATCCGGCTGTGGCGTTCTTCGCCTGCATGCCGAGAAACGATCCCAGCTCATCGTGAGCAGCGGCGGAACGCGGCTGCTCGCGGACGGCATCGGCCAGCTCGCGCTCCGCGGCAGCGAGCTTCTTCTGGTGCGTGTAAATGCGTGCGAAGGCGCGATGTCCCTGAAAGCGATCGCGCGACATCAGCTCCTGCGCTTCCCGGAGGGCCAGAGGCTCGCCGCCGCCCAGGAACGACGGCGCGAGGAGGTAGTACTCGATCACGGCGAAACGCGCCGGGAGGAAATTGGGATCGAGCCGCACCGCGCGCTGGAACTCGTTCCGCACGCGAAGGGCCAGCAACGGCTGCCGGAACGGATTCGCCGTTTCCGCAATCTCGCCCCAGGCCACACCCAGCCAGTAGTGGTAGAGCGCGCTTCCGTCGTCCTTTTCGAGGGCGCGCTGCAGCAGGTTCGCCGCTGCTTCGTGCCTGTTCTCCATCAGTGCGATGCGCGCCAGGCCGTAAAGGGCCTGCGGATCGTCGTGCAGTGGCGCCAGGATGCGCGTGGCCTCGTCGTAATGCCCCTCGGCAAAGAGCGCCATCGCCTGCGGCACCTGCGCGGCAGCGGGAAGCGCGGCCGCGAGGCAAAGCGCGACCATGGCGAGGAACGCCATCCGGCAGCTCCGGTGACCTTCGAATGTGTACGTGATTTGCTGATCCTCTCCCGGACAAGTCTACGACTAGAATTGCGCCCTCTGCATGAGCCTTACCCGTCCGGTTCCCGAAGAATTCCGCGCCATGATCCCGATCCTCACGGCCGACGAGGTCGCCCGTACGGCGGAGGCGGCGCTCGCCGACGCCGCGCAACGCGTGCGCCAGATCGAGGCGGTGCCGTTGTCGTCGATCGGGCCGGAGAACGTTCTCGACGCGTGGGACGAGGCCGCCATCGTGATGGAGGACGCCTTCGGGCCGATCTCCATCCTGAACAGCGTCCATCCGGACAAGCCGGTCCGAGACGCCGGCGACGAGGCGCTGGTCCGCGAAGCGAGCTTCATGACGGACCTCTTCCAGAACGAGGCCCTGTACGAGCGGGTGCGCCGCGTCCGGCCGCAGTCGATCGCCCAGAAACAGCTCCAGAAGGACCTGCTCGAGTCGTTCGAAGACAGCGGCGTCTCTCTGCCTCCGGAGAAGCGGCAGCGTTACCGCGAGATCTCGGAGCGACTCACCGAGCTGGGGCAGGAGTTCGCGAAAAACATTCGGGAAAACTCCACCCGTTTGCAGTTCACGCCGGCCGAGTGCGACGGGCTTCCGCAGCCGTATCTGGAGCGCGTGCCCCGGGACGAGGCGGGGAACATCGTCGTCGGATTCGACTATCCCGACTATGTCCCGTTCATGATGAACGCCCGCAGCGAGGCCGCGCGCCGGCGTTTCTACATCGCCAACACGAACCGCGGCACGCCGCGAAACCTCGACATCATGGACGAGATCGTGGCCCTCCGCCGTGAGATCGCCGATCTGTACGGCCTGCCGAGCTACGCCCATTACGTCACCCGCCGGCACATGGTCGAGAACCCGGAGACCGTGCAGCGCTTCCTCGACGACGTCCGCAATGTCGTGACCGAGGCCGAGGTGCGGGACCTGGCGCAGCTGAGCGAGGTCAAGGCACGCCTGACCGGAATCCCGCTCGAGCAGGCTTCCATCAACCGCTGGGACGCTTCCTTCTACCGTGAGCGGCTGCGCGAAGAGCGCTTCGCCATCGACCAGGAGGCGCTCCGGAAATTCTTCCCGACCGAAGCGGCGGTGGAGTGGATGCTCGACATCAGCGAGCGCCTCTACGGCATCCGCTTCGATCGCGCGCAGGTGCCGGTGTGGCAGGAGTCGGTGATCTACCTCGACGTCCTGGACCAGGCCAGCGGCAAGCGCATCGGCGGGATCTATCTCGATCTCTATCCGCGCGAAGGCAAGTACAAGCACGCCGCGGCCTGGCCGGTGCGCGGCGTGAGCCGGCGCGCCGGACGGAAACCCATCAGCGTGCTGGTGACGAACCTCAACGGGCAGGGGCTCACGCACGACGAGCTGGAGACTCTGCTGCACGAGTTCGGTCACGTCCTGCACGGCGTGCTCTCCGAGACCGAGTACGTCGGTCACTCCGGGACCAGCGTGGAGCGCGATTTCGTCGAGGCGCCGTCGCAGATGTACGAGGAGTGGGCGCACCGCATGGAGAGCCTCTCCCTCGTGCAGAGGCACTGCAGCGGCTGCCCGGCCGTCGACGGGGAGCTCGTGTCGCGGCTCGTGGCGGCGAAGAAGTTCGGGGCGGGCATCGACTACGGCCGGCAGCTGCTCTACGCCTCGTTCGACATGCAGCTCTCCGGTGAGAATCCGGGACGCTGCCTCGATGTCTGGAAATCAATGGAAGCAGCGACGCCGATGGGATACGTGGAGGGAACGTCGTTTCCCGGCACGTTCGAGCACATCGCCAGCGGCTACGCGGCCGGGTATTACGGCTACATGTGGGCGAAGGTGATCGCCCTGGACATGGTGTCGGCGTTCGGCGCCGACCTGATGAATGGCACGACCGGCCGGCGCTTCCGGGAGATGATCCTCAGCCGCGGCAGCGAGCAGCCTGCCCGCGATCTCGTCGAGCAGTTCCTGGGGCGCCCGGTGTCGAGCGAGGCCTTCTTCGCGAGGATTCAGGGGGAGTGACGGAAAATTGAAAATTAGAAATTGAAAATTGAGTCGGACTCTTTCAATTTTCAATTTTCAATTTTCAATTCCTCCACTCCCTGACTTCGACCTCCGCGCTGCCGGTGGCCACGATGCGGATGGAGATCCCTTCCGGCCCGGCGCTGATCGAAAGCGGCTGGATCGAATCGACACGGCCGCGGAGGGAGACGCCGGGGGCGAGCTGGCGCGTCAGGCCGCGCTCGACCTCGCTGCGGATGGCGGTGAGCTGATCGACGATGGACCAGACGGCGCCGGCGCGGAGGCGCTGCTCGACGTCCTGGTGCGCCAGCCGGTCGAACGTTCGGAGAAAGACGTTCTTCCGCTTCGGGTCGATGGCGTAGCGCAGGTCGGGGATGGTGATGCTGTCCTTCGCCGCGTCGAAGAGAGGGGAGCCGTCGAGTTGGACGAGCCCGCGATAGCGCTTCAGCCCTCTGCCCCTGAAGTCGATCGAGGCCTCCACGTTCAGCCGGCCGTTCTGGCCGGGGCTCAGGCGGATGGAATCGACGGCGATCGTGCCGCCGCCCGTCTTCCAGGTGCGTCCGCCGAACTGCTCGGTGAGCAGGCGGCTCGACTCCGCGTACGGAATGTCCAGGTCGAAGGGAACGCGGATGCCGCGTCCGTTCGGCTCGGCGCTGCGCAACGCCGGAAGCGGGCGGACGGTCGTGGCGGGCTTCTGGCCGACGATCACGCGGGTCCGGGCGTGGAGAATCAGCGCGCTCTCCACGTTGAGGCCGCTGCCGTGGATGGGCCCCAGAGCCACATCGACAGGCTCGAACACGAGCCACGTGCCTGGAGCGATGGCGGTGGGCGCCTGCAGCGAGGTCCAGATCTGCTGGGCTGCGGGGCGGATGCCGGTCAGCCGGGCCGTGTTCTGATCGATCGTGCGGGCGACGTTCTCGAGTTGTTCGTCGACCAGCGGCGCGAGCTTCCAGTCGGTGATGTCGATGTTGAAGAAAGTCACGGCGCAGCGGTTCGGGAAGGCCGCCGGGTGGGCGGTGGTCTTCGAACGGATCCGCCAGTCGCCCGCCCAGTCGAATCGCGACTGCAGCTCGATCGTGGCCACGCGCATCGGCTCGTCGAAACCGCAGGAGATGCACGGCCACATGGTGTGTTGGCCGTTGACCGGGTTCCTGGTGCGTCGGCAACCCTCCAGCGCGTAGTGCACGTTGACGGTGGCGTGCATGCCTGCCCCGAGCATGTTCAGGGCGATCGGATCGCGGACCAGCCTGTATTTGAAGCCGAAGCGCTGCTGCGGATCGAGCTCGTAGGCATCGACCTTCGCCATCTCCTTCGGCAGCTGCGCCTCGACCAGCGGCAGCAGCGGCCCGAGCGAGGTGCGGATCGGCACCACGATCGTCGACAGCTCGGCCGGAGTCGAAGCCGTGCCGGCGGCCGGAACTGCAGCCGGCCGGGGCGGGGGAGAGCAGGCCAGGAACAGTGCGAGAACGAGAAGGGGGAGCCGGTTCATCGGACGGACGCATTGTAGGGCCCGGGTGCGAAAGGGCGCGGTCCGCAAGGGTCGGAAGCTGGAGCCGCGCTCCAGTCCGATTCGGCTTCCGCGACCTTCGACCGCATGCGGCGCACGGTGCATCGCGCCGAAGCGCTCGGCGCGGCGACGGCCGAGCTGGCCCGCGAATCGATCGAGGAGCGTTTCCAAGCGATCGACCGCGACGAGCGCGTCGACCAGCTGCTGGCGGAGCTGAAGGCGAAGAAGAAGGCGAGTTGACCCTCATCCGGCCGATCCGATTGGAAAATTGAAAATTGAAAGAACCCGTTTTCAATTTTCAATTTTCAATTTTCAATTCCGTCTCCTACATCCGCCACTCATCGATCAGGTTCGCCACCAGCGCGGTCCAGCCGGTCTGGTGCGAGGCGCCCAGGCCTTCGGCGGTGTCGCCGTTGAAGTACTCGTGGAAGAGAATCAGATCGCGCCAGTGCGGGTCTTTGGCGAAGCGCTCCGCCTTGCGCGTGCCGCGCGGGCCGTAGAGCGGGCGGTAGCCGTCCTTGTCGGCGACGAAGATCCGGATGAGGTCGTCGGCCAGCCGCCCGGCCAGACCGTTGAGCGAGATGGTCTCGTCGGGAGGCTGCACGGGCGCAGTGGAGATGCTCATCCCGCGCGCCCGCGATTCGCCCGTGGCGCCGATCCCGTCTTCGGTCCGCGTGTCTCCGAGCGACTGCACTGGAACGAAGCTCCCTCCGTTCGCACCGAGGGTGACCCGCACGCTTTCGCCGAAGGCTTTCTCGAGCTTCCGCAGCGATTCGATCATGAGGAAGCTGGTCGGGAACCACACCGGCCCGCGCCAGTTGCTGTTGCCGCCCTTCAGTTTCGAGACGGCCTCCGCAGGCTCGTAACAGACCGACTTGTCGCCGAACGTGAACGGATGCGCCTGATGGAACTTGCTCAGACTGCGCATGCCGTGCGGCGAGGCGAACTCGTTCGGGTCGACCACGCGCGCCAGGAGGTGCTGGAGCTGGTTCTGGTCGACGACCGCCAGCACGTGCGTGAAATCGCCGTCGTTGCGCACGGTCGTGACGCAGCGGTCGACGATGTCGCGGCGATGCATCATGAACCAGCGCAGGTTCTCGCGGAAGACGTCGAACGACTCGATCCATTTCCCCTCCAGCCGCTCGATCGCGTAAAGCGGGATCAGCCCGACCAGCGAACGGACGCGGAAGGGGACCGATGACCCGTCGGGGAATCGCAGCAGGTCGTAGAAGAACTTGTCGTCGTCATCCCAGAGCGTGCGGTTGCCGCGCATCATCTTCATGGCGGCGCCGATGTAGACGTAGTGCTCGAAGAATTTCGTGGCCAGGCCTTCGTAGACCGGATCCGATTTGGCCAGCTCGAGGGCCATGCGCATCATGACCAGGCAGAACATGCCCATCCAGCCGGTGGCATCGCTCTGCTCGAGAGCGGCGCCGCCGGGCAGAGGCTCGCTGCGATCGAACACGGTGATGTTGTCGAGGCCGAGAAAGCCGCCCTCGAAGACGTTGTTGCCCTCGCGGTCGACCTTGTTGATCCACCAGGTGAAATTCAGCAGCAGCTTGTGGAAGCACTTCTCCAGGAACTCCACGTCGGCGACGCCGCTGCGGATGCGGTCCATGTTGTAGACGCGCCAGACGGCCCAGGCGTGCACCGGTGGATTCAGATCGGAGAACTCCCATTCGTACGCGGGGATCTGCCCATTGGGATGCTGGAACTGTTCGAAGAGAAGGAGCCAGAGCTGCTCTTTGGCGAAGGCGCCGTCGATGAGCGCGTAGACCACGGAATGAAAAGCGAGGTCCCACGCTGCGAACCAGGGGTACTCCCACTTGTCCGGCATGGCCAGGATGCGCATGGAGTTGAGATGGCGCCAGCGCGAGTTGCGGCCGCTCTGGCGCCGGGGTGGAGGGGGATTGCGCGGATCGTCGCCGTCGAGCCAGACGTCGACGTCGAACAGGTAGCTCTGCTTGCTCCAGAGGAGGCCGGCGAAGGCCTGGCGCTGGATGCGCTTTTCTTCGTCCGTCGCTTTCGCCGGGTGGATCGACGCATAGAACTCATCGGCCTCAGCTCTCCGAAGCGCGATGGTGTCCTCGACGATCTCGTCGACCGTCGAGGTAACAAGGCGCTCCGCGGTCTGCGGTCCGCGGTCCGCCGCCGACAGCCGCATGCGCAGGACATACGACTGGCCCGGATCGATCTCCACGCGCGTCCAGCCGCAGGCCTTCGTGCCGTGCTGTGCGGGATTCACCGCTGATTCGTCGCCGCCGACGATCCGGCGGTGAAAGGCGTCTTTCGTGTGGCGTCTCAGGGACTTGAACTGCGGGCCGTAGACGCGCTCCATGTTCGTCTCGTTGTTGGTGAAGAGGAGTCGCGTGTCCGCAGGCAGCTCGAGGATGTGCGGGCCGAGCCGGTGCGGCAGCAGAAGCCCGGACAGCGGCGGGGTCATGGAATCGTCGGCCAGAAGGGCGATCGATCCCTGCGTGCCCGGTACGGCCGTGATCACAGGCTGCGGCGGGCGGACCGGTCCCCACGACCAGGTGTTTCGGAACCACAGCTGAGGGATGAGGTGCAGTGGCGCGCGCTCCGGGCCGCGGTTGGTCGCGGTCACGCGAAAGACCACGGAGTCCGCGTCTTCCTTGGCGATCTCGATTCCGATGTCGAAGTAGCGATCGTCGTCGAAGATTCCGGTGTCGAGCAGCTCGAACTCCGGATCGCGTGACGTGCGGCGGCGGTTCTCGTCGATCAGCTGCTGATAGGGGAAGGCCCGCTGCGGGTACTTGTAGATCATCCGCTGCCAGGCGTGGCTCGGCAGCGCATCGACGTGGAAGTAGTACTCCTTCACGTCCTCGCCGTGGTTGCCCTCCGTGGGAATGAGGCCGAAGAAGCGCTCCTTGAGGATGGCATCGCGCTCGTTCCAGAAAGCCATCGACCAGCAGAGGATCTGGTAGCGATCACAGAATCCGGCGATCCCGTCCTCGCCCCAGCGAAAGGCCTTGGAACGGGCCTGGTCGTGGGTGAGGAACGTCCACGCTTCGCCGTCGGGGCTGTAGTCCTCGCGCACCGTTCCCCAGGCCCGCTCGGCGAGATACGGCCCCCACTTGCGCCATTGCGCCGTCTCGTGCGCGGCGCCCGTGAGGCGCCCGCGTTCGCTGGACATGGTTGGAAGAGCTTAACCTAAGACGGCAGAGCGCTGAGGGCAGAGGGAAGAGGGCAAGACAAGCCGCGCGCCCCGGCACTCTGAGCCGGCGCAACCGCGGGGGCGGTGGATGGGTGGGAGCGGTAGAGCGCGGCGAAGAGCCTCTTACCGGGACAATCAGTAGGTTTGAGACTCTTCGCCGCGCTCCGCCGCGCACCACCCAGCCACCCGCGGCTCCGCCGGCTCAGAGTGACGGGAGCGGGCCTGCCCTCTGCGCCCTCATTTCCCGATCTCGGGCAGATGCCGCAGCCGTGTCGGCGTGGACGTCTCGAGATAGATCACGGCGTCGAAGCGTCTGGCGAGATTTTCGGGGAGAACCTTCATCGACTGAGCGCTCGACACGATCCCGGAGCCGGCCACCCGCACGGCGTGCGTCTGCGAGAGCCACGTCGGAAGCGGCGGCTGCAGCGGGACCAGCAGCGGCGAGGCGCCGACCTGGGCGAAGAGCGTCGACCAGTCGTCGAGGCCCGGGGCATCGGCGGGCACCGGCCGGATCGTGCCGATGCCCTCGTCGTACCGGATGGCGTTGAACCTGCCGTTGCCGAGGATGCTGCCGATGGCTACGTAACGGGCGCCGTAGCGGCTGGCCAGCATGGCACCG
>JAJXWV010000017.1:0-14784 GCA_021781455.1 Acidobacteriota bacterium | reverse complement strand
GCACCGCTGCTCAGCGAGCCGTTCGCGTCGTAGAAGGTGTAAGGCTCTTTTCCGAAGTGTTCGTTGTGACCCCAGACCACGACTGTCCCGGCGCCCCTTCGCTCCGCCAGCCACTCCACGTCCTCGGCCATGCCGCGATCCCGCTCCATGAGGCCGGAGGCGACGAGCTCCTCGCCGAGCTCCACGTTCCGCGCGGCGTGAATGGCATCCTCGACGTCGGTGGTCCCGGCGATGGCGGCATAGGCGTCCCGGTTCGCTTCCATGGAAACCCGAACCAGGGCCACCGACTCGTGGCAGGAGGCGCGGTAGTCGGCGCCCGTCATCGGATAGCCGTACGCGTTCGAGCCGTAGCGGAGCATGCAGTCATAGGCAGAGGCGGCGCTCCGCGCGGCATCCGGGTCTAGCCGGCCCAGGAAGTTGATCACGGCGGCCGCGGTGACGTTGGCGTGGAAAGGATCGATGCCGACGATCTCGACCGGCGGATTGCCTGCGGCGTTCCACGCGCGCGCCCACCGGATCAGACCGAGCAGCTCCTCGGTATCCCAGAAGAAATAGTCGGAGCTCTCGATCAGCGATGCCGGATCGCCCTCGCCGGTGAGGACGTACTTGCGGATGCGTTCGAAATCACCGTATGGCGCCTCGAGCGCGATCGTGCGCACGTTGGCGTGGGCCACCAGGTAGGGGATGAGGCGCTGCTTGAGCGCGAAGAGCTCGTGCGACCCGTGCGTGACGTCGGTCAGGGCGATGACGCGCGCGTTGGCGACGAGAGGAAGAATCGGCTGGAGGTCGGAGTCGTCCTCCGACGGCTCGACCGAGCGCAATGGCGACGCGTGCTGCCGCAGCCACGCCGCGACCTCGTTCGTCCCCGGCCGCGAGATGCGCGGGCGAGCCGTGGCCGTAGCTGCCAGTGCGACGATGGCGACGACTGCGATCAGCTGGCGCTTCATGGCGAACTGCGAATCCCCGAATTGTGGCTCCGGACGGGCCAGGTTGTCATTTCGAATCGGTGAACGAAGCAGACCGCAGACCACAGACCGCAGACCGCAGGTGGATTACGGGAACGCGTTCGGAACGACCCTGCGATCTGCGGTCTGTGGTCTGCGGTCTGCCATCTGCACCATCACCACCGGTGGTACGCCGGATGCCCTTCCTTCACGGCGACGAACGTTCCACGGCAGGTGACGGTGGTCTTGCCGTTCGCTTCGATGCTGGCCTCGACCACGGCCCGATCTGCCGTGGCCTCGACCACGTGCGCTCTGAGGTGCAGCGTCGTGTTGGTGGGCGTGGGCCGCTTCAGCACGACGTGAAAATCCGACGTAACCGTGCAGGGCGGCGTCTCCATGTGGTTCTTTTCCATCAGGTACATCGTGGCCGCCCAGTTGCTATGGCAATCGAGGAGGGTGCCGCAGATGCCGCCGTTGAGGATGTTGTCGAAGGCGAGGTGGTGCGGCTCGGGCTTCCACTCGGCGACGAGCTCGCCGTCCTTCTCGAAACTGCGGATGCGCAGTCCCTTGTCGTTCGCCGGGCCGCAGCCGAAGCATCGGTTTTGAGGGGCGTAGGTCTCTTGCACGCTTTTCATTTGCGCAATCCTAGCGAAGTCCTGAGTCCTGAGTGCTGAGTCCTGAGTGGGCGGGCGGGACTCAGCACTCAGCACTCAGGACTCAGGACTCGATACGGAGCGATTGTGCAAACGCCACGACGTCGGGGAAGAAGGCGCGAAAGCGGCGCTCCAGCTCGTGCCGGCTGTCGGTGAGGTGGTGCGTCGCCGCCTCCAGCCGCGGCCGGCGCGAGAGGCGGTGCGACATGCGCGCCAGGGTCGTCTCGATGCCCGCGATCTCGCGATACGAGAGCAGCCACTGCTGGTCGCGCATCAGCGGGTAGACATACGGGAGCGTTCCCGGCAGCTCGTCAATGTGCGCATCGAGCGCGCGATGAACGCGTTCGATGAAGCCCTCCAGGGTTTCGCCCGCGTGCTCTTCGAATGAGCTCGCCAGAAAGTGATCGAAGAAAACGTCGGCGATGACGCGCGCATAGTGGCCATGCTCGGGGATGAGCACGCGACGGAACGCCGCCACGTGCGGGTGGGCGTCGGTGAACGAATCGATCTTCCGGTGCTCGACGATTCCGGCGCGGATGCCGGGCGTGAAGCGGTCGTGCAGCGGACCTTTGACGAAATCACCGCCGAGGTTGCCGATGAGCGAGTCGGCCGTCGGTCCGGCCAGGAAGAGGTGGGCGAGAAAGTTCATCTTGTGCCATGTCGAGGTTGCTGTGGGGACGCGCAGCAGCGCGTCCGCAACCCCGGTCGACGGGAAGACGAGAGCTGCGGACGCGCTGCTGCGCGTCCCTACATTCGAGGATCAATCCGCGATCGTCAATGGTGATGATCGCCGTGGCGATGCAGATGCGGGTGGGAGTGGACCACGCCGGATTCGTGCCGGTGGCGGTGGGCGTGAAGAAGGCCGGTGCGATGCAGCAGCTCCTCGTTCTGCACGATCTCCCGCGGCGTCCCGACGGCGGCCACGCGGCCCGACTCGAAGACCACGCAGCGGTCGGCGATGTCTTCGACGATGCTGAGGTCGTGCGTGGCAGTGACGGCGGTCCGCGTGCCTCCGGACCAGCCCGACAGCAGGTTGATGATCTCGCTCTGGCTGCGCGGATCGAGCGCGGCCGTCGGCTCGTCCAGCAGCAGCACCTCGGGGTGGATGACCAGCACCGAAGCGATGGCCACGCGCTTCTTCTCGCCCATGGAGAGCCTGTGCGGCGGCCGGGCCGCCAGTCGCGCGATGTCGAGCGACTCCATGACTGCGTCGATGCGCGTGCGGATCTCGTCGCTCGACCAGCCGATCTGCAGCGGGCCGAAGGCGAGCTCGTCGAAGACCGTGGCGTTGAACAGCTGCACGTCGGGATTCTGAAAAACCAGGCCCACTCGCCTGCGGAAGTCGTGGGCGAAGCTCGAGTCGTCGAGCTGCCCGGGAGTCAGCGTCCGGCCGTCGAAGTCGATGGTGCCACTCTGCGCGAAGTCGAGCCCGTCGAGCAGCCGCAGGAACGTCGACTTGCCCGAGCCGTTCGCGCCGAGAAGGGCCACGCGCTCTCCCCGGAGGATGGAGAGATCGATGCCACCCAGCGCCGGTACGCCGTCGTAGCTGAAGGTCACCCCGCGGACGTCGAACAGCGAATCGCTCATCGCAGGCCCTGCCAAAATGCCACGATCGCCGCGGCGGTGAACAGCGCTCCCGCGGTCCAGTCGCGCCCGCGCATGCGCAGCTCCTCGAGGGTGCGCACCTCGCCGCGGAAGCCGCGTGCCTGCATCGCCAGGTACACCTCATCGGAAAGGGCCAGCGCCTTGCCGAGGAGCACGCCGGCGGTGGCGGTGGCCATGCGGCGGCGGACCGCACCTTCGAGCCGCCCGATGCTCCGGCTGCGGCGCGCGATGAACATCTCCTCCGCGCTCCGCAGCAGGACGAAGATGTAACGGTAGGTCATGCCGATGATCAGCACGACGGCGGCCGGGACGCGAAGACTTCGCAGCGCGGCGATGATCTGCGGCCACGGAGTGGTGGAGATCAGGACCAGCCCGAGTGTGGTCGCTGACTCGACGCGATCCACGAGAAAGGCCGCCGAGCGCAGCCCCTGCAGCGTCACCGGGATGCCGGCCACGGTAGCGATCGACTGGCCGGGCGTCGTGAAGAGCGCCGGCAGCGCGATGGCCGCGGTGAAAACGAAGATGATTGCCCAGGCGCGTGTCAGGAGATGGAGCGGGACGCGCGACACGAGGGCCAGGATCGCGATCGCCGCGAACAGCAGCGTCAGGGTGTCGAGATGGCGCGATACGGCAGCGGCGACGATCAGAGCCAGGCAGCCGAGAAGCTTCACGCGGGCATCGACGTGCTGAAGAAGGCCGCGCTGCTCCGCGAGGCGTTCGGACGATGAGGCGCGCTCCAGCGCGTGCAGGAGCGAGGTGAGCGTCTTCTCGACGAAGCCGCGATGGATGACGGCGGCCGTCATCAGCGTGCGCGCGCTTTCAGCAGCATCCCGCGGATGGCGAATACGGTCAGGAGCACCAGGCCGGCGCCGAACATGGCCGACAGTGCGTAACCGAGCGCGGTGCTCTGCAGGAACGGCGGCGCGTAGCCGCGGAGCGGGGCCGTCCAGACTGTAGACAAGCCTGCCAGTCCGTGCGGGACTCCGGACGGCAGCGGTGCGCTTCCCGATACCGCGACGATCCGTGCCCGCGCCGCAGGATCGGCGAGATCCCGTGCACTCCACTCACCCCACGCCGCCCCTCCGGCGAGCAGGCCCAGCGGCGTGAGCACCATCAGCGCGCCGAGAGCGAGCCACAGCGGGCGCAGGACGTCGATGGCTGGCAGGGAGGCGTCTTCGACCGCACCCGGTGCCGTGTCCCGCAGCAGCCCGACGTTCGTGCGCTGCAGATAGGCGATCACGCCGGCTGACAGCACTGCCTCAGCGGCGCCCGCAAACGTGAGGTGGCCGATCATCATGGCCGGGACGGCGATGTGCAGCGGATACGGCGCGTACAGCGGCGTTCCCAGCGCATCGCGGAAGAGCATCGGCTGAATCCCGAACTCGACGGCCGCGCAGAGCGCCGATGCATTGATAGCCAAATATCCGGCCACGGCCGCGGCCACGACGCGCAGCCGGGAGGTCAGCGGCGCGCGTCCGGCGATGATTCGATAGCAGGCCCAGGCCACCAGCGAGCCGACGATTGCCATGTTCAGGCAATTCGCGCCGTAGGCGGTGATCCCTCCGTCCCCGAAGAACAGGGCCTGGATGAGCAGCGCCACCGACAGGGCCACGATCGATCCAGCCGGGCCGACCACGATCGTGGCCAGCGCCACCCCCGTGGCGTGGCCGGTCGTTCCCCCGGGCAGCGGCAGGTTGAACATCATCACTACGAACGAGAAGGCCGCCACGAGCGCCAGCATCGGGACGAAGCGCCCCGCCAGCCGCCGCTGCAGCCGCCTCAGCGCCACTGCCCAGAACGGAGCCGCACCCGCGTAAAGGACCGCGCACGTGGAGGGGCTCAGGTAGCCGTCGGGGATGTGCATGGGCGGCTAAAGGTACAACGGTACGAGTGCTGAGTGCTGAGTCCTGAGTCCTGAGTCCTGAGTGTCCTTCCGTCACTCTGAGCCGGCGGAGCAGAAATCGCCGCGTCGATCCGCATCGTCGGCACTGCCTCCGACGGCAACGAGGCCGTGGAGCTGATCCGGCGGGAGAAGCCCGACCTGGTCTTTCTGGACGTGCAGATGCCGGGCAAGAGCGGCTTGGACGTCGTCGAGGAGATCGGCGCGGCGGCCATGCCGGCGGCGCTCTTCGTGACCGCCTTCGACCGTTTCGCCCTGAAGGCGTTCGAGATCGCCGCGGTCGACTACCTCCTCAAGCCCTTCGACGACGAGCGGTTCGCGCAGGCGCTGCGCCGCGCCCGCAGAGTGCTCGAGCTCGAGCAGGTGGAGGCCATGACGGCGCGCCTGCTGGACCTCGTTCGCGACCGCGAGGCCGGGCCGCCGCCCGAAAAGGCGGCCTATCTGGACCGCATTCCCGTCGAGTCGCGCGGCCAGATCCGCGTCGTCCCGGTGGCGCGCATCGACTACATCACCGCCAGCGGTCCGTACGCGGAGCTGCACGTCGGCGATCGCGTCTTCGCCGTCCGCGAGCGCATGCAGACCCTGGAGGAGCAGCTCGACCCGGCGGTGTTCTTCCGCATCCACCGCTCCGCGATCGTCCGCCTCGATCGCATCGAGGTCCTGCTCCACCGTCCCGGCGGCGACTACGGCGTGCGCCTCAAAGACGGAACGGAGCTCGACGTCAGTCGCGGACGGCGTGAGGAATTGGAGAAGAAGGTGGGGGCTGTGTGATTCGGGTTGCGGGGTTGCGGGGTTGCGCGGTGTCACCCGGCCAGAGACCGCGGAACCGCGCAACCGCGGAACCAGGTTCTAACGCCTGCGGAACTTCACCGCTTTCTCAAACAGCTCCGCGAAATACCGCGCCCGCTTTTTCGCGGCAGCAACTTCTACTCTCGCGTCCGACCTTTCCCGGACCACGAAGCGGATCTCGTCGCCCCGGATCTCCACCGCCACGTCTCTCACCGCCTGCGAATGGCTGCGGTCGAGCGCCTCGGCGATGCGGAGAATCGACGCCAGCTTCTCGACGTCTCCGCGCTGCTGCGGAGTCAGCTCGTCGAGATTCTGGTGATCATCGGCGGGCGTGGCCTTGCGGTGATAGCGCGCCACGTTGGCGATGACGATGAGCTGCTCTTCCGTGAAGCCGCGCAGGTTCGCGTGGCGCACCAGGTAGTAGCTGTGCTTGTGGTAGCCGCGGTCGCTCACGTGCATGCCGATCTCGTGAAGCGTGGCAGCGTGCTCGAGGAGCTCCCTGCTCTCGGGCGGCAGGGCGTGAATGCTGGCGGTCTGGTCGAAGATGCGCAGGGCCAGCTTGGCGACGTGCCGGGCGTGGCGCTTGTCGGCTCCGCTGCGCTGGACGAGCGCCATCGTGGAATCCTTGCGCTGCGCGGCACCGGCCCGCGCGGTCTCGCCGTCCTCGGACAGAAGCGTCTGCACGATTCCTTCGCGGATCGCCGCGGGACAGCCGAGTATCGACTCGATCTGCAGCTCGTCGAGAATCGTTTCCAGCACGATGGCGCCCGCCACGATGGTGGCCGCGCGTTTCTCCTCGATGCCGTACCGCTTCATGCGATCCGCAGCGGAGGTGGTGCTCAGGAGCCCCACCAGATCGACGAGTGCGTCATGCGTGAGGGCCCGCGGCGTCGAGGCCGGAGCGGCGCCACTGCCGCTGCCGGCGGCGGCCATATTGGTGAGCGTGAGAATGGTCCCGGACGTTCCCACGGCCATGTCCACGCCGAGGCCGCGTACGCGCTTCTGCACCTTGCGAAGGTGCTCGGAGACGTGCTCGCGGCAGGCCTCGACGTCGCGATAGGCAGGCTGGTCCTGCAGGTGGAACTTCTGGGCGAGGCGGAGTGAGCCGAGAGGCTCGCTGGCGGTGTAGTAGATCTCGTCGGAAGTGCCGACGATGAACTCGACGCTGCCGCCTCCGATGTCGACGCAGAGCGCGGTGCTGGAGCCGAGGTCGACGGCGGCGCGAACGGCGTAGTAGATGTAGTGCGCTTCTTCCTCGCCGGAGATGACGCGGGGCTTGATGCCGGCGCTGTCCTTGATGCGGCGGAGGAACTCGCGGCGGTTCGGCGCCTCGCGTACGGCGCTGGTGGCGACGGCCAGGATGTCGTCGACCTGCCAGCCGCGGGCCACCTCGCACATCCTGGAGATCGCCGCAACGCCCCGCTGCATCGCTTCCTCGGCGAGCGGTGCGCCATCGAGGCTGCTCAGGCCGAGCTGCACCATCTCCTTTTCCTTGTCGACGACGCGGTACTCCCGCTTCGCCAGCTCGGCGATGATCATGTGGATCGAGTTCGTGCCGATGTCGATGGCGGCGACGCGGTTGGTGGACATGCGTTTCACTCCCCGAAATTGCGGATGAATGGCGATCGCGCGGGATTGCGGCGATTGTAGCGCGTGCGAACAGCGGGGTGGCTTGACCTCGAATTTACACAGGCTCGATTCGCTCTCCACGCGGCTCAAGTAGCATCGCCACTCGTAAGGAGGCATTGCACTGATGCAGAGTTTCGCCCGAATCGCAGTCGCAGCCACGGCCATCGCCTGGATCGCCGCAACCACCTTCGCCCAGACGTCGCCCGCCGCGGGCAGCACACCGCGAGCCGACGACAATCCGTCCATCAAATTCGGGTCCACGATTTTCGCCGACTACACGTACAACGAATCACCCACCACGACCGATGCCGATGGCAACACCATTCACAACTCTTCGTTCAACGTCGGCCGCGCCTACTTCAATGTCTTCGGAACCCTGAACCACCTCATCGCTTATCGCATCACTCCGGACATCACCCGCGAGACCGGCAGCGGCAGCTCGCTGGCCGGCTCGTACACGTTCCGGCTGAAGTACGCGTTCGGCCAGCTCAACCTCGACGACTGGACGACGAAGGGCTCGTGGGTCCGGTTAGGTCTTCAGCAGACCCCATGGATCGATTACGCCGAGGGCATCTATCGGTATCGGTTCCAGGGGCCGACGTTTGTCGATCGCGAAGGCTATTTCCCTTCGTCGGACAGCGGTCTCTCGGGACATTGGAACTTCCCTGGAAACTACGGCGACATCCAGGCCGGCTTCTTCAACGGCGAGGGCTACGCCAAGGCGGAAACGAACAACGAAAAAGCGTTCCAGGTTCGAGGGACGGTTCGGCCGCTGCCTCTCGGCGGCCCTCTGAAGGGGCTGCGGCTGAGCGCATTCGTCGACGAGGACCACTACGTACAGAGTGCGAAGCGCACGCGCTACCTCGGCCAGATCTCGTTCGAGCATCCGCTGATCAACGCCGCGTTCGAGTACCTGAGCGCCAAAGATCAGACTTTGAGCAGCAAGCCGGAAGTCGATGCGAACGGCTGGTCGGTCTGGGCCACGCCGAAATTCGGTACGAGCGGCTGGGAGATGCTGCTCCGCCACGATTACCTCAAGCCGAACAAATCGGTGGACCAGAAGCGGACGCGGAACATCGCGGGGATCGCGTACTGGTTCCAGCACATGCACAACGTTCAATCGGCGCTGATGGTCGACTACGACTCGACCAAGCAGACCAACTTCACGCCGTCGCGCGCCGATGACACGCGGTACGGCCTGAAGCTGCTGGTCAACTTCTAGCGGTGAACTTGTAGGGCGCAGCTGCGCCCTGCGCGGATCGCGTCCAGTAATCACGGGAGAAAGATCGATGAATCTCTGGGCAAGTTCTCTTGCCTCGGCGGCAGCTCTGCCTGTCCAGCCGCGGCGACGCGGGCTGCCACGGCACAGGCCGGCAAACGCTGCCGCGTCCGCTTCTTACCTTCGACTTCACACGGACTTTACACATGCTGCGCCGGGCCTTCACACGGTTCGTCAGAAGATCGGCGCCGCAATTGTTAGGGGGCTCGACATGAAAATCCGCAAGATCTCCATCGCGGCGGTCGCCGCCGCGACAGCACTCTCAATTGCCGCCTGCCAGAAGGCCGAGACGCCTTCCGGCACGACCGCGGCCACCAGCGCCCCGGTTCGTCTCCAGGGTGCCGGCTCGACGTTCGACACGCCTCTCTTCAGCAAGGTCTTCGATGCATACCAGAAGATCGGTGGCGCGGAAGTCAATTACCAGTCGATCGGCAGCGGCGGCGGCGTCCAGCAGCTCACCGCGGGTGTCGTCGATTTCGGCGCCAGCGATTTTCCGCTGAACGACGAGCAGACCAGGACCGCAGAAGCCGCGGGCGGGCCTGTCGTGCACGTTCCGGTGACGATGGGCGCTGTCTCCGTCGGCTACAACCTTCCGGTCGACGGGCTGAAGCTCGACGGCGAAACGCTCAGCGACATCTATCTCGGCAAGATCACGAAGTGGAACGCCCCGAAGATCGCTGCCTTGAACCCCGGCGTGAAGCTTCCGGACACCGCGGTCGCTGTCGTGCACCGCGCCGAAGGAAGCGGCACGACGTTCATCTTCACGTCGTACCTCGCGGCGGTGAGCCCGGAGTGGAAGTCGAAGGTCGGTGCCGCGGGATCGGTGCAGTGGCCGACCGGCGTCGGCGCAAAGGGAAGCGAAGGCGTTTCGGGGCAGGTGATGAACACGCCCGGCGGAATCGGCTACTTCGAGATGTCGTACGCGGACCAGAACCACATCAAATCCGCGCTGCTCAAGAACGCCTCCGGCAAATTCGTGGCGCCGAGCGTCAAGGGGGCCGCAGATGCCGGCGCGGGCGCTGCGGCAAACATGCCTGCCGACCTGAAGGCGATCTTCGTCAATGCCCCCGGCGACACGAGCTACCCGATCTCGGGTTTCAGCTGGATCGTGGTCTTCAAGGATCAGAAGGACGCCACCAAGGGGAAGGCGCTCATCGACCTCCTGAAGTACGTGGTCACCGACGGACAGCAGTTCGCCGAACCTCTGGAATATGCACCGCTTCCGAAACCGGTCCAGGACCTCGACCTGAAAGCGATCTCCACGATGACGATCGCAGGCCAGCCGCCTAAGTAGCGCAGCGAGCGATGACACGATCCCGCGACGACGGAATGTTCCGGTTCACCACCGCGGCCTTTGCCGCGGTGGTGCTGCTCATCGTCATCGCCATTGGCGTCGAGCTGTGGCGCCAATCGTTCCTGTCGATCGAAAAATTCGGCCTGCATTTCTGGACCGGAACGATATGGAATCCCGTGTCCGGCCAGTTCGGGGCACTCCCGTTCATCTGGGGGACTCTCTACTCGTCGATCCTGGCGCTGATCATCGCCACACCGATCTCACTCGGCATCGCCGTGTTCATCTCCGAGCTTTCACCGCAGATGCTGCGGCAGCCGCTGACGTATCTGACGGAGCTGCTCGCAGCGATTCCTTCGATCGTGTACGGCCTGTGGGGCATCTTCGTGCTGACGCCGATCGTCCGGAAGCTGGAGCTGGCCGTTCCTGATCCACTGAAGAAGCTTCCGCTGTTCTCCGGTCCGCCCCTCGGCGTGGGCATGGGCACGGCGGCGCTGATCCTGGCGATCATGGTCGTGCCGTTCACGTCGTCGGTGGCGCGCGAGATCCTGAAGAATGTTCCGATGGCGCAGCGCGAAGCCGCCTACGCCCTCGGCTCGACGCGCTGGGAAGCGATCAAGGTCGCACTGGGCTATGGCAAGAGCGGGATCATCGGCGCGGTCATGCTGGGCTTCGGCCGCGCTCTCGGCGAGACGATGGCCGTGACGATGGTGATCGGAAACAATCCGCAGGTCTCCGCGTCACTCTTCGCCCCGCAGTACACGATGGCCGCTGTCATCGCCAACGAGTTCACCGAAGCGGCGGACGAGCTGTACCTGCACGCGCTCATCGAGATCGGCCTGCTGCTGTTCATCATCACGATCGCGGTGAACGCGCTCTCGCGCCTCTTCATCTGGAGCATGCAGAAGCGCACGGGGCGGACCGTCATTCTCCGGCCGGCCGCGATCGAAGAGGTGGCGGCATGAGGTACGCCACGCGGCGCAAGATCGTCTCGCGGGTGGCCGAAGCCCTCTGTGCGGTGGCCGTGCTGCTCGCGCTGCTTCCGCTCGTACTGATCCTCTTCTACGTCCTGAAAGAGGGCGCCGGCGCATTGAATCTGGCGTTCTTCACACAGATGCCGAAGCCGGTCGGCGAGACAGGCGGCGGCATGGCCAACGCGATCGTCGGGACACTGATCCTGATCGGGCTGGCCGGAGTGTTTGCCGTTCCGATCGGGTGTCTCTGCGGCATTCACCTGGCCGAGTATCCCGAGACGCGGTTCTCGTCGGTCGTTCGCTTCGCGGCCGACGTGCTCAACGGAGTGCCGTCGATCGTGGTCGGCATCTTCGCGTACGGGCTGGTCGTCCTTCCCTTCAAGCGCTTCAGCGCGATCGCCGGCGGCGTGGCGCTCGGTCTGCTCATGATTCCGATCGTCGTCCGCATGACCGAGGAACTGCTGAGGCTCGTGCCGAGCGGTTTGCGCGAGGGTGCGCTGGCGCTGGGAGCGACGCGCGGCCGCGCGGTGTTCACGGTCATTGTGCCGGCGGCGCTTCCGGGCATCCTCACCGGAATCCTGGTGGCGCTGGCGCGCGTGGCAGGCGAGACGGCGCCGCTCCTTTTCACCTCCTTCAACAACCGCTTCTGGTCGCTCGACGTCACCCAGCCGATGGCGTCGCTCACCGTCCAGGTCTTCACATACGCGATCTCGCCGTACGACGACTGGCATCGGCAGGCGTGGGCGGGAGCATTCCTGCTGGTCATGATCATCCTCGCTCTTTCGATCATGGCGCGGCTGGCGGTAAGGCGGCTCGAGCGGATGAATCGCGGGTGACGCGGAGACGGCTATGACGACTTTTCTGATCGATACAGGGACGCCGCGAAGGATCAAGGCGCCAGTCATGCAAACGCAGATCAATGGAATGGCAAGCCCCGCTGAGGCGCGCATCCGCGTCCGCCACTTCGATTTCTTTTACGCCGATGCGAAGGTGCTCCATGGCATCACGATGGACATTCCCGACCGCCAGGTGACGGCGCTCATCGGGCCGTCGGGATGCGGCAAGTCGACGTTCGTGCGCTCCATGAACCGGATGAACGACATCATTCCCGACGCTCACGGCGAAGGAGTGATCGAGATCGACGGGCGCAACATCTACGACGGCGGCACGGACGTGGTGGAGCTTCGCCGCCGCGTCGGCATGGTGTTCCAGAAGTCGAACCCGTTCCCGAAATCGATCTTCGAGAACATCGCCTATGGGCTGAAGATCGGCGGAGTGCGGAACAGGCGTCAGCTCAGCGAGACGGTCGAGAAGTCGCTGCGGCGGGCGGCCTTGTGGGACGAGGTGAAGGACCGGCTCAACGACAGCGCCATGGCCCTTTCGGGCGGCCAGCAGCAGCGCCTCTGCATCGCCCGCGCCCTGGCCGTCGATCCCGAGATTCTCCTGATGGACGAGCCGGCCTCGGCACTCGATCCGATTGCCACGACCAAGATCGAGGAGCTGATCTGGGAGCTGAAGGAGAACTACACGATCGTCATCGTCACCCACAACATGCAGCAGGCCGCGCGCGTCTCCGACCGCACCGCCTTCTTCATGCTCGGCCGGCTGGTCGAGTACGGCGAGACGAATACGATTTTCATGAACCCGCGCGAGAAGATGACCGAGGATTACGTGACAGGGCGATTCGGATGAAAGCGAATTGACCGATATTTAGGATTTGAGATTGATGATTTATGAACCGAAGACGTGACAAACCATCAATCTCAAATCGTGAATTCGAGGTTTCGCGGCCTCGGCTCATCGGTTCATAAATCATCAATCTCAGATCATAAATGTCGTTTATGCGCCACTTCGACAAAGACATCGAGGAGATCAAGGACCTGCTGCTCCGCATGGGAGCGCTGGTCGAGGATGCGATTCAGCAGTCCATCCGCGCGCTGATGGAGCGGGACGCGACCCTCGCCGAACAGGTGATCGCGAACGACGACCGGATCGACCACATGGAAGTGCTGATCGATCAGCGGGTCATCGAGCTGATCGCGAAAATGCAGCCGACGGCGGTCGACCTGCGCTTCGTCGCCGCGGTCATGAAGACGACCCCCGAGCTGGAGCGGATCGCCGACCTGGCCCAGGACGTCTGCGAGCGGGTGCTCGAGCTGGTCAGCGAGCCGCCGATCAAGCGCCTCGTGCAGCTGCCGCGCCTCGCCGAAGACGCTCAGGCGATGGTGCGGCAGGCCCTCGACGCCTTCGTCCGCGGTGACGCCGACCTGGCCCGGGCGATCATCGCCCGCGATGACGAGGTCGATCAGCTCACCGTCGACTCCTTCCGCGTGCTCCTGACGTACATGCTCGAAGATCCGCGGAACATTTCGGCGGCCATCCGGCTGACGTTCATCGGCAAGTACTTCGAGCGGATGGCCGACGGCGCCACGAACATCTCCGAGCAGGTCGTCTACCTGGTCGAGGGAACGATGATCAAACACGCCGAGGCGAAGAAGTAATCTGCCATCGCGGTTGCTGAATTGAGAATTGAGAACGCCCGCTTTTCAATTTTCAATTTTCAATTTTCAATTCTCAATTCTCAATTCCGTCCCTGCTATGATCGCGCCCATGTCCGACCTCAACAGACTGCGCGTCAAACCGGGCGACTCATTCGATCCGGCGGCGGTGGATCCGCAGGACGACTCACTGGCGCCGGGAAACAAGGAAGAGACGCTCGTGAAGTGTGAGCAGCTCGAGGCACAGCTGGGCGAGCTGCAGGAGCTCCTCTACGCGTCGCACTCACAGAAGCTGCTCGTCGTGCTCCAGGGAATGGACACCTCCGGCAAAGACGGGACGATACGGCACGTGATGCGCGGCGTGAGCCCTCAGGGCGTGCGCGTGGCGTCGTTCAAGCAGCCGACGACGGTGGAGCTCGAGCACGACTTCCTCTGGCGCATTCACGCCCATACGCCGGGCGCCGGCGAGATCGTCATCTTCAACCGCTCGCATTACGAGGACGTGCTGGTCGTCCGGGTGCACGAGCTCGTGCCGAAGGAGACCTGGCAGAAGCGCTACGACCAGATCAACGAGTTCGAGAAGATCCTCGCCGAGAACGGGACGACGATTCTCAAATTCTTTCTGCACATCAGCAAAGACGAACAGCGCGAACGGCTGCAGGCACGGCTGGACGATCCGAAGAAGCACTGGAAGTTCCAGCACGGCGACATCGCGGAACGGAAGCGGTGGGACGACTACATGGCCGCGTATGCCGAGGCCATCCGCCGCACCTCGACCGAACGGGCGCCGTGGATCGTGGTTCCGTCCAACCGCAAGTGGTATCGCAACTGGGTCGTGGCCAGCACGATCGTTCACACGCTCGAGAATCTGAAGATGGAGTACCCGCAGCCGGACGTGTCGCAGGAAGTGATCGGGAAGTGAATGAAGGCGGCGTAGCCGCCGCAAGAATTTAGCGGCGGCCGTCAGGCCGCCGGAGCAAGCGATCGCACCGCGTACGAGGGCACGAAGTGCCCGACAGAAGGCTGGTCACGAGGATGTGTCGCGCGCTCCGCGCGCTCCGACGCTGGGTTGATCTGATCCGAACGGCGGCCTGACGGCCGCCCTGGAGTTTGGACAAATTATATGTAGGTCGGTTACAGGAGTTGCCAGACCTACGCAGATCTGCTACCCTCGTCCACGGAGGTGGCCCTTGGACGAGAAAGAACGAACCACACTGCGCGC
>JAJXWV010000004.1 GCA_021781455.1 Acidobacteriota bacterium | reverse complement strand
CGAAGAGGGCGGGGAGCCTTTCTCATCCACAAGCTCGATGGCTTCAGGGGTGCTTTCGGCTTCTCCCGGACCGTGTCTCGTATCCTGAGGCCCGCCCCGATAACGTACAAGGGGTCTCCTTTTGAACCAGAACGAGACCCCTCACCCCGGCCCTCTCCCCGCTGCGGCGGGGAGAGGGGGAACGATCGCACGCTTCTTCTCTCCGGTGTCGCACCTTCGCGATTCGAGTGCTCGGGATGACAAGTCCCTTCATTGGGCAACAAGCCCTGACGCCTTGGGCTACGTAGATCTCGCCGCTCCGCGGCTCAGTCCGCAATCCGCAATCACTCCAGCCGGATCATCGACGCGCCGGTCGCCGGGTCGTTCACGACGAGAAACGGCGTCACCGCGCCGGAGCCTTCCACGACGGCCAGCTCGATCTGCAGGTCGTGCAAGTCGGTCAGCGACAGGCTCGTGAACTGCGCGGCGATCGTGGCGATGATGCTGTCGTAGAAGACAACCTGGGACGGCTGGAGCTGGAAGTCGCGCGCGACCACCACACCGACCGGCGACTTGCCGTCGGAGAGCAGCATCGTCGCCCGCACCGTCACCGCGCTTCCGCCGGTCTCGACCAGCCCCAGGCCCGTCTGCTGTGCGCCGGAACGCGGAGAGGCGCCGCTGGCGGAATCGTCGATTGCCGCGAAGGTCTGCTTCTGTCCCACGCGAAGCCCGGCCGCCGCCGAGACGACCGGCCCCGTACTGCCGAGCTTTCCGCTCTGGGCGCTCTGGTACGTCCGGCTCGAGGCCGCAAACGTTCCACGCAGCGGGTCGATGACGATCGAGCCGTACGAGGAGACTGCACTTCCGGTGACCGTGCGAACAGCATCGGCGATCGTCCGTGTCTCCCGCCCGGCCAGCGTGATCGTCTGTGCGAACGATGCGTTCGCCGAGTCCAGATAGCGCAGGGTCACGATCGCGGACGTGGTGTCCGGATTGAAGAGCGTCAGATCCGTCGCTGCGCTCTGCGCCGCGGTGCGCACGGCTCGGCGCCGTCCGCCGCCGCTCGTCGCCGGAATGGAGCGCGCGAACGGCACGCGTGCGGCCTCGCTGTGGGCAAAGGCGTAGTAGCGGCTCCAATCGACTACGGTCCATGTCTCGCCGCTCTGCTCGTCGACGACCGTCGCATACGCTGCGACGTTGCCACCTGACCCGATCCGGTTCGTCACCACGGCTGTCACTGCGCCCTGCGGAACGCCGTCGGCGAGCTCGAGGAGTCCGTAAGGCGCGATCGTGTCGGCAGCCCGCTGTGTCCCGACCGCGGCGCCAGTCGCATCGAGGAAGTCGATCTGCACCGTTGCCGTGCTCCCCGCGGTTTCCTGCACATCGAGGTTCGTGTGTTCGGTCGTGCTCTTCCGCAGGCCCGGCAGGTAGATGCTCTGCCCGCCGCCGGCCGAGCGATCGGAGCGGAACACCGGCATCATCGTGCCCACCGTGGCCGTCTTTCCGCTCTGGTTCAGCAGCCGCCCGTTGACGATGACTCGATTCCAGTCTTGCGACCGGATGTGCAGCGTTCCGACCTGCGAGGTCGCGCCGTAGACGGTGCGCGCGACGTTCGACAACGTAACCACTCGTGCCGGATCGACGGAGGCGAAGGCAGCGACACTGGTGTTCGCCGAGCCGACCGTGGTCAGGTACATCCGCAGGTCGCTGATGGCCGCGACTCCGAACGTGTTCGTCACCGAAACGTCGGTCACGAACTCCTCGGCCGTGCGGGACATCGTGGAAATGCCGGCGATGAAGCGGACGACTTCCCCTGTCGCCGGCGCGGGAATGCCGGACGAGCTCACGGCAGGCTTGGCCGTGTCGACCACCGTCACGGTCGTGACCGAGAGGCCGGGCGTGGTGGTGGTCAGATCGTGCGCGGAGACGAGCGCCGCCCCCGCGGCCGATCCGTCGACGTACACCAGGCGAAGCGAGCCTGAGATCGTGCCGCTGGATGCGGCATCGGCCCGCTTCGACCGAACCACCGTGAAGTTGATCGCGATGCTCGACGAGGGGTCGATGATCACGAGATTCGGCGGCACCGTGATCCACGGAACGTCCGACAGGAGGATTCCGTAGAGCGCGGCCGTCCCGCTGTTCTTGAATGTCACCGATCCGATCGACGTGCCTCCGACCTCGCCTGCGATCTCCACGCGCGAGGTCGTGGCCTCGGCCACCGCGCGCCCCTGTACCTGGGCAATCGAAAGCAGACCGACGTACACCCAGAAGTCCTCGGGCACGCCGTCGCCCGCGGCCGTGACGGCGCCGTCATACGCGCCGGCCGGCTGCTGCGCGACCGACGTGAGGGTCACGTTCTGGCTCGCGCCTCCCGCCAGAGTGAACGTGATCGGGCTGATCTGGAAAAACGCGCCGTCGGCCGTCAGCGTGAGGGTCGTCGGCAGGTCGCCGAAATTCGTGACGACGAAGCTGTCCGTGTTCTGCGGTACTCCGCCGATCTGCACGAGACCGGCCGGCACGGTCGTCACCTCGACGTCGGCCGGTGCGTTCACTCGGGCCGTCGTCGTTCCGCTCATCGACGCCGTCGGTTCGCTGAGCAGCAGGTTGTGCTGGTGATCGTGCGGATGCGTCACCGTGCGCACGACGAAGTCGTAGGTCGTCGACGCGTCGAGCGACCGGACGAGCAGCGACGTCTGATACTTGTCGCCGGTCGTCGAAACCAGCGCCGCCCCCGACGTCCGCGGCGTCGCGGTCACCTGATAGCCGCCATCGTCCCAGCTGTACAGAATCGGCGTCCAGCTCACGACGGCGCTGCGGTCCGTCAGATCGGAGACGGTGACGTTGGCTGGCGGCACGGTCTGCGTTTCCATCCACGGGCTGCCCTGCTTGCGATCGAGGAACGCGCTGAGCGTCGAGTCGGTGGTGTAAAGCGTGTTGTACGAGAAGGTGGCGCCGCCATCGGGAAGTTTCGTGAGGTTTGCGATCTCCGAAGGCACGGCGCCGCTGAATTGATTCCCGGATACATCCAGCCAGCGCAGGTTCGTCAGTTTTCCCACCTCCGCTGGCAACGCGCCGCTGAATCGATTCCCTCCGAGCGACAGGACCCCCAGGGCCACCATGTCGCCGATTTCCGCCGGGAGCGTCCCGGAGAACGCGTTGTCGTTGAGCTCGAGGTCCTCGAGATGGCTGAGCTGCCACAGCCCGGCCGGAAGCGTGCCGCTGAGCGAATTTCCCGCGAGCTGCAGCTGGAGTAGACGGCCGAGGTTGGCGATCGATGCCGGCAGTGACCCGGTGAGCTGGTTGTCGTTCAGCGACAGGTACTCGAGGCGTGTCAGGTCGCCGACGGTCGACGGAATGGACCCGGTCAGAGAGAGTGCGGCGAGATCCATCGCCACCAGTTTCGTGAGTGAGAACAGCTCGGGCGGCATCGCTCCGCTGAGCTGGTTCCAGCTCAGGAACAGGACTTGCAGATTCGACAGCTGTCCGAGTGAGGAGGGGATCGGCCCGGTGAGCTGGTTCGAGTTGAGATTCAGCTCGCCGAGGTTCGTGAGCTTCGTCAGCTCCGACGGGATCGGCCCGGTGAGCGCATTTTCTTGAAGGTAAAGCGTGCGCAGAGTGGTGATGCTGCCCAGCTCCTTCGGAATCGTGCCGCTCAGGTCGTTGTCCTGCAGCCAGAGGTCGGTGAGATTCGAGGACGCGACGACGTCGGTCGGAATCGGACCGGTGAACAGGTTGCTGCTCGCGTAGAGAGCGCGCAGCGCCGGCATTCGCAGCAAGCGGGGCGGCAGCGTTCCGGAGAGCCGGTTGTCCTGCACGCCGAGCGCTTCGAGTGTCGTGAGCTGGGTGAGCTCGGCCGGCAACGGACCGGTGAGCTGATTGCCTTCGAGCCAGAGGTTGACGACGTTCGGCAGCGTTCCCAACTGCGTCGGAATCGTGCCCGAGAGCTGGTTGTGGCCGAGCACGAGGTCGACGATGCTCGTCAGCCTGGCCAGCTCCGCGGGGATCGAGCCGGAGAGACGGTTGCTGTACATCCACAGGCGTTGCAGGCTGGCGAGATCGCCGAGCTCCGGCGGGATCGATCCGCTGATCTGGTTGTCGTCGAGGTCGAGCAGCTGCAGATTGCGAAGCCGCCCGAGCTCCGGGGGAATCGATCCGCTGATCCTGTTCTCCGATAACCGGAGCTCGGTCAGCGCGGCGAGATTGGCGAAGCTCGACGGAATGCTTCCCGTCAGGTCATTGCCTGCCAGCGACAGCGTCTGCAGGTTCGTCAGCGAGGCCAGAGCGTCGGGGATCGAGCCGGTGAACTGGTTGTACGAGAGGTCGAGCGCTGTGAGGTTTGACAGATTCCCCAGCTCGGGACGAATCGCGCCGCTGAACTGGTTCGTCGAAAGCCACAGCTCGCGCAATGCCGAAAGTGACGTGACCTCCTGAGGGAAACCAGTGAGCTGATTGCCGCTGACGTCGAGGACCTCCAGCTTCTTCAGATTCCCGACCGACGAGGGGAGCGTACCGGTCAAGGCGTTGTTCCCGAGGTACAGCGCCGTGAGCTGTGTGAGCTGGCCGATCTCGCTCGGGATGGCACCGGCGATCCCGTTGTCGTAGAGGATGAGATCTCGAAGGTTCGTCAGCGTGCCGAGCTGCGCCGGAAGTGTTCCGGTGAGCTGATTGCTGTGGAGGTCGATGTACGTGACCGTCGCTGCGGCGTCGTCGCAGGCGATTCCGTACCAGGTGCATTCGGTTTCCGGGGGGCCGAGCCAGCGGTCGCGATTCGTCCAGCCGCTGCCTCCCGTGGCGTTGTAGAAGGCGATGAGCGCGTCCCGCTCGCTTTGCGGAATGGCGGCAGCTGCCGATCGAGCTGCAAGGAGCAGAAGAACGGCGATCAGACCGTTTCGAACCTGTCTTTTCACGACCGACTCCGGACCTGGAGTCTATTTAGGTCGTCTGTGGGCGCTTGTCATCCCAGCATGCAGGGACGCGCGGCAGCGCGTCCGGAACCCTGCCTGGCGGAATACGACGGGAGCTGCGGACGCGCAGCTGCGCGTCCCTACCTTGCGCGGCTGCGCTTCCCTGCGCCGGCATCACGCGTCGACCGTCTCGGCCTTCTTCGCCTTCTTGCTCTCCACTTCGCGGCGTGTCTGGTCGAGGATCTTCTTGCGGATGCGGATGGACGCCGGGGTCACTTCCACGAGCTCGTCGTCGTCGATCCACTCCAGACACTGCTCGAGGGTCATGACGCGGGGTGGCGCGAGCTGGATGGCGATGTCGGAGCTCGACGCGCGCATGTTGGTCAGGTGCTTCTTGCGGCAGATCTGCACGGTCATGTCGCTGCCGCGCGAGTTCTCACCGACCACCTGTCCGCCATAGACCCTCACTCCCGGCGGGAGGAAGAGCACGGAGCGCTCCTGCAGCGGCTCGATGGCGTAGGCGGTCGTGTCGCCGCCTTCCTTGGCGACGATCGCGCCGCGGGCGCGGTTGGCGATCTCACCGCGCTGCGGTCCGTACTCGAGGAACGTGTGGTACAGCAGTCCGGTGCCGCGCGTTTCGGTGAGGAACTCCGTACGGATGCCGAACAGCCCCCGCGTCGGGATCTTGAACTCGATCCGCACGCGCCCGGTGCCGGGATTGACCATGTCGGTCATCTCGGCGCGCCGGGACTGCAGCTTCTCCATGATCGTGCCGACGTGCTGTTCGTCGATGTCGACGACCAGCGCCTCATACGGCTCGAGCACCTGGCCGTCGACCTCTTTGGTGATGACCTGAGGCCGTGACAACGCGAACTCGTAGCCTTCGCGCCGCATGTTCTCGGCCAGGATCGACAGGTGCAGCTCGCCGCGGCCGCTGACTTCGAATCGGTCGGCCTGCTCGGTCTCCCGCACGCGCAGGGCCACGTCCTTGCGCAGCTCGCGCTCCAGGCGGTCCTTCAGATTGCGGGAAGTGACGTACTTGCCTTCCGTGCCTGCAAAGGGCGAGTCGTTCACGAGCCAGAACATCGACACCGTCGGCTCGTCGATGGCGATCGGCTCGAGCCGTTCCGGCTGTTCGGCGTCGGCGACCGTTTCCCCGATCTCGACGTCGGCGAAGCCGGCGATGGCGACGATCTCGCCCGCGGCCGCTTCCTCGACTTCTTCGCGCTTCAGCCCTTCGAAGATCGTCAGTTTGGTGACGCGGCCCTTCTTCTGCGTGCCGTCGCGGAGGATCAGCACGACGTCCTCGCCCTGGTGGATGCGGCCGCGCTGAACGCGTCCGATGCCGAGTCGGCCGACATAGTCGTTGTAGTCGATGGCGCTGACGAGCAGCTGCAGCGGTCCGCCTGCGTTGCCGCGCGGTGGCGGAATGCGCTTCAGTACGGTGTCGAAGAGCGGCCGGCAGTCGGTGTTCGTGTCCGCCAGCTCGATGCGGACGTAACCGGCCCGTCCCGAGGCGTAGAGGATCGGGAAATCGAGCTGTTCGTCGGAGGCGCCCAGCTCGACCATCAGGTCGAACACTTCGTCGAGAACTTCGGGCGGACGCGCGTCGGCCCGGTCGATCTTGTTGATGACCACGATCGGCAGCAACCCGATCTCCAGGGCCTTCCTCAGCACGAACCGCGTCTGCGGCATCGGGCCTTCGGCCGCGTCGACGAGCAGGATGACCCCGTCGACCATCGACAGCACGCGCTCGACCTCACCGCCGAAATCGGCGTGGCCCGGTGTGTCGACGATGTTGATCTTCACCTCGGACGGATGGATGAACTGCGCCGGCAGATCGTGCCCGGAGGCCGTGTGCGTGGCCTCGTGATGGACAGGATGGCCGAGGGCATCGGGGTCATCGACGATGTAGCGGACGGAGGTGTTCTTGGCGAGGATGGTGATGCCGCGCTCACGCTCGAGGTCGTTCGAGTCCATGACCCGCTCGTCGACCTGCTGGTTGGCGCGGATGGCGCCCGCCTGCTTGAGGAGGGCGTCGACGAGGGTGGTCTTGCCGTGATCGACGTGCGCGATGATGGCGACGTTGCGGATGTCGTAGCGAAACTGCTGCATGCGCGGGCGTTAACGCGTCAAGCGAGATGGAATTCCAGTTTCGGTGAATCGCGGAAACGGTTGCGAGGTGGTGAGGTCACGCGACAAACTGCGAATTCGCATCCTTTCCGGAGCGATTCAACAGAGGATCACGAGGTAAGGCCACGAGGCGGCAAGGAAGGGCGGGACCGCGCCACCTCGCAACCTCGTGACCTCCCGACCACCGTCTAGTACGACACCTTGTGCTCGTACGTGAACGGCGCGCGCAGCCCCTTCTGCAGGAGCGGATAAAACTTCGCCTGCTTGAGCGCGTCGATGTTCGCCTGGACGGCCTTCTGATCGCGCATGCTGTTCTGCAGCACCTTCACGTCGATGACCTCGCCGTCCGTGTTCACCTTGGCCTCGAGCGTCAACTGGCCGTGTCCCTTCGCGGGTACTGCGGCCGGCGCCACGTAGAAGCGCGGCACCGGGTTCTTGTCGAGCTCGGCCTGCTGCTCGTCTGTGAGCAGATCCGCAGCTTTGACCCACCCGGTCCCGTCCGTGACGCGGATCTCGTACCAGTCACCCTTTTTCTGCAGGACCGAAACGGTCTCGGCGATGCCATAGTTGGTGATGATCGGAGCATCGGCCCGCGGTTCCGAGTACACGGTCATGGACGGCGCACCGACGTGCATGATGGCGATGGCCATGCGCGCGGGCGGCTCGGCCGGCTGGGCGGGCGGGCGCTGCACACAGGCGACGATCGCGATGGACATGAGCAGAAGCGCAAACGCGTGCTTCATGGCGATTCCCTCCACGCAAGGGATACGCGCATCGGTCCGCCGGCGCAGTGACTCCGTCCGACGGGACCTGGTGCCACGCGTCACGGGAGGGAGGTGGCGGTGAAAGGGAGTCGGCCTAACGGCTCCCGTCACTCTGACCCCCGTGTGGGACAGGCTTTCCAGCCTGTCCTCCCTCGCGGCCTGGAAAGCCGCCCCACACGAGCGGTCGGTTGGAGCGGCAGAAGAGTCTCCAGATTGCGCGAGCGCGATCAGCTGCCGTCATGCGCGATCCGATCCAGCCTAACAATCGTCCCGGTAAGAGACTCTTCGCCGCGCTCCGCCGCGCACCCACCCGACCGCCCGCGGCTCCGCCGGCTCAGAGTGACGGGAGCTTCAGTAGTCCACCCGGTAGTAGTAGAGGAACTGCTTCTTCTCGCCCCTCACGACGATCGGGTAGAACTTTGCGGCACGGATGGCGGCTTCGTTTTGTGCGGCCAGTGTCTGGGAGTTGGTCGTGTTCGAGATGACTGTGGTGGAGGTCACGTCGCCGTCGGTGTTCACGGCGGCCTCGATGTAGATCGACCCGTGCGTCGTCGGCGCGCTCACCGGATTCGGCGGCACTCGGAACTTCGGCGTCGGATTCGCTTCCTCGGCCGCCGCGGCGGCGGCATTGGTCAGGTCGGCGGCATGAGCCCAGCCGCTGCCATCGGCGATGCGCACCTCCACCCAGTCGCCCTTCTTCGAAAGCACCGAAATGCTCTCGCCGTTGAGGAACGTCGTCAGCACCGGCGACGCGTCGTCGGCTTTCGCGTGGACCTTCAGCTCCGGCGCGCCGACGTACGCGACGTCCATCGCTTCCCGCGTGTCGGTCGTCTCCGTCGTGGTGACGGTCCTCTGCTGCTTCGAGCAGGCGAGCGGCAGGAGGCAGATAGCGCAGAGCAGAAGGGAAAGTGACGTGTTCTTCATATTCGTTCTCACCGAAGTGCTGAGTACTGAGTGCTGAGTACTGAGTGGGAGCTTTGACTCAGTACTCAGCACTCAGTACTCAGCACTCCGTGACGTTCCGCGCTATCCGAACACATCCTTCCTCGTGAAGATCGCGTAGGCGGCGATGATCGCGGCGATGGCCCAGACGCCGAGGAGCGTGATGCAGAAGGCCATCGTCATTCCGTCGTAAGGGGGCGGCTCGCCGGTGTAGTAGTCGGCGAGCGGCAGGGCGCTGACGAAGAGGTACTTCGCCGCAGTCCAGTCGGGGCTGAGGCGAGTGAGGATCGTCCCGGCGATGAGCGACGCGAGCATCGTTCCGATCGCGCCGGCGCTGGAGCGGAAGACGACCGAAAGCAGGAGCGCGATCGAAGCGACGGTCAGCAGCGCATACCACTCCAGGCCGTAGGCGATGAGCGCGTCCTTCCACAGCGGGAGTTGCCGCACGAGCTCCGGCCTGAACGTCCCAGTCGTGGCGAAGCCGCTGAACGTCGGAGCGGCCCAGCCCCGCGCCGGCAGAAACGGCGAGGAGATCACGAAAGCCAGCACGCCTCCACTGAAGAGCGTCAGGGTCGAGAAGATCCACAGCGTGGCCAGTTTCGACGTCAGGATCTTCCAGCGCCGCACGGGCCTCGTCATCAGAAGCTTGTCCGTTCCCTCGGCGTGTTCCGCCGAAACGATGTCGCTGCCGAGAACGGACACGAGGAGCGGGAGAAGGAGGAAGCCGGCCACGTTCGCGAATCCGCGCACGAACATCGGCGCCGTCGGCTTGTTCGGCTCGATGTCGTGGTCGAGATAGAACTGCAGCCGGTTGATCTCGGCACGCAGCGAACGCGCCCACGAGGCATTGGTGTTCGCCCGGCGCAGGTTGTTCTCGAAATGGGCGATTCGCTGCTGCGTGTCCGCTCGCCAGTTCCGGTTGACCTGGTTCTTCAGCTGCCGGTATTGCCCATACGAGACGATCGCCAGGATGGCCACCAGAATCCCGATGACCACCGCAAACCGCCGGCGGCGAAGGAGCTTGAGGGTTTCGTTATGAATGAGGTTGAGCATGGGCGCTTCGAATGGTCACGAGGTCGCGAGGTCACGTGGTCGCGAGGCGTTCGCCACCCTCGTGACCTCGAAACCTCGTGACCCGTCAGTCCACTGATTCTCCTCCCGTCGCATCCAGAAACATCTCCTCCAGAGTTTGCAGCCGGGGGCGGGCGCTGAAGACTTCCACGTCGTTGCGGACGAGCTCGGCGATCAGGGGTGCGGCATCGGCCTCGTCGATCGCTGCGAAGAGGCGGTCGTGATCCTTTTCGAACGCTACGCCCCGCTGTGTGAAGACACTGCCGGCCCGGTCGACGTCGCCGACGTGGAACTCCATCGCCCGTTGGCTGGCGATCAGGTTTCGAACCGTTCCGGCCCGCAGGATCTGGCCGTGGTGAATGATGGCCACGCGGTCGCACATCAGCTCGATCTCCGCGAGCAGGTGGCTGGAGACGAAGATGCTCATGCCGTCGGCAGCGAGGCCCCGGATCAGCTCGCGCATCTCGCGGATGCCGGCCGGGTCGAGGCCGTTGGCCGGCTCGTCGAGGATCATCACGCGCGGACGGCCGAGCAGCGCCTGGGCGATGCCGAGGCGCTGGCGCATGCCGAGGGAGTAGGTGCCGACGCGCTGGTCGAGGCGGTGGAGCATCCCCACGCGATCGGCGACGCGGTCGGTCTCGCTGCTCTTCACGCCAAGCATGCGCGCGAAGTGCTCGAGGTTCTCGCGGCCCGTCATGAAGCGATAGAGGTCGGGCGTCTCCACGATGCAGCCGACGCAGCGCATCGCCTCCTCGAACTGGTGACGGATATCGTGACCGCAGATCGTCACCGCCCCCTCGGTCGGCCGGATGAGGCCGACCAGCATGCGGATCGTCGTCGTCTTGCCGGCTCCGTTCGGCCCGAGGAATCCGAACACCTCGCCGGGAAAGAGGTCGAACGACACGCGATCGACGATGGTTCGCCGGCCGATCACTTTGGTCAGCTCGTGCGCGCTGAGGGCGGGGGCCGCGGAAGTCATGCGAGTCCTGAGTCCTGAGTCCTGAGTTTATCCGCGTTGAGGTAGCGGGCATGAGTACGTCTGGCAACTGATGGCACATACCTCTCAGCACTCAGGACTCAGGACTCAGGACCGGACTGTGCTAGTTTTCCGAGCCGTGCGCCGTGCGCTCTACTGGTATCTGCCGCTGGGAATCGCGCTGCTCGCCTGCGCCGTGTTCGCCGGCGGGCTGTACACGTTCATCCGCGGAGACATCGGAACCCCGGTCGGCATCGTCACCTCGCC
Source organism: Acidobacteriota bacterium (assembly GCA_021781455.1). Taxonomy (GTDB): domain Bacteria; phylum Acidobacteriota; class Thermoanaerobaculia; order Gp7-AA8; family Gp7-AA8; genus JAJXWV01. The sequence goes on along the minus strand of JAJXWV010000004.1, from coordinate 25,372 downwards.
CGTTCAGGCAGCGCCGCCCCGCGGAACCATCGCCCCTCTGATCCTCGGCGATTCGCTCGCCCTCGGCACCGGTGACCAGAGCGGCCTCGGCATCGGCGGCCGGCTCGTGCAGGATCTGAAGAACGCGCACCGCGAGGTCCGGCCGGCCGTGAACCTCGCGGTCAACGGCGCACGAACGCGCGATCTGCTGGCGCAGCTGCAGAGCCGGAACGTCCAGACGCTGATCGCTCAGGCGAACGTCGTGGTGGTCTCGATCGGCGGCAATGACCTCTGGGGCACGACCGATCTGCGGAACGGGCCCCTCACCGATCCCGAAAAAGTGATGGACAGCGTCCTCGAGCGCGTGGCCAAGGTGATGACCGACGTGCGCGCCGCGAATCCGACCGCGCGCATTTTCATCATCGGCCTCTACAACCCGCTCGCGACCATGCCCGGCGGACAGCGTCTGAGCCCGCTCGTGAGCCGCTGGAATGCGAAGCTCCTCGAGCAGTTCGCGAACGACCCGAACCTCACCGTCGTGCCGACCTCCGACATCTTCTCGCACCGCGACCGCCTCTCCTTCGACCGCTTCCATCCCGACGACGAAGGCTACGCGCTGATCGCGCAACGGATCGCGGAGTCGCTGTAGCGGCTTCGCGCTCGACTAACGCGACCTGTTGCGCCTGACACAGTATGGAAGTCGTCTGTGCGACCGCGGGCAGCGCCGCCAGGCACGCGAGGAACGGAAGGATACATCGCATGACCTCCATCCTTAGGGCGGTCGATCCGCACCGCAAGCGCTCGCCTCACACCGCGGCTCCGATCGTGCGCTCCAATTTTCTGCGGCACGATTCGAATATGCTCATACATCTGAGGGAGCGACGAAGGCCTGGGTTCTGACGCGTCCTGAACAGGCAGATTGACCACGATCCTCAGGACTCAGCACTCGGGACTCAGGACTCAGAAAGGGAGAGTCATGCAACTGGCCAAAGACTCATGCGCGTGCGGTCATCCACTCGACAATCACGACGGCGGGCGTGGCTGCCCGTGCAACTACTGCGCGTGTGCGGCCGGCGAACCGCCGTCGGCATTCGAAGTCGGCGTGATTCACTCGATTCACGAGCTGACCATGGTGATGGTGCGGCTCGTCAAAGAGGTCCAGGCGCAGAAGGGGACCGGGCAGGGGGGGTAGAACCTTGTCATCCCGAGCGTCAGCGAGGGATCTGGGTGGAGGGGCGGCACACCGACTGTTCGGTGCATCGCGCGCCGCACACCCTCCCAGATCCCTCGCTGACGCTTCCAGGAAACTCCCAGTGTTTATGCGGGCTCTGGCGTTCGTTGCCCTTCTCCCCGCCGCAGCGGGGAGAAGGTGCCGAAGGCGGATAAGGGGTCTCCTTTTGAACCAGAACGAGACCCCCTCACCCGGGCTCTCTTCCCGCTGCGGCGGGGAGAGGGGGAACGATCGAACGTTTCTTCTCTCCGGCATCGCACCTGCGCGATTCGAGTGCTCGGGATGACAAAAAGCGGCGGGCGTTTCCGCCCGCCGCTCTTCGCGTGGGTTGTGAAACTCCTACTTCTCGGCCGGCTTCTCGAACAGCTTGGCATCGAGAGTCGGATTGATCTCAATCGACTTCAGCTCGCCACTGCCGCTCTTCTCGCCGTTGGTCGTCATGGTGAACGCAGCCGGCAGATTCAAGTCGCCGCTCTTCTTCCACGACGTGTAGTCGAGCGACTGCTCGCCCATCCGCCCCGAGCGGACGGTGCGAAGAAGTTTTCCGCTGGCCGGGTCGACGAACCACTTGACGGTCGTTCCCTCGGTGGTGACCGTCAGGACCTTCGCGCTGACATCGCCGACCTTCTCGTCTCCGCCGACCGCAAACGCATACGCCGGCGATTCGATGTTCTTCAGAACGGTCAGCAGGTCGAGCTTGTTCTCGGCCTTCATGGCGTCGCGCTGTGATGCCGGCAGGTCGCGCGTTCCCATCGGGCCGGCCATGAAGGCGGCATTCGGTCCGACGACGACGGTGATCTCGCCCATGGGGGTCTTCATCACCTGGCGCTGCGTATCCGGATAGCGCAGCGTCTCCTCGATCTCCATCTCCATGTCGCCCTGCGGCGTCTTCACGGTTGCGGAGCGAACGAGCCGCGTGGAGTGGATGCTGTCGACGACGCTCTTGCCGCCGACGAAATCGCGCACCTTGCTGGCCAGTGCTGAACCCTCGGCAGTGGTCGCGGCCGGAGCCGCGGGCGCCGCCGTGGCCGCGGCAGCTTCAGGCTTTTTCGCCGCTGCGCCCGGCTCGGGGATGGTCACGTCGATCTTCGTGACATTGCCGACCGTGGAGAGTGGTTTGTCGAACTCCTTGTCGTTGCCGACGACCAGGATGGCCAGGTCATTCGGCCGGACGTACTTCCTGGCCACGCGTTCGACGTCCGCAGCCGAGACCTTCTCGATCGCGGTGGGGTACTTCTGCCAGAAATCGGCGGGGTAGTGGTAGAACTCGAGGAGCAGCTGCTGGTTGAGAATCTTCGACGGCGAGTCCATGGTGAAGATGTAGCGGTTGAGGATTGTGTCCTTGGCCAGCGACAGCTCCTCCGGCGTGAATGGCTTGCTCTGCAGGTTGCCGACCTCGGCCTTGACGGCATCGATGGCCTCGACCGTGGACTGGCTCTTCGTCGACATGAAGACGTTGAAAGCCGACGGGCGATCCCAGGCCACGGCCAGCCCGCCGCCCACACCGTAGGCGAGGCCCATCTGCGATCGGATGTGGTTCATGAGGCGGCCGGAGAAGCCGCCGCTGAGGATCTCGTTCATGACGGCGATGGCCGGATAGTCGGGGCTGCTGCGCAGGGGGCCGCCGAGGTGCACCGCAGCGATGTTGGCCTGCGTGACGTCGTCTTTGGAGACGTAGTAGACGCCGGGCCTGGCCGGAGTGCCGGAGGTGACTGCAGCGGGAGCATCGGCGCCGCGCTTCCACGATCCGAACGTGTCGCGCAGCTTCTTCTCCATTTTCGCAGAGTCGAAGTCGCCGACAAATCCGATCACGATGTTGTTCGGGACGACGAAGCGCTTGTGGAAGGCGAGAAGATCGTCGCGGGTGATCGCGGCGATGGTGGCGTACTCCGGCACGCGGGCGTACGGGGAGTCGGCGCCGAAGGCCAGCTTGCTCGCTTCGCGCACGAGGATCGTCTGCGGATCGTCATTGCGGCGCGAGATCATGGTGTTGGCCTGCGTCTTGGCGAGGTCGATCTTGTCCTGACGGAAGGCCGGCTTCTGCAGCAGCTCGACGAAGATCGGAAGGACGGTGTCGAAGTCGCCCTTCAGCACGTCGAGGTTGATGGAGCTGGCGTCTTCGTTGGCGTTGGTCTCGATGCGCGCGGCGCGCGACTCGAGGAACTCGTCCAGCTGGTCGCCGGTCTTGCTCTCGGTGCCGCCGGTGCGCCAGGCGCTGCCGTAGATGTCGGTCAGGCCGGCCTTCGCGGCCGCCGTGTCGCGCTCACCGCCGCGAATCCTGGCGCTGCCGCGGATCAGCGGCAGCTCGTGGTCTTCCTGGAGGAAGATCACCATGCCGTTCGCGAGCGCGATGCGCTTCGGCTGCGGCGGCTGGAACTGGCGGAGTGGCGGGGTCTTGATGTCGTGGTAGTCGCTGACCTGGGCGACGGAAGCAGGCGCCAGCACGAGCAGTGCTGCTGCTGCGATCAGGCCGATTCGTTTGAGCGTCGTCATTTCGCCGCTCCTTTCGCTGCCGGCGCTTCGGCGGCTGGTTTCGGCGCCGTCTGCGCCGGTTTGGAATTGTCGATGTAAGCGATGGTGCGATTCGATGGGATGAAGGTGACGTTGGCCACGCGCTTGACGTCCGCTGCCGTGACCTTGTCGATGCGGTCGACGGAGCGGAACAGCTCGCGCCAGTCGCCGAACATCGTCTGATACGACGCCAGCTGCAAGGCCAGGCCGTTGTTCGAGTCGAGCTGCCGCAGCAGTTGCGCCTTGGCGCGGGTCTTCACCGACTGCAGCTCTTCAGGCGTCACGTCCGTGGTCTTCAGCGCCGTCAGCTCTTCGTCGATCGCTGCTGAAATCTCCGCGGGCGTGTGGCCCTTTGTCGTGGCGGCGATGAACGTGAAGAGGCTCGGATACTTCTCTCCGGGGAATCCGTTGAAGCCCTGCGCGAATGCCGCAATCTTCTGGTCGCGGACCAGCGACTTGTAAAGCCGCGACGTGCGGCCATTCGACATCAGCATCGAAATCACTTCATAGACCTCGGCATCGGGATCGGTGACCGCAGGGCGGTGGAAGCCTTCCAGGAAGATCGGCTGTGCAGTCTCGCGCAGGACGACCGTCTTCTCGGCGTTCTGCTTCGGCTCGATCGTGCGCAACGGCTCGGGCTGCGGTGCCTTCGGCAGCCGTCCGAAGTATTTCTCCATGATCGGGAGGGCTTCGGCGGCCTTCACGTCGCCGACCACGACGACGACCATGTTCGACGGCACGTAGTACTTGTGGAAGAAGTTCTTCGCGTCGGTCGCGGAGAAGTCCTTCAGATCCGAGGGCCAGCCGACCGTCGGGAACCCGTACGGGTGCGCGATGAAGGCGGTGGCCAGGAACTGTTCGAGAAGCCGGCCCACCGGGCTGCTTTCGGTGCGCATCCGGCGCTCCTCGGTGACCACGTCGCGCTCTTTGTAGAACTCCCGGAAGACGGGGTGGAGGAATCGCTCGGACTCGAGATACGCCCAGAGCTCGAAACGGTTGGACGGCATCGAGTAGAAGAACACCGTCTCGTCCGATGCGGTGAAGGCGTTCATGCCCGCTCCGCCGGCACGGTCGACGACCTTCGAGAACTCATCCGTCTGGACGAACTTGCCGGCTTCGGCGATGGCGTCTTTCCAGGCCTTCTCCAGCTCGGCGACTTTCGCCGCATCGCGGCCGGTCTCCCGGCGACGCTCGCGGTCGTAGGCGGCGTAGGTGTCCTCCACCTTCTGCAGCGCCACGGCTTCGGCGGCGTAGTTGGTCGTCCCAATCTTGTCTGTCCCCTTGAACGCCATGTGCTCGAACATGTGCGCGAGCCCGGTGATACCGGGGACTTCATTGGCCGAGCCTGCATTGACCCATGTCACGTATGAAAAGACAGGGGCGGTCGGTCGTTCCAACACGATGAGCGTCAGGCCGTTGTCGAGCTTCTTGAGCGTGATTCGCTTCTCGAACGACGCAAGGTCCTGAGCCCAAAGCGAAGATGTGGCAAGAGTCAGCAGAAGCCAGACCGCGGGCCACAAGTTCTTTCGAACTGGTCGCATTGATTCCTCCTGATCTGATTGAACCGGTTTGGTGCGGCTGTGGAGTATATGGCTGGGGCAGGGGAGGGGGATGTGATGTTAGGTTGTCCCTGGGTTGCGAGGTTGCGTGGTTCCGCGGTGTCACGTATTCAGACCTCGTAACCTAACCTCGTGACCTCGTGACCTCGTGACCTCGTGACCTCGTGACCTCGTAACCGCGTAACCTCGTAACCGCGTAACCGCGCAACCGCGCAACCCGCCTGCTATCCTCCAAAGAATGTCCGAGGACCTCACGTACCGCGGCTGGCGGCGGCCCGGGCCCGTTCCACCGGGAGGCATTGAACCCGAAGAAGGGGAGACCCGCGACTTCATCTGCGGCCACTTCCGGATCTTTCAATACGCGAAGGGGCATCGCTACTCGACCGACGACGTGTTGACGGCGTGGTACGGGACGGAATGGGCGCCGCGAGTGGAGAGGGCTGCCGATCTGGGATCCGGCATCGGATCGGTGGCCATCGTTGCGGCGTGGCGACTGCCGGGGGCGCGCTTCGTCACGGTCGAGGCGCAGGAGCAATCGATCCGTCTGGCGCGAAAGAGCGTGCGCTACAACGGCCTGGAGGCGCGATTCACCCTGGTCCACGGCGATTTTCGCGACGAGTCCCTCCTCGCTGGCGAGCGGCCCTTCGATCTCGTCCTCGGCTCGCCGCCTTACTTTCCCCAGGGCACGGCCACGGCGGCCGAACACCCTCAGGCGATTCCGGCGCGGATCGAGATCCGCGGCAGTGTGGCCGACTACGCCCGCGCTGCGTCGCGGCTCCTTGCTCCCGGCGGCCTGTTCGTCTTCGTCTTTCCTTTCGGCCAGCGAGAGCGCGCGGCTGAGGCCGTTCGCACCAGCGAGCTCGTGCTCATCCGGCGGCGCGATGTGATCTTCAAGGAAGGCGAGCGGCCGGCAATCTCGCTGTTTGCCGCGGCACGCGGTGCGGACATGCCGCCGAGCGTCCGCGGGCGTGATGCGGTGATCGAGACGCCCCTGACGATTCGCCGCCGGGATGGATCCATCGACGCCGAGTACGCTGCCGTACGGATGAGCTTCGGCTTTCCGCCGGGGGACATGCCCCGCAGTCCTGAGTCCTGAGTGTGCTGAATCGTGCTTTCCTCTCAGGACTCAGCACTCAGGACTCAGGACTCCAATCCGGTACGCAATGTGAAAAAAGCCCAGGGCATGGGCACCCGCGAACAGAACACTTCCAAGGGCGAACCTGCCAGTGGCAGCTCGTCAACGTCTCATGGCTCGGGCGAGCCGGAGTCAGTCGATCTCGACGATCAGGATCTCGCGATCGACGATGACGATGCTCTCGATCTCACCGAGGATGGAGAGGACGAATATCCGGGCGACCGCCGCCGCGATCCGCTGCGGCGACCGTAGCCGGCGATCCGGGCGCCTCCTGCCCTCCCGAGAGGTCGAGAGCGGTGCGGACGAGCACCTGTCATTCCGAGCGTCGGCGAGGAATCCGGGTGGGCCGGGCGCGCTACGTTCAACGGTTTCAGATCCCCCGCACTCCCGGGTGGCGGGAGGAATTCCACCCGGCGAACGAGGAGATACAAGTCGGCCCGATGATGGACAATGAGATCGACGGAATGGACCTTCGCGAGCGGCGGTCGAATTCCGCCTAACGGGAGCGGGCGCGGGTCCCGGCCCTGGAGCGCATCGATTCCACTTCCTGGCGGAGGTAGTCGATCTGGGCCAGGAGCTCTTCGATGTGAGCGGATGGGCTGGGAGCGGCGGTAGTACGGCGACGCGTGCGTTCCTCCCGCCGCGCCTCCGCCAGATCGTTCCACAGGCGGGTGCGCTCGTTCGGCTTCATCGACGCGACCTTTGCGGCCAGAGGATCGTCACCTTCCTCCCGCGGTTCCGGCTCGCCGAGCAGCTCGTGCGGGCTGACCTTGAGGACCTTGGCGATGAGCAGAAACAGCGTGATGCCGACGCCCTGCTTCTCCGTCTCGATCCGCGACAGCGTGGCGGCGCTGATCTTCGCGCGCGAGGCGACGTCGTTCAACGATTTCTGTTGTGTGGTGCGAACGTCGCGAATCCTGGCTCCGATGCCTGTCATAGGCGTCCCCTGTCTGAGTCGATACGCTCAGAATACCGAGTTCAATCGCGCTTTTCATCGGCTGAAAACGGTTTGCACACTCTGCAATTGGCAAAACCGGGAGACGCCCAGGGAATCCCCCGACGATCGGCCTCAGTCGAGTCGCCGGTCGGTGAGAGGCAGGGGCGGCTCGACGCGTCCAGGCGACTTTCGCTCCGGCCGCGGCCGTTGCTCCGCGCAGCTCTCCACCTGCTCCATCAGTTCGCCGATCTCGAGGGGCTTCCGCAGTACGCACCACACCGGATCGAGCTCTTCGTGGCCGGAGTAGATCCGCTCGGCGGCCGCAGTCACGACGATCGTGCGCGAGACCATCGGCTGCAGCGACGGCGAGCGCGCCATCTCCCGCAGCAGGTCGAACCCGTCCTTCTCCGGCATCAGCAGGTCCAGCACGATCACGTCATATCGGTCCGACTGCAGTAGATGGCCCGCCTCGTGGCCGTCGCCGGCCAGTGCGCACTTGTTCCCGTTGTGATCGAGAACCGTCTCCAGCAACAATCGCGTCGGCGCGTCGTCCTCGACGATCAGGACCCTTCTTGGAGACATGGGGCCTCGATGGCAATCCTAGGTTGATCGATGAGTGCGTGAATTCAAATGATACCGCCGTGACTTGCGGATGACGTAAGGTTTTTGCGGCTGTTGCGGTCATCGCAACTGCCAGCGACGCTCTTCCATGGGCCGCAGCCGCGCATTAGGATTCAGGCCATGACCCTGGCCAATGAACTTCTCGCCGAGCTCGACCGCGAATCGTTTGCCACCCGCAGGCTCCTGGAGCGAGTCCCTGCCGACAAGCTGGAGTGGCGTCCTCACCCGAAATCGATGACCTTGCGCGATCTGGCCTGGCACGTGGCCACGATCCCGAGTCGTATCGCCCGCATCGTCGCCGCCGGTGCCTACAACGTTGCGGATGCGCGCCCGGCACAGGCCCCCGATGTGACTGACTTCGCCGCCGAGCTCCAACGCAGCCTCCACGAAGCGAAAGAGATCCTCGGCAGATTCGACGATGCCGCCATGATGGAGACCTTCACTCTGACTCGAGGCGGGACCGTCGTGTTCTCCATGCCGCGCGCGGCCGGCGTGCGAACCGTCCTGCTGAACCACTCCTACCACCATCGCGGACAGCTGACTGTCTACCTGCGTCTCCTCGATATCCCGCTGCCCGCGACTTATGGTTCGTCGGCCGACGAGAAGCCGGATGCGTGAGGCGATGACGGCGGCACGTCCTGGGAGCCGGCAATGAAAATCCTCGCCGGCGACGTCGGGGGCACGAAGACTCTTCTGCGGATCGTCGATATCGGCGACGCTGCTCCCGCGGTCACCGCAGAACAGCGATACGAGAGCGGCGCCTTCTCCACGTTCGATGCGATGCTCGCCGACTTTCTGCCGCAGGCGCGCGGACCGATCGCCGCCGCCTGCTTCGCCGTGGCCGGTCCCGTCCTCGGCGATCAGGCCGAGGTTACGAACCTGAAGTGGAAGATGGAGGCACAGGCGCTGGCGGCGAAGTTCCCGATCGGCAAGGTGGCTCTCATCAATGACTTTTACGCCGTGGCTCTCGGCGTTCCCCTGCTCGCGCCGGCCGACCTCCTGTCGCTCAACAAAGGCCGCCGCGTCGAGCACGCTCCGATGGCGATCCTCGGCGCCGGCACCGGACTCGGCGAGGCGAATCTCTACTACGACGGCCTCGAGTGGAGCGTGATCCCGGGCGAGGGTGGCCATGGCGATTTTGCCGCGCAGGATGAGGAACAAACCCGGCTGCTCCTCGCGCTGCAGAAAAAATATGGTCACGTGTCGTGGGAGCGGCTCCTCAGCGGCACGGGGCTGGTCAACATCCACAACTTCGTGTCGGGTCTCGATCAGCCGTACGACGAGACCGTCCCGATGAAGATCGCCGCGGCGGCCGAGGCAGGCGATGCGGTGGCCATCCGCACGTTCGAGGTCTTCGTCGACATTTACGGCGCCGAAGCCGGCAACATGGCCCTCCGCACGCTCGCTCGGGGCGGCGTCTTCCTCGCCGGCGGCATTGCGGGGAAGAACATTCGCTACTTCACGGACGGGCGTTTCGTCGGCGCCTTCCAGCGAAAAGGGAGGTTCCGCGAGCTGGTCGCAGGCATCCCGGTCGACCTGATCACGAACGCCGACGTGGGACTGATCGGAGCCGGCGAAATGGCGCGGCGGCTGTTGAAGCCATGATTCATTTGCGTCCGTGCTGCCGCGCCGAAAATTCCATATTTATTACAGATAATTTCGAGCACGGCCGTTGCAGGATCCTTTCTCCGGTGGACGTGCGGAAGCCGCAGCTGCTCGTAGTCGATGACGACCGGACGATCCGCAGGCTCCTTGCGCGGATCGCGGAGCGTGCGGGCTTCGATGTCGACGTTGCGCGCGACGGAGCCGAGGCGCTCGAGAAACTGGCGTCCCGGCAGTACATGATCGCGATCGTCGATCTGATGATGCCGCGGGTGAGCGGGTACGAGCTGGTGCAGAAGATCGGGGCCATGCAGCCGCATCCGGTCGTGATCGTCGCCACGGCCATGGCCAACGGAGATCTGGCGAGCCTCGACGACACGATGGTGCGACGCGTGATCCGGAAACCATTCGACATCCAGGCGGTCGCCACGGCACTGGTGGAGACGGCCCGGGAAATCGCAGACCGCCATCAGGCGGCGGAGCAGGGCTTCGTCGTTCCCTCCGATTCAACGGTCGTTGCCACGGACGCGACGATCAAGGTCGACAACGTGATCCTCGTGGCCGACCGCGCGGCAGTGGTCTCGAACGATGTGACGATCAAGCCGCTCCCTGAAGTTTCTGCCGCGTCTGACCCCGTGGCAATCGACCCGTCGCTGCCGCTCGCCGACGAGCCGGTCGTTCCGCCGCCCGACGATCCGCTCGCGGCTCCGCCAAAGACGAAGTAGGAGTTGCCAGCGCGAGCGTCAGGGAGGCCTCTGGGCGATCGCAGGATCGCCCCCTAAAGCGGGAGCGAAGGTGCCGAAGGCGGATGAGGGGGCGAGAAACCGCGAACAAATCCCTTAACGGATGACAAGGTTGGGGAGGATGTCCGCCCTCTTTAGATTCCGATGGCCTGATTCACCAGCGCCTGCTGCTGCGCCTCGTGACGGTGATGCGATCCGGTCGCCGGGGCCGCGGAGAGCGGACGTCCGACGTACGTCACCTTCTGATTCCCGCCCACGAGCGCCTGCAGGTACTCGTGCAGGAACGGCCAGGCCCCCATGTTTCGCGGCTCTTCCTGCAACCAGATCACCTCGGTCGCGCTCGGATAGCTCTTCAGCGCTGCCGCGATCATCGGCTGCGGAAACGGATAGAACTGCTCGATACGGATGATCGGCACATTCGCCCCGGCCTTGTCGCGCGCCGCCCTGGCGTCGTAGTAGACCTTCCCGGCCGTCAGTACGACGCGCGTCACGTCGCCGCCGCCGATCTCGCGATCGGTCAGGACCGGCTCGAACCGCCCGTGAGCCAGCTCGTCGATCGACGAGACCGCTGCCGGAAGCCGCAACAGCGATTTCGGTGTCATCACGATCAGCGGCTTGCGCGGGCTGTTCGACATCTGCCGCCGCAGCACGTGGAAGTACTGCGCGGGCGTCGTGGGATAGACGACCTGCATGTTGCCTTCGGCACAAAGAGTGAGGAAGCGCTCGATGCGGGCACTGGAGTGCTCCGGTCCCTGGCCTTCATAACCGTGCGGCAGGAGCATCACCAGCCCGCTGTGCTGTCCCCACTTCTCCTCGGCGCTCGACACGAACTGGTCGATGACGATCTGCGCGCCGTTCATGAAGTCGCCGAATTGCGCTTCCCACATCACCAGGGCACCCGGATCAGCGACCGAGTAGCCGTACTCGAATCCGACCACGCCGTACTCGGAGAGCAGCGAGTCGTAGACGGCGAAGTCGACTTCGTGCGCAATGGTGCTGTTGGCGACCACGGGATCGGCCCGCGTCGCCGCTTTCGCCTCGTTGGCCAGCGCGTTCAGCGGCACGTAGCCCTCGCCCGTCATGTAATTGAAGAGGAGAGCATGCCGCTGCGAGAACGTGCCGCGGCCGCTGTCCTGGCCGGAGAGCCGCACTCGGAACCCGTCGAGCAACAGAGTCCCGAAGGCCAGCAGCTCGGCGAACGCCCAGTCCACCATCTCCTTGCCTTCGGCCATCGCCCGCCGGCGCGTGATGATCGGCTTGAGCTTCGGATGCAGCGTGAACTCGCCGGGCGTGGTCGTCAGAGCATCGCCGATCCTCTGCAGTTCTTCGCGAGACACGGACGTATCGGGCGAGGGCCGGGTCTGGAATCCCGTGATCTCCTCGTCGCTGTACAGCGGGTCGCTCTCGTCCTGCGGCTTCGACTCCTCGCGCGTGCGGTCAAAGGCCTCCTGCAGCTTGGCCTGGAACTGGTCGAGCCACTGCTCGGCTTCCTTCGGACCGATGTCGCCCTTGCGCAGCAGCTGCTCGGTGTAGATCTTCCGGACCGACCGATGCTCTTTGATGGCCTTGTACATCCGCGGCTGAGTCAATGACGGCTCGTCGCCTTCGTTGTGGCCGTGCCGGCGATAGCAGACCATGTCGATGACCACGTCCTTGTGGAACTGCTGGCGAAAACCGTAGGCCAGGTTCATGGCCCGGATGCAGGCCTCGGGGTCATCACCGTTGACGTGGAAGATCGGAGCCTGCACTCCTTTCGCGACGTCGGTCGCGTACATCGAGGAGCGCGCCGACTCGGGACCGGTCGTGAAACCGATCTGGTTGTTGATGACGATGTGCACTGTGCCGCCGGTGCGGTAGCCCTGCAGCTGCGAAAGGTTCAGCGTCTCGGCGACGACGCCCTGTCCGGCGAACGCGGCATCGCCGTGGATCAGCACGGGAAGCACGCGGGAGCGGTCCCTGTCGCCGACCAGCTTCTGCTTCGCCCGCGCCATGCCCTCGACGATCGGATCGACGGCCTCGAGATGGGATGGATTCGAAGCGAGCGTCAGCTTCAGCGCTCCGCCGGCCGGCGCGTCGTGCGTCCCCTCGGCGCCGAGGTGGTACTTCACGTCCCCCGATCCCTGAGTCGTGTTCGGATCGATGTCGCCTTCGAATTCGTGAAAGATCTTTTCGTACGACTTGCCCAGGATGTTCGCCAGGACGTTGAGCCGGCCGCGATGGGCCATGCCCATCACAGACTCCTGCACGCCGGCAGCGGTGGCTTCGTTGAACAGATAGTCCAGCATCGGGATCAGCGTCTCCGCTCCTTCGAGCGAAAAACGCTTGTGGCCGACGTACTTCGTGTGCAGAAAGCGCTCGAAGGCCTCGGCGTCGTTGAGCATCAGCAGGATGCGGCGCTTGGTCTCGAGATCGAGCGGCTGCTGGTTGCGCGTCGGCTCCATCCGATCCTGAAGCCAGCGCTTCTGCACCGTCTCCTGGATGTGCATGTATTCCGGGCCGAGCTTCCCGCAGTACGTCTCGCGAAGGGTGTCGAGAATGTCGCGCAGTTTCGCGCGCGTCTTGCCGCACAAGCCGGCGCAGACGAATTCGCGGTCGAGATCCCAGATCGTCAGCCCGTAAAAGGCGGGATCGAGCTCGGGATGGCGCTTGACTTCGTACTCCAGCGGGTCGAGGTCGGCCAGCAGGTGACCGCGCACGCGATAGGCATTGATCATCTGCAGGACGCGCGCTTCGCGTGCCGTGGCGTCGTCCGCGTCCGCGAAGCGCGCCCGATCCTTCGCCCATCGCACCGGCTCGTAGGGGATGCGCAGGTCGCGATAGAGGTTGTCGTAGAACTCGTCGGTCCCGATGAGCAGCTCGTGGACCCGCGCCAGGAACGCTCCCGATTCCGCACCCTGGATGATGCGATGGTCGTAGGTCGACGTCATCGTCATCACTTTCGAGATGCCCAGATCGGCCAGCACGGTCGGATCGGCGGCGGAGTACTCGGCCGGGTAATCGATCTGGCCCGTGGCGATGATCGCGCCCTGCGTCTGCATCAGCCGCGGCACGGAAGCGACCGTCCCGATCGTCCCGGGATTCGTGAGCGAGAGCGTCGTCCCTTCGAAGTCGGAGACCTCGAGGGCGTTGTTGCGGGCCTTGCGGACGATGTCGTTGTAGGTCTTGAGAAATAGCGCAAAGTCCATCGCCTGCGCGCGTTTGATGTTCGGAACCATCAGCGAGCGCGAGCCGTCCTTCTTCTCCACGTCGATGGCGATGCCGAGGTTGATGTCCTCACGGTCGACGCGAACGGGCGTGCCGTCCTGCATCGCGAACCCGGAGTTCATCCGTGGATACTCTTTGGCCGCGAGCACGATCGCCCAGGCAATGATGTGCGTGAACGAAGCCTTCGGCTGGCCGACCAGAGCCAGATGGTTGTTGATGACGCGCCGGTTCTCCTCGAGCGCCTTGACGGGGATGTTGCGGATCGACGTCGCGGTCGGGACCTGCAGCGACGCCTCCATGTTCTGGACGATCTTCGATGCAGCACCGCGCAATGGGACCGCCGTCGCTTCCGCGGCCGGCGGCGGCACAGGCGTCGGACGGGCGGCGGGGGCGGGACGGGCGGGTGCGGGGGTGGGGGAGGGCGGGGGTTGGGGAGCGCTGACCGCGGCGGGAGCTGCTGCCGTGGCCGCCACCGTGCGGTTGACTGCCTGCTCCTGCGCGAAATCCTCGCCGAACTCTTCCTCGAGCTGCGGCTGGTAATCCTGGAAGAACTCGCGCCAGCTCGTGCTCACCGAAAGAGGATCCGAGCGGTACTTCTCCCAGAGCTCCTCGATGAAGGCGATGTTCGCGCCGTAACTCGATGTCACTGACATGGTGGTTTTCTAAACCTCGTGCCGGGAAGAAGCATTCTGCGGACCCGCCGGGGCGGTCCCCGCGTACACGCGTCCCCACCTTTCCGTCGTTTCTCTTTTCAGCCGTGCCACGACCGGGTCTGGCCGGCGGCGGGCGAACCCCCCGTTCACCCGCGGCCTTTCCCGATTCTCGATTCTTCCTGCCCCGCTGAGAAGGAAAAATGAGGCGAAAAGCTTACCGCGATTCGGCGGCGATCGAGATCCGGCGCCGCTCCTTCTCGAGGAGGGTGTGGGACAGGGAAGTCAGCCCCAGCCAGCCGAAGCCGGCTGCGAAACCGCCCAGTACGTCCGACGGGAAGTGCACGCCGAAGTAGACGCGCGAGAACCCGACGCTGAGGATCGTCAGCCCCGCAATCGTGTGTGCCAGAGCCTGCGTCGCCACCGACGAGCTCTGCACCAGATGGTGAACCACGATCGGGTACGTCGCTGCGGAGAGCAGGGAATGGCCACTCGGGAAGCTGTGCGAATTCGGCAACTTGATCCGCCGCGCCATCTCCTGAGGACGCTCGCGCTGAAAAACGTTCTTCAGGATCGTGTTGATGGCCATCGCGCCGCCGGTGGAGAACATCACCGTCCACGCGTCCCCATGACGTCCTCTGCGGAACATGGCGATCGCGGTCAGACCGGCGGCAGTTCCGATGGCCGCGTGCGTGCCGAGCTGTGTGATGGAGTGCATGACGTCGTGGATGGCCGGCTCGTCGACCCGATGGACCGCCTTCATGACCACATCGTCGAGGCGATCGGCGCGGCCCGCCACGACGTGGTCCGCCTGCTTCTTGAAAAACCAGAAGGCCACCGTGGCCAGAGCGATGCCCCCGGTCATCCCGATGGCATGCGGCAGAAACAGCTGCCGCCGCTTGGATCGTTTTGGTTTCGCGGTCGATGACTTCTTCACGACGCGGGAGTCTATAAGAAAGAAATTGAGAATTGAGAATTGAGAATTGAGAAAAGCGGCGGATCCTTTCTCGTTTTTCAATTTTCAATTTTCATTTGGCCACGCGTCAGGGTCACGAACTTGTGCGTCACTTCGGCGCCGCAGCTCTTGCGGTAGAAGTCGAGCGCGTCCGTCCAGGGGATCACGGCCGACCCGTAGCCGAGCCGTCGAAGATCGGCGAGTGAAGCCTGCAGGAGCAGACGGCCGAAGCCGTTGCCACGCAGTTGCCTCGCCACACCGGTCGGACCGAAGAATCCGAGGCCGGCGTTGTTGACGTCGTGCGCGGCAAAGCCAGCCACCTCACCCTCGGATTCGACGATGAACAACGTCGGCAAGTGGCGATCGAAGGCGCGCGAGCATTCGAAACGCCAGATCGCGCCGAACTCGCGCTCGATGAAGTCGAGGACGCGATCGCGCTCGTCATGGCCGACGCGCCTGACGCCTCCCGGGAGGGAATCGGGCAGGTGATGGCTCTCCAGATTCCACGTCCAGCGCGACTCGATGTAGCCGCGGTTACGGAAGAACTCGCGCGTGCTCGCGTCCTCCTCCACGACTCCCGGCGTGAAGTAGTTCCCCGCTTCCGCGAACACGACATGCGATCGTGGCTCGGCGTCCCGCAGCAGCTCACTGCCGATGCCGCGTCCGCGATGCGCCGGGTCGACGGCCAGGATGCGCAGGGTCCGTCCGCACGTGACCGAAATGCCGCGTAACTCGTCGCGCTCGTCGTACAGGCGCACGACGGTCTCGCCGGCGTAGCCGGGAGCAAAGCACTTCTCGGCCGCCACGCGGCGAAGGTCGTAGGGCGCGTCATTGGCGCGGCCGAGGAGCTCCGAGATACGGTCCAGCTCGCCGGGAAAGGGCGGACGGATCATGCGGCCGGATTACACCAGAAGGTAGCGGGTAGCGGGTAGCGGGTAGGAGATGCGATTCCCGTCCTACCCGCTACCCGCTGCTCGCTCGTTACAGGCGCGGATCTCGCAGAAGGAGCGGAACATGAGCGATGAGGTCATTCGCTGTCCGTCGTGTGGTCAGGCCAATCGGGTGCCGCCGGTAGGGAGCGGACGGAAGGCGGTCTGCGGCCGCTGCAAGGCGCCGCTGCAGGGCGACGGAGCTCATCCCATCGAGCTCTCGGACGCGAACTTCAGCTCCATGATCGCCGACGGCCGGGCCACGGTCGTCGATTTCTGGGCGGCGTGGTGCGGGCCATGCCGGACGATCGGTCCTCTGATCGAGCAGCTCGCTTCCGAACGGCGCGACGTGCGCTTTGCCAAACTGAATGTCGACGAGAACCCTCGCACGTCCGGGGCGTTCCACGTGCAGGGCATCCCTCTGCTGGTCTTCTTCAAGGATGGCGTCGAGCGGGGGCGCGTCGTCGGCGCGGTTCCGCGGCCGCAGATCGAAGCGGCCATCCGCCAATACCTCGGCTGAGAGGCTGTGAAGAAATCGAGAGCGGCGTGGACACGCGCATTTGTCATTCCGAGCGTCAGCGAGGAATCTGGGTGGGCGGGGGGCGCGCTACGTTGAGCGGTTTCAGCACATTCAGCGCGCCACCCCGTCCCCCAGATCCCGGCTGAGTACTGAGTGCTGAGTACTGAGTGCTGAGTACTGAGTACTGAGTATCCCAGCTCCCGAATCCTGCAGTCCGACCTCAATCATTCGGTCATTCCACTCAGTACTCAGCACTCGGCTGCGGCCCCAAGAGCCAAGAGCCAAGAGCAAGGAGCCAGGAGCCAAGCACCAGGAGCCGTCATCTTTTCAGTTCGTTGACGCGGCTTTGTCGTAAGCTCAGAGCGTTTCTTTCTGGCCGCCCGATCGTCGGACTTGCAGCGGAATTTAGTTCTCTGCCCTCAGGTTGCGAATCGGCGCAAATAGCGAAGGTTCAGCAGTTAACTCCCCCAAGAGGGATCATTCCAAAGAGGCATCATTCAACGGATGAGCGTGTTCACGCGGAATCGTTACCTACTCCTCTTCTGTGCCGCCTTTGCTGCGGCACAGGCCGTCTTCGCAGCCGATCCGTCGGCACGCACGCGGACGCGGATGACGTTCGACCCGAAGACCTCGCGGACCGTCCTTTTCGGGGGAGCCACGCCGCTCGACGCCGGAACGGCGATCGCGTACGACCTGTCCGACACCTGGGAGTGGGTTGGCGATCACTGGGTGCAGCGATTTCCCGCGCACACGCCGCCGGGCCGCTCGGCCTACGCCATGGTCTACGACACGACGCGCTTCCGCACCGTCATGTTCGGCGGCAAGAGCGGCGCGACCAACCTGAACGACACCTGGACTTACGACGGCACCGACTGGACGGAGATCACTCCGACCACCTCGCCCACGGCTCGCGCACTCGCCGGCGCGGCGTACGACTCCTCACGCGATCGCATCGTCCTTTTCGGTGGCGACGTCTTCGCCGCCGATGGGAAGACTCTCACCGGCACGTACGACACCTGGGAGTTCGACGGCACCAGCTGGACCCAGGTGGCCAGCAGCGGCCCCACGGTCATCAACCCGATCCTGGTCTACGACCCTTCACGCCGTGAAATGCTGATGCTCGGCATGGACGCGAGCGAGAAGACACTGATGTACTCGTATGACCCGACCTCGTTCACGTGGAAGCAGATCATTCCACCCACACTGCCGGGCTGCGTCAACGAAGCGGGCATCGTCTTCCAGTCGACGGACGACACCGTCATTCTCTTCGGCGGAACGTGCGGGTCATCCGGCACATCGGGCGAGACGTGGCAGTGGGACGGCGCGAACTGGTCCAAGATGACCACGGTCAACGATCCCGACCGCCTCTCCGGCCAGGCCATGACCTACGACGATCTCCGCCAGCAGGTGATGATGTACGGCGGTACTCTCGCCTTCGGCCTTCCCCGCGGCGCCACCCTGACGCTGAAGGATG
Source organism: Acidobacteriota bacterium (assembly GCA_021781455.1). Classification (GTDB taxonomy): domain Bacteria; phylum Acidobacteriota; class Thermoanaerobaculia; order Gp7-AA8; family Gp7-AA8; genus JAJXWV01. Next base: position 7,322 of record JAJXWV010000004.1, on the reverse strand, counting down.
GCGCCTGGAACGAGCTGCACGACCCGCTCTCGCCTTCGTCGCGATCGCTGTTCGTGTTCGCGACCGATCCGACCACCAACACCGTCTATCTGTTCGGCGGGCAGAACGAGACCGACGTCATCACCGATTTCTGGCAGTACCAGAACGGCCGGTGGACCCAGAGCGGGCTGAACCTCACCAACGGTCCTTCGTACTGCAGCACGCCAACCGCGGCGTTCGACACCGATCGCAAACGCCTGGTCGTGGTCTGCGCCGACGACTCGACTTACGAATGGGATCCGGGCAGCAGCGCCTGGACGGCGGAGAATCCGACGACCAAGCCCACGCAGCGCCGCTTCAGCAGCATGGTCTACGACCCCACCCTGAAGAAGACCGTGTTGTTCGGCGGCTATGACGACGTCAATTTCCTCGACCAGACCTGGCTGTGGGACGGCACCAACTGGAGCCAACAGAAGAACCACACCCCGACCGGCCGCGAGCTCGCCTCGATGTGGTACGACCCGCTGATGAAGAAGACCGTCATCTACGGCGGCATCGGCCAGAAGAGCTCGCTCGACCGCATCGAACGCTACAGCGACATGTGGTCCTTCGACGGGACCGGCTGGACGCAGATGCAGAGCGTCACCGCGACCCCCGGCCAACGCTATGGCGCTCAGGTCACCGTCGACCCGAACAGCGGTGCCGTGCTCCTGTTCGGAGGCATGCGTCTCAACGTGAATGGACAGCTCACCACTCAGGTCTACGCAAACGACATGTGGAAGTGGGACGGAGGCACCCAGACCTGGACGAACCTGCAGCCTCCAACCCTTCCCACCGGACGCGAGAACGGGGGGCTGACCTTCGATCCGACGCAGAACCAGTTCGTCCTCTTCGGTGGCTACAACGGCCTCTTCCTCAGCGACCTCTGGACCTACGACATGACGAAGAATGCCTGGACGCATTTCATCGAGGACATTCAGACGGGCGGCGGCCCGACTCCGCCGCGACGCCGTGCTGTCGGCGGCCAGTAGCAGGTCGTTGCATCGCTTCCACCAGGCCGGCTCGCAGCCGGCCTTTTTGTTTGAACTGAAAATTGAGAATCGAAAGTGAACGACGACGGGAAGAGGATGAGAGCCGCTGCCCTTAGCCGATGCTCGGGCTCTGTGCAATTTTCACTTGTTGCTCGTCGGGATATTCAGCGGGCCGGAGAGATTTCGATGAGGCCACTTCAGCCGCGAAGCGGCGGGACGGGTCTCCTCGCCCCGCGGCGCGATGCCCAAAGACAAACCGATCGAAATGCGCGGGGCGAGGGGACCGTGTCATCACGCGCATCTGCCGAGGACAAACCAAAGTCCAGTGCGTATGCCCGCAGAGTGAGGGAACGATCGAACGTTTCTTCTCTCCGATGTCATGCCTGCGCGATTCGAATGCTCGGGATGGCAAGTTCCTTCTTTGGGCAACGCGCCCGTCAGCGTTGGGATGATCGGCGCGGGATCCAGCGTATGAGCCGCGGAGCGATCCATAAAACCCACTCAAAAGCCGGCAGTGCCTCATTTTTCACTCATCGGAGACTCCCTGCCGCGTGTCCCATCCCGTGATATTCTCCGCCGCCGGTCCAACGTACTGACTTCCGAAGGGCTTGACCCGTTTCCTTGACGATAGTGGCTTCCACCTCGACAACCCGATCGCTACAAATTGCTCTTGGCGCCGACCACGGCGGATTCGAGCTCAAAGAGAAACTGAAGGGCTACCTCCGAGACGAGGGATACGCCGTGCGGGATCTCGGCACGAACAGCAAGGAGCCGGTCGACTATCCGAAGATCGCTCAGGCGGTCGCGGAACTGGTCTCCAGAGGCACGGTTCGCTACGGCATCATGGTCGATGGCGCCGGCATCGGCTCGGCCATGACCGCGAACAAGGTCAAGGGCGTTCTCGCCGCCGCCTGCTACAACGAAACACTGGCCCGCAACGCCCGCGAGCATAACGACGCCAATGTCCTGACCCTCGGCTCCGGCCAGGTCGACCTCGAGACTGCCAAGCGGATCACCGACGTATTCCTGACGACCGAGTGCACGGTCGACCGCCACCGCGCCCGCGTGAAGATGATCCGCGAGCTCGAGAAAGGACGCCGAGACGTGAACGCACCGACCGGCAAAGACCTCTCCGCCGACGAGATCGCCCGCATCGCCGAGCGCGTTCGCGAGCTGCTGACGAATCAGGGGAGCGGCGCCGCTCCGGCGCCGGCCGCCATCCCGCCGGATCAGGTCGCGAAGCTGATCGACCACACGGTCCTGAAACCCGAGGCTACCGCCGCCGACATCGAGAAGCTCTGCGAGGAAGCGAAGAAATTCGGCTTCTACTCGGTCTGCGTGAACCCGGTCTGGGTGCCGAAGGCGAGGGCCCTGCTCCGGGGCACGAGCGTGAAGGTCTGCGCCGTGGTCGGCTTTCCTCTCGGCGCGCAATCTCCGGACATCAAGACTCTCGAAGCGCGCCGCGCCCTTCGCGAAGGGGCGCAGGAAATCGACATGGTCATCAACATCGGGGCGCTGAAGAGCAAGGACGACCTGTCCGTGGCCCGCGACATCCGCGGCGTCGTGGAGGTCTGCGACGAGAGTCATGCCGCCTCGAAGGTGATTCTCGAGACCGCCCTTCTGAACGATGAAGAGAAAGTGCGCGGCTGCCAGCTGGCCATGAAGGCCGGAGCCGACTTCGTGAAGACCTCGACCGGCTTCTCGAAGTCGGGTGCGACCGTCGAAGACGTGGCCCTCATGGCCCGCACCGTGGCCCCGCGCAAGCTCGGCGTCAAGGCGGCGGGCGGCGTGCGCACCTACGACGATCTCGTGAAAATGGTGCAGGCCGGCGCCACGCGCATCGGCTCCTCGAACAGCGTCAAGATCGTGGAAGAGGCCCGGCAGAAGGCCTCTGGGAAGAGGTAAAGCGTGGGCGAGCTTCGCTGCTACGTTTTCATCGACAGTCTCCAGCCGCAGTTTGCGTCGTTTCTCGGAACGGTCGCGCAGGGATTTCTCCCCGTTCCCGGACAGGCTTCGCTGTTCGTCGAGGTCTCGCCGGGCATGGACATCATGCGGGTCACCGACGTCGCCCTGAAGGCCACCGACGTCAAGCCGGGCATGATGATCATCGAGCGCCTCTACGGAATGCTCGAGCTTCACTCCGACTCGCAGGGCGACGTGCGGCAGGCCGGTGCAGCCATCCTGGGGATGCTCGGGCTGAAGGAAGACGAGCGCATCAAGCCTGAGATCACCTCCAGCCAGGTCATTCGAAACATCTCCGACTACCACACGCAGCTGATCAACAGGACGCGCCACGGCGACATGATCGTGCCGGGGCAGACGCTGTACGTGCTCGAAGTCGCTCCCGCCGGATACGCGGCCATCGCCGCAAATGAAGCAGAGAAGGCGGCCGACATCAACGTGCTCGAGGTGCGCGCCTTCGGCAGTTTCGGCCGCGTCTACCTCGGCGGCGAAGAACGCGACATCGACGTCGCCTATCGCGCCGCCGAACAGGCCGTCGAGGCGATTTCGGGACGCAAGGGACGATAGAACGAGTGCTGAGTACTGAGTGCTGAGTACTGAGTGGGGTCGCAGCTCTCAGGACTCAGCACTCAGGACTCAGGACTCAGGACTCAGGACTTAACAACACTCAGTACTCAGTACTCAGCACTCAGCACTTCAAGATCTTCAATTTACGGAGGAATGTTTCATGACTGATGCTCTTGGCATGATCGAAACGAGGTCTTTCCCGGCAGTGGTTGAAGCCGCCGATGCGGCGGTGAAGGCGGCCCGGGTCGAGCTGGTGTCGTACGAGAAGACAGGCGGCGGCTACACGACCATCGTCGTCCGCGGCGACGTGGCTGCGGTGCGCGCGGCATGCGACGCAGCGCAGACGGCTGCCGGCCGTGTCGGCGATGTGGTCACGGTGCACGTGATCGCCCGCCCGCATGACCAGGTCGACGCTGTGATGCCGCTCGGACGCACGACGCCCGCACCGACGGGAAAGAAGTAACACCACCGCCGTGGAGGCGAATGTTCAATGTTGAATGTTGAATGTTGAATGTTGAATGGAGTTGGCCGTCAGGTGGCGGCCGATTCGACATTCAACATTGAACATTCGACATTCGACATTTGAAGTTCGCTCTGCCGGCTAAGGGGAACTTCCATGCAACTCGCGAGAGTCGTGGGAACGGTCGTGGCCACGCGCAAGGAGGCCAGCATTCAGGGCCTCAAGCTGCTCGTCGTCCGTCCGCTCGACGAAGAAGGACGGGAGACGGGCAACGCCATCGTCTCGGCCGACGCCGTGGGCGCCGGCCCGGACGAAGTGGTGCTCATCGCCGCCGGCAGCTCGGCCCGGCAGACCGAGGTCACCGACAAGAGGCCGGTGGACTCGGTGGTCATGGCCATCGTCGACAGCTGGAGCGTCGGCGAGAGCACCAAGTACAAGAAGTGAGACGACCATGAGCCGCCTGACTGATCAGGAAATCGAGGAGATCGCGCGCCGCATCGCAGCGGACATCGGCCGTGCGGCGGTGCCGGTCGCTGCGCCGCCCGTCGCCTCCGAGCCCGCGGTGGCCGCGCCGGAGTGGCAGCAGGTTGCCGGGATCTTCGCCACGGTGTCAGAAGCCGTCACGGCAGCCGGAATTGCCCAGCCGCAGTTCGTCGCCCTTCCGCTCGCACAGCGCTCGCGAATTCTCGAAGCGATACGCCAGTCGATGCGCGAGAACTGCGAGGTTCTGGCCAAAGCCGCGCACGACGAGACCGGTTACGGGCGGTATGAAGACAAGATCGTCAAGAACCGCCTCGTCACCGACAGGACTCCCGGCATCGAGGACCTCGCGCCCATCGCCACCAGCGGCGATCACGGCCTGACGCTGATCGAGCCGGCGCCGTTCGGCGTCATCGGCGCGATCACGCCGGTCACGAACCCGACCTCCACGATCATCTGCAATTCCATCGGCATGCTGGCCGCGGGCAACAGCGTCGTCTTCAACGTGCACCCGTACGCGAAGAACTGCTGCATGCAGACGATCGCCCTGCTCAACAAGGCCATCATGGGCGCGGGCGGCCCGCCTAACGTCATCGCCGGAGTCGCCAATCCCACGATCGAATCGGCGCAGGAGCTGATGCACCACCCCGGCATCCGCCTGGTCGTCGTCACCGGCGGCGGCGAGGTGGTCAAGGCTGCCATGGCCAGCGGCAAGCGCGCCATCTGCGCCGGCCCGGGCAATCCGCCGGCCGTCGTGGACGAGACCGCCGACATCGAGAAAGCGGCCCGGGACATCATCCTCGGCGCTTCCACCGACAACAACATCATCTGCACCGACGAGAAAGAGACCATCGCGGTCGCCTCCGTTGCCGATGCCCTCATCGCCTCGATGGGGCGGCAGGGCGCGGTGGTCATCCCGCGGGAACGCCTGACAGAGCTCGAGCGCGTCGTCTTCGCCGAGCTGAGCGGGCCGCGCCAGCGATCGAAGGTCGACAAGGACCTCATCGGCAAGAACGCCTCGGTCATTCTCGCGAAGATGGGAATCAGCGTCCCCGACTCCATCCGACTCGTCGTCGCCGAAGTCGACGAAGGGCATCCGCTGCTCTGGACCGAGCAGATGATGCCGGTCATGCCCGTCGTCCGCGTGTCGAACGCCAACCGGGCCATCGACCTCGCCGTCGAGATCGAAGGCGGCAACCGGCACACGGCCGTCATGCACTCCAAGAACCTCGACAACCTGAGCCGCATGGCCAAGGCCTGTGACTGCTCGATCTTCGTCAAGAACGGCCGCTCGCAGGCCGGACTCGGCCTGGACGGCGAAGGCTATTGCTCGTTCACCATCGCCAGCCCGACCGGCGAGGGCCTCACCGGACCGCGCAGCTTCTCCCGCTGGCGCCGCTGCGTCCTCGTCGATCACTTCAGGATCACGTAAATGAAAAACGCGTCCGCGCTCGCGGTGCTCGATTACCAGGACATTCCCTCCGGCATCTTCGCCGTCGACGCGATCCTCAAGAAGGCGCCCATCGCCTTCATCCGCGCCGGCACTACCACTCGGGGCCGTTATCTGGTGCTGTTCGGGGGATCGACCGCCTCCACGGCCGAGTCGCTCAACGAAGCCATGGCTACGACGGAGTCGGCACTCATCGACCACGCCTTCCTGCCGGACGTGCATCCGGCTCTCTTCGACGGCGTCTTCGGCGCGCACCGCAAGGCCTCTGGTGCGCTGCTGGTCATCGAGACAGAGACCGCTTCCTCGATCGTTCGAGCGGTCGAAGCGGCGCTCAAGGGAACGCCGGTACAGCTCATCGAGATCCGTCTCTCGGACACCGGGCTCGCTGGCAAAGGTGTGGCCGTGATGACGGGCTCACTTCACGACGTCGAAGCTGCGGCGGTGCTGGCCGCGGCAGGGTCCGGTGTCAATGCGGCCGCGCCGCGCGGCTTCTCGCACCGCCTGATCGCCGCGCCGCACGAAGTGCTCGAGCGCGATGTCGTGGCGGCCACGCGTTTCGACGCCGCGCCGTTCCTCGAGCTCGACGGAGAGGTCGGCTGATGCTGCTCGGCCGCGTCATTGGTCAGGTCGTTTCGTGCGTCATCACGGAGGGACTGGAAGGCGTGCCGATGCTCATCGTGCAGCCTCTGGATCAGAGGCTGCAGCCGAAAGGGAAGGCCATCGTCGCCGCCGATGCCACGCGCATGGCCGGGCCGGGAGAGCTCGTCTCCTACGAAGGGGGACGCGAGGCGGCCATGGCCCTGGAGCGAACCTTCGTGCCGGTCGATCACGCCATCATCGCCATCGTCGATGCCGTCAACGTCGCAGAGGAATCACGATGATCATCGGCCGAGTGGTCGGCGAGATTCACGCCACGATCAAGCATTCCTTCTACGACGGGAAGCGGCTGCTCGTCATCGAGAAGACTTTGCCGTCGGGCCAGCCGACAGGCGATTACCTGATCGCCGCCGATTCCGTCGGCGCAGGTGCCGACGAAACGGTTCTCGTCCTCGACGAAGGCAACGGCGCACGCCAGGTCTTCGAATCGAAGGATGGCCCGGTGCGATCCGTCGTCGTCGGCATCATCGACGACGTAGTTTGAATTCATCCCGAGCGCTCGAATCGCGAAGGCGCGACACCGGAGAGAAGAAACGCTCGATCGTTCCCCCTCTCCCCGCCGCAGCGGGGAGAGGGCCGGGGTGAGGGGTCTCGTTCTCGTTCAAAAAAAGACCCCTTGTACGTTATCGGGGCGGGCCTCAGGATACGAGACACGGTCCGGGAGAAGCCGAAAGCACCCCTGAAGCCATCGAGCTTGTGGATGAGAAAGGCTCCCCGCCCTCTTCGCGAACACCGT
>JAJXWV010000023.1 GCA_021781455.1 Acidobacteriota bacterium | reverse complement strand
ACGAGGCAGAGAACCAAAACCATGAAGGAAGGCGGTCTGTCGACCGCCACCATCAATCAGAAACCCGAGACCGACCCCGCAGTTTCTAGTTGACGCGATCCCGCAGTTCTAGTTGACGCCGGACACCCGCCGGACACGACAAGCACGCCGGTCACTCCGTGGCGATGTTCCGGCAGAAGTTCTGGGGCACGCTGCTGCTGTCGATCCCGACCGTGATCTGGGCTCCGATGATTCAGAAGTGGTTCGGATACTCGGCTCCCGGCGGGCCGGCCGCCTCGCGCTGGATCTCCGCGGTCTTCGGCACGCTCGTCTTCGCTTACGGCGGCTGGGTCTTCATTCGCGGCGCCGCGGGAGAGCTGAAGGACCGCCTGCCCGGGATGATGACGCGAGAGGCCATTGACCGGCTGCACGCGCAGGGCGTCGAGGTCATCATGATGACCGGCGATGCGACCGCGGTTGCGAAGGCAGTCGCCAGCGACCTGCGGATCGACACGGTGTTCGCCGAAGTTCTCCCGGACCAGAAGTCGGCAAAGATCAAGGAAGTCCAGGCTCAGGGCAAGCGCGTGGCGATGGTGGGCGACGGCGTCAACGATGCGCCGGCGCTGGTCACGGCAGATGTCGGGATCGCAATCGGAGCCGGCACCGACGTGGCGGTGGAAGCGGGCGACGTCGTACTGGTGCGCAGCGATCCGCGCGACGTTCCGCGCATCATCGCTCTGAGCAAGGCGACCTACCGGAAGATGATCCAGAATCTGTGGTGGGCGGCGGGGTACAACATCGTCGCGATTCCTCTCGCTGCTGGCGTCCTCGCCCACTGGGGCGTCGTGCTGCATCCGGCTGTGGGGGCCATCCTCATGTCGGCGAGCACGGTGATCGTGTCGATCAACGCGCAACTTCTGCGGGGGGCCGAACTCTGAACGCCGAAAGCGGAACATTCCACTCGACGCGAGCGGACCGTCAACTCTGAAGCTGGCGTTTAGCCAGCTCGCAGGAGCACCGTTTCTGTTTCGCCGTTCACGGGCATATCTGATCCTCAATTCCGATGCCGGTGATGCACATTGGATACAGGCGGGTGCTCATGAGACATTGACAAGTGTTCAAGTATTCGCTTGAATACTGCTCCATGGGCGCAAGCGTGCATGAACTCCTCTCCCGCGTCGGTCGCGCCGTTTCCGCGCCGGTACGCGTTGCCATTCTCGAAGCGCTCGCCCAGGCTCCCCGCGGCGTCGACGAGCTTGCGGCCGCGATCGGACAATCCGTCGCCAACACATCGCAGCACCTTCGCTTCCTCCGGGAAGCGCGGCTCGTCGACGGCGTCCGAAACGGACTGCGCGTCACTTACAGTCTCGCCTCTGACGATGTGGCCGCGTTCCTCGTCGTCCTGCGGCAACTCGCTGAGGGTCAGATCGCGGAGCTGCGCCTGGCACGTCAGGCGATCGCTTCGAAGAGCGCGGACGTGGCGCAAATCGACCGGCGCACCCTTCGGCAGCGCCTTCGCGACGGCGAGGCGGTCCTGATCGACGTCCGGCCCGCTGAGGAGTTCGAAGCTGCACACCTTCCAAACGCCATCTCGATTCCCCTGGCGCAGCTCGAATCGGCCATTGCAGCTCTTCCGAAGAAAGTCGAGATCGTGGCGTACTGCCGCGGGCCCTACTGCATGCTCGCAGTAGAAGCGGTCAGGGCACTCCAACGCCGCGGCCGGAAGGCGCGGCGGCTCGAGGACGGCGTCGTCGAATGGCGCGCCGCGGGTCTGCCGCTCGTCGACCACTCTGAATCAACACGGACCCGGACTCCGGGTCGCAAAGCGAAAGGATCTCAACGACCATGATGACGTTATTCATCCTGAACGATCCGCCCTACGGAACGGAGCGGAGCTACAACGGGCTTCGCCTCGCCTTCGCCCTCGCGAAACGCGAAGGCGAGAAGGTCCGCATCTTTCTGATCGGCGACGGGGCAGCCTGCGCGAAGCGCGGACAGAAGACGCCAACCGGCTACTACAACCTCGAATCGATGATCAAAGGCCTGGTCGCTCGCAACGCGGAGATCGCCGTCTGCGGATCCTGCATCGACGCGCGTGGAATCACGGAAGCCGAGCTGGCCGAGGGCGCCGCTCGCGGAAACATGGAGCAGCTGGCAACCTGGACGACAGAAGCCGACCGCGTGCTGGTGTTCTGAGTGCGGCCAATCATGCCGGGAAAACGGATCGTCATCATCGGCGCGGGATCGGGCGGGATCGTCCTTGCCAATGCCCTGCGCCACAAGCTCGACTCGAAGGCGCGGAACACCTGTACGCAGCTCTGCGGGAATTCCGCGGCGGTCGTGTGGCCGTCGTGGTCGAGGCCACGCCGTACAAGTGCCCCGGTGCTCCCGCAGAAGGATCAATGCTCATTCGCGACTTTCTCCAACAGAGGGGCGTCAAGTGCTCAGTCGGTCTGTTGACTGCGGAAGCCCAAAGCGGTCGCGGGAGCAACCAACGGTCACTCCCGCGGCAGCGACGGACAAGAGGCGGACGAACTGCCTTCGATCCACGACGGACACTCCTTTCGCGGCGAACGAGCGCGCCGTTTGGCTGCCTGCGTTCACGAACGGGCCGGCCGCATCATCGCCGTGCGTCAGTGCTTGTGCTCGGGCGCTGCGGGCTGCTGGGCCGCCTGGCTGGCACCGCTCATCATCGGGCAGTTCGCCATCGACTGCATGCCGTTCATCATGCCCTTCATCATGCCGCTCTGCATGTGCTGCATCATGTGCTGCATCATCTGCGGCATCATCGCTTCCATGTCAGTTCGCATCTGCTTCCGCTGGGTGACGAGCTCATTGATCACTGCTGCCATCCGGTCGACCTTCGCCGAGCCGCGCGCCTTGTTCATCTCGCCGGCGAGCGTCTCGAGGCGATCGTCCATGGCCTTTGCGGATGCGTGCATCGCCCGCATCTTCTGCATCATCGCCTGACAGTCCGCCGGCATCTGGCCGGACGGGGCCTGCCCCTGCTGCATCGGCATCTGCATGGACTGGCCGGGCTGCATCGGCATCGGCATCGGTTGAGTCGATGTCGTCGGTTGCTGCGCCAGCAGGGCAGCAGGAACAAAAAGAAGGAACGCGGCCACCATGAGCAGTTGGCTGTTTCGCATCATTGATCTCCTTTCGAGAGTGAACGAGTTGTTGGGAAGGAAGGGCCTCAACCGCAGGATGCATCAGCCGTACCGCGGCGCGAATCTGAGCCAAACATTGATACTGACTCTGCTCGCCAGCGCATGCCGGAACTTCGGAATGTGACCGAAATCATGTGCGCATATCGGCCCGTGACAACCAACACACGGCGGGGCCAGCCCTGCTCGATTACAGTTTCTGTTAGACCATGGCTTCACTTCGCATGCAGGGTCGAATCCTCGCTGTCGCAACGGTGCTCGCATTCGTTGCAGGAGTGCTGCACGCCAGTTATCTCGGCGGCCTCGGCTCCTGTGAGACGAAACAATGCCTCTGCGCGATGCACTGCTGTCGCGTGGCAACAGCCCTCAAGACGCGGACGATCGGGAGCAGCTGTCGCGGCGAGGATCCAGGCGCTTCAATGACCGAGGACTCTGAGGATGCCGCCGCGGTCGTAGTCGCGGGCAACGCGACCGTGTCGCCCGATGCTGTAACAGCGTCTCTTCCTGCCGACGCTTGTCTCGAACGCCAGTCACCGGCGCGCGCGACCACGGACCTTCAGTCACGTAACGAACGCCCCGTCCACCTGATCAACTCCGTCTTCCGGATTTGATCCCGCCTCCCCGGCGCTCCCTGCGCCGGATCCCAACTCACGCCGCTGAACGCGCTCCGGTTTCGGTCCCTCGAACGCGTTCCGTCCAGAGAAAAAGGAGGCACCATGACGACCTCGAGACGACTGCTCGTCATCTCGTTCTTCATCGCATTTGCCGTGTCACTCGCGCCGGCTGCGCGAGCGGTTCCGATGTGGTCCCGCCGCTACAGCGTTCCGTGCTCGACCTGTCACGCGTATCCGAGCCTGCAGCTCACGGCCACAGGGCTCGACTTTCTTCGCAAAGGCCACCGTTTCGATTCGGACACCTTCGACAAGGACTTCACTCATCTCCTCTCCGCGCATATCGAGACCGAATACGACATCGCGCAGGGGACGCCGACGCAGTTCAGCTCTCCGGAGTTTCATTTCCACGCCGGCGGCGCGTTGTCGGAGAACTTTTCCGCCTACGCCGACACGATGCCGGACGGCGAAGTCGAGTCTCTCTACCTGCAGGCGACGAAGGTCATGAACAAAGACGGCTTCGTCACCGGACGCGCCGGAAAGATCTCGCCAAGCATCATCCGCAACTACGGGAACGGACTGCTGGCCTCCTTCTCGACGCCGATGATTCTCACCGACACGACCCTCGGCTTGAACCCATTCACTCCTGGCCGCGACAGCTACGGGCTGAGTGCCGCCGGCGGCTGGAAATCGCTCTTCGCAGAAGCGGGCGTCGTCAATGGCGATGACATCCCCGGCCAGGTCGCGGTGAATCGACACAAGGACACCTACGCCTCGGCCGAATGGTCACTGCCGGACGGCATCAGCGGCATCGGCCTGTACACCTATCGTGGCGGCTACGACATCACCGATCCGTCGGTTGATGCGTTCGATCGCTACAACCGCAATGCCGTGTTCGCGAACTTCACGCGAGACAAGTTCCGGATCGCCGGCGCTTACGTCGTCGGGAAGGACACGATCGAGAATCAGCCGCAAGGGAAGATTCGTGGGTACTACGTCCAGGGCGACCTGCGTCCGAGCGGCAAGCTCGTTCCGTTTGCGCGATGGGAAGCGACGCGGACCGACACGGGATCCGAGGTCGACAACCAGAAGAAAGGGACGCTTGGCGTTGCCGTGAGCGCGTACGAGAACGACGTGAGCGCCGCGCGCATCGTCTTCGAAGGAGCGCGGACGACCGACAGCGGTGGCCACCGCAACTCGGCGCTGATCGGCCTTCTTCTGGCGTTCTGACCTCAATGAAAACCGATGCTGCCGCCGTCCGTGCGGCGGCAGCATCACCGAAAGCAAACAGCAAGTTAGGAACCGCCGCCGCGAATGAGCAGAGTGACCAAGCTCACAAGCCGATGTGACGTCATAAGTTCCGAGTTGCAGAATCAGTGAGATAGGTTGCTGGAGGCGCAGTGACCCGGCTATGTCGGCAGCGATGATCCGTCGATTCTTAGTGGCACTTGTCGCCGGCGTGGCCGTGACGCTGATCGCGGCCGCTCGGATCCTCGCGCCGGTCGACTCCTATTTCACAGACGCGTTCCTTCGTCTCGTCCCCGGGCGTCCGTCGCACCGCGTTGTGGTCGTCGCAATCGACGAAGCTTCGCTTCAGCAGATTGGTTCCTGGCCCTGGTCGCGAACGCAACTCGGCGCCCTCATCTCGCGGATCGCTGCTGGTGGCGCGAAGGCCATCGGCATCGATCTTCTTCTGAACGAGAGCCACGCCGACGACCAGCGCCTGGCAGCGGCTTGCCGGCCGATCGGCTGCGTCGCGGCAGCGATGCTGGATGAGCATGGAGCCTGGGTCCTGCCTGCGCGGTCGCTCGGATCGACCATGATTCCCGCGCACGCTGCATTCGAGCTCGATGACGACGGCATCCTGCGGCGGATCTCGAGCACCAAGCAGGACGCGCGCGTTTCGTTGCCAGCCTTCGCACTTGCGCTTGCGGGCCGCGTCTCACGATTCGCAGTCGCATCGGGCCGTCCGATCATTCCTGGATTCCGGACGGCACCCGCCGAAATGCCGACGGTGTCAGCGGCGGACGTTCTCAATGGAAATCCCGCAGCGCTGGCTCGGCTGCGCGGACAGGTCGTCGTTGTCGGTCTGACCGCATTCGCCCTCGGCGATCGCGTCCTGACGCCGAGGTCAGAGCGACAGCGAGCCGACCCGGGAGCGCAGGTTCATGCCGCCGCAGTTGAAGCGCTGCTCGCCGGGGACACGCTCCGCGAAGTTCCGCCATTCGTCATCGGGCTCGTAGGGGCTGTTTTGACGTGGTTGCTGGTGGCGATCGGGGCGTCCATCCACCCGATCCGCAGAGTGGCCGCGGAAGTCGCGCTACTAACTGCTCCCATCGCCGCGGGCGCGCTTCTGTTGTTTGCGGGGCTCATCGCATCTCCGATGGAGATTTGCGCCATTCTTGCCCTAGTCGTGATCTCCAGTGAGGCGCGGCACGCAATCACGATGATGCGCCACGGCCGAGCTGCTGCAGGTGTTCTGCGGGAGCATGCTGGCGCAGAGATAGACGGAGCCGCCGACGTCGGCACTCAACTCGAGAGTCTCGCGGCTGCGATTGTTCGCCGCCGCATCGACGACGTCGAGGCGAAACGCGTAGTTGCCCATGAGCTCAAGACGCCTCTCGCCTCGATGCGAACTTTGTCTCAATTACTGAAGGGATTCGAGCTCACCGCGGCCGAGCGCAACCGCCTTGCGACGCTGCTCGGCGAAGAGACCGAGAAACTCGAGGCGATGGTGACCGGCCTGCTCGAAGTCGAACGACTGTCGCTGCGTTCTCAGAACGACGTGACCGAGCGTGTCGATCTCGCTCGTGTTCTGGCACGGCGTGTCGAGCTCCTTGCCCGTGGTGTCTCGAGAGTGATCGAGATGTCCGTTGATGGTTCCGAAGGATGGATCAACGGCGACGCCGCGCTCCTCGAGCGCGTCATCGACAATCTTGTCGGCAACGCAATCAAGTACTCTCCCGACCCGCAGCCGGTGTCGGTCGCGTTTCGGACGGAGGCAGACCACGCGGTTGTCGAAGTAATGGATCGCGGAGCGGGTGTGCCGAAGAGCGACCGGGAGCGGATCTTCGGACGCTTCACTCGCGGCTCGACCGCCGCGGATACCGAGGGCCTCGGGCTTGGTCTCGCGCTGGTCGGAGAAGCGGTGCGGTGGCACCGCGGGACAGTGACGGTTCACGACCGCGACGGCGGAGGCTCGATCTTCCGAGTGCGGATTCCGCTGGCGATCCCGCAGACAATCGCGGAGGCCGTCTGATGTCGAAGATTCTCGTGGTCGACGATGATCGGGCCATCCGCGAGTCGACGGCTTTTGCGCTCGAAACGGCAGGACATCGCGTCTGGCGTGCCGCGGACGCGGAGGAAGCGCGAGCAATCATCGCCAGAGAGCGTGTCGATGTCGTCGTGAGCGACATCTACATGCCCGGCGAGGACGGGATCGAGCTCCTGCGATCGATCGCGGCGCGGAAGCATCCGCCTGCAGTCATCCTGATGACGGCGCGGGGATCGATTGAGACCGCGACGATCGCGTCCAAGATCGGCGCATTCGACTACCTCGCCAAGCCGTTCGACGTTGCGGATCTGGTCGGTCGCGTCGCCGCCGCCGTGGCGCCGAAGGAAACTGCGGAGGCGGTGGAAGTGATCGCGCCGGAGTCGATGATCGTCGGTGCGCATCCGACGATGGTCGCGATTTACAAAGCGGTCACCCGGATCGCGTCGGTCAACGTCCCGGTCCTCATTCACGGTGAAAGCGGAACCGGAAAAGAGCTCGTCGCACGCGCGATTCACATCTTCGGCGCCCGCTCGGAGGGCCCCTTCGTCCCGATCAACTGCGGCGCGATTCCCGACACACTCCTCGAGAGTGAGCTCTTTGGTGCGGTTCGCGGCGCTTATACCGACGCGCGACACGACCGAAGGGGCGCATTGGCCCGAGCCGATGGTGGAACCGTCTTCCTCGACGAGATCGGCGACACGTCGCCGTCATTCCAGGTAAAGCTCCTCCGCTTTCTTCAGAACGGCATCATCACGCCGCTCGGATCGGAGAAGCCGCTCGAGATCGATGTGCGCGTCATATCGGCCACGCACCGAAGCATTCGCTCGCTCGTCGCCGAAGGACGTTTTCGCGAGGATCTGTTTTTCCGTCTCGCCGGCTATGAGATCGACATTCCACCGCTGCGCGAGCGCGCGACCGACATCCCGCTGCTCGTGGATGCTTTCCGGCGCAGGATCGCGGCCGAGCTCGCGCGTCCGTCGTTGGGCGGCCCTACAACCGAGGTTCTCGAGCTGCTTCAGCAGCACAACTGGCCCGGGAACGTCCGCGAGCTCGAACAGGCCGTGAGACGGATCATCATCGACTGTGGATCGCTCGCCGATGCCGGTACGGCGTCGAGGGTGCTCGGTTCGCTGAGCGATCGGAAGCCGCTTTCGGCCGGAACGGTCGTCGAAGAGACCGTCGATGCTCCCCTGACGTCACTCGATGAAGCGGAGCGCCAGCACATCGCCTCGGTCCTTCAGGCGACCGGAGGCAATCAGAAGAAGGCCGCATTCATCCTCGGTATCGAGCGCAACACTCTTGCTCGAAAGATCAAGAAATACGGGATCCCGATCGGTCGGGATTGAGGAGTCGTCATGAAATCCATTCGCCTGTTCTTCTTCGCCCTCGTTGTCGCCTTCCCGCTGATTGCGCAGGAGCCGATTGTGTACCGCTTCGACCAGGTCCGCAGCAAGGTCGTGGTCACCACTCACGGCACCGATCTGCGTGCGGTGCAAGGCACGATCGCTCATGACGAGGACCGCGTCCGCACCGGCTGGTTCGGCCACGCGATGCTCGCCGCGCCGCGCTACGCCGCGGAATTCGAGATCTTTTCCGGATCGCAGGTCACGCTCGCCGGTGGAACGCCCGGTCTGATCCTGTCGCTCGACCGGGGCCGGCTGAAAGCGATGTTCGACAAGATCACCGGCAATGAGCCACGAATGGTCAGAACGCCGGGCGCACTCCTGGCCGTGCGCGGAACGCGTTACGGCGTGGAAGTCGGCCGGAACGGAGACGCCGATCTCGTGGTCTTCGAGGGAACCGTCGAAGTGAAGTCGGCGCTCGCGAAGGAACCGGTGTTCGTTCATGCCGGCGAGGGTTGCCATTTCGGGACGAGCAGCGCGCCGATGGTGATGCCCATGCGGGGAATGAACGAAGGGATGTGGCAGCAGCACGGCGCAGGCGGCATGGGAGGAATGGACAGGGGCTCGCCCGGAATGAACGGGACGCCAGGTCAACGCGGGACCGGGACCACTCCGATGATGGGCGGTCATCACGGTCACTGATCGCGAGCTTCATTCCGACGCTGCCATGCTTCATTTTCGAGCGTGTGCTGCTGCGAATCGACGCCCGGCATCGCGAATTTCGCTGTTTTTGCGTGGCACAACACTTGAGATGAACACGCCTGTCCACAACGGTCCATGAAGGACATCAGAAGACAGGAGATCACAATGAAGGTCACGAAAACGGTAGTTCTCTTAACAGCAGCGGTGCTCGTTGCGCAGCTCGCAGCAGCACAGACGACGAGCAGCAGACACCACTCCACAAACAGCGGCGGCATGATGGGCGGTGGCTCGACCGGCGGCGGGATGAACGGCAACAACGGCACGGGCAGCGGAATGGGTGGTGCGTACGGTCTGATGGGCGGCGCCATGGGTCAGGCGCTCACCGTCGGCAGCGATGGGGTCGCGTACACGCTGCGCTCGACCTCTCCGAGCGGCACGACCACACCAGCGATCGAGGTCGTCGCCATCCGCCCGTCCGGCACGGTCGCCTGGAGTGCGAATGTGGATGGTGGCATGACGCGCGTGAAGCTCTCCGGCAATCTGCTCCTGATCGCCAACGGCGGCGAAGGCATCGGGATGCAGAACGGAACGACGTCGAACGATCACGAGACATCACAGCTCGTTGCGCTCTCGACCGCCTCGGGCTCCGTGCAGTGGACGCTCGCCCTCGATGGCTTCGCCTCGACCCTCGAGCCGTTCTCGGGCGGAACGTACGTCACGGTCATCAAAGGGGACTTCTCGAACATGAACGGTGCGAACGGCGGAATGAACGGAACGACGGGTACGCCTAACAACATGACGCGGACCCTCGTCGCTGTCTCCACGGACGGGAAAGTGCTCTGGAGCGTGTCGTTGTCGTAATCACTCCCTTTCGTCCAATGAAGCAAAGTCCCGCGGCCCGGCCGCGGGACTTTCTTTTGCTCTTGCGAACTTGAACGCTCCGCCCACCGCCGACGTCGTCCACTTCACTTGCGGTGGCACTTGCGTCTTGCGGGCTGCGGCGGCGGCCTGCTCGCGCTCGTCGGCGGCCCTCTGGCTGCTCCCGATCGAGTAGGCGACACCGACGAACAGCACCAGAACCGCAGCGAGTGCGACCAGCGGCCAGACGAGTGATTTCCTGTTCCCAGTCACGAAATGCTCCGTGTGGCGACGGGGTGGGCATCCCGCCGCCTGCAGATCGATTAGTTTTCCTTCACAGTGCCGCACTTACGCATCGCGGCGTCGAGATACGGATTGCCGATGTCGCCCTTCGGCTGGAGCCATGACTTCTTCTCCATCGAGCAATAGACGACGACCGGTTTGTCGCCGCAGCACTTTGCGTCGCGGTATTTGATGACTTCGTCCGACAGAGCGGCGAATGCAGCCCGGGCCGCCTTGATGTCGGCAGCTTTCTCGAGATTTGCGGCCTGCTCTTCGATCTTCGGCTCATTCGCGTCCTTTGCGGAGAGGCCGACGTGTCTCGCCGCCGTCTTGATGTCAGGCAGCGACTGATTGATCACGGCCTGCCTGGCCTGCTCATAGCTGATGAAGATGTGATCCTTCTGCTCGCCGCTGCCCATCGCCATGTTCATGCTGCCGTGATTCATGTTGCCGTGGTTCATGCCGCCGTGATCGTGCTGGGCGTATGCCGCAAGCGGAAGAACGAGCGCGATCGCCGTCGCGCAGAGCACCGTAAGGCGTTTCATAGGAATGTTCTCTCCTTCTTCTGTTGATCTGCGATTTGCACTGAGCGTTGGTTACAACGACAACATCATGAAAAACATCATGACCACCATGACTCCGATCCAGAACCATCCCCCGTGGTGGAACATCGACTCACCTCGTGTCAGTCAGCGGTTTCCTTGACCTCGCCACACGTGCGCATGGCGGGGTCGGAGTAATACGGGTTGTTGACGTCACCCTTCGGCTGCAGCCACCAGTGCTTCGCCATCGAGCAGTACACGACCTCCGGCTTCGGCGATTCGGTGGCGGTCTTGCGGTACGCGATCATCGCGTCCGAGAGACGGGCGAACGCCTGGCGTGCGGATTCCAGGTCGTTGCTCTTCGCAAGCGCGTCGGCTCCGGACTCGATCTGAGCCTGCTTCGAGGCTCGAGCGTCAGTCACGAGCGCGGCGGCGCTCGACTTCGCACCGTCGAGAGAACCGGTCAGCAGTGACTGGCGCACGGATTCGTAACGTGGGAACAGCGGTCGCGCCTCAGCGCGAGGGAAGAGCATGTAGCCGGCGATGGCTAGAGCCACCAGAACTCCCGTAAGGCCGCTCACGACCGCTGGCCGCTGCCACCAGTGACGCCTGCGCTGCCCGGCGCCCGCCAGTTCCGGATGCCGTAGATCTCGCTCGCGCCAGAGAAGGTAGATTGCAGGGTAAACGAGCAATTCCATGAGGAACGAGGTGAAGAGACCGCCGATCATCGGCGCGGCGATACGCTTCATGACGTCCGCGCCCGCCCCCGTCGACCACATGATCGGCACCAGGCCGAAGAACGCGCAGGCGACCGTCATGACCTTCGGGCGCACGCGTTGTACGGCGCCGTGCAGAATCGCTTCGTTCAGGTCCTCGCGCGTGTTCAGCGTTCCGGCGGCGACACGTTCGTCGTGAGCAAGATCGAGGTAGAGCAGCATGAAGATGCCCGTCTCTGCGTCGAGCCCTAACAGGGCAATGAGCCCCACCCAAACGCCGATGGACATGTTGTAGCCGAGGGCGTAGAGCAGCCAGATCGCGCCAACCGCCGAGAACGGCACGGCCATGAGCACGATCGCCGTCTTCGGGAACGACTTCGTATTCATGTAGATGAGGAAGAAGACGACGAAGAGCGTGAGAGGAAGGACGACTTTCATCTTCTCCTTCACCCGCGTCATCGCCTCGTACTGGCCGCTCCAGGCGAGCAGGTAGCCGGGCTTGAGCTTCAGCTCCGCATCGACCGCTTTCTTCGCCTCTTCCACGTAGCCGCCGATGTCGCGTTTCTCCGTATCGACATCCACGTAGACGTAGCCCGAGAGCCGGCCGTCCTCGTCGCGGATCATCGACGGACCCTTGACGAGCTTGACCGTGGCGAGCTGGCCGAGGGGCACCTGTCCGCCGCCACCCATCGCGCCGGAGCCATTGGGAATGGGGACGAGCGTACGGGCCAGCTTGTCCACGTCATCGCGCATTTCGCGCGGATAGCGGATGTTGATCGGATAACGCTCGCGTCCTTCGACGGTCGTCGACACATCCTCTCCGCCGATGGCCGTCATGATCACGTCCTGCACGTCCCCGATGCGAAGGCCATAGCGGGCGATGGCCTCGCGATTCAGATCGAAATCGACGAAGTAACCATCCGCAACGCGCTCCCCGTACACGCTTCGCGTTCCGGGAACCTTTTGCAGAATGCCTTCGAGGTGCTGGCCGATCCTTTGGATTTCGTTGAGGTCTGTGCCGAAGATCTTGATTCCAACCGGCGTCCGAATCCCGGTCGTGAGCATGTCGATGCGGTTCTTGATCGGCATCGTCCACGCGTTCGTCTGGCCGGGCAGCGTGAGTCTCGCATTCATCTCGTTGACGAGCTCGTCCCACGAGATGGTCTCCGGCCAGAGCGGCCGGAACAGAGGCTTGATGAAGTCGGGCCAGTTCGAATACCAGCGCGTTTTGGTACGCCACTCCGAAGTCGGCTTGAGGACGACGACGGTTTCCATCATCGAGAACGGCGCCGGATCCGTAGACGTCTCTGCGCGTCCCGCTTTGCCGAAGACGCGCTCCACTTCGGGAAACTCTTTCAGGAGCTGGTCCTGCCTCTGTAGAAGCGCCTCGGCCTGCGCCACCGAGATTCCGGGCAGGGTCGTGGGCATGTAGAGGATCGAACCCTCGTTCAGTGGCGGCATGAACTCGTGGCCGAGCTTCTCGTAGACGGGAATCGTGACGAGCACGATGAGAAGCGCCGTGCCGATCACCAGGCGTGGATGCCTGAGCACGAATTTCGCCGGCCGCGTGTAGAGCTTGAAGAGGATCTTCGAGATCGGGTGCTTCTCTTCGGGGTACATCTTCCCGACGAGGACGGCGTTCGTGACGCGCTCCGCACCACGGACGACGGTGCGTCCAATCGAAGCCAGCGCTCCCTTGCGCTCCGTGACGACCGTCCCGTCCTCTCGCAGTTCACCTTCGCGGCGCTGAAAGCGGTACTCCTTCATGCGCGTGAAGAGCAGCCGGATGGCGGGATCGAGCGTCACCGCGAGGATCGCCGCGATGGCCATGGCGAAGTTCTTCGTGAACGCCAGCGGCTTGAAGAGGCGCCCTTCCTGCGCTTCGAGCGTGAAGATGGGCATGAACGAGAGGGCGATGACCATCAGAGAGAAGAAGCTCGGCCGGCCTACTTCCTGAATGGCCTTGATCAGGACTTCCTTGTAATCGCCCTTTCCTCCCTCCGCCTGCCATACCTCGAGCTTCTTGTGAGCATTCTCGACGACCACGACTGCGGCATCGACGAGCGCACCAATGGCAATGGCGATCCCGCCTAACGACATGATGTTGGCGTTGATCCCGAGGATCTTCATCGGGATGAACGAAATGATGATTGCAGCCGGAAGCGTGAAGATCGGAATGATCGCGCTCGGGATGTGCCAGAGGAAGATGAGGATGATCAGCGAGACGATGATCATCTCCAGGAGCAGCTCGTGCTTGAGCGTGTGGATGGAGCGCTCGATCAGCTCCGAGCGATCGTAGGTGGTGACGATTTTCACGCCCTCAGGCAGGGTCTTCTGGATTTCAGCGAGGCGAGCCTTCACGCGGTTGATCACGTCGAGCGCGTTCTCGCTCTGCCGCATGATGACGATGCCGGCCGCGGTCTCGCCCTCCCCGTTCAGCTCGGCGATGCCGCGCCGCATCTCCGGCCCGAGCTCCACGTTTGCGACGTCCCGCAGGAGCACCGGCGTGCCTCGCTCGTCGGTCTTCACCACAATGTCCTCGAGATCGGCGATGTTCCTGATGTAGCCGCGGGCGCGAACCATGTACTCCGCTCCGCTCCACTCGACGAGACGCGCGCCGATCTCGTTGTTCGAGGCCCGCACCGCATTCGTCACATCCATCAGCGGGATGTGATACGCCGCGAGCTTGTTCGGATCGACGGTGATCTGGTACTGGCGCACGAACCCGCCCAGCGAAGCGACCTCCGCGACCCCCGGCACGGACTGCAGCTGGTAGCGGATCGTCCAGTCCTGAAGGGAGCGGAGATCGGCGAGCGAATGTCTGCCGCTCTTATCGACGAGTGCGTATTGGAAAACCCATCCGACTCCCGTGGCGTCGGGTCCGAGCTCCGTCTTCACCCCCTGCGGAAGGGAGCCTTGAACTTTCGAGAGGTACTCGAGCACGCGGCTGCGCGCCCAATACAGATCGGTTCCCTCATCGAAGATCACGTAGACATACGAATAGCCGAAATCGGAAAACCCGCGGATGCTCTTGACCCTCGGGGCGCCGAGCAGAGACGTGACGATCGGATAGGTGACCTGATCCTCGATGATGTCGGGGCTGCGGTCCCACTTCGAATAGATGATGACCTGCGTGTCGGAGAGGTCAGGCAGCGCGTCGACGGCGATGCGGTTCATCGACCAGAGGCCGGCGAACACCAGCGCCGCCATGATCGTGAGCGTCATGAACTTGTTGGTGGCGCAGATGCGGATGAGTTTTTCAATCATGATGGCTTTCTCCCGCAGTGGCGGCTACTGGCCGTGCTGGTGCTCTCCAGGTCCGTTCATCTGCGCAAGCGCTGCTTTCAGGCGCGACTCGGAGTCGATGAGGAAGTTGGCCTGTGTGACGACCTTTTCACCGGCCGTCAGACCGCTGCGAACCTCGTAGAACTGGTCCGCATCGGTTCCGAGAGTGACCTCCCGCGGCTCGAATGTTCCATCGCCTTTGACGACGAATACGATGGACCGCGTGCCGGTCTGGAGAACGGCGGAATCCGGTACGGCGACGACCGTCCTGGCGGGCTGCTCGATGACGACGTCGCCGAACATGTCCGGCTTGAGTGCGCCATCAGGGTTGTCGAATTCGCTGCGCACCTTCACTGTGCGGGTCACTGGATCGACCGTCGGTGCGATGAAGGTGACCCGGCCCGTCCATGTGCGACCCGGGATGTACGACAGAGTCGTGGTCGCCAGCGCACCGAGCCGGATGAACGGCAGCTCCGACTCGTAAACGTCGGCCTGAATCCAGACGCGATCGAGGTTTGCGATCTGGAACAGCGGTTCTCCGGCCGTGACGCGCGCGCCTTCGACCGCAACCTTGTTCAGAACGTAGCCATTCGCCGGCGAGTAGATCGTGACGGACTTCCGCGCCACCCCGGTTCGCTCGAGCTCACGGATCTCAGCCGGTTTGATGTCCCACAGCAACAGGCGCTGCCGGGCCGCCGCCAGGAGCGACGGTGCCACCTTCGCAGCGCGCAAGGCGAGGAGGTATTCCTGCTGCGTCGCGAGGAGATCGGGGCTGTAGACCGAGAAGAGTGCCTGCCCTTTGTGAATCTGCTGGCCGGTGACGTTCACGTAGAGCTTTTCGATGTAGCCGTCGAACTTCGTCGTGATGGTGTACAGGCGCTTCTCGTCGACGGCCACACGGCCGACGGTGCGCACCGAGCGTCCCAACGAGCGCATCTCGGTCATGCCAGTCTGGACGCCGATGAGTTGCTGGCGATCGGAGGTTAGCTTGACGTTCGCGTAGCCGCTGACGGTCGACGTCGCTGCGGGCTCGCTTCCGTCTGCGTACACCGGCACGAGCTGCATGCCGCAGTCGGGAGCGATGCCTGGCTTGTCCGACTTGTATGCCGGGTGCATCGGGTCGACCCAGTAGAGGACCTTCTTCTCCGCGGTGACCGGCGCCGCGGGATTCCCACCTTCCGCGTACACGGGAACCAGATCCATTCCGTCGGGCGCCTTCCCGGGCTTGTCGAACTTGTGAGTCGGGTTCATGGCGTCGATCCAGTAGAGGACTTTCTTTTCACCCGCCGGAGCGGTCGGGGCGGGCTTCGCCGCCGGCCGCGCGATCAGAACCACGACGAGCGCGATCGCGAAGATTGCTGTGAGAATCCAGGGGAGTTTCGTTTTCATCGTGATCACCTCATCGAGCTCATCGAGGAGCCGTTGTTCGCTTTTGCAGTGGAAGACGCGGTGGTGGCGCCGCCCGCGGCGGAGCTGCCCATCGACGGAGCTCCGCTCATCGCGGTCGGCTGCAGGCTGGCTTCGTCGATCGCAACGCGCCACTTCGCGCTCTCGGCGAGCCGGCCCGCATAGATCGCACGGTCGCTGTACAACGTGTTCAGGGCATCGAGTACCGTGATGAACGGGACCTTGCCAGCCTGATAGCTCGCCAGCGCCGACTCGAGTGAGAGGTCGTCGAGCGGCAGAACCTTGTCGCGGTAGAGCGCCGCGATGCGCGATGACGCGTCCAGCTGCGCGACGCGTTCACGGGTCCGTACCTCCAGCTCGAGTGCCACCGTCTCCTTGTCCGCAGTCCGGCCGCGCACGACGGCCTGCGCTTCCGCAAGCTGGTTCTGCTGGCGCCGGTCGATCCAGATCGGCAGCGACACACCGACGCCCACCTGCCACATCGGACCCATCGCGAACGAGCCGCGGTACATCGATCCCGCATTCACGCTGAAGTCGGGAAGGAAGTTCTTTTTCGCGAGATCGACTCGGATTCTTCCTGTGTCGATCGCCTGCGCCGACGCCGCCAGTTCCGGACTCCGCGCAGCTGAAGCAGCGATGAGATCCGCGAGTGGGGGAACGGCTGCCTCCTCCGGTAAGCGGCTGGGCGTGTCGATGGCGCGGTCTTGCGGTGCGCCGACGAGGCGGTTCAGCTCTGCCGCGCGGCTTGCGATCGTCGCCGCCTGCGTCGCCTTCAACTCTTCGATGCGTGCGAGCTCCACCTGGGCTCGAAGGACGTCCTGCTGGACGGCGAGCCCGGCGGTGTACCGCTCGCGGACCGAGGCTTCGATCTGTGCGGCTGCCGCGCGACGGTCTTCGATGATCCGATCGATGGCGTGCGCCAGCACCAGGTCGTACCAGGCGTTGCGGACTCGCGCTTCGAGCGTCAACTCCGTGCGACCGAGGGTGCCGCGCTCGATTTCCTTCGCTTCGCTCGAAGCGATGTCGCCGGCCAGCCGGAGTTTGCCCGGCCACGGGATCGCCTCGCTCGCCATCAAGCCGAGGAAGCTTCCCTCGGCGCTTCCGAGTGAGAACGCGCGGCCGTCGTTCTGGTAGGTCGCGGAGAGGAACGGATCAGCGAGCGTGCGCGCAGGAACGATTCGCCGCCGCGCGGCTTCCACGCTCGCTTGCGCGGACGTCATCTCGGGCGCGTTCGCGAGTGCCTCGGCAACGAGCGCATCGAGCTGACGATCGGGCAGCGTCGCTCGAGCGATGGGTCTTGCTGTTGTCTGAGCAGCCGCCGGCAGGATGACGATCGACGCCAACGCAGCGATGGCAAGATGGATACGGATGGACACTGTGCAATCTCCTTTGAGCGCAGACGCACCTCAGGCGGTGCGCCCGGACGGGCGGGCAGGAGACTGCGGATCAGATGCGGAAGGTGGAGTTCAGGACGTGAACGGGTGCGCCGGCACCACGCTGCGGGCAGAGGGTGAAGGAGGCCGACCGCGCCGCGACCACAGGCGTGGTGATCACTTCCGATGCTTCGACCGTGGGCACGACGAGGGTGATGCGTGTTTCCGGCACGACGGAGGCGACAGTCGTCGGCCTAACGTCGTCGGCGCGCACGAAGCATTCGCTGCTGTCGCACGCCATGGCATCGGCCGACATGAGCATCGCTGCTGAAGCGTCGTGATGGCAGCACGGCATCGTGCAGATCGAGAACGCCGCCCAGAGCGGCATCACGAAGAACACACCCAGGAACGCGAACAGCACGATCCCGCCGAGCAGTCGAGCTGACCCGGGGAACGCGGTGCATCTGTTGATGGGGGTGTGCATCATCACGCTGCAAAGACAATCGGCCGGTCGCAAGCATTCCGCGCGTGGCGGAGATCGCGCGGACCGGTGATCGTCGTCACGGGCAGAGTATACGTTGAAGCGCGTCCCAGCGTTGCATCCAGTCACGAAATGCCTACGTCCGCATCGACCAGCTAAACTGCCGCACACGCCTGCAAATCCGCGTAGCGACGATCCGTTTCGCCAGCGGATCCTGCGATAAAGAGGACGATGATCCGGAGGACGTCAGCGAAGTGGGTGAAGGATGCCGTGGGCCAGCCATCGAGGTTCGAGCTTCCTTGAACCGCGTGACCTCCCGGCCGCACCGCACATGACTTGCGACCGGCGCGGCGAGTCGAACATGATTCATCCGCATCAGACATCCGGCGCCTCGGTGAGTGGCCATGAAGAGCGAGAGTCTCGACCGCATTGCCAGCAGCGACGACGCGGTGTTCGCGATCGACCGCACTGATCGCATCATCGTCTGGAATCGCGCCTGCGAGCGACTCATGGGCCTTCGCGCACCGGCGGTCCTGGGGCGATTCTGCTTCGAGGTCCTCGGCGGGCGCGACGTCCACGGCAACATCCACTGCTATGAGAACTGCCCCGTCGTCCACCAGATCCGCGCGATGCCCCAGGAGCCGCTTCGCCGTTTTTCCATGCGCGTGCGCACTGCGACCGGCCAGCCGAGAAATCTCTCGGTGTCGGCATTCCTGTTCGACGCGACTGACCCCTCGCTCGGCGTGATCGTCCACGTTCTCATGGAAGAGGGCGCAACCTTCTCCGATCTCGAACACCGCCTGCACCGGCTCAGCGCGGATGCTCCGGTTGCCCCGTTCGGAGGCTGGCCGCGCACGATGGAAGATCTCACCGCGCGCGAGCGAGAGGTCCTCAGCTGCCTCGCCCGCGGTATGTCGACCGGCGCCATCGCTGCGGATCTCTGCATCGCGGAGGTTACCGTGCGGAACCATGTGCGCAACCTGCTGCAGAAGCTCGGCGTGCACACGAAGTTCGCCGCGGTCGCGTACGCCTACCAGAACGACATCGTGTAACCACGGCCTCAGCGGCCACGCGCGCCGTCTTTCGAGACCCGTGGCCGCTCGCCGACCCGCCGTGGGTCTGCCCAGGGTCCTCCACTCTCGGGCGCCTCGCCCCGCACTTGCAGCACGGTTGTTCAAGTCTGATCCAGATGGATCATGAAAGGTGTCATTTCGCACAGTAGCCTAGTGACGCTGGTGCTGCATCCTGACGGCCAGCAACGAACGCCGCCACCGGTCTTTGACAGGTCACCAACGACCAAACCCTTCGAAGGGAGTCCGCATGGCTCATGAAAGCTCGTTTCTCCAGGAGCTGAAGCAACGCGGTGTATCGCGCCGCCAATTCATGCACTTCTGCTCGGTCATGGCTGCCGCGATGGCGTTGCCAGGGACTGCGGCAGCCCAGATCGCCCAGGCGCTGCAGAAGAAGCAGAAACCAGTTCTGTTCTGGCTCGAGTTTCAGGACTGCTGCGGAAACACGGAGTCGTTCCTTCGCGCCAGCAGTCCTTCGGTCGCGTCGATCGTGCTCGACGTCCTCTCGGTCGATTACCACGAGACGATCATGGCCGCGGCCGGCAAGCAGGCCGAGGAAGCTCTGGCGAAGAGCGCCGCGGATCACAAAGGCCAGTACATCGTCATCGTCGAGGGGTCGATCCCGACCGGTGAGAACGGTGCGTACTGCACCGTCGGAGGGAAGGCCGCGATCGACATCGCCCGGGAGATCTGCGGTGGTGCCGTCGCGACCATCGCCATGGGCACATGTGCTGCCTACGGAGGCCTGCCTGCAGCCGCGCCCAATCCGACGGGCGCGCTGGGCGTCGCGGATGCGGTTCCCGGCGTGAAGAACCTGATCAACCTTTCCGCGTGCCCGGCGAACGCCGAGAACCTCACGGCGCTGATCGTGTACTACCTGACCTTCAACCAGATTCCTCCGCTCGACGCGTACGGAAGGCCGATGTTCGCATATGGCGTGACGATCCACGACAACTGCGAGCGCCGGGCGCATTTCGACGACAGCCAGTATGTCGAGAAGTGGGGCGACGAAGCACATCGTGCCGGCTACTGCCTCTACCGGATGGGCTGCAAGGGACCGGTCACTCATCAGAACTGCCCGGTCGTTCGGTGGAACGAAGGAACGAACTGGCCGATCGGCTGCGGACATCCCTGCATCGGCTGCGCCGAGCCCGACTTCTGGGACAAGATGACGCCCTTCTACCGGCATCTCGAGGGCGTCCCGGGCTTCAATGTGCAGTCGAACCTCGACCTCGTCGGCCTAACGGCAGCGGCGGGAGTCACGGGCGCATTCCTCGCGCATGGCGCGGTGTCGTTTGTCCGCCACAAGAAAGAGAGCCGGGAGCGCAAGGAAACGGGAGCGCTCGAGGACGTCCGCGAGACGGATCAGAAGCCGCCGGCAGCGTCAAAGAAGGTAAACGGAGGAGAGTGAGATGACAAACATCGTCGTCGATCCCGTCACCCGAATCGAAGGTCATCTCAGAATCGAAGCCGAAGTCGATGGCGGCATGGTGAAGAACGCCTGGTCCTCATCGACGATGTTCCGCGGTGTCGAGCTGATTCTCAAAGGGCGCGATCCGCGCGACGCGTGGGCTTTCACGCAGCGCATCTGCGGTGTCTGCACGACGGTGCACGCGATCGCCTCGATCCGCGCGGTCGAGAACGCGATCGGAGCCGTTCCTCCGCCCAACGCGAAGCTGCTCCGCAACCTGATCATCGCCTCGCAGTGCGTGCAGGATCACGTGATTCACTTCTACCACCTGCACGCTCTGGACTGGGTCGACATCGTCTCTGCGCTGTCGGCCGACCCGGCCAAGACCTCGGCGCTGGCTGAATCGATTTCCGACTGGCCGTTGTCGAGCGCGAAGTACTTCAGCGGCGTGAAGAACCGTTTGAAGGCCTTTGTCGACCAGGGCCAGCTCGGGCCATTCGCGAATGCGTACTGGGGTCACCCCGCGTACAAGCTGCCACCCGAGGCCAACCTGCTCGCCGTGGCGCACTACCTCGAGGCCCTGGACTGGCAGCGCGAGATCATCCGGATTCACGCGATTCTCGGCGGCAAGAACCCCCATTTGCAGAGCTTTCTCGTGGGCGGCATGGCGACGCCGATCGACCCTGACCGCCAGGCCTCGCTCAACGCCGGCACGATCGCCGAGATCCGGACGCTGATGGACAAGGCGCGCGACTTCGTCAAGCGCGTCTACATTCCGGACCTCCTGGCTGTGGCGTCGTTCTACAAGGAATG
This sequence comes from Acidobacteriota bacterium, assembly GCA_021781455.1. Classification (GTDB taxonomy): domain Bacteria; phylum Acidobacteriota; class Thermoanaerobaculia; order Gp7-AA8; family Gp7-AA8; genus JAJXWV01. The sequence goes on along the minus strand of JAJXWV010000023.1, from coordinate 15,818 downwards.
GGCCGGTTATGGCGGCGGCGTCGGCAACTACCTCGCGTACGGCGAGTATCCCGCTCAGGATTCCGACCAGCTCTTCCTTCCGTCCGGGGTCATCCGCGCGCGGAACATCGGCAAGATCGAGAAGTTCGACCCGGCGAAGATCACCGAGTTCGTCACGCACTCCTGGTACGAGTACGACGGCGGAAACGACAAGGGGCTCCACCCTTCCGTCGGTGAGACGCACCCGAAGTACACCGGGCCGAAGCCTCCCTACGACAAGCTCGACACCACCGCGAAATACAGCTGGCTCAAGTCGCCTCGTTACGACGGTCTGCCGATGGAGGTCGGTCCGCTCTCTCGCATGCTCGTCGCTTACGGATCGGGCCACGAAAAGGTGAAGGAGCTCGTGAACGCCGTCCTCGCCAAGCTCGGCGTGGGACCGGAAGCGTTGTTCTCGACCCTCGGTCGTGTTGCGGCGCGCGGCATCGAAACGCAGGTCCTCGCCGAGAAGATGAGCGACTGGCTCGATGAGCTGGCCACGAACATGGGGCGGCGGGAGCTGCGCATTCACGACAACTCGAAGTGGGAACCGTCGAGCTGGCCGGCGGAATGCACGGGGGCCGGGTTCCACGAAGCTCCGCGCGGCGCACTCGGTCACTGGGTACACATCAAAGACGGCGCGATCGCGAACTACCAGTGCGTCGTTCCCTCGACATGGAATGCCGGGCCGCGCGACGCCTCGGGTGCGCCCGGACCTTACGAGGCCGCGCTCGTCGGAAACCCCGTGGCCGACCCGGAGAAGCCGATCGAGATCCTCCGCACGGTCCACTCGTTCGACCCCTGTCTCGCGTGCGGCGTCCACGTCCTCGACCCGCGAGGGAACGAGATCGTGAAAGTGAGGGTGCAATGAGCGTCCTGGGCGTTCCCGGCACGATGCCCAAATGCGAGCTCACGCGTGTCTACGTGTGGGAACTGCCGGTTCGTCTCGCGCATTGGGGCGTCGCTCTTTCGCTGTTCGTCCTCGCCGCGACGGGGCTCTACATCGCCCATCCGATCGCGATCCTGCCAGCCTCGTTCCGCGACACCTACTCGATGGGCTGGGTCCGCACGATCCACCTCTACGCCGCGACGGTGTTCGGCATCTCGGTCGTGGCGCGCATCGCGTGGATGTTCATGGGCAATCGCTACTCGCACTGGGACAAGTTCATTCCGATGCGGCGCAAGCGCTGGGCCGGACTCGGTCCCACCCTTCGCTTTTATCTGTTCGCCCTGCGGAAGCCTCCCGGCTTCGTCGGGCACAATCCGCTCGCGGGACTCGCCTACACCGCCATCTTCGTCCTTTACATCCTGCAGATGCTGTCCGGCTTCGCGCTCTACTCGGCGATGGCCAACATCCATTCGCCGTTCCATCACCTCGGCTTTCTGGCTTCCTTGTTCGGCGGCCTGCAGACCGCCAAGTGGAGCCATCACGTGGTCATGTGGCTGCTCCTCGGCTTTGTGGGCCACCACGTCTATTCATCCGTTCTGATGTCGACCGTCGAGGCCAACGGCACGGTGGAGTCGATGTTCTCCGGATACAAGTTCGTCCCGCCGGAGGATCTGGTGTATTCGGGCTACTTGTTCAAGGAGCGGAGGGAAATGCATGCCCTGTCGCAACAGGCTGGCAATTCTGGGAGTCGGTAACGTCCTCTGCATGGACGACGGTGTCGGCCCCGCGGCGGTCGAGAGACTGTCGCGGGACTACTCTGCTCCCGACGGGGTGGCGATGCTCGACGGCGGGACGCTTGGACTGTCTTTGTTGCCGATCATCGAAGACTCGGATCGGGTTCTGATCGTCGATGCGATCCGGATGGACGCGCCGCCCGGAGCACTCGTCTTCCTCCAGGGTGACGATGTACTGCCCGCCGTTCGCCTGCGCCTGTCCGTGCACCAGGTGGGAGTCGCCGACCTCCTGGATGCTGCAAGGATGCGCGGCACGTTGCCTGCGGCGCTCACGCTGTTCGGGATCGTACCGGCCACGATTGATCTAGGCTGGGAGCTCTCTCCACCGGTCAGCCAGGCGCTTCCCCGGCTGGTTGCTGCAATCGTCGATCACGTACGAATGCTCGGGTTCGACTTGACTCGCCGACGGACGGCACGTGCTGGCGCCGAACTTGCGCTGTCCTGACCCAGAGCCGCTGAGCGGAGGTGGGCTTGCAGCGGCCCAGGGCCACCGCCGAATCGAACGGACTGCCATGTTGAGCCACTTCGCAGCAGGCGCGCTTGTTCGATTCGCGACGCCTGCCGCGAGTATGCGAGCCGGAGGCGCCGTGCTTTTGGCGATCGTGCTGTCTTGCGGCCCTTCCGTCGATCGCGATCTTCCGCCGGCCTATCGCGACGTCGCGGTCCCGCCAGGGCTCATGACCTCGAAAGAAGCTCGCGCCCGCGGAGCGGCACTGTTCCGCCAGCACTGCAGCCTCTGTCACGGCGTTCTCGGCGACGGTCACGGCATCCGCAGCGAGGCCTTGTCAACGCGTCCGCGGGACTTTACAGACCCCTCCTGGCGCTCCGAGACCTCGCCTCGCCACGTCTACTTCGCCATCCGGGAAGGCGTGCGTGACACCCCGATGCCGGCGTGGAAGAGCCTCGACGAGGCAGAGTCATGGGATCTCGTCGCCTATGTGCTGTCGCTTGGGGATCGCGACGCGGCGAAGCGGTGATTCCCCCCTCGACTGCGCGCCGGCCGGCGCAAGTGGGAGGTCGTTGGTGGGAGGTCGTTGGGGTCAAAGCTTCTGCGAGGTCGTTGGGAGTTGGGGTCGTTGGGGTCAAAGCTTCTGCGAGGTCGTTGGGAGAGTGGGGTCGTTGGGGTCAAAGCTTCGGTCGCCGGGTTCACTCACTCGGGCTCTACGCATCGTAGAGCATACTGGCCGATAGTTTCCCTTCCGAGGAGGTTCTGAAACCGAGCGGCGCACCTTCGAGGCACTTCCTCGGTAATCCGCATCGACCGAGGTAGCCTCGGATCGATGGCACGCGCTCTTCGACTCGACTTCGCCGGCGCCACCTGGCACGTGTTCAGTCGTGGCAACAACCACCAGCCCATCTTCCTCGACGACACCGACCGGCTCCGCTTCCTCGAGCTTCTCGGCGACGCCACCGAGCGCTACAAGTGGATCGTGTACGCGTACGAGCTCATGACGAACCACTACCACTTCGCCCTCGACACGCCCGAGCCGACGCTCTCTCGCGGCATGCAGTGGCTCAACGGCAAGTACGCCCAGTGGTTCAATCGCCGGCACGGGCGTTCGGGGCATCTGTTCCAGGGCCGGTTCGGGGGCGAAGCCGTCGAGAAGGAAACCGAGCTGCTCAACGTCTGCCGCTACATCGCTCTCAACGCCGTCGACGCCGGCATCGTGGAGCGGCCGGAGGACTACCGCTGGGGCAGTTATCGCGCCCATGCCGGACACGAAGAGGTGCCGAAGTGGCTGGCTAGCAAAGAGCTGCTCGTCCGGCTTGCTCCCGATCCAGCCGTCGCACAGAACCTCTATCGCACGTTCATCGCCGAAGGCATCGGGAACGATCACGACATCCGACCGCGCATCGTCGGGCAGATCTTCCTCGGCGGCGAGCGCTGGATCCAGCAGATGCGGGCGCTCGTCGAGTCGAAGCCCCGGCCTGATGATCATCCGCGCGCCCAGCGCTACGTCGGCAGGCCGCTGATGCCCACGATCGTGAAGGTCGTGGCCGAGACCTTCGGGACGAGCGTGGCGCAGGTGCAGAAGCGCGGCGCGAATCCGGCCCGGCGTGCGGCCGCGTGGTTAGGCTGCTACGAAGGAATCCTGTCGCGGCGCGCCATCGCTGCGGGGCTGCGTCTCGACAGCTCGGGACGCGCCTCCGATCTGATTTCGATCTGCGATCGCGAGCTCGATCACGACGAGTGGCTGCAGAAGAAGATCGATCGCTGCTGCGAGCGGCTCCGGGCTCTCCCGCCTCCGCCGATCACCACCCTCACCGTCTCTCCGGCCGTGCTGCGTTAGGCCAACCTTGCGCCGGAGGTGTGCCTGACCAGGCCCTCTGCAACTCGGTCTTGACACGCCCTCGCTCGATCGAGGCCGTTTGCTCACCCCGATCTCGCGCGGATTCTCACTCCCGAGTGCCCGGTTCCGCTTCCCACCCCTTCGTCACGTAAATCCGCCGTCAATCCATCCCAACGACAGAAGCTTTGACCCTATTACGTCCCGATTCTTGGCCTCGTTTGCCGAGGCTACGAAGGCCTTCGGCTCACTCGGGCGGATCTTACTTGGTGTGCCGTGTTTGATGTTTTCGCGAGCGATTAGTGTGCTACAGCGCGCTGCCGTGCGATGGGCCAAACGTCGATGTTCGCGGTGATCGTTGTTGCGCAAGATGGCTGGATTTCTGCGTGCCAGTTCCCGCCTGGTATGACACCGAGTGTCACGGTCTGCGTATCGGTAGCGGGAACAGTTGCAGTGGCCAGCACGTTGCCGGTTGCGCTCACGATGGTGACGGTTGCAGAGCAGGTCGCGAGATCTGCTGCTTTGTTGAGAGCTGGTGTAAATGTCGCTGTAAACCCGACGAGGTTCGCGCCGCTCGTTGCCGGTGATGCGACGGTGAGAGCTGTGCCTACGGCGGTGTTCCGGCACGTGACCGTGCTTGTTTGTGCCCTTAGCAGTTGATCGACCCTCGTGGCGACCTCTGGGGCATCGTGGACGGCGCTGTGGTCGAGAAAGACCGGGTTCCAGATCAGTCTGATGTTGTCTTGGCACCGGTAGAGGTCTTGGCTGGTGATGTTCTGCGATGCGTAGGTCACAACACCGTCGCCAAAGGGGGATGGCGCACCTGGTGGTATGCACGGCGACGACGCCACGCCGCAAATCGCTGTCGATGCTATGGCCGTGAGCTGCGTGTTGGGCGGAATGGGTAGGTTGTTCAGCCGCTTGAGGAAGTCATAGTCCGTGTTGTTCGGGTCCATTTCGGAGCGTTGGACGTTGCTTGAGGTCACGCAGACACCGCTGTATTTCAGCCATGACGCCATCGCCGCGCCCCCGTGTGGTGTGTCGATGGTGATGATTCGCCGGACGGCGTCCGCTCCGGTAGTACTGTTGCCGCTCGCGAGCCCTTCGACGAGTGCACGCGCGACGAGGCCGCCCATGCTGTGCGCGACGAGGTCGACTTGCTTCGCGTTGTTCGCGGCGAGTACAGCTGGGATGATCTCGGCGAGCTGTCCAGCGAGTGCTTCGATAGCGATGTCCTTCGCCGTCATCGTGTCGAAACAGTCTGACGGTGGTGAGAAGCTCATGACGTAGATGCTGCTGCGCCGAAGGCTGCCTGTGGTGCTACATTCCTGAACTGGGTTGCCGGGCGCGACGTCGACACGTGGGCCGTACCTGCCGGTTGCTTGGAGGTTCTTGATCATCGCCGTCCATGTTGATGCATCGCTGCAATAGCCGCCGATGAAGATGGTGGGTGTTGTAGTGCTGACTGGTGGTGTCACAGATGTGATGCTGATCGGAGATGATTTTGTGCACGTTTGACCGTTCGCAGTGGCCGTGAGGGTCCAGATGTAGGTGCCCGAAGTGTTGTACGTATGCGTTGGGTTTTGCGCTGGTGACGTTGTGTGATCGCCGAAGTCCCAAGAGTAGGTTGTGTCATTGCAGCCTGATGCATTTGCGCTGAACGTGATCGGTGTGCGCGTCGTTCCCGTGATTGGCGCGGTTGCGGTACAGGAGAGCGTGCAGGATGCAGTATCGAACCTCGCGGACACGCTGCGGTCTTGAGTCATGGTCAAGTGGCAGTCCGGCGATACCCCAGAGCAGTCTCCCGCCCAGCCGCTGAAAACAGAGCCCAATGAGGCTTTCGCCGTGAGAGTTCCGAGCGTGCCAAAGGGATATATGCCGCTACACGTGGTACCGCAAGAGATCGTCCCTCCTGCGCTGGTCACCGTTCCAGTGCCGGTCCCCGTCCTCGAAACAAGGAGCCTGAAATTCTCAACGGGCGGAGGTTCTGTACCGAAGTAAATGTCATCCGCGCTACCACTACCGCCGCCGAAAGTCTCGATCACGACCAACCATGCAGCAAGCGGCTGTGGGGAAATGTTCATTGTTCCGCTGCCAGCCCACAGCGTGTCAGCAAAACTGATGGGATAGCCACCCGCGACACTACCGTCCGAGATATCGCACGGATACGGCGACGGCTTTGCGTATATCTGAAGGTTGTTTCCCCTGCCAGAAGCGCTGAAGTAATACGTGCTCGTAGGCGCTGCTTGTATGCATTGTGACGCGAAGGTTAGTCCAGGCCCACCGATCTGCATGGAACCACTGCTGCTCTTCCCGTGGGCGTCAGCAGCGTCCCATCGAGCGCCGCCGGTATACAGAGTCCAGCCGCTCAAGTCATGGTCGAATGTACCGTTAACGACGAGGTTTCCGGCCCATGCCTGCGAGCTTGCAAAGCCGATAGCCGCAATTACTAAGACCCCGCAAATCTCTACCGTCCGCGCGACGGGCCGAAGCAGTCGGCCTGCGTATGACCGAACTCCGTCACCTCCTCGTCGAAAAACATGAGCCCGGCATTTCGACCTCCGAACGTCGTTGGGGGTTCGACCGCATTGAGGCGCCGCTAGTTGCTCTTGGTACGCCGCCTTTAGCCGCCCGTGAATCTGCTCAGTCAAGAGTTTTGTAGCTGGGATCTTGGCGCAGCACTTCGGACAAAGGACTGAAGCGAGATCCATCGGCGACTCCTCGTCAGTTACTCAGGAGACACAGCAACGTTGCCGACGCATCGCGCAACGACCATGCAGACCTGCCGAGAGATAATTAGTTACCACTAAACTCGTCTCGATGTCAGTGACAACGAAGCCGACCGCGGTGGAGTGCAATCGCACCAGAGGACCCAACAGGGGAAGGAGAGGGTCGCCCATTAGCAGGCGTTGTCAAGATGGGCGGGCGAATCCCCTGCCGCGATTAGCGGCTGTCAAAGAATGGGTCGTTGGTCCAACGAGCGACGGTGAAACGGCAGTCCCGGCGTTTCGATCGAGCGGTGTCGGATCGATGATCCGCACCAGTCACCCATCAGGACCAAGGCGGAAGGGTCGATCGAGATCGGCCCAGGCCCCTGACGCGCACGGCGTCCCAGAAACGCTTCGGTCGAGCGAGCGCGTGTCCAATTGGAAGGAGCACAGAACTCTGTGGCTCGCCGGCCGGTGGCCGGCGTCCAACCCCGTGTGGCTCACGCGCTCGCCGCAGAATCATACGTCGGCTCGTCCTGGCCGGTGCGGGCTCCAATCAGGTCTCGTGGTTGTAAGCCAACCCCATTGGATGGCTGACCGCACCGACCAAGCTTTCAAACAAAGACTCGTTTCGGATCGAAGGGCTGCTGGTCGCGCAGAACATGAAAAGCGGCGCGGGCCAGCTTGTGAGCGATCGCCTTGATCGCCACCACGCCGTTGGTCTTCGCTGTTTTCCTGTCGTAGAAGCGTTTGGCCTCGGGGTAGAAGCGGACGGCGTAGTGCGCCGCCTCGACGAAGGCCCAGGCCAGGTACTTGTTGCCGTTCTTGGCGTTGTTGTTCGCCTTCTTCTTGCCATTCGAGAGGCGCTGGGCGTCGACGCACCGGCAGTACGAGGCGAAGTGACCGGCGCCGGGGAAGCGGCCCACATCGCCGGCTTCGTACATGATTGTCAGGCCGAGGATCTTGCCGATGCCCCACACCGTCAGCAGCAGCTCCCACTCCTTGCGCAAGCGTGCCTTTTCACCCGCTCCGGTGACCGTCCCGCTCCAGGCCTGCTCAGTCAGCAGCGGTCCGTCGAAGCTGTTCGCGATCGCCTCCCCGTTCGGCGCCGCCTCGGTGGCCGGCATGCCCGTCGTCGGATCGTACGTGAAGCCATACGATCCTCGGCCGATCGTGACCCCGCTCGACCGCCCTGCCGTGTCATATGCGATCTGGATCGTCTTCCCGTCGGGCCGCGTCACCTGGGTCAGCCGGCGGTCCTTGTTGTAGCTGTACTGCGTTGCTCCTCCCGGGGTCACGGCCGGAGGCGTATAGGACGCCTCGAGGTCGACCGGCGTGAAGGTGAATCCATGCTGCGGCCGGCTCGGCGGCGTGACCGAGGTCAGATTCCCGTTCCCGTCGTATCCGAACCCGATCACCCGCTGGTCGGGAAGGGTCTGGCCGATCACGCGGTCCGCGTTGTCGTACTGGAAGCCGACCGTCCGATGGAGGGTGAATGTGGGTGAATGGGGTCACGTCTGCGGTTCGCGGCGACGCCGAGTCGCAAAGCGCGACAAGCACCAATGCATCAAACACTTGGCCCGCAACCGATAGAATCGATGCCGAACAAAGAAGATCTGACCCTCTCCTTCCTGACCCGACCGAGACACCGGGACTGCTGAATCAGCACGGCAGACGCAGAAGTCAGCCACTGATAGCAGCCGCTAAACGCGGCAGGGATTCGCCCGCCCATCTTGACAATGCCTGCTAATGGGTGACCCTCTCCTTCCTGACCCTCTCCTTCCTCCTTCTTGTGGCTGCTGAATGTTGGGGGCCAATACGGATCCGAATCCCGCTCGAGTCGCCCACATCAACCCCTCATTTGCGTTAAGGAGATGACACACACACAAGAATTCGGGGGAGCTCAGGCGGCGAGTCTCGATGACTCTGCCGAATTCTCCTGCCGGACAGATAGCACGCCGGACATCGTTTGCCAGCTATGTTGCGACAGCGGAATCTTCCGCTTTGCCGACTTCTCGCATTCTCGGCTATGACTTCTTTCTCGCACTTCGCATCTCGTTGCAGGCATTTGGCGGCGTCCATCCACGGTGGTTCGCGATGACCTCCCGGCCGAATCGCAAAGTCACCGGCCCAACATCCTCGCCGTCGAGCCAGTGGTAACCTGCAGCTGTCGTAGCAGGCCGCACTCGGTAACCTGATTTCGAACGCGCGGCCCCGCCCATGGCCGCTGGGTCCCATGTCTCGTCTGGAAGAGCGGAAAGAAGGGGGCGTCTGTCCGCGGCGTTTTGCCGAATCAGAGGGTTCGACGTTGATGATGGGGGCTGAACGGTGACGACGGGACAAACGGGCGATTCCTCCCAGGCCATGCCCGACTACCGGGAAGGGATCAAGAAGGAAGTCGCCGAGATCAAGTTCCTCATCCACGACCTTCGTGTCGAGGGCTTTTTCAACGAGATCCTTCATTACCACGTCACCCTGAACACGGACCTCGAGATCTACAACATCGAGCAGGCGCAGGTTCTGCACGAGGCGGATGTGCAGGAACTGAAGTCCAAGCTCGGCACCGCGCGCAGGGCGTTCCAGGACTATTCGAACGCGGTGAAGAGTTTCTCGCCGGACCCAACAGTGCTGCTCCTCGGCCGCCGCTACGTCGACGCCATCGACAAGACCTGCCATCTCATTCTCAACCCGCTGTGGGGGCGGTCGGATCAGGTGCTGTCCTTCCTGCCCCAGGAGGCGCGCTCCGTCCGCTCGCGGCGCCACTACCGTAACTGCACCAGCTGGCTTTACGGCGTGCACCAGCGCATCGTGGCCTTTCGCGAGGAGGCGAATGACGCCGGCGTCCAGGAGGAGTTCGACATTGCCGAGGACATCCGCGATTTCACGCAGGATGTCGTGCGCGGGTATGTAGTCGAGAAGTCCGAGGCCCGCGTGGAGCTGCATCTCGAACGGATGGACCCGGCGGTCATTGCCGGCAGACGCCAGCGTTTCCGCCGTATGTACTTCAACCTGGTCATGAATGCCGTCGACGCCATGGGCGGGCGCAAGGCGGGTGAGGTCCACGTGAGCACGGTCGTCGAAGGCGACCGCGTGGTGCTGCGCTTGAGCGACGACGGCGCGGGCATGTCCCCGGCGAAGATCGCGCAGCTTCTCGCTGACCGCCAGACGCTGGATGGCGAGATCCATTCGCTCGGTTTCGTGTTTGTCCGCCAGACGGTCGCCGAGTTCGGCGGCGAGTTGGCAATCGAGAGCACGATGGGAAAGGGCACGACCATGACGCTGCGCTTGCCTTACCTGAAGGGCAAGATCTTGCAGCCGGATCCGTCGTACCGGGAGAAGTATCGCCTGCCGGAGAATTACCGGTCCGTCCCGCCGGAGCCTGACACGTCGCGAACTGCAACCGTGAGTGCGGCGGCAGCGCCAGCGCCAGCCCCAGCCCCAGCGCAGGAGGCGCCGGCCAGCAGGGACAACGACAAAGAGCGCGCCTGCGGCAGGCTCCTTTTCGAGGCTTATCAGAAGTCCAGGGCGCAGTTCCCCGGGTGCATCTTTGCCATGGCCGTCACCGAGGAGAACCGGATCGACATGTTCACGCATAAGCCCTACGAGAGCGATTGGAACATCTCGCACGAGGACCTTTCGCCCATGTACTACCAGGCGACCTATCGCGGGCGCGTGGAGGAGGACGAGCTGAAGCGCCCCATTGTGATCCTGAAGCCGCCGCAGAGCATCCAGGAGTACTTTGACTTCAAGGAGACGGCTGAGGCCGACCGTAACCTCGAGCGTTTCACGCGCATGGTCCGAGACGAGGGGATTCGAATCGCGCGCAAGCTCATCACGACGGGGCTCGACCCGCAGATCCCGGCCTTTCTGTCCGGCGCGCCCCGCTTCTTCGCCTCTCCTGCGGAGCTGCACGGGACCTTCCCGCTTGAACTACTGGCGCGCCAGACGCTATCCGCGGAAGCGAGCCAGCCCCAATGAGACAAAAATCGAAGAGCGATCTTGTCATTCCGAGCGTTTAGCCAGGAATCTGGGGGAATGGGCGGCGCACCGATCCAGCCACAGGCAGTTGCCGTACCGATCGCGCGCCACCCGCCCGCCCAGATTCCTAGCTAAACGCTCGGAATGACAAGCGTCCTGCACCCGATTTTTGTCTCATTGGGTAGCTTGGACGACGCGAGCGCGGTGACGTACGGCTGCATCGAAGAGGTGAAGAGCGACCCGTTCACTGCACCGGAGAGGCGAGCCGTGCAGCGCGGACTGCGAACCGGAAGGCGAACGATCGCGCGCGAAGATCGGCCGCGGTGATGCGCTCCGATGCCGCAAAATCCGCCTCCAGCATCGCGCGCACACGCGACGTGAACTCGCGATCGGCGATCGCCATCGTAATCTCGAAGTTCAGCCGGAAGGATCGGTTGTCGAAGTTCGCCGTTCCGATCGTGCACGCGGCATCGTCGATCAGCGTCACCTTCTGATGCATGAAGCCGCGCGCGTATTGCCAGAACTCGACGCCCACCGCTTCGAGCTCGTCGAGATAGGACCAGATCGATAATCCGACGAGGATGTGGTTGTTGGTCTTCGGGACCAGGATGCGCACGGCCACTCCGCGAAGCGCAGCGAGCTGCACGGCCGTGATGAACTGTTCATCGGGAACGAAGTACGGTGTTGCGATCCACAAACGCGATCGCGCTGCGTTGATCGCGTCGATGAAGAACAGCGTGCACGTTTCCAGGTCGTCGGCGGGTCCGCTCGGCAGCGCGAGCACGGCGCGGCGGGCGCCGCCCGGCGACGGCCGCGGGGTCCAGTCGAGCGACAGCAAATGGCCTGACGCCCAGTGCCAGTCCTCGAGAAATGCGACTTGCACGGCCTGCACGACCGGTCCGTCCACGCGCACGTCCGTATCGCGCCAGAAGCCGGCCTTCGGATCGCGGCCGAGGTATTCGTCGCCGACGTTGAGGCCACCGACCCAGCCTTCGCGGCCGTCGACGACGACGATCTTCCGGTGATTGCGAAAATTGACCTGGAATCGATACGCGCCGACGGTGCGAAACGCGCGCACCTCGACGCCGCCATCCCGCAGACGCTGCATGTACCTCCGCGGCAGGTCGTAGCACCCCACCCTGTCGTACAAGACGTACACCCGCACGCCGGCGCGGGCGCGCTCCAGAAGTACGTCCTGCATCTGACGTCCGATCCGATCGTTGCGAAAGATGAAGAACTGCACGAGGACGTACTCACGCGCTCGAGCGATGCCCGCCAGGAGCGAGGCGAACGTCGCGTCGCCGTCGATGAGAAGCTCGACATCGTTTCCCGTGGTGAACGGAAGTTTCGACAGGCGCCCGAACGGCAGCTCCCAATTCGCTTCCGTCGTGACGAGCAGACCGCTGTCCGCCAGCGCCTGATGCGCACCTCTGGCAATGGGGTTCGCTTCCGACAGCGCGCTGCGGCGCTCGATGACATATCCGACGAACCTTCGGCCTCCGAAAATCCAGAACATCGGCAGCGCGAGGTAAGGGAAGCCGATCAGTGCGACCACCCACGCGATCGCGCCCTGCGGCGTCCGTGTATCCATCACCGCCCGAATCGCGCTGAGCGCGCCGAGGAGATGGATGAGCGCTACGACAGCGGCGATCGCGCTCATTTGCCGGCCGCGAAGTTCGAGACGCGTTCTGCGCCGATGGGCACGCCCTCGGTTCCGAGCCAGATCGTCAACTCGATCTGCGGCATCGAGCAAGTATAGGCAGTACGCGGTCCGCTGTTGTTGTCCTCCTCGCTGCCGGCGGCACCCCTACAGGCGTCATCCTGAGAGCCTGTGCAGAAATTGCGCAAGCGCGATTGCCGGTGCCGTATCCGCCGCGAACACGGACATAGGGGACTTCGTGGAAGGCATCGTAGATCCAGGTGAAGAGCGCGTAGTACGCAGCGATCTCCTCGAAGTCCTCCTCCATGTCCACGTAGCGATGCAGAAACGCACGGATGCGGGAGAGCAAATCCGCCTCGGTGCCGTACTCCTCCGGTTCCGAGGGGAAGAGCACGACTCCGTGTTTGACGAGGTTGTTCGACGGGGAGTACGGCACGAGGCGCTCAGTAGGAGAAAGAGAGAGGCTCGTTTCGTATGTCCATGCCTCGCCATTCCCCACGATGAAACGCGTCGTGCCCTCGTCGGGGTCATACACCATCTCCAGAAGATCGCCTTGCGGCAGCCTCGCGGAGGCGGTGGGGATGGTCTGGACCTTCTTCTCTTCAGGAGGTTGGGAAGAGGTCATTGGTGAATAGGTAGGACTCCAGCGCTTCGCACACCTGTCCGTAGGTCATCGACTCTTTGTGCATCAGGAAGGCGATCACGTCACCATGCGCTTCGCACCCGAAGCAGAAGTAGGTGCCGGTCTCCGGGTAAACCGTGAAGGATGGCGTCTTTTCTTCGTGGAAGGGACAGAAACCAACGAAGTGGGTTCCGGACGGGTCGAGATCCACGAACATCTCGATGACCTTCTGGATTGGTATCTGCTCTCTGAGTCGCTGCGCTCGACGCGCGCCTGATTTATGTTGCGGTTTAGGAAGGCGAAAGTTCGGAGGCTCCGTGTCATCCTGAGCCGCCTCCTTCTTCCTTTCAGCCGCTGCGATCAGCAAGTCGAAGTCGACGGTGTTCTTTCCGAGACGGACGAAGTAATCGGTGATGTCTCCCTTGTCTCTCGGCAGGCAGCTCGACGATCGTGGCCTGCGGCAGGATGCGCCGGACCTTCTCCATACCGTCGTGGCCGGCCGGATCGCGATCGAAGCAGATGTAGACGCGCGGGATGCGCTCGAAGTGCTTCGCCCAATGAGGCAGGAAGACGTGTGCTCCTGCGGTCGAGGTGACGGCCGGAATCCCGTTCGCCTCGAGAACGAGCCGGTCGAACTCGCCCTCGCAGATCACCACGCGGTGAGGTTCTCGTGCGAGCGTTTCCCATCCGTAGAGCTCCGCCCAGGTGCCCGGTTCCGAGAGTATCTTCGGACTGTCGCTTGTGTCCTTCGGCGATTTCGCGAGCCGGAACGTGAGGACCTCGTGACCATCGTGGCCGAAAACCGGAATCGTGATGCTCTTCCCGTTCCAGCCGAGGAGCTGACGGTCGATGATCGTGTCGGGGATCCCGCGGCCGTTGAGGTACTGCCGGATGTCGGGCGGCAGCATCCGGTGATACAGCTTCGCCGTATCACGTTCGGTGAGTATGGGTTTGAACATGAAGCTCAGCTTATGAAGGACGGCTGAGCGTCAGTAGGGTGCACGGCTGACCACAAGTGGTCACTGGAGCACCCTCGGTACGCACAGAACTCGTGCTTGCGGAAGATCTGAGAATCCGGCCAGAGGAACTGCTCGCGGGCGTGGTGGCATCGACCGTCGCACGCCCCCGACGCGGAATTCGCACGCCTCAGGAAAAGTCCGCTATTAGCCGGCGACGTCGCGGCATGGAAGCGCTGATGCTCAACCACGACCAGTTTGGCTGGCAATCCTGCCGCCGCGTCACGCCGCGAACATCGGTGCGGGCACAGGCGACGGAGACTCATCCCGCAGCCCTCAACGGCTTCTGCGCCTGACGAGATGCCCGGCAATTCTCCCGCTTCGCGGCCGCATGTATCGGCCGTGCCGCAACCTTGGCAGAGTCAAGGAATCTACGGCGTTTCTGTTGAACCTCTTTCGTCCGACGCACCGCCACGACACAGGTCGCGGTGCTCGGCAACGATTCTGCCCCATCGGTCGAAAACCGCCCCGGGAAATTACTTGCCTATGGCGCGGCGACGCGGCGGCGTAGGCATGTAACGATAAATACCGTCGGGGGTGGCGGCAAGTACTGCTCCGTCGCCTGTGACGGTAATTGCGTTCACAAAATGACTAGGGAGGTTCCCGAGGACTTCCCACGTGACGCCGTCATCGAATGATGCAACGACCCCTTGTTCCAGCGTGCCAACGTATAGGCGCTGCGGCATACGCGGATCGATTGCGACCGCCCTGGCTCGAACGTCGGGATATCCTCCGACGGGTGGCACCGTGATCCGGAGGCGCGACCACGAGTCGCCTTGGTTGGTGCTGCGCAGCAGGAGAAGCGCGAACTCGCTCTCTACAATGGCATACAAACGATCGAGAACGTCGACGGTGAGCGACAAAATCGTGTTGTACCCTGGGTATATCGAGGGCCATGTTGCACCACCGTCGCGCGTACGATACAGACCGGCCGTCTTCTGTTCGGGGACGTCGATTCCGATCGCGTACACCGTCTGGTGGTCGAGAACATCGACCACGATGGCTCGGTCGAGACTATTCTTTCGTGCAGTATCGCTCCAAGTGATTCCTCCATCGACGGTCTTAACAATGCCACCAAATGACGGATACCCCCGTGACGCATACATCACATTCGGATCGACGGGATCGACCGCGACGTGCACATAGGCGCCTACGCGTTGCCATGTTGCGCCGGCATCCGCCGTTCGGAAGATTGCGGCTTCCAGCCCCTCTGCGTCGATCACAACGGTGTCCGGACTGTGCGGCTGAGAGACGATGTCCACTGGGACCACTGATGACGACGTGGTGAGCGGCGATGTCTTCGACCACGTTCTGCCACCATCATCGCTCGCGACGAGCCACGCTTCGAGGCCCGAGCACGCATACACTCGAGCATCGCCCGCAGCGACGACGCTGCCGCTGTACGGTTGCCCTTTCCACGGATACGTGAGCGTCCAATCTGCTCGCAACGGCGCCGCGACTGCGAGCATGACGACCAAAGCGCGGAGCCTGCGCACGCAGGCTCCGCGCGCCACCTTATGGCGCGGTGACATTGTTGACGTACCGAAGGCTATCGGCCGCTGCCGGATTCGACCAGAGAGCACGCGTTGTGTAATCGTTATAGAAGTCATAGAAATCCGCATATGGCCACGATTGGCGAAAGTTGTTCAGGAAGCTCACGTTGTATGTGACCGTATCGCGATATCTAATGAGCGTCCGTGGGTCGACGTAGTTATCGTGCCCGAATTCAACAAGTAAGTGCAACGAGGCGAGCGCGAAAAGGGGCGATCTGGGACACTGACGAGCACTTCCGGCAAGAAGGGATCGTCCTTGCGATATCACCAGATCACCCCCGAGGAGCGGTAT
>JAJXWV010000001.1 GCA_021781455.1 Acidobacteriota bacterium | reverse complement strand
GAACCACCTGATCGACCGTCGCTCTGAAGCCGCTCGGAACAATCGGTCGATCCGACCGATCCTGATCAGTTCGTTCTCTCCTCGCAAAAAAAGTCGTTTCTTGCACAGCCTCTCAGAGTGACGGGGGGCGCAGCTCCGCCGGCTCGAAGTGACGGTGACTTCACTTCGCGCGTCTGACCTGCTTCTGCTTCTTCTGCCTGCGCTCCCCGCCCTGGCCTCGGCGCGCTTCGTCCTCCCGCTGCATGCCCTTCCGCGCGCGGATCACGAAGTGCACGGGGCAGCCGACCAGACCGAGGGCCTCGCGGAACTGGTTCTCGAGATAGCGGCGATAGGAGAAATGCAGCGGCTCGTCGACATTCGAGAACAGCGCGAAGGTCGGCGGACCGCTCTTGAGCTGGGTGCAGTAGTAGAAGCGCCGCGGCTTGCCCTTGACGGCCGGCGGCTGGTGCTGCCTCAACGCGGTTTCGAGAATCTCGTTGAGCTCCGAGGTGCGGAAGCGCGTGCGATAGCCGCTGATGATCGTGTCGATGCGGGCGAAGATCTTCTCGATGCGGCGGCCGCTCTTTGCGGAGATGAACTCGACGGGCGCATAGGAGAGAAACTTCAGCCGGAAGCGCACCATGTCCTCGAACTTCTTCGCGTCGTCCGCGCCGTGCTCGCCGACGTCCCATTTGTTGACCAGGAGAAGCGCCGCCTTGCCTGCATCCTCCGCATAGCCGGCCACCGTCGCGTCCTGTCCGGCCACGCCCTCGGTGGCGTCGATCATGACCAGGGCGATCTCGCAGCGCTCGATGGCCTTGCGTGCGGAGATCACGGAGAGCTTCTCCGCCTGGTCCGTGGTCTTGCCCTTCCGGCGTATGCCGGCGGTGTCGATGATGAGGTAGCGCCTTCCGTTGCGGACGATCTCGGCGTCGATGGCGTCGCGGGTCGTTCCCGAGATCGGTGAGACGACGGCGCGCTCGTCGTCGGTCAGGCGGTTCAGAAGCGACGACTTGCCGACGTTAGGCCTGCCGATGATGGCCACCCTCACCGGCGCGTCGACGTCGTCCTCGATGGCCTCCTCCGCGCTTTCCGCGGGAACGATCTCGCCGATCGTTTCCAGGAGCTCTTCGAGACCTTCGCCATGTTCGGCCGACATCGGCAGGACCCGTTCGAAGCCGAGCTCGTAGAACTCCGGCACCGCATCCTCGGCATCGCGCCTGTCGGTCTTGTTGACCACGACGATGGTTCGTGAGGCGGCCGGCCGGAGGTCGGTGGCGATGTCGCGATCCTCCGCCATCACGCCTGCCGCGCCGTCGACAACGAACAGGATCAGGTCGGCCTCGGTGATGGCTCGCCGCGCCTGCGCTCGAATTTCGCCTGCGTAGGCGGACATCGGCGAGTCACCATATTCGAGCCCTCCCGTGTCGGTCAGCTCGAAGCGCCGGCCGTCATCGAGCGTCATGACATCGGTGAGGCGGTCGCGCGTCATCCCCGGCAGATCGTGGATGAGCGCTCGCCGTTTTCCGGCGATTCTATTGAAAAGGGTCGACTTGCCGACGTTAGGACGGCCGGCAATCACGATCCGTTTGAGACTGCTCGATGCCATCGGAGCGCGAATGTTACAGGGCGCACGACGTAGCGCGATGGTAAAATTACACTGCCATGGCGAGCGACCCCTCCGACCCCTCCTGCCGCCTCTGTCACGCGCCATTGTGCGAAAGCGAGCTCAGCCGCCAGCTTTGCGCCGTCTGCGACGAGTACGCACAGCATCTGGCGCTGCAGTCGAACAAGCAGCTGGAGCGAGTCGTGGGCGAGCTGCAGAACGGCCACGCCTTCGTCGCAGCCTCACGGCACGGTCACTGATCGCGCCGCTCAAATCACGCTGAGAATCAGAAGCAGGACGAACGCACCGACCGCGGTGTTGAAGAAGTTGAGCGCGCCGTTCGGCACCGCTTTCTCCCTCGATCGATTCCAGTTGCCGGCCAGGCTCTCCACATACGAGCCGATGAACGCTGCCGCCGTGAGGGCGATGATGATGCGCGGCGCCGCCGTTCCGAACTGTGCAAGCGACGCCACGAGCGCCACGGTCAGTCCCGCGATCAGCCCGGCCAGCGTGCCTTCGATCGAAATCGCTCCTTCGGTTCCGACCGCGACTCGCTGAAGCGTGAGCGGCAGGAACGTGCGGCGGCCTAAAAGCTGGCCGATCTCGGAGGCGGTGGTGTCGGCAGCCGCAGTGGCCAGCGCCGCCGCAGCCGCGAGCCACAGCGCGGTGCGCGCCTGCGGAATCGCGGCGGAGGCCATGGCCAGGAGCGCCGCCACTCCGACGTTCGAGAACGCGTGGGAGAAGCCGCGCCGCCCTTCCTTTTCCTGCGCCAGACCGGCGCGCTGTTTCCGCCGATAACCGAGCTTCGTCGTCGCCGTCCCGATCACGAAGAACGCCAGCAGGACCGCGTACAACGGCAAGCCGCCGAACAGAATCACGACCGCGCCGAGAACCCAGCCGCCGATCAGCCCGGAGACGTCGACGCTGCGGGCCAGGTACCCGAGGATCGCCAGGATCGTGTTCACGGCGAGCCAGGCCACGACGGTCGTGTCGAAAGCCGGGAACGCGATGGACCGGGCATAGACGAGCGCCGCCATCGTCGCCGCGCCGGCAATCGGCACCGTGAAATTGTCGTCGGCATTGAGGGGCAGCGACTCCACGAACGCGGAGACGATCACCGTGCCGGCGATGACGACCACCGCGGGCAACGCCGTCGCCGCCGTTCGCAACAACAGGTACACCACCTCGGCGGCGATGAATCCGAAGGCAACGAAGGCGGCCGTTCCACTCCAGCTCTTGTCGCGATTCCACGGCAGGCGCGCGCCGCCGATGGCCTTCCCGGCGAGCGTGGCGAACCCGTCGCCGAAAGCGAGGATCGCCCAGACCGTGCCGGCGATCTCGATGCGGTTCCGAAACACGAGGATCAGCGCCAGAACCATGGCCGGATAAAGCACGATCCCGGCGTCATAGCCGCGCTCATGCCGCGCCACGCGTGCCCCCACGATCCGGTGCAACAGCAGCCAGTTGCCCATCACGGCACACGCCGCTACCGCCGCGGCCACGGGCCAGCTCAGCCAGCGCAGCGTGAACGCGAAGAGGCCGAAGGCGATGTGCAGGGTCTTTCGCAGAGGCTCGTGTGTGGCGTGCATGCTCTTCACAGGAGTCTATCGCGGCGGTACCGAAGTGCTGAGTACTGAGTGCTGAGTACTGAGTGCTGAGTACTGAGTCGATCTGCGGTCACCTAGCACTCAGTACTCAGCACTCAGTACTCAGCACTTCTCCAGTCAATCTGGACCACTGTTCAGTACAATCGACAGATGTCCGACGCCTCGGCCAGAGCGCCGCTGCTCTCGGTGATCGTCCCCTGCTACAACGAGCGGGCGACTGTCGCGGAGCTGCTGCGGCGCGTTCTCGAAGTCCCGATCGACAAGGAAGTCGTCGTGATCGACGACCGCTCCACCGACGGCTCGCGGGACGTGGTGGCCGCGCTCTCGCGGCAGTTTCCCCTGATCCGCCACATCCTGCAGCCGGTCAACCAGGGCAAGGGAGCGGCCATCCGGCGTGGCATCGCCGAGGCTCGGGGCGACATCGTTCTCATCCAGGACGCCGATCTGGAATACGACCCGGGCGATTACCCGCGGCTCATCCAGCCCATCATCGACGGCCATGCCGACGTCGTATTCGGCTCGCGCTTCGACGGCTCCCCGCGCCGAGTGATGCTCTTCTGGCACCGCCTCGGCAACACGTTCCTGACACTGCTCTCCAACACGCTGACCAATCTCGACCTCACCGACATGGAGACCTGCTACAAGGTCTTCCGCCGCGAGGTCATCCAGTCGATCACGCTGCGGTCGAACCGGTTCGGCATCGAGCCGGAGATCACGGCCAAGGTGGCGCGCCGCGGGTACCGCATTTACGAAGTGCCGATCTCCTACTACGGCCGCGACTACTGGGAAGGAAAGAAGATCAACTGGAAGGACGGCTTCTCGGCCATCTGGACGATCCTGAAGTTCGGCCTCTTCGATGATGGCGCGAGTGAGCCGCCTACGTACAAGACCCTGCGGCGGCTGGACTCGCTCAAGCGATACAACAAGTGGATCTGGGAGCGGCTGCAGCCTTTCGTTGGGCAACGCGTACTCGAGGTGGGTGCCGGATCCGGGACGATGACGCGTTTTCTTTACGGCCGGGAGCTGGTGGTGGCCACCGACAAGGAGACGCCGTACCTCGACCGTCTGCGCAATCGCTTTCGCCGCACGCCCGGAATCATCGTGGAGAGGTTCGATCCCGACGCCACTGACACCGCCGACCTGGCCCGATACGCATTCGACACCGTCACGTTCATCAACGTGCTCGAACATACGAGCGACGACGTGGCCGCGCTGCGGCGCGCCTGGCAGATCCTGCAGCCGGGCGGGCGCATCGTGGTGTTCGTGCCGGCGGGCAGCCGCCTCTTCGGAAGCCTCGACCGCGCCGTCGGACACCAGCGGCGCTACGACGAGCAGGAGGTCGTGCTCAAGTTGCGGGACGCGGGGTTTGAGATCGAGGACGTCTCGTACCAGAACCGCGTGGCCAGGCTGGCCTGGTGGATGAACTCGCGCCTTTTCCACCGGCGAGGACTGCCGTCCGCGCAATCGCGTTTCTTCGATTGCCTCGTGCCGCTGCTGAAGACGTTCGAGGGAACGCGTCCATCGCGCGGCTTGAGCCTGATCGCCGTCGGGCGCAAGTCCGCCGGGGCCGAGAGGACGTCCGCCAGGGCCGCGGACCTCGCGGTGACCACATGAGCCGCGCCGCCCTGCTCCTCGCCGGCGGCGCCGGCACGAGGCTCTGGCCGCTGAGCTCCGACGACAACCCGAAGCAGTTCCTGCGGCTCTTCGGTGGAGAATCGTTGCTGGAGAAGACCTGGAACCGCGTCGCGAAACTTCTCCCACCCGAAGCGATCTACGTATCGACCAATGAGCGATATCGACAGAAGTGCCTGGCCACGCTGCCACAGCTGCGGCCGGAGAACGTGATCACCGAACCGGCCCGGCGCAACACCGCCCCCGCCATCGCGCTCTGCTGCTTCGAGATCGAAGCGCGCGCCGGCGACCTGGCCATCGCCTGCCTCCCGGCGGACCACTACATCGAGAACGAGCCGGAGTTCCTGCGCGTTCTCGACCGCGCCTACCGGTATGCGGAGACAGCGCCGGCGCTGGTCACCATCGGCCTGACTCCGACCGACGCCAATACCGGTTACGGTTACCTGGAATTGGGCGACACGGTCGAGGAGGGGGTCGTGGCGCTGCGGCGATTCACGGAGAAACCCTCCCGCGAACGCGCCGAGGAGTTTCTGCGCTCCGGCAGGTACGCCTGGAACGGCGGCATCTTCATCTGGAGGGCCAGCGTGTTCCGCGGCGAGCTGGAACGGGCGGCGCCCGCCGTGGCGCGCGTCTCTCGAGAGCGGTACGAGGACGCGCCGTCGATCTCGATCGATTTCGCGCTGATGGAGAAAGCGCGCAACGTGGTCACCATCCCCGGAGACTTCGGCTGGTCGGATGTGGGCACGTGGGCGGCCGTGGCGCGGCTGGCCGGCAGCGGCAACGCCGAGCTGCACACCCGTGAAGCCACGGGTGTCTTCGCGCAGAGCGAGTCCGGCCGCCGCGTAGTTGCCGTGGGCGTCGACAACGTGGCCATCATCGAGTCGGACGAAGGGATCCTGGTCCTCGACCTCTCCAAGCCGGAGCTGCTGTCGGAAGTAGTCAAGACGTTGACGAAGTGAGCATCCTCCTCCCGGAGTTTCACCACAGAGACGCAGAGGCACAGAAATTCGATTTTAGATTTGAGATTGA
This sequence comes from Acidobacteriota bacterium, assembly GCA_021781455.1. GTDB lineage: Bacteria > Acidobacteriota > Thermoanaerobaculia > Gp7-AA8 > Gp7-AA8 > JAJXWV01. Next base: position 2,954 of record JAJXWV010000001.1, on the reverse strand, counting down.
TGATTGATGACCTCAGCGGCCGTCGTCGGTTCATAGCTCTTCAATCTCAAATCCCCAAATCGACTCGGTGTACCTCCGTCCTACTAGCTCGAAGGTTCAGCGCGCCGGGCGAAGATTTCATTGAACAAACAGCAGGGCGACCGGTCCCCTCGCCCCGTGCTCCCCGACGGAAAAAGCTCGCAGAATTGATCCGCACGGGGCGAGGGGACCAATGAAGGCAATCTTCGGTTGCGGGCGAGCGGAGCGAGCCCGCGCTGGGTCTCCGTGGTGAGAGTGACGGGCTGCTCAGAGGGCGAACAGCCGCGCGGCGTTGTCGTAGAGGACCTTCCGCTCGATCGCCTCGCCGAAGCCCAACGAGAGAAACTCCTCGACGTTCTTCTTCGGCGAGGTGACGCCCGGCGAGGGCCAGTCGGTGCCCCACAGGACTTTCTCCGCCACGTCGGCCAGACGCGGGAAATAGCGCGGCAGTCCCTTCGGCGGAATGCCGGAGATGTCGAGCTTCACGTTCCGGTGGCGCCGCGCCAGGAAGAACGCCGTCTCGCCGTACAGCGGCCGGCCGGCGTGAGCGAGGATGATCTTCAGCCGCGGGAAGTCGATGGCCACGTCGTCGACCGGCATCGGGTCGGCGAAGACGTTGCGCGCCTTCGGAAAGACGGACGTGCCGGTGTGAAACATGACCGGAACGCCGCGCTCCTCGCACTCGCGATACATCTCCGCCAGCTGCCACAGCTCACCGCGATAGGCATTCGGCGAAAAGAGCTGGTGCGGCGGATGGATCTTGATCATGCCGATGCCGAGATCGAGGACGCGGCGGATCTCGTCGCGCACGTTGAGCTCGTGGAGCGGGTTGACGGAGCCGACCGCCACGAGCCGGTCGCGATGGCCGCTCGTGAAGCGCGCCACCCAGTCGTTGACTTCACGCCGGAAGCCCATCACGTCGGGCGAGACGTAGTTGATGCAGCAGGCGCGCTCGATGGAGTTCTGGTCGAGGAACCGCAGCACCGATTCCGGCGACGCCAGCACTTCCTTCGCGCCGGCGTGGACCTCGTCGTCGATCATCGCCAGGACTTCCGGCGCGACCATCTCCCACGGCTGGATGTGCAGGTGGACGTCGAAGATCTGCATGACGGCTGTTGGCTCTTGGCTCTTGGACGAATCGGGTTGCCCAGGAGCCAACAGCCAAGACCCTCTAACCCAGCATCATAAGCCGCATGCAGACCGCGCTCTTCGGGCAGGCGTCCTGAAACTCGCGCGACGCCAGGACCTGCGGATGCGCCTCGTCGCGGTCGATGCGCTTGAAGCCCCGCTTCTTGAAATAGGCCTCGGCCGTCTCGGTCAGAAGATAGAACTCGCGGATTCCGCGCGAGGCCAGCCGGTCGATCAGCTCTCGAACCAGACGGCGGCCCAGGCCTCCGCCCTGGTACTCCGGAAGCACGGCGATCGAACGGAGGAGCGCGGCATTCGAGTACGCCTCCGAGCCGCCGCACGCGATCATCCGCGCACCGTCCCTGGCCACGACGAAGGTCTTCCAATGCTCGTCGACTCCCGCCGTCGGCAGTTCCAACTCGACGAGGAGGCTCTTGATCTCCTCGACATCGGCGGCGCATGCGGCGTTGATCGAGATGCTCTTCTGCATGGGGCGATGATAGCGCCCGTCACCCGTTCCCCAGGTCAAAACAGAACCGCCGGGCGCGGACGCCCGGCGGTGGAGCGAGCGCGAGGCCCGCACTGATGGATCTCTCTGCCCCTAATGCCGGCGGGTCCGGCCGTTCTCGGATTCGTCAAAGGAATCGGTCACTGCAGCTCGAACACCACCGAGATGTTGTAGACGTTCTCCTGGGTGCCGGCCTCGACCGGAACCTCGGCGGTGTCGGCCTTCGCAGCCATGGCCATCGCGTATGGGCGCGGCGGCGGCGCGGGAGCCGAGCCTTCGCTGATCGTGAGAGCGCGCCCCAGTGTGCGGCCGGCGGCCTGGGCCAGAACGGTGGCCTTGGCGCGCGCATCTTCGAACGCCGCGCGAAGCCCCTGGTCACGGCCTCTTGACGGATCCGATACCTGGAACTGAAACCCCGACGAGACGTTCACGCCGGCGTTGACCGCCGCCTGCAGCAGCTTGCCGGCGTCGGCGATCTTGTCGCGGGTGACCGTGACGCTGTTCGAAACCTGGTATCCCGTGATGCGTGGCGCCTGCCCCTGTTCATAGACCTGCTGGGGATAGATCGAGAAGTTCGACGTGCGGATCTCCTGCTCGGTGGCGCCGCTCTTCTTCAGCGCGGCGATGACGTTGGCCACGCGCTGGTTGTTCTCGCGGACGGCATCGTCGACCGTCGGAGCGATCGTCTGCACGCCGACCGTGAACGTATAGCGATCGGGAACGAGGGTCGCCTTTCCCTGGCCGCTCACCGTGATCGTCCCCGGCCGCTGCATCATCATCGGCCGATCCATCGGCGCCATCTGCGCGAACGCGGAGAGTGGGATCAGCACCGCCGCTACTGCCAGAAATCTCTTCATATCGCCTCCCTGTTACGTTTGCTGAGTCTAGAGCGAATCCGTAGAATGCGCCCGCTCTCGCGCCGGCCCTGCTCTCGCGACGCTCCCCTTCATGGCAGATCCCAACGACAAGGTTCCGGGCCAGCCCCCAGGTCGCTTTTACGTCGACACTCAGTGCATCGACTGTGACCTCTGTCGCGAGACTGCGCCCGCCAACTTTCAGCGCAACGACGAAGAGGGATTCTCGTACGTCTACAAGCAGCCTGAGACTCCCGAAGAGGAATCGCTCTGCAAGGACGCCATGGACAACTGCCCGGTCGAGGCGATCGGGAACGACGGGACTGAGTCCTGAGTCCTGAGTCCTGAGTCCTGAGTCCTGAGTCCTGAGTCCTGAGTCCTGAGTCCTGAGTCCTGAGTCCTGAGTCCTGAGTCCTGAGTCCTGAGTCCTGAGTCCTGAGTCCTGA
>JAJXWV010000012.1 GCA_021781455.1 Acidobacteriota bacterium | reverse complement strand
AACACACCCAACCCTTCCAGGTCTCGTTCTTTCCTCTGGCCGCCCATCACACCCTCCCACTTCGGCCATAGTGTCGCTTAACTTAAGGCCATTGGGATGACAAGGTCAGGCTCACACGTGCTGCTCTGTGCTCTCTGTGCCTCTGTGGTTAGATCGGTCCTAACGCCGGCCGTACGCGTAACCGCTGTCATTGGCGAGGTCGGCGATGATGCGGCTGACGGCCTGCTTCTCACGGCCGAAGGGTGAGCTGACGGCGTAAACGCGGGAGCTCGAGCCCGCAAGATTCGCGTTCACCAGGTTGGCCAGCGTTCCTCCGGGTGTTAGATCGACGTAAACGCGGGGACCGTCCTTCTCCAGCGACAGCACGGCGCTCCTGAAGTTCATCGGCTCGATGGCGGCGCGCAGGAGATGTTCCGGGGTCGGTTGCGGGACTTCTGCTGCGGTTCTCGCGGAGATGATCCGCAGCTGCGGCGCCGCAAATGCCAGACCGTCGAATGCAGACACAGCGTCGGACGGTGGTGGGTCGACCCAACGCGAGTGAAATGGCTGGCGGAGCGGCAGCACGCTGTAGAGAACGCCTGCTGCGCGGAGGTGCGCCTCGACCTCACTCAACTCCGGATCGGGCGCAGCCACCACGAAGTGTGAGGGCCCGAGAACGCCCGCCATTTCGCTTCGGCTGCTTAGCACTTCCGTTCGCGAATAGGTGCGTGGATCGTCGAGGATGGCAATCATTCCGCCGGCGCGGCAGCCCGAAGCAAACGCGCGCGCCTGACGAAGCAGCGAGCGAAGAGCGCTCTCGAACGGCACGACGCCGGCCACTGCACAGCCCACGGCTTCGCCCAGGCTCACGCCGAGGACGGTGGTCGGGCGGATGCCCGCATCGATGAGCAGGCGCGCAGCGGCGTACTCGTAGGCAAAGATCGCGGGATGAGTGCGCTCGAGGTCGTCGAAGGAGTCGCTGATCCTGCGGCCTGGACCGTAGAGATCGTCGAGCATCGAGCGGCCGGTGGCTTCGCGGACGATGCCGTCGCCGTGCTCCATCCACCAGCGGAACGTGTCGTCCCCGAGAAGGTCCTCGCCCATGCGACGGAATTGCGAGCCCTGGCCGCCGAAGAGGAAGACGATCTCAGGCATTGCGAGTGAGGGCGGCCAGGCGGAGGCTCAGAACCTGGGCCGCGCCGCTCATCAGGCGATCGGCGATCACGGCCACGTGACGGCTTCGCCAGTTCTCCAGGTTCGTGCCCCTGACCCAGCGATTGAACGCGCCGAGAGCCGGCCCGCAGTGAATCTGGTAGTCGACGTTCGGCTGTGGGCCGCCGCTTCGGGCCAGGCGGTTGGTCTGCACGAAGTACCAGCGAAAGACGAGGGCCATGCGCGCCTTGGGCGTTCGTTCCGCGCGCTCGAGCTCCTCGGGCCTGTAGCGCGCATAGAAGGCGCGCGTCTCTTCCCACACTTCGTCGAGCGTGCGGCGGAAGTACTTCTCCAGAGTTTCGCGCGTTCCGGCCGGCAGGGCCTCGAGCGAATCGTACTGGCGATAAAGGTCGAACAGACGGTTGGCGCGCGCGGGGAAGAGCAGACCCTTCTTCAGCACCTGCACGCGCGAGCCCATCTCGAAAAGGTCGCCCGCCGGTGCGTAGGCGGTGTCGTGGATGTCCATGCCCTGCAGGAGATCCTTGACGGCGTCGCTGGTGCCGGCTTCCACAGTGCACTGATTCACCGATCCGGTGGTGACGAAATCGGCCCCGAGGATGAACGCGGCGGCCACTGCCTCAGGAGTGCCGATTCCTCCGGCTGCTCCGACGCGGATGAGCGAGCGATAGCGGTGGCGCTGCATGATCTCGTTCCGAAGAGCGACGATCGTGGGAACGAGTGTGAACGCCACGCCCTGGTCGGTGTGGCCGCCGGAGTCGGCTTCGACGCAGACGTCCTGGGCCAGCGGGATCTGCTGGGAGAGCTCGAGCTCCTCCGCGGTGATGTCGCCGGCTTCGTGCAGTGAGCGTGCGATGGCCAGCGGGGGAGGGCTCATGAACGCCTCGGCCACCTCGCGCCGCGAAGCCTTGGCGATGACCCGCTGCCGCGCGATGACGTCGCCCTCAGCATTGCGGCGGAGCCCGCGCAGACGGAACAGCACCAGCGGTGCGGTGATGCGGAGGAATGCAGAGGCCTCGACGTTGCGCACGCCGCGCTCGAGATAGAGGTCGATGAGCCGCCGTTCCGCGTCCGGGCGGCCTTCCGACAACAGGTTCATGCCGTAGCTGGCCGTCCCCGGGAGACCTCCCTGGATCGTGGCGATGGCCTCTTCGACCGACTCGAAACTCAGTCCGCCGCTGCCGAAAAAGCCGAGCAGTCCCGCATTGGCGAGGGCCAGCACCATCGACTCGGAAGCGATGCCCTGGTACATCGAGCCCGCCGTGTACGCGAGGCGCACGCCGTAGTCGCGGCGAAAAGCGGCGCTGCCGAGTGCCTCGGCGGCAATCGAGAGTGTCGTATCTTCAGTCGGGCCGGCCATGGCTCCTCACTGTGTCACGCCCTCGTCGATTCGCTTGATGACTCCTCGCGCGATCATGAACGCGTTGGCGAGGATGACCAGGACGATCAGGCCTTCCCACCATTCGAACGGCGGCAGATGCCGCAGATAGTCGTCGATGCTGGTTCCGCTCAGATTGAGGAATCCCTTGCCGCCGAAGCGCGGGTTGTCGCTCATCCAGGCCAGCAGGAGTGCCAGACCAGCGAGTGTCACCACAGCCTGCACCAGGCGCATCAGGACGTGGATCAGGTACTCCATCTTCGTCAGTGGCTGCCGGTAGGTCAGGGACGTCAACTGGTCCATCTTTTTCGAATCGGCGGCCGATGCGGCTGCGCGAAGGGCTGCTTCCTGCTGCTGGATGATCATGCCGTCGCCGAGGAATCTCAGCGTCGACGATTTGACGTCCCTCGCTTTCCGCACTGCCCTCTGGCGCGCCTTCCGCTGATACCTCTTCATCTCCTGCGGATGATCGATGTTCGGCAGCAGTCTCTGAATGGCCACGTCGAGCGTCCCAAAGGCGCGGTTCATGCGCAGGAACGACCAGTTCATGTTGAGGTGGTACTTCTTGACCACCGGATAGAGCTCGTCGCTCAGGGCCTGCACGGACTTCATTCGGTGCGGCAGCTCGCGCACGAGCGTCTTGCGGTGCCAGATGCGGAACGCTTCGAGAAGGTCCGCCTCCAGCGACTGGACGCCGCTGTCCGGAAGGTTTTCGGTCGTCGAGAGCATGCTCCTCACAGCCCCGGTGAAATCGCGCGTGGCCACGGCCGTCATGTAGCCGTGGAAGGAATCGACGAAGTCGACATCGAGCCGGCCGATCGTTCCGAAGTCGATCAGGCAGATCCAGCTCTTGCGCAGGAGGATGATGTTTCCGGGATGGAGATCACCGTGAAAGAGATGATCCTCGAACATCTGTCTGTAGAGTGAGTGCAGAAGCGTGCGGCCGACGTGATCGAGATCGACGTCGTTCTCTCGCTGCCAGCGCGCCACCTGCACCGGGTCGCGCTCCATGGCGTGGAGAAGGTCGGTCATGAAGACGCCCTCGATGTATTCGAGAACGAGCACGACCGGCGTACACCACTCCTCGAAGACCTTCGGCACGTAGACCCGGGGATGTTTGCTGAGCTTTCTTCGAAAACTGCGGAGAGCAGCCGCTTCGTAACGGTAGTCGAGCTCCTCGTTGACGATGTCGTGGAGCTCCCAGATCGCGTCCTCCCAGTTCATGTGCTGGAACGCCGTCACGTGGCGCAGCGGCGTGAGGATGTTCTGGAGCAGACGGAGATCGCGCGCGAAGTTCGAAGGGGCGTCGGGTCTCTGCACCTTGACGGCGACGCGGTAGCCGCCCTGCCGCAAACGCGCAATGTGGACCTGCCCGATCGAGGCAGCCGCCACCGGCACCGGATCGAATTCGGAGAAGATTTCCTCGAGCCGCCGGCCATAGGTCTTTTCGATGATCCGTCTCGAGTCCTCGGGAGGAAAGGCGGTGGCGCGATCATGCAGGTCGGCCAGCTCGGCACAGAATTCGGGAGCGAACAGGTCGCGCCTCAGGGCGAGCAGCTGTCCCACCTTGATGAAGGCGCCGCCCAGCGAGTCGAAGGTGCTGCGGACGATCCGTCCCTTCTCGGCCGAGGAGGCGCTCTTTCCGGCAGCCGTGATCCGCCCCCACATCGCCAGGAACGCTTTGGCGACCTCCAGCTTCCGGTTTTCACCCTCGCCACGCGCCTCGGCGATCTCGACCGGGTGGTGCGGTCCGGCCATCAGTGAGGTCGGGATCAGCTCCCGATCGAGAAGCTTGGGCCGCTTCGCGAGACGCATGCTCCAAGTGTACCTTGTCGTGAGGTAAACTGCTGAGCATGCTCGACAATCAGCGCAGGTGGGCTGTCGCCCTGGCAGCCGTCTTCTGGTCCGCCGCCGCGTTCGCCCAGTTGGCCGGAACCGTCGGCGCCCAGCCGGTGCCCCCCGCAACTCCGCAGCAGCCGGGAAAGATCGTCGGATCCCTCACCTTCGGCGGTGAGGTACAGAACGGCCGCACCGAGACGCGTGGATACATGGGAAGCGGCAGCTTCGCCTACATGAACAAACGCCTGCAGGTCTTTCGGCTTGATCTGAGCTCGATGCACTCCGACCTGAGGGACAGAAATACGGGCACCCGCTACACGCTCCAGGAAACCGGTCTGGCCAGCCTGACCTTCACCCAACCGGTGAAGCCGCGCATCTCGTCCGTCACCGTGGCCATGGTGCAGCACGACTCGACGCAGCTTCTGGACAGCCGTGAGCTCCTCACGTCAGGGGTGGCATTCCAGCTCGTGCGGACGCCGCGGGCCTTGTTCACGATCACCCCCGGTGTAGGCATCGGGCATCAGGAGAGCCGGGTTCCGAATGCGCCGTCGACCATCCGCGCTGTCGGCATTTATCAGAACAGCTGGGTGCAGCTGACGCACAACCTGTCGCTGGTGGAGTCCGTGATCACCTTTCGCGATGTGAAGGTCACGCAGAACAAGTCGCTGATGCTCTCTTCCATGCTGATCGCGCAGGTGGCCAAGAAGGTCGGGATCTCGATCTACTACAACTACTGGAGAGAGGGCCTTCTGCCGCCTAACACGCCGCCGAGCCAGTCTCAGTTCGGCGTGGGGCTGACGCTGACGCTCTAGAGTCACTGGTTCGGGGAGGGCAGGCTGGAAAGCCTGCCCCACACCGAAATCGCCATTTACATCTCGGCCGCCCGCATTTGTATAATCACGCCCGCCTTGTACGGTCCTCTCAAGATTTTCTCCGGCCGCTCTCACCCTGTCCTGACTCAGGAGATCTGTGCGCTCGTCGGAATCGAGCCCGGGCGCGTGTCGCTGTACAGCTTCGCCGACGGCGAGAACTACGTGCAGATCGACGAGAACGTCCGTGGCGCGGACGTCTTCGTCATCCAGCCCACCTCCCCCCCGGCCAACGACAATTTGATGGAGCTCTTGATCATGCTCGACGCATTCAAGCGCTCCTCGGCCCGCCGCGTCACAGCCGTGCTGCCGTACTACGGCTACGCACGACAGGACCGCAAAGACAAGCCGCGCGTCCCCATCACCTCCAAGCTCGTGGCCGACCTGATCACGGCCGCCGGCGCCGACCGCGTCCTCACCCTCGACCTGCACGCTTCGCAGATCCAGGGCTTCTTCAACATCCCCGTCGATCACCTCTTCGCCGCTCCGGTGATCGTGAAGTACCTGAAGACCCTCGACCTCCAGGAGCTGACCATCGTTTCGCCGGACGCCGGCGGCGTCGAGCGCGCCCGCGCCTACGCCAAGCGCCTCGGCGCGGCCCTGGCCATCATCGACAAGCGGCGCGTCGCTGCGAACCGCACCGAGGTCATGCACATCATCGGCGAAGTCGAAGGCCGCAACGTCTTCATCGTCGACGACATCATCGACACCGCCGGCACGCTCATCCACTCGGCCGAAGCTCTGGCAAAAGAGGGAGCCAAGTCCATCCAGGCGTCCTGCACGCATGCGGTCCTTTCCGGTCCGGCCATCCAGCGCATCAACGAGTCGACGCTCGACTGCGTCATCGCCACGAACAGCATGCCGACCGCGGACAAGGAACTGGAGTGCTCGAAACTGAAGACGCTTTCGATCGCCGAGCTCCTGGCCGAGGCGATCAAGCGGATTCACAACGAGGATTCGGTCAGTTCGCTGTTCGAGATGTGACGGGCGGCGGCTGGTGCCTTGCAGGGACGCGCAGCAGCGCGTCCGCAGCTCCCGTTCACCCGCCCTCGACCGGAGTTGCGGACGCGCTGCTGCGCGTCCCTGCGCGGGGCGGCTAGCCCGGGAATAACGAGCATGCTCAACGGTTTATCTTGCTTCCGTCGGATCCCAGATAAGGAGTCTTGTCCATGGCTGAGCTGAGTTTGGAAGTAACGCGCCGCGATAGCACCGGTAAAGGGGTGGCGCGCCGCCTTCGTGTGAGCGGAAAAGTCCCGGCGGTCGTCTATGGCGGTCACCGCGAGGCCGTTCCCATCGTCGTCGACCGCAAGACGGTTTCGGAGCTCATTCAGAAGAGCCAGCATGGCGTGCGTTCCATCTTCCTGCTGAAGATGACGGACACCGACCAGCAGCGGCACGCGATGATCAAGGAGATCCAGATCGACCCGATCTCGCGGAAGATGACGCACATCGACTTCGTCCGCGTACAGATGGACGAGAAGATCAAAGTCACGGTTCCGGTCCACCACACGGGCGACGCGATCGGCGTCAAGGAAGGCGGAATCCTCGACTTCCAGGTCCGCGATCTCCACATCGAATGCCTGCCGAACGCCATTCCGGATTCGATCGAGGTCGATGTCACGACTCTCGGCATTCACGACTATCTGCGCGTCTCCGACCTGAAGCTGCCGGAAGGCGTGAAGGTTCTCGATGATCCGGAGCGCGTGGTCGTCGGCGTGACCCACATCCGGGCCGAGGCGGAGCCGACGCCCGCAGAAGGCGTCGTGGCGGAGGCCGCACCGGCCGAGCCCGAGGTCATCAAGAAGGGCAAGGGCGAGACCGAGGAAGAGAAGGAAGCAGCTCCCGCAAAGAAAGAAGCCCCGGCAAAGAAAGAGTCAGCGAAGAAGTAAGGTTCGCACTCATCGAGCAATCATCGGAACGCCCCGCACCCGCGGGGCGTTCTTCTTTTCCGGTTGCTTCCGGCCGGGGCGATCCCACGCGATAGACTTCACAGATGCCCAGACTACCGAGACTCACCAAGGACGAAGTGACCGGCGACGTGCGGGAGCTGTTCGTGGACGTCGGAGCGAAGCGGGGGAACGTGCCGAACATGTTCCGCGTCTACGCGCACCGGCCGGAAATCCTCAAGACCATGGTGGCGCATCTGAACGCCATCACCAATACCGGAACGGTACCGGTGCGCACCAAGGAGCTCGTGGCCTCGCTCGTGTCGCGCATCAACGGCTGCGAATATTGAAACCGCTCCCACACCGCGCAGGCTGCGCGGCACGGAGCGACTCAGGAGCAGCTCGACGCGCTCGTGGACTTCGAGAACGGGCCGTTCGACGACAGGGAAAAGGTGGCGCTTTCGTATGCAAAGCAGCTCACCCTCGACGCGCATGCCATCGACGACGCGTTCTTCGCCAGACTGCGGTCGCAATACGACGAAGGGGAGATCGTGGAGATCTCCGCGATGGCCGGGCTGTTCAACTACTTCAACCGGGTGAACGACGCCCTGCGCATGGAGCCGACCAAACCCGGCGAAGGATTGTGAGATCAGTCGTCATCACCGACTGCTGTCGAGGTTCTGAGCGAAAATACCGGCTGCGGCGCGAGTGCCGCGGGATGTGAGTCAACCGATGCGAAAACTTCTTCACGCCGCTCTTGTCCTTGCCCTCGTCGCCTCGGCCGCGTGCAGCCGGAGCGAGAGTGTCCAGCCGAAGGCGGCCAAAGCCGCTCCGGGCCAGACCTCGGCCACGCAAACCGCTGCGGCTCCGCAGACCGCCAGGTCCGGCGACACCTCCATCGGATCTCCGATGCCGGCCTACACCGCGCAGACCGTCGAGGGGAAGAGCTTCGATCTTGCCAGCGAGCACGGCAACGTCGTCCTGCTCAACCTCTGGGCAACCTGGTGCCCGCCCTGCCGATACGAGATTCCCGAGCTGCAGAAGATGCACGACCAGTACGCGCCGCAGGGATTCAAGGTCATCGGCGTCAGCCTCGACGATTCCGGCGCCGCCGGCGTCAAGCAGTTCGTGTCGGAGCACAAGATGACGTATCCGATTCTTCTCGATCCCGAGGGAAAGCTCGCCAACGTCTTACAGACCTCGGTCATCCCCGCGAGCGTGCTGATCGACCGCAATGGCAGGATCGTCTGGAAGCAGTTCGGCGCGATCGAGACCGGCGACGCCACCCTGAAGCAAGCGCTCGACGCCGCGCTGGCCGAGAAGAAGGGCTGATCGATCAGGCCAGTGGCGCTTTCCTGCGGTCCGGAGTCTCGCGGCTGGCGTGACGCCGTTCGCGCTGCCGCTCGATGAACTGCCGGACATTGCGCGCGATCTGCCCGAGAAGCAGCCTCATCGGCAGATAAGCAAGGGCGAGCGCGAGTGCCAGGACTGCGACGACGATGAGAGCGGTGATGACCAGAGCCATGGGCTGACAATTCAGTAAGCAAACGGTGCGCCGCGAATGAGGACCGTGTAGGGCAGGCTTTCCAGCCTGCCCTTCGTGTAGGACGGGCTTTCCAGCCTGTCCCTGCGGAGTTTTCTGCGGACAGTAATGACCGGCTAGAAAGCCTGTCCCACACGAGACACATGGCAGGCTGGAAAGCCTGCCCTACACCAGGGCAAAGGCCTCTTAGTGGAACCAGGAGCCGCCGTTCACGTCGACGATGGTCCCGTTGAGGTAATCGGCGAGCGGGGAGGCGAGGAAGACGATCACGCCGGCGACGTCGCCGACGGTGCCGACGCGCTTGAGCGGAATCTGGTTCACGATCTCTTCGTAATGGGCATCCAGCTCCGACTGCGCCATCTCCGTGGCGATGAATCCCGGCGCCACGCAGCTGGAGATGATGTTGTCCCTGGCACAGGCGCGGGCGATGGAGATCGTCAGGTTGACGAGCGCAGCCTTGGAGGCGCCGTAGTCGGCGAACTCGGTCTCGCCGCGGAACGCGGCCCGCGAAGCCACGTTGATGATCTTGCCGCCGCCCTGCTTGCGCATGGCGCGCATGGCCAGGAACGCTGCGTTCGCCGCTCCGAAGATGTTGAGCGCGAAGGTGCGCTGCCATCCCTGCTGCCACAGCTCGTAATCGTCGCCGTCGAACGGGTTCATGGCGAAGGTGGCGGCGTTGTTCACCAGCACGTCGATGCGACCGCAGCGATCGATGACGCGGTCGATCATGCTCCTGACCTCGCCCGGCTGAGCGACGTCGGCAGCGACGGCGAACGCGGTCCCGCCGATCTGCCCGACGACTTCCTGGGCCGCCGCTTCGCTCCGCCAGTAGTTCACCGCCACGGTCGCGCCAGCCCGGGCCAGCTGAATGGCGGCCTCCCGTCCGATGCCGCGCGATGCTCCGGTCACGAGGACCACTTTTCCGGTCAGGTCGAGGTTCGTTTTCGAGCTCATGGGCGCTAGAGTGTATGCGATGCACGAAGCCGTCGAAGTGGTCCTCTACACGCGCCACGAGTGTTCGCTGTGCGACAAGGCCAAGGCCTCGATACGGGCGGCCGAGGTGCAGTACAGGCTGCGCATCCGCCTTCGCGAGGTGGACATCGATCACGATCCGGCGCTTCTGCAGCTTTTCAAGAACGACGTGCCGGTGATCTACATCGACGGCCGGGAGGCCTTCCGGCATCGCGTCGAGCCGCAGCAGATCGCGGAGTTCCTCGAGAGCGAAAAGGGCGAGAAGGCCCGCTCCGCAGCGGCCCCGCCGAGCGCGCTGGCCGCCGAGAAATGCGTCCCCTGCAGAGGCGGAGTGCCGGCGCTGAAAGGGGCGGATCTCGAGTCGCTGAGCCGCGAGCTGGGCGGCGGGTGGCACGTGGTCGACGACCATCATCTGGAGAAGGAATTCCCCTTCCCCGACTTTGCGAAGGCCCTGCACTTCACGAATCGCATCGGCGCGCTGGCCGAGGAGCAGGGGCATCACCCCGACATCCATCTCGCCTGGGGGAAGGTGCGCGTCACGATCTGGACGCACAAGGTCGATGGCCTGACACGCAGCGACTTCGTCCTGGCCGCGAAGATCGACGGGCTGTAGGCGGCCCGGGATCCCGAACTGGCGGACCCTCCCCCCGTCACTCTGAGCCGGCGGAGCCGCGGGGCAGGTTGGGCGGGGTGGAGCGGCGAAGAGCGGCGAAGAGTCTCAACCCTACAGATAGTCCCGGTAAGAGACTCTTCGCCGCGCTACGCCGCCGGGGCGGCCCCGCTGGCTCAGAGTGACGGGCCGTGGCGGCGCGCGGCTTCCGCTTCTACACCATGCCCTTTTCGCGCAGCTCGCGCTTCACGAAGGCGTAGATGATCGGGCCCATGATCACCCCGCCGATGCCGAAGGCGGCTTCACCCAGGACGATGGCCATCAGGATTTCCCACGCCTGCGAGTCGGTCTGGCCGCCGACGATCTTCGAGTTGATCAGGTACTCGAGCTTGTGGATCAGGATCAGAAACAGGAGCGAGGCGATCGCCAGTCCCACCGATGTTCCCAGCGACAGAATCGTGATGACGGTGTTCGAGATGAGATTGCCGACGACCGGAATCAGGCCGGCGATGAACGTCAGGACGATCAGGGTCGTGGTGAAGGGGAGGTGCTCGCCGAACAGCGGAAGAAGGACGAGGAGGTAGATGGCGGTCAGGCTCGTGTTTACGGCCGAGATCTTGATCTGCGCGGCCGCGATGCGGCTGAAGACATTCGTGAAGCGGCCGGCCTTCTCCAGAAGGTGGTGGCCGAGCGGTCCGGTGGTGCTCTCTCCCGGATGAGTCACGTGACGGAAGAAGACCAGGATGGCCACCAGCGCGCCCATCAGGACGTGAACGAAGCCGAGGCTCACATAGCCGCCGGCGGCACGAACGGTCTGCGCATGCGTTTTCAGCCAGGCGGCGATGGTGGCCTTGAAATTGTCAGCATCGGTCAGGACCTCGGGGATGACCTGTTGGCCGTATCCGCCGAGCCAGGTGCGCGTCGAATCGAGGATGTTCGCCATCTGATTCATCATGTCGGGCAGGCGGCCGGCGCTGTGGCGCATGATCGAAACACCGAGAGCGACGAGGCCCGCGAGAATGAAGGCCGTGGCCGCGAAGACGAAGAGAAGAGCCAGCGGTCGCGCGGTCTTCCCGGAGAGCCGGCGCGCGAAGGCGCTGCCGACGAGGTCGAGAACCATGTAGAGCGCCAGCCCGGCAATGAGTCCGGCCACGAGGTGCTGGAGGAGGATGAAGAGCAACAGGCCGCCGATGAGCAGCCAGGCCGCGATCTCGGCATTCGTCGGTCGTTCTTGCGACTTGACGGGAGCCGCTTCGACAGGCGGCTCGACCCGGACCGGAACGAGGGGTTTCGTGCTCATCAGTGCTCGATTGTAACCGTCTGCGCAGCCATGCGCTTCCTCTCCAGGTCACGTGCGTGCCGGATCGTGACGTATTGCACTGCGGAACCTCGCAACCGCGAAACCGGGGAACCGGTGGGCGGCGGTCAATGAAAATCCCGGCTCTGCACGTCGTCGAGCCCTTCCAGTGCCCAGAATTTTTCTGCCTTCACGGAGCACTGGCCGTCGGTGTTCTGGAGAATTCCTTCGACGATGATTCCGGACGAGGCGAGGATCGTCGTCCTCTGATCGCGGAACAGATCGGGATGGATGATGGCCTGCGAGAGCCCGGTCTCGTCTTCCAGAGTCAGGAAGACGAATCCCTTGGCCGTGCCCGGGCGCTGGCGGACGATGACTGCGCCGGCAGTCGTGACGCGGCGGCCGTTGGGCAGGCGCTTCAGGTCGGCCGCAGAGACGACGTTGTCGCGGCGCAGCCGGTCGCGGAAATGCTCCATCAGATGCTTGCCCGTGGTCAGTTCCGTGGCGTCGTAATCGGCCAGGGTCTCCTGGGCCGGCGACATCTCGGGGAGGGGGGAGATTGGACCGCGGTCGAACTGCGGTCTGTCGTCTGCGGTCTGCGGTCTGTCGTCTGTCGTCTGCGGTCTGTCGTCTGCAGTCTGCGATCTGTCGTCTGTCGTCTGCTGTCCGTCGAACAGCTCTCCCGCCGGCCGGGCCGCCCTGGCCACCTGCCACAGCGCGGCCCGGCGGGTCAGGCCTAACGACGCCAGCGCTCCGGCATAGGCGAGCTTCGTCAGCTGGTCCTGGCGCAGGTGGCAGCGAACGGCGAGCTCGTCGGCGGAGGTGAAGGTTCTGCCATCCCGAGCCGCGCAGACGGCGAGGAATCCCCCGCGATGACGCGCGCGTCGACCGGTTGCGGGGGATTCTTCGTCGTCCTCCGCCGCTCCTTCCGACCGCCGGCCCCGCGGCTCCGGCGACGCAGGATGACACTCCTCGATCGCCCTTCCCGTCGCTTCCCGCAATCCCTTCACGAACCGCATCCCCAGGCGCACGCCGCCGTTTTCCCAGCGGCACTCCCATCCGGAGTCGTTGACGTCGATGGGGAAGACCTGGACTCCGTGCCGCTGGGCGTCCTTCACCAGCGTAGCCGGGTGGTAGAAACCCATCGGCCAGGCATTGAGCAGTGCGGTGTAGAACGCAGCCGGATGGTGCGCCTTCAGGTACACGCTGGCGTAGGCGATGAGGGCGAAGCTCGCCGCGTGGGATTCCGGGAAGCCGTAGAGCGCGAACGAGGTGATGGACTTGACGATTTGGTCCTGCGCCGCAGCGTCGATGCCGTTGGTGGTCATGCCCGCCCGCAGCCGCTTCTCGATGTCCATCATCCGCTCCATGGAGCGTTTGAAGCCCATGGCCCGGCGCAGTTCCTCCGCCTCGCCGCCGGTGAAGTTCGCCGCCACCATGGCGATGCGCAGCAGTTGCTCCTGGAAGAGCGGCACGCCTAACGTCCGCTTGAGAATCGGCTCGAGGCAGGGATGCGGATACTCCACCGGCACCTTGCCCTGCCGGCGGTCGAAGAACGGCCGGATCATGCCGCCCACGATCGGCCCCGGACGGATGATGGCCACCTGCACGACGATGTCGTAGAACTTCTTCGGCGCATTCCGCGGCAGCGAGGCCATCTGGGCGCGGCTCTCCACCTGGAACGTGCCCACGGTGTCGGCCTCGTTCAGCATCCTGTAGACGAGCGGGTCGTCCTGCGGCAGGTGAGCGAGATCCACCTGTTTTCCTTCGTGCACGCGGATCATCGGGATCATGTGCTCGATCGCGGAAAGCATTCCCAGGCCTAACAAATCCACCTTGATGAGGCCGAGGTCGGCGCAATCGTCCTTGTCCCACTGGATGACCACGCGGCCGGGCATGGAGGCCGGCTCCAGCGGCACGACCTCGTCGAGGCGCCCCTTGGCCATGACCATGCCGCCGGAGTGCTGGCCCAGGTGCCGCGGCAGGTTCTGGATCTGCAGGTACAGCCTCATGAGGTGCTGGGCGCGGCGGTCCGCCGGGTCGAAGCCGCTGCGCGCCAGCTCCTGAGGGAGGGACTCGAGCTTCTCGCGGATCTCTCCGAAGTTCCAGGAGGAGATGCTCTTGGCGATCTTGTCCACCTGTTCGGCGGAGTAGCCGAGAGCCTTGCCGACCTCGCGTGCGGCGGAGCGGTCGCGATAGGTGATGACGTTCGCGGTCATGGCCGCGCCGTGCACGCCGTAGGTCTGATAGACGTGCTGGATGACCTTCTCGCGCTGGTCGCCGGAGGGGAGATCGAGATCGATGTCCGGCCACTCGCCGCGCTCTTCGGAGAGGAAGCGCTCGAACAGCAGCTCCATCTTCACGGGGTCGACCGCCGTGATGCCCAATGCGTAACAGACGGCGCTGTTGGCCGCCGAGCCGCGGCCCTGGGCCAGGATCTTCTCGCGGCCGCAGAACTGGACGATGTCCCAGACGATGAGGAAATAGCCGGCCAGGTCGAGCTTCTCGATCATGTCCAGCTCTTTGGCGATCTGGGCCTGGGCCTTCGCCGTGAGCGGGCGGAAGCGTGAGGGGGCGGCATTCCAGGTGATCTTCCGGAGGAAGGAGTTGTTGGTCTCGCCGTCCGGCAGCGGATAGTCGGGAAACTGGTAACCGAGATCGGCGAGGGAGAAGTCGAGGGCATTGGCGAGGGTCCAGGCGCCGTCGATCGCCTCGGGCAGGTCCCCGAAGAGCGCGGACATCTCCGCGGCCGATTTGACGTAGCGCTGGCGGTTGACGCCGAGGAGGCGGCCGGCTTTGTCAACATGTTGACCTTCTCGGATGCAGGTCAGGACGTCGTGCAGGTCCTTGTCCGCGGCCCGGGCGTAGCGGATGCCGTTGGTGGCCACGAGCGGGAGGCGGAGCTTGCGGGCGAGATCGACGAGGGCATGGTTGCGGTGCTCCTCATCGCGCCGCTGATGCCGCTGCAGCTCGACGTGCGTGCGCCCTTTGAAGATGCCGCCGAGTTTCTGCAGGACGTGCTGCGCCGCGGCGACTCCAGCCGTCTGGAGGGCATGCGCCAGTGGCCCTTCGTCACCGCCGGTGAGGCAGTGCAGCCCTTCGCTGTATTGCTCGATGAGCTCCCACGTGTAGCTGGCCTGCCCCTTTTCCTTCCCTGATGCACCGGCCGTGAGGAGCTTGCAGAGGTTCTTGTAACCGGTGCGGTTCTGGACGAGGAGGGTGATACGCGGTTGCGCGGTTGCGCGGTTACGCGGTTCCGCGGTGTCAGGCAGGGCTGCACCGCGATTGGACTTCGTTGCGGCTTCCCCACCGCGCAACCGCGCAACCGCGGAACTGCGCAACCCCTCTTCCAGCACCAGCTCCGCGCCGACGAGCGCCCGCACATCGGCCTTCTTCGCCGCCGTGTAGAAGCGCGGCGCGCCGTAGACGCCGTTGCGGTCGATGAGGGCCATGGCCGGCACATCGCGCTCCGCCGCTGCCGCCACCAGATCCTCGGGCAGACTGGCGCCGTCGAGAAAGGAAAAGGCGGAGGAAGCGCGGAGCTCGGCGTATGGGCGGGCGGGGCTTTTTCCTCTCCGCTTCACCGTTTCGGACTCCGGCTGCTCTCTGTATGTACCGCCCCATTTTTCGTGGACGTAGGGAATGTGGTCGTACTCAGCGGAGAGGGGAACGGAGGGCTTCGGGGGTGTCTTCGAAACGAGCGCGTACTTCTCCTCATTGCCAATTCGCGCGTGGCTGAAGCAGTCGTGCTCGAGGACAGGCCCACGATTCGGAACCGCGCGTTTCTTGATCTTCTCCTTCTGCGCGCCCGGAGGGTTGTGCGTCATGAAGATGCCGTCGAGGTTGCGGGTGGATTTTCTGGAGCCCATCGGAAGTGACCATTCAAATTGTGCGAAGCCGAGCCGCGTAGCGGCGTTGCCGATGAACTCTCATCAAACACCCGGCGCGACGATAAGCCGCGTAGCGGCGTCTGAAAGTAGCCCCGGGCTGAAGCCCTGGGCTAATGTCAATCGCCCCTTGCGGGGCTCTTTGCCGATGAACTCTCATCAAGCACCCGGCGCGACGCCAAGCCGCGTAGCGGCGTCTGAAAGTAGCCCCGGGCTTCAGCCCGGGGTTCGAGTCATTTCAAAATCAGCATCGAGTCGCGGAGCGACGATTGAGATCGTGCAATCGTTCCTATGGCGACATCAATCGAACACGTACCGCTGGTCGTACTCAATGCCGTTCTCCTCCAGAAAAGCGATGTATTCCTCTTCGAACGTTCTCTTTTGGTGGTGTTCACGCTGGTTCTGGATGTACGCGATCACGTCCTCAATCGCTGCCGCTCCGATCGAGAATGCGCCATATCCATCCTGCCATCCGAATGTCCGCGAGAGGAACGTCTCATTGACGAACTTTGACGAGCCACCTTTCATCTCTTGAAGCGCTTTGGCGACCGTAATCGTTGGTGGTAAGGAGATCAGCGCGTGTGCGTGATCAAGGTCTCCGCCCACCTGCAGTGCACGAAATCCATTCTTGCGCGCAATGCCGCCGATGAATGGCCATAGTCGCTTGGCGATTTCTTCACTGATCAGGCGTTGCCGATTCTTCGTGCTGAATACGCAATGGAACAGGCAATTCGTGTAGGTGTGAGCCATTTGATCCTCTACCTCAATCGCCGCTCCGCGGCTCGACGTCTTTTCGACATCGGAAATCCCAGGGCTGAAGCCCTGGGCTAGTTTCAAACGCCCCTACGGGGCTTTGTCCGTCGCGAGATTGCGATCTCTTTGTCCGTCGCAAGATTGCGATCCCTTGCCGTCGCGAGATTGCGACTGAGGAAATCTTCCCTCGGTCGTTCGCGATCTCGCCGTTTTCTACCTGCCGTAGACGATCAGTCGTACCTCGCATCCACAAACCATCCATCCCGGACTTCATCCCGATACACGCGGTAGATGCCGCCGCGTTGGAGCTCGATGTCCCAGTAGTCGCGGTCGGCGGGCGTGTCGGCCCACCATCCTTCTTCCACGCGCCAGGGACCGCTGGAGAGGCGAACCGAGCCTTCGATCTCCGTCGACGCGCCGACTTCCACTCGCGTCTTCTGGCCGCGCGCGGTTGGCTCGAGAGGCTCGTAGTGACGGGTTTCGATGGAGCTTGCGGCATCCGTCGGCCCAGCGCAGCCGGGCCCTACGGCCTCCCGCGCTCTGCGCTCTGCGCTCTGCGCTCTGACGGTCCGGATCGACTCGATCTGCACCTCTCCCGGCTCGTCGGTCCGCGACGGACGCGTCATGACCTCGACCGGAATGGGCGGGCGGAAGACGCGCACGGCGAGCAGGCCGCGGCTCTTCCTGGGGGCGCGCTTCATGTCGGGCGGCGGAGGCGGCGAAAAGCTGCCGATGTCGAACCGGTCGGGAAGGTGGCCATCGACGCCGACCGGCATGCCGACGCGTCCTTCGCCGAGGAGCGAGACCAGCCGCGCGATGGCGGTGGCGAGCTTCTCGGGAGCGAGCGCCGAAGGTCCGAACAGCGAAAGTTGCGCGCGGCGGGGGCGGTCGGGATGGGCGACGATCGAGAATCCGCACACCGGTGCGCCGGGGGGATTCTTCTCCAGCTCGAGGCGGAGAAGCGTGAGCATCGTCCTGACGTCGCGCGTCGGCGCCGGCAGGTCGATGGCGCGCGCGTGATAGCCGTCCGGCTCGAGGGTCATGGACAGCTCGAGCCGGCGGCAGGCGAAGCCCTGCATCTCCATGCGCGCGGAGAGCCGGTCGAGCGCGGCGCTGGCGATGAAGAGAAACGGCTCGAGCGCCACGAGCGGCCACTCGAGCTCCATCCCTTCCCGGAACTCCGGCGGCAGGGCGCGCGGAATCAGCGGCCGCGGGTCGATGCCGCGGGCGGCGACGTGGAGCTCGCGCCCGATCTCGCCGAGGCGGCTGGCCACTTCGCTCTCCGGCAGACGGGCCAGATCGCCGATCGACGTCAGTCCCCATCGATCGAGAATGGCCGCCGCTTCGAGCTCGGGTGAGAGGCGCCGCAGCGGAAGGGGAGCCAGGAAGGCCGGCTCATCGCCTGACGGCACGACCGTCGGCGACTTCGGCAGCTCCGCCGCCACGCGTGCCGCGAGCTTGCTGCCGGCGATGCCGCAGCGGGCCGGAAGCCCGACCGCTTCGGCCGCGCGGATCGCCGATTGCGCGAGGCGAAGCTCCGGGGAAGTCCTGAGTCCTGAGTCCTGAGTTGTGGAACCCGCATCTGCGGTCTGCGGTCTGCGGTCGGCGGTCCCGCCTGCGCTCTGCGCTCTGCCCTCTGCGCTCTCCTCGACCCAATGCCGCTCCATCCCCGTGACGTCGAAGAACACCACGCCTTCTCCGGCGTCCTCGAGGCGCGGCGAGAATGTTTCCGCCACGTCGAGCAGCGCTTCCTGAGCCGTGCGCTCGCATTCGCTGTCGCGGCCGCGGGCGATGAGCTTCGGCAGCAGAGCCCGCGCCTGGGCGAGTGAGAGGCCGGCGCAGATGCCCTTCGTTCGCGCACGGCGCGTCGCGGCGATGACATGCGCGTTGTTGCCGTTGCCTTCGACGATGGCCACGGCCTGCTCGCGCAGATCGGGCTCGCTGCGCAGCCGGGCCGCCAAAGGAAACATCGGGACGAAAAAGCAGGCCAGGCGGGGCATCGGCGTTAGACCGCAGACCGCAGACCGCGGACCGCAGAGGAGGAAGAGCTGAGTCCTGAGTGCTGAGTCCTGAGTCTTGTGCGAGAGTCACGCTCCTCATCCACACCGGCATCCGCGGTCTGCGGTCCGCGGTCCACGGTCTCGTGCACGAGAATCGCCTCTTCGGTCGAAAACGACAGCGCCGCGCTCCGTCCCGGCCGGATGTGCCGGTGCTTCTCGAGTGTGATGGCCACAGTCGTTCCGGCCAGGATGCGCGGCGACTTGCCGCGGCCGAGCCATTTCGCGCGCGCCGTGTGCGCGGAGACGACTGCTTCGGTGGCCGTGCCGGTCAGCGCATAGGGCGTCGAGATGATCATCGCCGTCCCGTTCGCCTCGGCCGTGCGGGCCAGCCGCACCCAGGCGGCATCGGGAACGCGGCGGCCGCGAATCGGGTGCGATCCGGCATCGACGACGACGAGCTGGAATCCGGTCGCGGCGATCATCTCCGCGGCCATGACCGCCTGTTTGAGCGTGTGCGGCCGGATCCAGAGAAGGCGCGCGAGGTCGATGCCGTTCACCGCGCCGATCTGCGGATCGAAGTTGTCGCCGAGGTCGATCAGGGCGGCCGCTTCGCCGATGCTCGTCGCGGCGGCGAGCGCGGAAAGGACGATCGAGAAGCGGCCGGCGGAACGGCGGCCGGCGATTTCGATCGCTTTGCCGCGCGGCAGCCCGCCACCGAGAAGGGCATCGAAAGGAGCGAGCGTAGTCGGGAGGATCTCGTCACGGCTGCGGTTGGCGACCGCACGGACCAACTCGGTCGCATTCATGACCTTCGCGGCGACACGCGAGTCGAGCGAGGCGCGGAGGCGCTTCACCTCCTCGCGCTCTCCCGGTTCTACCGGTGGTGGGGTGGGAAGGAGGATGGGCTTCGCGGGTACGGCGTGGGGAAGCCGGAGCTGGGGATGCGAGTCGAGACGTCGAGCCGGGGCAGCCATGGGGAGTCGTTGCCGCCGATGAGACTAGGCGGTAATGAGGCGGTAAAGCAAGCGTCAGGCCGCGTGTCGAGGGAGGGGCGAGGCGGGAGGATACGGGGCGTAGAGTCGGGGATGCTTACGCAGTCACGCGCTTCCGCGTTTCAGAACGCAGAATTGAGAATTGAGAAACCCACTCCGCGGAACCGCGGAACGCGCAACCGCGCAACCTCGGAACCGCGCAACCGAGTGGGCGGCGGATGTTATACTCCCGCCGTCTCAGGTAATTTTTTCCGATGGACGGGCAAAACGACTCGACAGAAGTCGAGATCTTTGGTCAGACGTACAACGTTCGTGGGGAAGGAGACCCTGACTATTTATCGGAGCTTGCGCGGTTTGTTGACTCCAGAATGCGCGATGTGGCAGCGCAGGTCGCAACGATCGACCCGCTGAAAATCGCAATTCTGGCGGCTCTTAACATTGCCGACGAGTTTTCTCGATACCGCAAGCAGCGGATGGATGCCGCTGGAACATGGCTCGAGAAGACGGAGGAAATATCGAACCGGCTCGACAAGGTAATCAGTTGAGCCAATACAACATTGGTTGTTGTTCTTTCGGAGTCCCTGCAGAGTTCGTGATGAACGATCTAACTCTTGAACCGATGCTTTTTCTTACTTCGGGTGCTCGGGTCCCAGGGTCGCGTGCACACCTTCGCCTCGAAAGGGGTTGCAGAAGGTAGCCAAAACGGCACGGGTAGGGCGCCCACCTGTTTACGCAGGTTCAAGTAAGAATCCCTCACACGGCTCAGGCGGGGTTCTCCGAAATTTCTCTCCACTGCGCAAGCCTCCCCACCAGGGAGGTGCAGGTTGAACATCAACATCATCCTTTCAGTATTGATCGGCGGCGTGTTCGGCGCCGTCGCGGCGGCGCTCATCTGGAGCGTCGTGTATCGGAAGCGTGCCGAGGCGCAGCTCGACGAGGCACGCCGCTCTGCAGACCGCATCGTCGAAGACGCCAAGAAGGCGGCTGAGGCGCGCGTCAAAGAAGCCAACCTGGAGGCGAAAGAAAAGCTCCTCCAGATGCGGAGCGAGTTCGACAAACAGGCCCAGGTGCGGCGCGACGAGATGAAGTCGACCGAGCGCCGGCTTCAGCAGAAAGAAGAGAGCCTCGACAAGAAGACCCAGCAGGTCGAGAGCCGCATCGCCGAAGTCGAGAAGCGCGACCGCGCCATCGACAACCGGGAGAAAGCGGTCGAGGCGCGGGAAAACGAGCTCAACGCCCTGGTCGAGGAGCAGCACCACAAGCTCGAGCAGATCTCCGGCCTGACCGTCGAACAGGCCAAGCAGGAGCTCATCCGCGGCATCGAGAACGACGCCAAGATCGATGCCGCCAACATCATCAAGCGCATCGAGACCGAGGCGGTCGAACTCGGAAATCAGAAGGCTCGCAAGATCCTCGGCATGGCCATCCAGCGCATGGCCTCGGACTACGTCGCCGAGAACACGGTCTCGGTGGTCGACCTCCCGTCCGAGGACATGAAAGGCCGCATCATCGGCCGCGAGGGACGCAACATCCGCGCGCTCGAGCTGGCCACCGGTGTCGACCTGATCGTCGACGACACGCCGGAAGCAGTCATCCTCTCCGGCTTCGACCCGATCCGGCGCGAGATCGCCCGGATCTCGCTCGAGCGCCTCATGCAGGACGGGCGCATTCACCCGGCCCGCATCGAGGAGCTCGTCGAGAAGGTCCGCCAGGAGCTCGATCAGAAGCTCTTCGAGGAGGGTGAGGCCGCGGCCTTCTCACTCGGCATCACCGATCTCCATCCCGAAGTGCTCAAATTGCTCGGCCGTCTCCGCTATCGCACCTCATACGGCCAGAACGTCCTCGTGCACTCGCTGGAAGTGGCGCAGCTGGCGGCGCTCATGGCCGTCGAGCTGGGCGTCAACGACACCATCGCCAAGCGCGGCGGACTTCTGCACGATATCGGCAAGGCCATCGACCGGGAAATGGAAGGAACGCACCTCGAGCTCGGCCGGCAGGTCCTCGAGAAGTACGGCGAAAAGCGCGAGATCATTCACGCCATGGAGTGCCATCACGGCGATTACGATCCGACCACGGTGGAGGCGATCCTGGTCAACGCCGCCGATGCGCTTTCGGCCGCGCGTCCGGGCGCCCGCCGCGAGATTCTCGAGAATTACGTCCACCGCCTGGAGCGGCTGGAGTCGATCGCCAACTCGATGGACGGCGTGGCCAAGAGTTTCGCCATCCAGGCCGGCCGTGAGCTGCGCATCATCGTCAACGCCGAGAAGATCACCGACGAGCAGTCCATCTGGCTGTCGAAGGACGTGGCCCGCAAGATCGAATCCGAGCTGCAGTACCCGGGACAGATCAAGGTGACGGTGATTCGCGAGATGCGAGCAGTGGATTACGCGAAGTAGGTTCCTCGGTTCCTCGGGTTCCGAGGAACCAGGAACCAGGAACCTCAACCAATCGTCACGAAACAGTAATGATCAAGGTCCTCTACATCGGCGACGTCGTCGGACAACCTGGGCGGCGCGCCCTGCACCAGAAGCTCGAGCATGTGGTCGATCGCGAGAAGATCGACTTCACGATCGTGAACATCGAGAACGCCGCCGGCGGCTTCGGCGTCACCGAAGCGATCATGGAGGAGCTCTCCATCCTGCCGATCAACGCCTACACGTCCGGAAACCACATCTGGGACAAGAAGGAGTTCGTCGAGAATTACGAGCACTACGAGCACGTCATCCGGCCGGCCAACTATCCGGCGGGAAACCCCGGCAAGGGTCGCGTCGTACGGCAGACGGCCGCAGGCGTGGACGTTGCCGTCGTGCAGGTGATGGGCAACGTCTTCATGCCGCCCTGCGATAACCCGTTCTACACGGTCGACCGGGAGCTGAAAGAGCTCGGCGGCGCCCTCAAGGTGATCGTCGTCGACATCCACTGCGAGGCAACCTCCGAGAAGCAGGCCATGGGGCGGCATCTCGACGGGCGTGTCTCCGCCGTCCTCGGCACCCACACGCATGTGCCGACTGCCGACGAGCGCATCCTGCCGAACGGCACCGCGTACCAGACGGACGTCGGCATGACCGGCGCCTATGACTCGGTCATCGGCTTTCGTCCGGACGAAGTGCTGTACCGCTTCCTGATGAACACGCCGCGCAAGCTGGAAGTGGCGAAGCGCGACATTCGCCTGACCGGGGCGATGATCGACGTGGACGAGACCACCGGACGAGCCGCGGCAATCGTGCGCATTCAGGAGAAGGTCGAGGAGACTTGAGCTCATGCCGAGCGAAGCGAGGAATCGGCGGAGCAGGCCACGCTGATCGCGGCTGCGGCATTGATGCCTCGCTTCGCTCGGCATGAATTCGAAATGGGACCGCCTCGCCGACGCCACCCAGCCGCAGAGCGTTGCCGGCAGCTTGTCGATCGTGACTCTCGGCCACGTACATGCCGACGATCTGACGGCCTTGTCGCCTCACTTTCGAAAGCTCGAGCAGCTCGTTCTGGACATCTCGCCGCTCGATCCGCTGGCAAAACATCGCGCTGAGCTCAACCGTGCCATCGACGCAGCGAGCAGCGATTGGGTGCTCGTCGTACGAGAGAGAGAGATCGTCGACGATGCGCTGGCGGCCGAGATCGCCGAGGCGGCGGACGCGGCCAGGGCGCGCGGCTTCAGGATCCGATCCGTCCCTTACTACTGCGGCAAGCCGCTGCGCATCGGCTCTGAAGAAGGGGAGGTCCGCCTGTTTCACCGCCGGTACTACATGCGGTACGCGAACAAGGGGGCCTGGCAGCAGCTCACGATCCAGGGGACGGTCGTCCGCCTCACGAACATCCTTCGGTCGATGAGTTTCGATCGCGTGGAAAGCCATCGCGAGCAGCTCGCCCGGACGGCGGTGCCCCATTCGAACCTGCGGCACGTGCTGCTTTTCCTGAGATACGCCGCAGGAGCGGGAACACTCGATCGAAACACGCTCCGGTATTTGTGGATCGAGTCGGGATTCGACCAGGGATGAAGGATGAGGGATGAAGGATGAGGGGCATGTTCCTCATCCCTTCCCGTCAGGCCATCTGTGGCTGTGTCTGTTGACGCTGCGGGACGCGGAGGCTTCCGCTCGAGCGGAACTGCCGGGGCGACATTCCGTAACGCTGGCGGAATTGCTGGCGGAAGTAATTCTCGGAATCGAAGCCGCAGCGGCGGGCGATCTGGGAGACCCGGAGGTTGCCGGCCTTCAGGAGGCGGGCCGCCTTTTCGAGCCGTTTCTCCTTCAGGAAATGACTGAGGAGGCGGCCGGTAACGCGGTGAAAACGCCCGGAGATATATTGCCGGGTGTACCCGAGCTCGCGCGTCACCGCTTCTACGCTGACTTCCTCGTCTTCGCGGAGCCGGCGGCGGACTGTCTTGATGAGCGAACGAAGCAGGCCATCCATGAAGGCCTCCAGAGTGAACGTTGAACGGCTCGACGGCCCGCGGTACTCTCAGCGGGTCCACCAACCAATTTTTTCGGGTTCATGAATGATAGCGCAAGTTGCAGCAGGAGACGACCGTGGAAAATTCAGCCCTGTTGAAGAGCGTTGGTTTATTTGCCGAATTCGACACGGAGGAACTGCAGAGGCTGTCAGCGATGATGGCCGCGGCTGCCTTCCATCCCGGGGACACGATTCTCGATGAAGGGAACGCCAACCGCGCTCTTCACATCCTCAAGAGCGGGCGGATCCGCGTCATGAGGACCGTGCACGGGCGCGAGGTCGCCCTGTGCGATCTCGCGGCGGGCCAGACGTTTGGCGAGCTGTCGATCATCGAGGACGGCGTCGCGTCGGCGTCGCTGAAGGCCGTGTCGGACGCGGAGGTGCTGTCGATCTCCATCGGCGATCTGGCCAGGTTCTTCAAGGAGACGCCCGCCGCAGCCGCGAAGTTCTGGAGAGCCATCTCGGTGGAGCTGCGCCGCCGGCTGATCCAGACCAATGACGTCGTAGCGCGCTATTTCGAGGTGAACCAGGCCCTCGTCGAGAATCCCACGTTCCGAGAGGCGTACGCGATGTGCCTGCGGTGAAGCGCCGGTAGGGACGCGCAGCAGCGCGTCCGCAAACCCGGGCCTTTGCGGACGCGCTGCTGCGCGTCCCTACTTCCAGCGGTCCTTGTCCCTCACGTAGACCTTCTTCATCACCGCCGCCCAACTCTCATCGAGGTCGATGCCTTGGGAGTTCGCCAGGCAGACCAGGACGAACAGCAGGTCTCCGATCTCCTCGCCAAATGTCGCCCATGGCCTCATCAGGCTTCGGTCTCTTCTCGCCATGGTGATGGCTGACCGCTCGCGAGAGCTCGCCCAATTCCTCCGTGAGCCGGGCCATCATCATCAGCGGGGCGAAGTAGCCCGCCGTGTAACCACGAATCCAATCATCGACTTCACGTTGAATCTGCTCGAGTGCCATGAGCGAATTCTGCCGTGTGCTACCATCAAGCGGCAATGCGTAAGGCGGTCGTGGCAGTGGCGTGTCTGTTCCTGGCAGGCTCGGTCTCGGCCGACGTGCGCCTGATGGTCGCCCGTGACGGGAAGAAGGTCATCTACAACGTCGGCTCGTACGGCCACGGAAGCGATTTCAACTGGCTGGCAAAGCAGCGAAACCGCCGGTCGCGCTTCGACCCGATGATCGAACGGTACGCCGTGCAGTACCGTGTCGACCCGGTCCTGGTCCGCGCCGTCATTCAGGTCGAGTCGGATTTCAATCCGAACTGCGTCTCGACCAAAGGGGCTCGCGGCCTGATGCAGCTCATCCCGGAGACAGCCCGCCGCTACGGCGTGGCGAGGATCGTTGATCCGGAGCAGAACATTCGCGGCGGCGTGCACTACCTGTCCGACCTGCTGCAGATGTTCTCGGGCGATCTGCCCCGCGCGCTGGCCGCGTACAACGCCGGCGAGAACGCCGTAGCCCGCTTCGGCGGTATCCCTCCGTACGAAGAGACCAGCACGTACGTCAAGCGCGCCCTGACGGTCTATTACGGCCGGCCGTATGGACAGGCCACCTCGTTTGCAGGCCGCAGAGGCGGCGCCCGGCTGCGAGGCGGGTTCGGCCGCGAGATCGTGCAGCCGCTGGCCACTGCGGTCATTCCGGGGATGCGGTATCTCGGATCGCAGTAGGTCGAGTTCATCCCGACGTCGAGCGGCAGCGAGGCGGAGGGATCAACCAATCGCACCGCGCGGCTCTCGACCTTCAGCCGACATCCCGCCCATTGCTCCGGTGATCCATCGCTTCGCTCGGGATAAACTAAGCCGGCATGCCGGATCCGGTCGTTGCACCACCCTTTGACCAGGGCGTTTTCCTCCTTCACTACAACCGCGGGCGCGAGGCATTTCAGGAAGGACGATATGCCGAGGCCCGGCGTGAGCTGGAGAACGCGCAGAAGATGCGCCCTGACGATTCGGACGTGCTCAATCTCCTTGGGCTCGTCTATTTCAAGACCAATGCGTTCCCCGAAGCGGAGGTCATCTACAGGCGTCTGGTTCGCGAGAACCCGAATGTCTTCATCCTCCACTCGAACCTCGGCCTGATCCTGTTCAAGCAGGGAAAGCTCGACGAGTCCGAGCAGTATCTGGTCCGCTCGGTCGAGCTCCGTCCGAACTACGCGAAATCGCACCTCTACCTCGGGCTGCTGTACCGGCAGAAGAAGAAGCACGGCCTGGCGCTCGAGCACCTCAAGTTCGCCGGTGCGGACAAGGTGGCGAAAGAAGTCGAAGCGGAAATGCACCCGCCGGCAGCGGCGCATCCACCACCGCAGCCTCTTCCGAAGCCGGCCGCACCGATCACGCAGAAGATTCCCGCAGTCGGAGCGAAGCAGACCGAGGAGATCCGCCGCGCCGCCATGGAGAACCGAACCCAGCCGGGCAGCATGGCGGTTCCACCGCCGGCGATCGCTGCGAAGTCCCCTGCGAGGCCGCAGGCAGCGCCACCGCCGCCGGAACCCGTGGCGATCACGGCCGCGCGCAAGCTTCAGGAAGCGGTCGACGAGACACCGCAGACCGAGGAGAAGCGCATCGACCTCGGCCACAAGATCGAAGGGGCGTCGCGGACATTCGCGCTCCACGAAAACGGCTTTCTGGAGATCAACTTCGCGCGCAGCGTTCACGTCAAGCGGGGCACCGTCTCGAGCTACTCCGGCAATCTGAAGTTCATCGCCGAGTCGGGACTCCTCGGCACCACCGCCCAGACTCTGGTCAAAGCGATCGGGCAGGGCAAGCTCTTCGTCTACGAGAAAGGCCGCAAGACCTTCCTCCTCGACCTCAACGACGAATTCATCTACGTGGAAGGGCGCAACCTGCTGGCGCTCGAGGAGACGCTGACCTATCGCGTGGAGTCGATCTACGACAGCTCGTACGAGCGGAAGATCGACACCGTGAAGATCTTCGGCAAAGGGTCACTGGCGATCTCCACGTCGATCGAGCCACTGACCCTGCGCGTGACCCGCGAATACCCGCTCTCGATCTCGTCGAACGCGCTCGTGGCCTGGACGGGCAATCTGATCCCTACAGTCATGGACGACAAGTTGCTCGAGAACGTCATGATCGAGACCGAGGACGAAGGATTCAAGATCCGCTTCGAGGGCGACGGCGTGGTGGTCAGCGAACAGTAACCGCCCACCGGTCCTGAGCCCGCAGAGCCGCTCGTGTGGGGCGGGCTTTCCAGCCCGCCCAGGCCCTCTGCGCCCTCGTCAACCGAGCCCGGCGGCCTTGAACACGACCGGGATGATGACGAAGAGCTGTACGCCGTCGAAGACACCGTGGGCGATCACGCCGGGGATGAGGTTCTTTGTGCGGTAGAACGTCGTGCCGATGACCAGAGAGATGATCGTCACTCCGATCAGCAGGAATGGCTGGCCGAGTCCGGAGTGAGCGAGCGCGAACAGCACGGTCGACGCGATCAGTCCGACGCGTTTCTGCAGCCAGCCGCGGAAGAACAGCTCCTCGATCGTCATCGCCGAGAGGACGATCAGCCCTTTTTTCCAGAGCGGAAGCGACGCCATCCAGGCGATCATCGCCGAGGGCTGCGGCGCTTTCGGCAGCAGACCTGCGGCCTGCAGCAGGAGAGCGACCACGAGCGCCAGCATGATGGTGAAGATCCATCCGCCCAGCCCGACCGCGAAGCCCGTGAGGACTGCGCCGGCCGGATCTTTGCGCTGCACGTTGAAGTACTCCAGCAGCGGAGGGCGCCCTGCCATCAGCCACCATCCCACCAGAAACGTGATCAGGATCGCGTGAAGGGCGAACAGCGAATAGAAGGGCACTTTGGCCAGGTCTTTGGCCGTCGGCGGCGCCAGGGACGAGGCCACGATCAACGTCGTCAGCAGGAACATGAACAGCCCGAGCCACACGTACGCGGCGATCTTCACGCCGTTCGACGCGAAGTGCTCACCGAACAGCCCGATCCGCTCGTTGAGCACGATCATGGCGATGTAGACGATCGCGATGAAGATCAGAGGGAGGATGTAAGGGCTCATCGTGCGCGGAGTCTAAAACAAGTCCGCAACGCGTGAGTGCCTCGGTCGGGTTCCCCCGGTGCCGGGCCCCTGCGTTGTGTGGCCGACCGGCAGGTGACTGGGTGATTCGCACCTCACGATCGAGCCCGTACGTCCACGAGGTTGTCGTAGAACGTCGCGCCTCGGCCGATGTCCGTGAGCGCCTGCGATGTCGTCTGATTCGCGTTCGTGTTGTCGGCGGTGAGCTTTCCCCACCATACCGATGGCGCGGACACGACGCCCGGCCGAACGCGATCGCTGATCACGGCTTCGGCACTGAATGCTCCGCGATCGTTGAAGATGCTGACCATTTGCCCGCTCCTGATGCCGCGGCGCTCCGCGTCATCGGTATGTATCTCCAGGGTTGGCTTGCCGGCAGCGCGGCGAAGGGAGGGGACGTTGACGAATGTGGAATTGAGGAACGAGTGAGCCGGTGGTGAGAGCAGCGCAAGGGGATACCGGCGTGCCAGCTCGGGATTCCGCTCCTCGGATTCGTGCGGCGGGACGTACGCGGGGAGGGCGTCGCCCCCCAGGGCGGCGAAAACCGATGACTCGATCTCGATCCTGCCGCTGGCCGTTCGAATCACGGCCCCGCTGTGGAATGGCAGATGGGGTGACGGAACTCCAATGCGCACGAATCCGCGATCGCGCAGTTCTTCCAGCGTGAAGTGCGATGTTGGCGGGCCGGCGGTGGCCAGGATTTCACGCATGATCTCTTCGTCCGTGGCGCGAAGGGCATCGTCTTCGATGGCCATCTTCGCGGCGAGCCGGCGGAAGATCTCCGCATTCGGAAGC
The DNA here is from genome assembly GCA_021781455.1 of Acidobacteriota bacterium. GTDB lineage: Bacteria > Acidobacteriota > Thermoanaerobaculia > Gp7-AA8 > Gp7-AA8 > JAJXWV01. The sequence continues at coordinate 10,333 of JAJXWV010000012.1, read as the reverse complement.
GCTTCACCGAGCGGCTCGATGGCGCGGTGGTTGTACATCAGGTAGAGGTGGCCGTAAGCGCTGTGCAGGTCGTCGTGTTCGAGCTGGGTCGTCGCCGGAAGGAGCACGTCCGCGTGGTCGGCGGTGTCGGTCTGAAAATGCTCGAGAACGACCGTGAAGAGGTCGTCGCGGCGGAGACCCTCGAGGACTCGATTCCGTTCCGGGGCGACGCTGGCCGGGTTCGAGTTGTAGACGACCAGCGCACGTACCCGCGGATTGTCGACAGTCGTCAGAGCCTCGCCCAGGCGAGACATGTTGATCGTGCGGGTTCCCGCGGGGACGGTGTTGCGGCGCTCGAACGCAGCCCGGTCGAGCTCGAACGTTCCCGACGCCGAAAGCTGAAATCCGCCACCGATGTCGTTCCAGGCGCCGGTGATTGCGGGGAGCAGGGAGATGGCGCGAACGGCCGCGCCCGCGCCGCCGTGGCGTTGCAGGCCGTAGTTGGCGCGGATGAACGTCGGCCTCGTCGCGCCATACAACGTTCCCAGACGCTCGATCGTCTCGACCGGCAGCCGGCAAATCGGAGCGACGCGCTCAGGCGCATAGTCCGCCAGCACGCGGTCGCGCACCTTCTCCGCGCCGAGGGTCATGTAGTCAAGATATTGACGATCTTCATGCCCGTCGCGGAAGAGCACATGCATCAGGGCCAGCGCCAGCGCGGCGTCGGTGCCGGGGCGGATTGGCACGTGCTCGTCGCAGGCATCCGCGGTCCGCGTGCGCAGCGGATCGATGCAGATGATGCGTGCGCCATTTGCTTTTGCCTTTCGGACGAACGGCCACAAATGAGGATTGGCCGTGAGCGTGTTGGTTCCCCACAGAATGATCAGCTTCGCTTCGCCGATCGTCTCCGGATCGGTTCCCATCCTCTGGCCGTAGGTGATCGAAAGCGCTTCGGAACCGGCGGACGAGCAGATGGTGCGGTCGAGCAGCGAGGCGCCGATCCGGTGGAAAAACCGGGAGGCCATGCCCTCGCCGTTCACGAGGCCCATCGTGCCGGCGTAGGAGTAGGGAAGGATGGCCTGCGGACCTTCATTCGAGGCCTGGATCGCAGTCAGCCTCTTGGCGATCAGGTCGAGTGCTTCGTCCCAGGTTGCACGCCGGAAGCGTCCTTCGCCCTTCGCTCCCACGCGGATCTGGGGATGGAGCAGGCGGTCGGCGTGGTAGGTTCGCTCCAGGTACTTCGAGACCTTCGTGCACAGAAAGCCGTTTGTAAACGCATGATCGGGATTGCCGGCGATTTGCGTTGCCCGTCCGTCCTCCACGGTGACGAGCATCGAGCAGGTGTCGGGGCAGTCATGTGGGCAGACGGCGTGGACGGTGGGCACACTCAATTTTATCCCGAGCCGGAGCGCAGCGGAGGTGACTTCGATTTTAGATTTGAGATTGATGATTTATGAACCGCAGACGAAATCGCGATCTCTTCGGTTCATAAATCATCAATCTCAGATCCTAAATCAGCGGCGCAGCCGCCGTGACCAGATCACTCCCGCTCCAGAACCATGGCCACGCCCATGCCGCCGGCGGCGCAGACCGTGACCAGGCCGTACTGCTCGCCTGTCCTCTGCAGCTCGTTGCAGACAGTGGTGACGATTCGCGATCCGGTGGCGCCAAATGGATGACCTAATGCGATCGACCCGCCCGTGCGGTTGATCTTCGCCGGGTCGATCTCTCCCACCGGCTCCTTCCGGCCGAGCTTCTTCTCCGCGATCTTCTTCGAGCCCATCCACTGGATGTTCGACAGCACCTGCGCGGCGAAGGCCTCGTGCATCTCGATCACGCCGATGTCCTGGAGCGTCAGGCCGGCGCGCTCCAGCGCCAGCGGCAGCGCAATTACCGGTCCCTGCAGAAGCTGGTCGAACGGATCCATCCCGGCGTAGGCGTAGCTCCGGATGAAGCCGATCGGCTTGTAGCCTGCGGCCTTTGCCTTCTCTTCCGACATGAGCAGCACGGCGGCCGCGCCATCGGTCAAGGGCGACGAATTGCCGGCTGTGATGGTCCCGTATTTCCGATCGAAGACAGGCCTCAGCCTGGCCAGAGATTCGAGGCTCGTGTCTGCCCGGATGAGATTGTCGGTCTCGACGACCGTCTCGTATTTCGGCGGCACGACGACCGTCATCACTTCGTCCTTGAACCGTCCGCTGGCCGTTGCTTCGGCCGCGCGGAGGTGGCTCTGCAGCGCAAATTTGTCCTGCGCTTCGCGCGAGATCCCGTTCTCCTTCGCCATCTTTTCGGCGGATTCGCCCATGGTCAGACCGGTGGTCGACTCGGCAAGCGCCGGCGCCTCGGGGGCCAGGTCCTTCGGCCGGATCTTCCGGAACGCACCGAGCTTTCCCCCGACGCTCTTTTGCTTGCTCGCCGACAGGAGCGCCTCGGAAAAGTTCTTCGAGAAGAGGATCGGGATATCGGACAGCGACTCGGCGCCCCCGGCGATGACGGTGTCCGCGTACCCCCGGTAAATCATGTCCGAGGCTGACGTGATGGCCTGATTCGCCGACGCGCAGGCCTTGCCGACGGTGTAGCCGGGGATCTGCCGCGGCAGTCCCGTACCGAGGACGATCTCCCGGGCGATGTTGGGCGCCTTTACTGACGGAATCACGTTGCCGAAGATGACTTCCTGCACTTCTTTCGGATCGATTCCTGTCCGCTCGACGAGCTCCGATACGACGAGCTTTCCGAGGTCGAGCGCAGTGAGGCGCCCGTAATGCGTGCCCGACTTGGCGAACGGTGTGCGGATGCCGCGGATGACCGCGACGCGATTTCCTTGTGCCATTGCTTGAGTCTATCGCGAGCCGCGGAGACGGCGAGGGATCAGCGGGTGCTTTAGCCTCTTCGACCGCGGACCGGCCCTGGGCTGTGCCCGGCGGTTCCGGTGAAGCCTCGCTCCGTTCGGCATAAACTGAAACGATAAACTCTACAACCGAGGAGGCCCCCCGCCCATGACCACAGTTGCCCTCGAGCCCAACCCGCTCCGGGAGGGCCTCGAGCAGGAGCGCGTGCCCGATGCGTCGTGCCTGGTGATCTTCGGCGCGTCGGGTGACCTGACGCATCGGAAGCTCCTGCCGGCGCTCTACTCGCTCGCTCACGACGGCCTTCTCCCCGCGGGGCAGACGATCATCGGATTCGCCCGGCCCGATTACGGCGACGAGGCCTTTCGCGCAGACATCAGGAAGGCGTGTAACGAGTTTGCGCGGACGAAGCCGGTCGACGACGCCGTCTGGGAGAACTTCGCGAAGGGTCTGTTCTACGTTCAGGGCGATTTCACCGAGCCCGAGGCCTACAACAGGCTCAACCAGAAGCTCACCGAGTGCGACAGGACTCGCGGCACGGGCGGACGGCGGATTTACTATCTGGCCGTTCCGCCGAACTTCTTCCCGGTGATCGCCGAGCTCCTCGGTGCAGAAGGGATGGTCACCGATCCGGAGCGCGGCGGGCCGTACACGCGAGTGATCATCGAGAAGCCGTTCGGTCACGATCTGGCCACGGCGCGGGAGCTCAATCGCGTCGCCGTGACGACGTTCCGCGAGCGACAGGTCTTCCGCATCGATCATTACCTCGGCAAGGAAACGGTGCAGAACCTCCTGGTGCTGCGCTTCGCCAACGGCATCTTCGAGCCGTTCTGGAACCGTCAATACATTGACCACGTGCAGCTCACCGTGGCCGAGTCCATCGGTGTCGAGAAGCGCGGACCGTACTTCGAAAGCGCCGGAATCGCCCGCGACATCATCCAGAACCACATGATGCAGCTGCTCTCGCTCGTGGCCATGGAGCCGCCCGTGGCGTTCGAGGCCGACGCCGTGCGCGACGAGAAGGTGAAGGTCGTTCGTGCCCTGCGCGACTTCCCGGCCGGCCATGAGAGCTCGTCGGCGGTGCGCGGCCAGTACACCGCCGGATCCGTCCTGGGCGAGGCCGTCCCCGGATACAGGCAGGAGGAGAGGGTCAGTCCGACCTCTCGCGTCGAGACCTACGCGGCCATGAAGGTCTTCGTCGACAACTGGCGATGGGCGGACGTGCCCTTTTACCTGCGAGCCGGAAAGCGGCTGCCAAAACGCGTGACCGACATCTCCATCCACTTCCGTCCGGCGCCGTATCCGCTGTTCAAGAAGGTGGCCGGCGTGCGGACGCAGCCGAACGTGCTGGCCATCCGCATCCAGCCGGATGAGGGCATTGCGCTGAAATTCGATTCCAAAGTGCCGGGACCGACTGTGCGAACGGCGCCGGTGACGATGGAGTTTCGCTATGCGACCTCGTTCGGCGCCGAGCCGCCCGAGGCGTACGAGCGCCTGTTGCTGGAGACGATGCTCGGCGACTCTACGCTTTTCGCACGACGCGACGAGGTGGAGACGGCGTGGGCGTGGCTCGATCCGCTGCTCCACGTCTGGGAAGAGAGTCCCGAGCCGCCCGACCCGTATCCAGCCGGCACGTGGGGCCCTCCTTCCGCCGATGCCATGATCGAGCGCGACGGCCGCCGCTGGAGGAGGCCGTGAGCGACAACATCCGCGACGCCATCGCCGGGGAGGAAGTACGCGTCGACTACAACTCCATCGAGCAGACGCTGGCAGAGCTCTGGCGGATCGAGAAGACGGAAGGGGAGGCGGTGACGCGCGCGGCGCTCTGGAACGTGGTCGCCCACGCCTCCAGCTCCGAGCACCACACCAGTGCCAGTGAGATCCTCGGACGCGCCTCGATTGCCGTTCCTCAGCGGACCATCGTCATCCGCACGAATCCCGAGGGCCCGCCGGAGATGGCTGCATGGATCAGCGCCAACTGCCATCTGCTCGGAGCCGGCAAGCAGGTGTGTTCCGAGGAGATCTCGATCGTGGCCGGAGGAGACCGGGTGGAGAGAGTGCCGCCGCTGGTGCACGCGCTGCTGATCCCCGACATGCCGGTGGCGTTCTGGTGGGTTGGCGATCTGCCCCACGAAAATGAGGCCTACGTTCGATCGCTCCTCGGGCCCGCCGACCGGCTGATCGTCGACTCGGTGCACTTCGACAGCCCGGAAGACCTGGGCCTCGTGCAGAGGACGGGAGAGCGGACCAGCACCCCTCCGGCAGACCTGAACTGGGTTCGTCTGGACGAGTGGCGCGCGGCCGCGGCTTCGGTGTTCGATCCGCCGTCCATGCGCGGACGTCTGAAGACGCTGCGGGAGATCCGCATCATCGCCAACGTCACGGACATCGCGTATTTCGGCGAGAGCGTGGAGGCGCTGTACCTCGCCTCGTGGCTCGTCGCCCAGGCGGGCATGGGCGTGGACGACTCCGGCAACATCCCCGATCTTTCATGCACTTTCGAATTCAGGCCGGCAGACACGCGCGGCATTTTGCGTGTGGACCTGGAGATGGACGGGTCATCGGCGGCGATCGAGCGCCATCCGGAGCGTTGCGTGCTGACGACCAACGTCGACGGGCAGCTGAACGTGCCTGAGGCGTTGCTCAGGACCTCGCGGAAGAAGGTCGACGAGCTGATCGTGCGGGAGCTCAAGCAGCCGGAGAGCGACCGCCTGCTGATGAAGGTGCTGCCATCTGCGATCCGCATCGCGCGGCGAAGGTCTGCCGCATGAACCTGCGGATCTTCGACTCGGCCGGCGAACTGATCGAGGCAGCGGCAGCCACGGTTCTGGCGCACGCGGCTTCGGATTCCTGCTCCATCGCTCTGTCGGGCGGCTCGAGCCCGAAGCCGCTCTACGAGCTGTTAGGTCGACCTCCGCGAAGCGAGGAGCTGGCGAAGACGCGCATCACCTGGGTCGTGGTCGACGAGCGTTACGTGCCGGTGGACGACCCGCAGTCGAACGCCGGCATGATCCAGCGGACTCTGTTCGCCCACGGCATGTCGCCCTCGCACCAGTTCCTGCGCTTCCGCACCGAGCTCGAGGATCCGGCCCGGACAGCCGTGGAGTTCGAGCGCGTGTGGCGCGATCTCGGACTCGGCTCGCTCGACGTCATCCTCCTCGGCGTCGGCGAGGACGGCCACACGGCCTCGCTGTTTCCCGGCACGCCGGTGCTCGACGTCGAGGACAGGATCGCCGCGGAAGTGTTCGTGCCGCGCCTGAACGGGTGGCGCGTGACGCTGACCATGCCGGTGATCCGGGCCGCGAAACTGCGTATCGTGCTGGCTCCCGGTGCTGCGAAGCGCGAGATCATCCGGCAGGTGCGCGAGGGAGCCGATTTCCCGATTGTCCGGGCGACCGCGGGCGTGGAGACCTGGTGGTTCGTCGACCGGGACGCCGTGGAATAGGGGTGCGGGCATCCTGCCCGATCGCGTCACGAACGATCGCGGGAAAGCCGCCGGGCTGGAAGCCCGCCGGCCGGCGGGCAGGATGCCCGCACTCCTTGCGTGCAGCTGATATAACCCGCCTTCCATGCCCGGCCCCGTCCTCATCTCCTGCGAAGCGCTGACGAAGGCGTTCACTTCACGGCCGCTGTTCGAAAACCTCAGCTTCACGATCCACGAGGGCGACCACATCGGCCTGGTCGGGCCGAACGGATCGGGGAAGTCGACGCTGCTCAAGATCCTGGCCGGCGTCGAGTCGGCGGACTCCGGGACGCGCGCCGTGCGCAAGGGCGTCCGTGTCGGCTACGTACCGCAGGATCCGGTCTTCGCGGCCGGCAGGAGCGCCGAGCAGGTGGTCGACGATGCTCTGCGGGAGGATACCGGGCTCGACGACTACGAGAAGTCCTCCCGCGTCGCGCGGGCCCTCGGCAAGGCCGGCTTCACCGATCGTACGCTGCCGACCGACGTCCTCTCCGGCGGCTGGCGCAAGCGGCTGGCCATCGCCAGGGAGCTCGTCCGCGAGCCCGAGGTGCTCCTGCTCGACGAGCCGACGAATCACCTCGACGTGGAGGGCATCCTCTGGCTGGAGGCTCTGCTCGAAACCGAACCTGAGGCGTTCGTGGTGGTCAGCCACGACCGCTATTTCCTGGAGAACACCGCGCAACGGATGCTCGAGCTCAACCGCATCTACTCCGAAGGGCTGCTGGCGACCGACGGCACGTACAGCGAGTTTCTCGTGAAGCGCGATCACCTCCTGGAGAACGAGGCCGCGTACCAGGAGACCCTGGCGAACCTGGTGCGGCGGGAAGTGGAGTGGCTGCGCCGCGGACCGAAGGCCAGGGCGACCAAGGCCAAAGCTCGCATCGACAACGCCGCGAAGCTGATCGAAGAGCTCGAAGAGAGCCGCGACCGCGGACGCGTGGGCGCGGCCAGGATCGACTTCACGGCTTCCGATCGGAAGACGAAACGGCTGTGGAGCGGCAAAGGTCTGCGGAAGCGCTTCGGCGACCGACCCATCGTCGACGACCTCGATCTCCTCCTCACGGCCGGCACGCGCCTCGGCATCCTGGGGCCGAACGGATCGGGGAAGACCACGCTGCTGCGGATGATCGTCGGCGAGATCGCGCCGGATGCCGGCACGATCCACAGCGCGGATCGGCTGCGCGTCGTCTACTTCGAACAGAACCGCGAGAGCCTCGATCCGAACCTGACCCTCAAGCGCGCCCTCGCGCCGGAGGGTGATGCCGTCGTCCACGGCGATCGTTCCGTGCACGTGGCCAGCTGGGCGAAGCGGTTTCTCTTCCGCCCGGAACAGCTGGAGACGTCCGTGTCGAAGCTCTCCGGCGGTGAGAAGGCGCGCATCGTCATGGCCCGGCTGATGCTGCGGCCTGCCGACCTCCTCGTGCTCGACGAGCCGACGAACGACCTCGACATCCCGACGCTCGAAGTGCTCGAGGAATCGCTGCTCGAGTTTCCAGGGGCGCTCGTGCTCGTCACTCACGATCGGTACCTTCTCGATCGCGTGTCGACGAAGCTGCTGGCCCTGGACGGCAACGGAGGGGCAGCGTATTTCGCCGATTTCGCGCAATGGGAGGCGGAGTGGGGACGAGGGCGGCCGCGGGTCGCGCTCCCGGACGAGGCGCGACCGGAGTCGAAACCAGCGAAGAAGCGCCTGTCGTATCTCGAGCAGCGCGAGTGGGACGCGATGGAGGAGACGCTTCTCGCGGCGGAGGAGATGCTAGCTGCGGCCCAACGCGCCGCGGAAGATCCGGGGATCGCAGCCGATGCCACCGCTCTTCAGGAACGCTTTGCCACGCTCGCGGCAGCGAAGGCGGAAGTCGACCGGCTGTATGCGCGGTGGAGCGAGCTGGAAGGAAAGATCAAGGAGTAGGGACGCGCAGCAGCGCGTCCGCAGCTCTGGTTTCCGCGCAAGCACGACGGGAGTTGCGGACGCGCTGCTGCGCGTCCCTACGGCGTCCTACGCATGCACGCCCGGCGCTTCGCGGCCGGTGGATTCCACGTACTCGACGTATGAGCCGCCGTAGGTCAGAGGGCGGTCGTGCTCGTCGCCGGCGAGCTCGAGGACGCGGTTGGCGAGGCCGCGCAGGAATGTCCGGTCGTGGGACACGAACAGCATCGTTCCTTCGAAGTCCTTGAGCGCCTCGACCAGCATCTCCTTCGTGGCCACGTCGAGGTGGTTGGTGGGCTCGTCGAGGACCAGAAAGTTAGGCGGGTCGAGAAGCATGCGGGCCATGACCAGACGCGACTTCTCGCCGCCCGAGAGCGAGCGGATCCTCTTCTCCACGTCGTCGCCCGAGAACTGGAAGGCGCCCAGAAGATTGCGCAGGACGCCGACGCCTTCGAGCGGAAAGTCCTTCTGAATCTGCTCCCAGACGGTGAGGTCGGGATCGAGCAGGTCGAGAGACTGCTGGGCGAAGTAGCCCATCTTCAGGCTCGCGCCGAGGCGGACCGAGCCGCTGTCGGGATCGAGAGCGCCGGCGATCATCTTCAGCAGTGTCGACTTGCCGGCGCCGTTCTTTCCCATGACGCACCAGCGCTCGCCGCGCCGCACCTGGAAATCGAAACCCTCGTAGATCCGGCGCGTGCCGAATGACTTCGAGACGCCGCTGAGCATGGCCACGTCATCGCCCGAGCGTTGCGGCCGCCGGAAGTCGAACTTCATCACCTTGCGCTTCCGCGGCGGCTCGATCCGCTCCTGCTTCTCGAGCATTTTGATCCGGCTCTGCACCTGCGCGGCCTTCGCGGCGTGGGCCGTGAATCGGTCGATGAATCGCTGCTCCTTGGCCAGCTTGGCCTGCTGGCGTGCGTAGGCCGCTTCCTGGTTGGTGTCGCGCTGCTCGCGCTCGCGGACGTAGAAGTCGTAGTCGCCGCTGTAGGTGACGATGTCGCCCTCGTCGATCTCGATGACCTTGCTGACCACGCGGTTCATGAAGTCACGGTCGTGCGAGGTCATCAGAATCGTCGACGGAACGCTCTTGAGGAAACGCTCCAGCCACACGATCGACTCGATGTCGAGGTGATTGGTCGGCTCGTCGAGGAGAAGAACATCGAACCGGCCGAGGAGGATCCGGGCCATGGCCACGCGCATCTTCCATCCGCCGGAGAGCGCGCCGGAGTCGCCCTCGATCTGCTCATCGCCGAAGCCGAGCCCGTGAAGGACTTCGCGGGCCCGCGCCTCGAGCTCGTATCCGCCGAGATGCTGATATTCCTCCTGGACGTGGCCGAAGCGCTCGAGAACCTTCTCCGGGTGGGGCGTCGAAGGGTCCGACATCGCGTGCTCGAGCTCGATCAGCTCGTGGTGGAGGTCGCCGAGACGGCCGCTGCCGGCGATCGCCTCGTCCAGGACGGGCCGGCCCGACATCTCATCGACTTCCTGGCGAAAGTAGCCGACCGCTAGCTTCTTCGGCACGGTCACGGCCCCGTCGTCCGCCTCCTCTTCGCCGGTGATCATGCGGAAGAGCGTCGACTTTCCAGCCCCGTTCGGCCCGACCAGTCCAGCCTTCTCGCCCGCGTTCAGCTGGAAGGATGCGTCGACGAACAGGACCTGCCTGCCGTACTGCTTGCTGACGTTGGCGAACGAAATCATTGCCGGCGGCGCAACAGGAGGGACCGCCGAGTTGTTCCGGGCGTCAGGAGTGCGGACGTCCCGTCCGCAACGGCGGGACGTCTCGTCCCGCCGTCATCGGATGAAAGGGCCGGACGAGAAGTGCGAGACGGACGGGGGGCAGGCTGGAAAGCCTGCCCCACACGGGAGGGCAGGCTGGAAAGCCTGCCCTACACGGGAGCTACTGCGCAGGAACGTAGGTCGGGTCCTGGGTCTGCTGGTCGATGACCGAGCCGTAGGCCGTGATCTTGCCGTTGCCGCCCACCACGTTGACGCTGATGCGGGCGTTGTAGACGTTGCCGAGGCCGAGCTGCTGGATCACCGGGAACTGGCGGTATTCGTACGCCCCCAGCGGGATGTCGATCCGCGGCGCTACCTTCGAGTCGGGCAGGAAGACCGTGA
>JAJXWV010000010.1 GCA_021781455.1 Acidobacteriota bacterium | reverse complement strand
CGACGGATCGACCGGGATGGTCATGATGCTCGTCTCGGTCGCCGATAACGTCACAAACGACACCTATACCGTCATGGGCAACATGATGAACGGTGGAAGCAGCAGTAACGGCGGCATGATGCCGTAACACGAACGATAAGGGCCCAGACCGGCGATGAGTTGGGACGCGGCAGGCGCCGCGCCCCAGAACTCACTTCTCCAGATCAGAAAGCGAACCGCAGGACGGTATCCAATGAGTAATTTTTCGATTCGCGCAGGTCGCGCCGATACTCCAGCATCGCTTTGACATTGACATACGCGAAGAAGCTCAGAGACGCGTTCAGGAAGCGGAGCGATTGCGCTTGCCGATCGGCCGGGCGGAGGTTCTCGTATCGGAGTGAGACCTGCAGCGGCGGGACGATCACGTAATCCGACTGCAGAAACCATGTGTTGTAGTTGCCATTGAATCTCGTGATCCGCACGCCGTCTTGGCCGAACGTGTCGAGCTGGTCGCGGCCGCGCAGATAGACGCCGAAAAGATTCAGGTCATCGAAATACCACGAGCCGTAGACGCCGGCGCGGTTAAACGTCCGATCCTGAATGTTGACCGGCATCCCGGACGCATCCTGCATCGGGAAATCGATTCCTTTGCCGTTGCCGCTGTAACCGAGCAGGCCTACGCGGAGCGATCGCTCCCTCCAGTTCTCCGGCGGGAGCGTCACTCCCGTCGTGTCGCCGTCGAGACCCATGCCGCCAAATTTGTAGTCGACGCGGGCGTACACGTCCTTGCTCGCGTTACCGTCCGTATTTCCGCTGGAAGACGGGCCCAGACCGTTCACGATTCCAGCGGTGTAGAAGAATCGGTGGGCCGCGACGCCATACATCTCGATTCCCTTCACCATGGCTGGAAGGCTGATCGCTCCCATATTCTCGGACAAGCCTGTGCCGCCGTTCATGCCAATCGGGTTGAAGGCGAACAGCGTCTCGATGGGGTTGTCGGTCGAGATCCACATCTCCTGGAAGCCGTCTGCGAGATCGGGCGCAAGTTTTCCGATCTTGAAGTTGACGAGGTTCCTGGGGCCGAATGGTGAGTTGATGTGCAGCGACGCGTGTTCAAGCTCGGTCCCGCTGCTGCCGTCAGGGTTCTCGGCCCATGTCACTTCGGTAAGGAAGCTCATGTGCTCTCCGAGCGTGCCACCGGCAAAGAGGTTTGCTTCCTGAGGAAACTGGAAGTCGTTCTTGGTCACGGACCGGCCGTTCTCGTCGAGCGATGAAGCGTAGACGCTGGCCATCTTGACGTTGAGGGCCAGCGGTATGCGGGCGGGCATGTCGCTCGGCCAGATCGCTTGCGGCCACATCCTGGTCTCGGCAGCCGGGGGAGGAGTCTTCCCTTCGGTCCTCGGAGACGCCATTCCGGGCATCGGTTTCATTCCGGCGTCCGCGGGCTTGGTTTCGGCCTGCCCGGGCATCGTCTCCGTGCCGCCCTTTGGAGGCATCGCCTCGCCTGCGAGGGGCTGCTGCTTCTCTTCCGGCTGCATCTCGCCCGGCATCCGGTACCCGCCGAGCCGAAAGGCTTCGCCGAATGCATTCAACTTCGGGAAACCAATGTGACACGTCTGGCATGTTGTCTTGTGCATGCGTGCGAATGCGGGAATCGCTTTTGCGGACGGGGGGGAGATCACGAACAACATCGATCCCGCCAGCAATGCCAATGCCGGGACCCTTGATCCATGCAGGCCCATGAGTGGCTCCTTTCGCTTCGTCACCGGAACACGCTACGCTAAATGTTTCACATTCTCCCCTGTCTATATATCAGGCATTCTTGACGAGAAAGCGCAGGTTTTGAGATGCGCCTCCCACAGACACCGAGATCACAGCCATATACGACTTCAGTGACTTGAGCTGGGGCGACGCAATGGAGAAGTGGAGCGGGCTTGATGCGTCATCACCCGCCTTCGTCATCTCCGAAGTGACGATCTCCTGACCGGCACCGACCGCATGGATCTCTGCGGCATCCACATCTTTCGCAGGAATGACCTTGAGATCCTCATCGAGGCGGTAAAGGGAAAGAGCGCCGTCGGCCTCTCTCACCAGCTCGAAATGCCCATCTCCGATGTCGATGACCGCACCTCCATGCGGACCCGCTTCCTGCACTACGCCGCCGCCACCCTTCTTCTCCAATGCTGCGCCGTGGCCGAAGGCAAGCGTCGCCAAACCGAGACTCACCAATACAACAATGCTGACAATACGACCGACGGCCTTGTTCAATTTGGTCATCACTCACTCCTCATCGTCAGAAACTTCCGTTCAGGCAACTGGCTCATCAGCAAACGCCGCATCCTTCGCTGCCTCCGGTTGAGTCGCTTCGAACGCTCTCCGCGCGAAGCGCTTGTACAGGGTTGGTACGACGATCATGTTCAGAAACGTGGAAGTGACCAGGCCTCCAAGGATGACGACGGCCAGGGGACGTTCAATTTCCTTTCCGGTCGCATCTCCCAGGACCAGCGGCAGCAATGCGAGCGCCGCGGTGGCAGCGGTCATCAGAATCGGCAGCAGCCGGTCGGAAGAACCTTTGACGATGGCCTCCTCGAACGACAGGTTCTCCTCGAGTTTCAAGGTTCGGTAGTGCGTGATGAGCATGATGCCGTTCCGTGTGGCGATGCCGAACAGACTGATGAAGCCGATGATCGACGGGATGCTCATCTCGCGGCTGAAGAGGACTACGGCCAGGACGCCGCCGATGAGCGCCAGCGGCAGGTTGGTCATCACGAGGAGTGTTTCGGTCGTCGAGCCGAACGCCTGGAAGAGAAGAACGAAGATACCGATGACCGCCGCGATACCGAGGAGCGACAGAGTCTTCTGTGCGCGTTGCTGGCTTTCGAACTGGCCACCGTATTCGATGTAGTAACCGCGTGGCAGGGCCACTGACGCACCGACTCGCTTCTTGATGTCTTTGATCACAGAGCCGAGCGCACGTCCCTGAACGTTGCACTGCACGACGATGCGTCGCTGTACGTTCTCCCGATTGATGAAATACGGCTCCTGCTGCAATGAGATCGTCGCGATCTCCGAAAGCGGGACTTTCTGGCCCGATGATGTATCGACGAGAACGGCGCCCATGGCATCGAGGTCACCACGGAACTCTTTGGGGAAGCGCACGAACAAGTCGAACGCGCGCTGTCCCTCCAGAACCTGTGAGGTGGCCGTGCCATTGAAGCCGGTGGAGACAACGCGCGCAAAGTCCGCCACCGTGATTCCATAGCGCGCGGCATCCGCAGGCCGAAATTGCAGGTGGACTGACGGAACGTCGACCTGTTGTTCGAGCTGGAGATCGACCACTCCCGGGACAGAGGTGATCGCATCGCGTGCCTTATCGCCAAGCGCCCGCAGCGTGTCCAGATCCGGCCCGTAGATCTTGATCGCGATCTGAGCGCGGATACCGGAGAGCACCTCGTCGATGCGGTGCGCGATGAACTGGCCGAGATTGACGGCGACGCCCGGAATCTTCTCCAGCCTCTCCCGGATCTGCGCACTCAGCTCTTCGGGGGAGCGCCCGTTCTTCACTTTCTGCAGCGTCACGTCGAACTCGGAGAAGTTCGGGGGCTGGGCATCCTCATCGAGCTCGGCTCGACCGGCCCGCTGGTCGATCGACACCACTTCCCGATTCTTCATCACGTCGCTCTGGATGATCTTTCCCAGGCGCATCGATTCGGGAAGCGACGTTCCCGGCAACGCGGTCAAGGCGATGATGTAGTTGCCCTCGTGGAACTCTGGAAGGAATGAGGTTCCGACGAACGGCAGTGCGATGAGCGCGACCGCGAGAAGGGCGACCGAGGCGGCGATCACGAGGCCGGGCCGCTGCAGCGATGGATTCAGAATCTTCAAATACCGCCGCTTGAGCCAGGTTGCCACGCGGCTTTCATGCTCCGCGATCTTGAACCGGGGATTGGCGAGCAGCAGGTGGCAAAGCACCGGTGTGAGCGTCAGGGCGACGACCAGTGACGAGAGCAGTGCGGCGACGTAGGCAATCCCGAGCGGTGCGAAGATGCGCCCTTCGATCCCTGTCAGGAAGAAGATCGGCGCAAACACGATGAAGACGATGAGAGTGGCGTATACGACCGAATTTCGTATCTCCCGCGAGGCCTTGAATACGACGAGCAGCGTGGACCGCGGTCGCTCCAGCTCGCGGTTCTCGCGCAGCCTCCGAAACACGTTCTCCACATCGATGATCGCGTCGTCGACGACTTCCCCGATCGCGATCGCGAGCCCTCCCAGCGTCATCACGTTGATCCCGACACCCATGACCTTCATCACCAGAATGGCAAACAGCAACGACACCGGTATGGCCAGAAAGCTGATGAATGAGGTGCGGAAATTGAAGAGAAACACGAAGAGGATGATGACGACGATGATGCCGCCCTCGAGCAGCGCTTCCTTCAGGTTTTCGATCGAGTTCTCAATGAAGGTCGCCTGACGAAAGACCCTGGTGTTCATGGAGACCCCGGCCGGAAGACTGGCCTTCATTTCGTTCAGTGCCGCTTCGACCTTTGCGGTCGTGGTGAGCGTATCGGCGCCGTAGAGCTTCGAGATGGTGCCGATTACCGCGGGCTTTCCCATGAAGGCGGCGTCGCCGCGCTTGACCTCCTCGCCAAATTTCACTGTCGCGACGTTCGAGATCAGGATCGGTGTGCCATTGCGCTCGGCGACGACGATGTTGCCCACATCGGTCAGGGAGCCGGGCCGCACTCTCCCCAGTCCGGTGATGATGTATTCCTGACTGGAGCGGATCATGAAGCCGCCCGGCACGTCTCTGTTGGAGTCCTCCAGCGCACGAGTGACGCTGCCGAGCGTCAGCCCGTAGGAGCGCAATTTGTCGGGTGAGACCTCGACCTGGTACTGCTTGACCCCGCCGCCCATTGCTACTGCGGAGGCAACCCCAGGTATCGACAGCATCCGTGGGCGGATCGTCCAGTCGGCGTACGTGCGCAAATCCGTCGGCGATACCGTGGCGCTGGTCAGCGAATACTTCACCAGCCATCCGACGGCAGATGTGACCGGCAGCATGACAGGCGGCTCGACCCCGGGCGGAAAACGCTCGCGAGCCGCCTGCAGACGTTCATTCACGAGCTGGCGATCCTGGTAGATGTTCGTACCCCACTTGAACACGACCGTGACGGTGGAGAGCCCCACTGACGATGAGGATCGGACATTCTCGACATTCGGCGTCCCGTTGATGGCCGTTTCAATCGGAAAGGTGACCAGCGATTCGACGTCGGTCGGTGACATCCCGGGCGCCTGAGTCTGAAGAACCACCTGCGGGGGAGCAAACTCCGGAAACACATCGACAGGGAGGGTTCTAAGGGCGACAAATCCGCCGAAGAACAAGACGGCGTAGACGAAGATCACCAGCAGACGGTGCGTCAGCGACCATTGAATGATTCGATCGAACATTACGTACCCGTTCCTCTCTACTGGTAGAGAAATTTCGTATAGAGCTGCGATTTGCCGTCCGTGACGACGACGTCGTTCGGGAAAAGACCGCTGGTGACTTGCGAGTAATGATCGTCCCGAGCGGATACGGCGATATCCTGCTTGGCGAATTGCTCGCCATTCTTGACGAACACGAACATGGCACCGCCCTGTGCGATGACCGCGTCATTCGGGATGGCCAGGCCCGCGGGGGCTCGGCCGACCGTCACCAGAATCGTGGCGAACATTTCCGGCTTCAACAGTCCTTCGGCATTGGGAAGAACGACCCGCACGCGTGCGGTTCGATCCGTCTCGCTGAGCGAAGGAGCGACGCTTTGAACCCGCCCCTCGAAGACCTTCCCCGGGTATGCGGGAACCGTCACGTGCGCGGTTAGACCCGGCTTCACTTCAGCCATCTGGCTTTCGAACAGGTCCCCTTCGACCCAGATGGTCGCCAGGTTGTCGATCTCGAAGATTGGATCGCTGCTGTTGACGGGCGATCCCACCTCGGCTTTTCGGGTGACGACGACGCCCGAGATGGGAGCCGTGACCGGAAGGGCTCGCACCAATTTGCTATTTCGCTCGATGGATGAGATCTCGGCTCGATTCAGACCGAGGATCTCGAGTCTCTCCCGGACGCCGGCAAGCTCGCTGCGTTTCGCCTCGTATTCAGCCGTAGCGTTCTGAACGTCTTTCTGAGCGACGGCCTCGATCTGCAGAAGCTTTCGCATTCTCTCGGCCGCTGCCTCCGCCACATGCAGCTCGGCCGCGACCCGCAGAAGATCGACCTGAAGCGTCTCGAATTCGGTGCTTTGCACCTGAGCCAGGAGCTGGCCCTTCGAGACCCGATCGCCGACATTGACGAAGACCGCGGCGACTTTACCTTCCACCCGGGAGCCGACGAGCCCTCTCGAATCAGGCGCCGGCTCGACGGTTCCTGTCAGCTTGACGTTCCTGTCGACCGACCGAACCTCGACGGCTGCGGTCTTGAGACCGATTGCGGCGGCTGCCTCTTCGTCGATCTCAACTCCCGGCGGGAGCGTGACAGGCCCGGAGACGCTCTCCGCCACCTTCTCGACGGGCGCCGCGGCTCTTTCATGGCGGCCAAGAAGGAACGCCACCACCAGCGCGATACTCCCCAGCCCGGCGAACAGTGCCCTTCGCAGCCGGCGCCGGCGAGGTCCACCGGGTCCCGGCACCTGGGTCCGCTCAGTGTTCGATGCGCTCGATTCAAAGATCATTGATTCCCCTCACTCTTTTCGTCGGCCGCCGGAACCCGAATGGCCTGATCGAAGGGAAGGCCGGCAGCCTTCTCCAGGGCAATGCGATCGTTCTCGAGGTCGATCAAGGTCTGCAGGTATTCGTGGCGCGTTTCGAAATATGTTCGCTGAACCTGGATGACGGCAAAGATGCTCTCGTTGCCGAGCCGATAGGCTTCGGTGATCGCGTCGAGGTTCTTCTCCAGTTGCGGCAGGATCGAACGCTCGAACAGTGCCTGTGTCGAGACGTGCGCGCGGTAGTTGGAGAGGGCCTGCGCGATCTGGCTTCCGACGATACTCCGAAGATAGAGCGCACTCTCTGCAGCGGCTCGCTTTTCGTACTCCGCGCTGGCGATGTTCCCCTGATTGCGGCCGAAGAGAGGGAGCGGGACCGAAGCCGTAAAGGCAACGAGACGGTCGAGTCTCGAACCCAAGAGAAGGCCATTGTCAACCCCCAATATCGATCTCTGTCTCTCGTAGCTGAGTCCCAGGGTGACGTTGGGAATGCGGAATGCGCGCGCGAGCCGCACAGCGTTGGTGCGTGCCTCCAGGTTGCTTTCGGCGGCGAGCAGATCGGGGCGATGGAGAACTGCATACTCGACGAATGCGCGGCCGTCCGGGAGGGAAGGCTCCGGTGGGGAGAAGTCGCTCGCTGGTTCGACAGGCGGCGAATCCTGCGGGCGCCCTAACAGGAGGTTCAATTGCGCGGAAGTCTCCCGATAACGTCGTTCAAAATCCTGTTCGTTCTTCCGAGCGCGAGCCAGCTCGACCTCTGCCAGGTTGAGCTCCAGCCCCGGCAGGTCGCCGGCTTGCACCCGCTTCCGGTTGAGGCCCACGAAGCGCTCGATGACGTCGGATGTCCGGTGAGCGAGATCGAGATCGCGTTCGTCGAGAAGGAGCGTGAAATAGGTTTGCTGCGTCTGCGCGATCAGGTCGCGCTCCGCCACTTCCGTGTCGTGCCTCGTGCGATCGAGGTCACTTCTGGCCGTCAGAATTCGATAACGTCTCTTTCCTGCCGTTTCGAACTCCTGATCGATCCCCGCGCTTCGACTGCCTTCGCCCTCGTTCGCGGCGAAGCGATCCGTGGCGATCGTCGCGCTGGCGACGGGATTCGGTCGGAGCTCTGCCTGTCGCACTTGCCCTTCCGCCACCCCGATCCGTTCGAGCTCGGCCCGAAAAGAAAGGTTGTTGGTGAGCGCTTCCTGCGTGGCCGCACTCAAACTGAGAGGAGAGGCCGACGAAGGTTGACGCGTTGGGTCTGAGGTCTGCGCAGAGATGCTCCGTGATCCCAACAGCGCGACCGCCGCGGTCACAATGAGGAAACCTCTCTTCCGGTGGAGACTCGCGGAATGTTTCACGACTTCGGTACCTCCTGATCAGTTCATGGAACCACGCCCGACGAGGACCCGGCAGGTGTTCATGCGAATTCGTTGACCCGGGTGACGAAATGTCCGTCGCACGCGGGCGTCGCACCTGACGACGAGACGCGGAGGAAAGTGCGCAGGTCGAGCATGCGACACAAGGCTGTCGCAGCGAACGCGCAGAGGCGGGATCAGATGAGGAAAGTGACCACGAGCACGTGCAGCCCAACATCGCGGTCGCACCGCACCGCGCCAAGGCTGATGAAACTCCGATAACCCGCGACGCTGTTCGCCGTGATGCGCCGCGGCTCTCGTGCCAGGAGGATCCGGAACGGCTGCGAAACCTCGGTGACCGGCCGCTTCGCCGTCTCCTGCTTCTCGCGGGCTGGCGCCGAGGTCTGAGCCGCGCGGTTGGCATCGTGATGCTCGCTGCTCATGAAATCCGCGGCCAGGTGGCACAGCGGGAGAGTTCCGTCGATGAGGCCGTGAAACGGCAGCACACAGCAACCGAAGACGAGGACTGTCGCCGCGACGAGAGGGATCGTGGCCCCGAGCACCCATACTGCCGCGATCAGCGTGCGTCGTTTCACCGGTAGCAAAATGAGGTGCAAATCGTAGTCCCGAACAGAACCTCGATCAAAAACGTTCCCTATCCGGCATGCTGGCTCCCAAACATCGAGTAGGCACGCCTGCGTGTCCCAGTTACGATCCAGCGAACCCACAGGAGCAATCGTCACGAATAAGGATCAGCCGAAGGGTCATCACTCCGCCGATGGTAACGAGCACGGCGGCCATCCGGACGGCATACACGAGCCTCGAGGTCACCCCCAGGCCCACCACACTGCGCCGCCTGCTGCAGCCGCGAACGAATCCCGAAGTCACGAAGAGCACGCCTGTTCAGCGACCATTAGACCTGCGGCCTGACGACAACTAGAACTGCGGGGTCGGTCTCCTCCGAATAACCGCGAACACGCGAAGCTGAGTCGACTAAGGTGCGCGCGCTCGAAGGGAGGGCGCGAT
>JAJXWV010000019.1 GCA_021781455.1 Acidobacteriota bacterium | reverse complement strand
GGCGTACGATCGCTTTCACTCGAAAAGCCCTCCCCATGTTTCACTCGTTTGTTGACACCAACAATTGAAACACAGGGCTTTTCGAGTTTTTCTGTTTTCTTCGCCTCTCTACTTCGCTTGGTTAAGGGCTAGTAGCAGTGCAGAGCAGGCCGCTCAGGACTCAGGACTCAGCACTCAGCACTCAGCACTCAGCACTCAGCACTCGTCACTCCTCGTGCCCTCCCGCGTACTTCTTCTCCCCTGCATCGACGCGGAACGGCAGGCGGTTCTGCGGCGGCGGCAGCGGGCAGGTGGCGAACGGTGTGAATGCGCAAGGCGGGTTGTAGGCCTTGTTGAAGTCGATCACGGTGCGGCCCTCCCTGTCGGGCGGAGGCGCGTAGACGAATCGCGCGGCGCCGTAAGTTTCCTTCCCGCTCGTGGCGTCCTTGAAGACGATGAAGTAGTCCTTCGTCCCTTCCTCCAGGATCGGCTCGACGCGGTACTCCTTTCCGTCGATTGTGAAAGCGAGGAGGCCGGGCGCGATCTCGTCGGTGGTGATGCCGAGGATGTTCGGCATGTTGATGTGGCGCGGAGGATTGAACGGCTCAAACCGCGCTTCGACGCGCCACTTCGCGTCGATCGGAAAGTAGTCGATGCCGCGGAAATGAGTCCGCGCCTCGCTCTCGCTGTCCTTCACCCGCAATCCGAATCGCTCGTTCCGCTTGATGACCTGAAAGCCAACCGTCCCGACCTCGACCACGGTCGGTCCCTTCGGATCGGTGTCCGGGATCAGCACCGCTGCCGCGGCCATTGGCTTTCCGCCGATCGTCAGGCCTGCGCTCGGGTTTGGCTCGAGTGTGACCATCCCTTTCGCAAGGACCAGGGTCCCGAGATGCGGCGGCACTTTGGCCTTCAGGACAATCGTGTTCGAAGGATCGGAGCCGAGGCTGTTCGGACCTTCGACCAGCCAGTGCAGTCCGACGAGCGACAGCCAGCCATCGGGCGCCTTGAGGCTCGTGATCCGGCGTGCCCGCCAGCTCAGGATCTCCTGCTGCTCGTTCGGCGTTTGGGCGGATTCCATGCGCTGACATCCTGCTGCCACAAGCAGCAATCCAAGGGCAATCGCTTGTTTCATCGTTCCTCCGTTTTGGCTCTTGGGTATTAGCTCTTGGCTCTTGGGGAACAAGCCAGCCCAAGAGCCAAGAGCCAAGAGCCCGCCCCCCCACGGCAAGCGCGTAGGATACAAGCTAGCTGGAGGCGGATTCCGACGGATCGGTTTCGAAATCGATGCCGCCTGTGTCCAATCGAACGTGGCGAAAGTGGCGCCCTTCCCTGCCATGGCGACGGAGGCCAACGGCGCAATGGCGCCGCCCGGTGATGAGCGCCGACTTCTCGCCGCGATCCGCGGCGGCGATCGCTCCGCCGCGGAGGAGATGGTCGACCGGACTTACTCGGCCGTGTTCGCTTCGCTCTGCCGGCTGTGCGGCGATGCCGATGCGGCGGCCGACCTGACACAGGAAACGTATCAGAAGGCATGGGCGGCGCTGCCGGGGTTCGACGGCCGCTCGCAATTGTTCACCTGGCTGTACCGGATCGCGTACACGACTTTTCTGAATTCCATCCGGCGGCCGCGGCGGACGAGCTCGCTCGATGACGGCGACGCGCCGGATCCGGCTGATCCGGCGCCAAATGCGGGCGAGGTGCTCGCCGCGAATGAGGAGGCGGAGAGGCTTCGCGCGGCAGTGCTCCAGCTGCCCGAGGAGTTGCGGTTCACGGTGACGGCACACTTCTGGGGCGGGTTGGCGGTGAAGGAGATTGCCACGATCGAGAGGATCACGACCGTTGCCATCCGCAAGAGGCTGCACAAGGCCTTTTCGTTGCTCGAGGCGAAGCTCGACGAGGGACTGCCATGAACACCAACCGAAAAGCCGAGCTGCAGCGGAAGCTGTCGATGACGTCCGTGCCGAGGCCGCCGGCGGATCTGGCGTCGAGGATCAAGCGCGACATCCCGCAATCGATCGGCGATCCTCGTCCCGCTGCCCGGTGGTGGAGTGGCGCGAGCATGCGCATTGCCGCCTCACTCCTTCTCGTGATCGCCTCGGCGTACCTGGGGGTGCGCCTTCTCTCTCGCGCGCCGATGAACGAGGCACCCGGCGCGCCCTCGATGGCCGCACGCGCTGCAAAGAGCATCACGGACGATCGTGGAACGCCGCGGGCGCCAGAACAAGAACCGGCTCTCACCGCGGAAGCGCCGCCGCTCCCGACTCCTGCCGCATCGCCCGAACCGCCCCGGGTCGCCGCCGCGCCGAGCTTCGCACCCGAATCCGGCGCCGCAAGTCTCAAGAAGGATGACCAGCGGAGCGAGCGTGCCGACCGCGCGCAAACGAAGGAAGAGGCGACGCCCGCGTCGCGGGACCTCGTTGCGGGCACCGCCCCGGAAACCCGTGAGCTCAATGCCGCGGCTGCGCCGCCACCTCCTTCAGCTGCGTCGAGCGCCGCTCCGAAGGTCGTGGCGCAACCCACCGCCCGGCCGCAGACGATCACAGTCACGGCTTCCGCACCGGCCGTCATCGAAAACCACGTGGAACGTGCGCTACAGCCGGCTCCCGCTGCGGCTGAGGGCGGTGTCGTCGGCGGCTCCGAGCCGGGGTTTCCTTCTGCGAAATCGAAAATCGCCAATGACGCCGTGATCGCCATCCCACGATCGGCCGTGGCCCGGTCGATCGCCCCGTCGATGTTCGGCATCTCGACTGATCCCGCCGCTATCGAAGCCGTGCGCACAGCGGTGCAGCGCGGCGAGCAGCCGGCCGATGTCAACATCGAGGCAATCGTCAACTACTTCGCCGGGATCCCCGAAGAATCACCGAAGCGCCTGTCGCTTCAGGTCGAGGGATCTCCGCCGCCGGTGCTGGCCACGCCGCGCACGCGAATCGTGCGCGTCACGATCGACACGCCGTTCAGCGCTGCGGCGGACGCGCCGGTTGCAGCGACCGACGCCAACCTGACGATCACCTTCGACGACAACGCGGTCGCCACGGAGCGGCTCATCGGAGGAGCCGCCTCGCTCACCGCCTCGCAGCGCGTCGTGCTGAAGAACACCTCCGTCACCGCACTCTACGAGATCGTCCTCCGCCCCAGCCTGCGCAACCGGCAGAAGGTCGTGACGGCTCGCCTGACTTATCGCGATGGCAACACCGGACGTGAGCAGTCGCTCCGAATCGTGCTCCGCCTCGCCGATCTCGACCGGGCCTGGCTCGACGCTTCGCGCCGCCATCGCCTGGCCTCACTCGGCGCAATCTGGGGCGAGTCCCTGAAGAGCTCCACTGGCGGGGCAGACGTGGCCCGGCGTGCCGAGGAACTGGCCCGGCAGCAACCGCTGGACCGCAAGGCCCACGAGCTGGCCGAGCTCGCTAGCGCTTCTTACCGCCGCCGAAGTTCCGGACCGACTGGAAGTGGACGTTGAAGTAGTTCGCCGCAGCCCGCATGGCCCGGCTGACCGCCCACGGTTCCTTGTTCGGGATCCCCTCCAGGGCCAGCCGCATGTGCGCCGGAAGCTTGCTGCGACAGCTTCGGCACAGCGCGGTTCCGATCGTCTTGTTGAGATCGCACCGTGGGCAGTGCGCTCTCTTGGCAAGTCCGGAGATGTCATCTCTGGTCATGGCACCCTTCCGTTCATCAGTTTGACATATGGACGACGGGGATGTGATGGAGGTTCGGTTAAAATCACCGCTTATTTCTGACGTAGGGACGCGCAGCAGCGCAGCTGGCAGGTCGCGCGTGTCAGGTGTCAGGTACCGGGTGTCAGGTGTCGGGAACGGTCTCCTGAGACCTGAGACCCGAGACCTGAGACCTGCGCAATGGAGGTATTCGCCCATGGGTCAGCGCATCGAATTTCCATCCGATGGTCACACCTGTCAGGGCTTTCTCGCCACACCCGCCAGCGGCAAAGGAGGGGCTGTCGTCGTCATCCAGGAGTACTGGGGGCTCGTCCCGCACATCGAAGACGTCGTCGAGCGCTTTGCGAAGGAAGGATTCCTCGCCGTCGCCCCCGACCTCTATCACGGCAACATCGCGAAGTCTCCCGATGACGCCGGGAAGATGGCGATGGAGCTCGATGCCGATCGCGCGCAGAAGGAGATCGCCGGAGCGGGAGCGTACCTGCTGAAGCGTCCGGAGTGCAGATCGAAAACGTACGGCGTGATCGGATTCTGCATGGGCGGCGGCCTGGCGCAATACGACGCCACGCGAGATCGAAACGTTGGAGCGGCCATGAGCTTCTACGGCGGCTTCAAGAAGGTGGGCATGCAGTGGGACAACCTGCGTGCGCCGCTGTTCCTCATCTACGGCGAAAACGACAAAGGCGTACCCGCCGACCAGGGGCGGGAGCTGGAGAAGAAGCTGAAGGCCATGGGCAAGGATGTGACGCTGAAGGTCTATCCGAGTGCCGGCCACGCCTTCTTCAATGACACGCGGCCGGCGTACAACCCCGAGGCGGCGAAGGACTCCTGGAAGAAGGCGCTGGACTTTTTCCGGAAGAACATCGCTTAGAGGCGGACGCGAGTGCTGAGTCCAGAGTCCTGAGTCCTGAGCAAAACGAGCTCACTCAGGACTCAGGACTCAGGACTCAGGACTTCAAATCCGCTTCGCCAGGATCGCGTACTGAACGACACCCTCCGCCTTACACTCTTCATCGTCCTGCTCGTCTTCTGTGTCACGCCGTGGGCGTCGCCGCCCATCGCTCTGGCGCTCGGGCTGGCACTGGCCTTGACGGTCGGCCAGCCGCTGGCGCGCAAGACGGCCTCGCGCGCCACCAAGCTGCTGCTGCAGGTGTCGGTCGTCCTCCTCGGTTTCTCGATGAACCTGCAGAAGGTCGTCGAAGCCGGGCGCACGGGCCTGTTCTTCACGATCGCGACGATCTTCGGAACGCTGCTTCTCGGCTTCCTGATCGGGCGCACGATGCGGATCAGCCGCATCACCTCGCACCTGATCTCGTCGGGCACGGCCATCTGCGGAGGCAGCGCCATCGCTGCTGTCGGTCCTGTGCTCGACGCCAGCGACGAAGAGATGTCGGTAGCGCTCGGGACGGTCTTCATCCTGAATTCGGTCGCCCTGTTCGTCTTCCCGGCCATCGGGCATTCGCTGGCCATGACCCAGAGCCAGTTCGGCATCTGGGCGGCCATCGCCATCCACGACACGAGCTCGGTGGTCGGTGCGGCGGCGCGCTACGGGACCGAGGCGCTGCAGATCGCCACGACCGTGAAGCTGACCCGCGCCCTCTGGATCGTGCCCGTGACCATCGCCACGGCCATCGCCTTCAGGAAGAAGTCCGCGCGCATCGCCGTGCCGTGGTTCATCCTCTGGTTCATCGCGGCTTCGGTGATCCGGACGTACGTCCCGGCGCCGCTGCCGCTCTGGAGCGCGACTACGACGCTGGCGAAAATCGGCCTGACGGTGACCCTGTTCCTGATCGGCGCCGGCCTGTCGCGCAAGAGCATTGCCGCCGTCGGCGCACGCCCGATGATCCTCGGCGTTCTGCTATGGATCACGATCTCGTGCGTGTCATTGTGGGCGGTGTTGAAGATCGTCTGAAGCGGGTCACCGGGTCACCGGGTCACCGGGTGACTTCAGATGGGTCGTGACGGCTCACCTCATAACCTCGCAACCTGGTGACCCGGTGACCCGGTGACCGGACATTCACTCCCTCTCGATCACCAGGTCCCCCGAATAAAAACTCCGCCCGTGCTCTTCGCGGCCGAAGAGGATCACGAACGTGAGGACCACCATCACGAAGATCTCGAAGCCGGCCAGGGCCCACGAATAGCCGAAGTGGTCGCGAAGAGCGTCCTCGATCGAGTTCGTCGGCGCGGCGAACAGAATCCCGAGCTGGTACGCGAGGCCCGGCATCAAACCGCGCACGGCGTCGGGCACGACTTCGTTCAGGTGTACGGGGATGATCCCCCAGGCCCCCTGAACACCCGCCTGCATCAGGAACGCCCCGATGGCGAGGACGGCCAGCGACCCGCCAAATGCCCAGAACGGGATCACGCAGAGCGACAGCATCAGCGCGGCGATCATGCTGTAGCGGCGCCCGAGCGACTGCGAAAGCTGCCCGAAAACGACCGCGCCCATCACCGCCCCGACGTTGTAGAGGATGGCGATCCACGGCACCGTCGACGCGGCGATGTGGCGCGAGCTCTTCAGAAAGTCGGGATAGAGATCCTGCGTTCCGTGCGACAGGAACATCATGAACGTCATCAGCAGCACGAGGTACGCAAACCCCTTCGCGTGGCCGGTGACGGCGCGCAGGATCCCGCGCAGGGAGGCAATCCGATGCTCCTGCCAGGCCGGTGACTCCGGCACTTTGGTGCGGATGTAGAGCGCGAGCAGCGCCGGCAGCGCGCCCAGCCAGAACATCCACCGCCATCCCAGCTGCGGAAGAACCACGCGCGTGGCGACGGCGGCGAGCAGGTAGCCGATCGAATAGCCGCTCTGCAGAATGCCGGACAGCACGCCCCGCCACTTGGTCGGCGTCTGCTCCATGGCCAGCGACGCGCCGACGCCCCACTCGCCACCCATGCCGATGCCGAACAGCGCCCGCAGAATCAGGAACTGCGTGAAGGTCTGCGAGAAGCCGGAGAGCAGCTCGATGATGGAGAAATACACGACGTTGAGCATCAGCGGCGTCCGGCGGCCGAATCGATCGGCGAGAAGGCCGAACACCACCGCGCCGACAGGACGGAGTGCCAGAGTGGCCGTCAGCGTCCAGATGATGTCCTTCTTGGGCACCGCGAACTGCTTCGACAGGGTGTCGAGCAGAAACACCACGACGAAAAAATCGAAGGCATCGAGCGTCCAGCCGAGGAATCCGGCCATGACGGCGTGCCGTGAGGATCGGCGCATCGCGCGATTGTATGGGCGGCGGCTCGTGCCGTGTCCGCTACAATCACGGGTGCACCATGTTCGGGACGTCGCTCAACGGCAGCCTCGAAGCCTTCACGATCTCCGACGTGCTGACCTTTCTGCAGTCGGCGCGCAAGACCGGCATGCTCACGGCTGCCAACGGCGCGAGCGAGGCTTACCTCTTCTTTCGCGGCGGCGATCTCGTCTATGCCGCTTCGAACCAGGAGGCGCTGCGCCTCGGGGCGATCCTGTTGCGCAAGAAACGGATCAACCGCGATCAGGCCGCGGCTCTCGACGACTCGACACTTCGCGGCGTCGGTCGCTTCGGCGAAAAGGCCGTGCAGGAGCACATGTTCACCGAGACGCAGCTGGCCGATGCGCTGAAGCTGCAGGTCGCGGAAGTGGTCTTCGATGCCTTCGTCTGGGGCGAGGGCACGTTTGCCTTCTACGACGGCTTCGATCTTCCTCCCAACGCCGTGACGATCACGGTCGACCTGCCGAATCTCATCATGGAGGGCGCCCGCCGCATCGAAGAGTGGGAGCAGTGCCTCTCGCTTCTCCCCGACAGCTCCGTGGTTTTCCGCATCGTCATCGATCCCGAGATCGAGAAGATCACGCTGACGAGCGAGGAATGGAAGACGCTGTTCCTCGTGAACGGCCAGCGCTCGCTGGAACAGCTCTGCCGCGATTCCGGCGACGACATGCTCCACGTCTACCGCCTCGTCTATGGCCTCCTGTCGAGCAAGCTGATCGAGCCGATCTCGGCGGATCAGAACGCGGAGAGCGAACCGCGCACGGGGGCGATGCCGGCACGCGCCGACGAGACCATCCGCCAGTCAGCGGCAGAGTTCGACGCCACCATCCGCGAAGCTCCCGACGACAGCCGGCTTCTGCTCTCGCCCGACGCGAAGCTGTCGTATCACGACGTGGTGAAGCCGACCGTCGGACAGCTGACCATCGTGGCCGGACAGCCGACCGGAGCGATGTTCCCTCTGACGAATCCCGAGTATCTCGTCGGCCGCCATCGCGACAACTCCATCCAGCTGGCCGACGCCGGCGTATCGAGCTATCACGCCCGCATCTACCGCGGGCCCGACGGCTACATCGTGGAAGACCTGAAGAGCCGCAATGGCACCTGGCTGAACGGCAATCGCGTCTTCCATGCCGTGCTCAAGAAGGGCGATCGCCTCCGCTTCGGATCGACGGACCTGGAGTACGACGTGCTGTTCAGCGCGTAGCTGCTTCCGTCATCCCAACCGCCTTCAGCACGCTAGAATCCCCGCCCATGCTTTCTCGTGAGTACCTCCGCGAACATACCGATGACTACCGCGACGCGCTGAAGAGGCGCGGGGCAACGGTCAACCTCGACCGCTTTCTCGACCTGGAAGCGGAACGGCGCCGCACCATCGCCAGCGTCGAAAGCCTCAAGGCCCGGCGCAACACGGCCTCCCAGGAGATCGCCTCCCTCAAGAAGAACAAGCAGGACGCTTCGGCACAGATCGAGGCCATGAAGAAGGTCGGCGACGAGATCAGGCAGCTCGACGAGCGCCTGGCTCAAATCGAGACCGACCTCCGCGCCGTCGAGCTCGAGTTCCCGAACGTTCCGGACGCCTCCGTTCCGGTCGGTCCCGACGACAGCGCGAACCGCGTCGAGCGCACCTGGGGAGAGAAACCTCGATTCGATTTCCCTCCTGCGGCTCACTGGGACATCGGCGAGGCCCTCGGCATCCTCGACTTCGAGCGGGCCACCAAGATCACCGGCACGCGCTTCACGGTCTTGTTAGGCGCGGCTGCGCATCTCAGCCGCGCCCTGGCCAGCTTCATGCTCGACTCGCATACGAAGCGCGGCTATCGCGAGATCCTCACGCCCTTCATGGTCAACGCCGACTCGCTGACCGGCACCGGGCAGCTGCCGAAATTCGAAGAGGATCTCTTCAAACTGCAGGGTGAGAAGGCCTACTACCTCATCCCCACGGCCGAGGTCCCGGTGACGAACCTCTACCGCGACGAGATCCTCGACGCGGCCACGCTCACCCAGTCGTTCTGCTCGTATTCGCCCTGTTTCCGGGCCGAGGCCGGCGCGGCGGGACGCGACACGCGTGGATTGATCCGCCAGCACCAGTTCGAAAAGGTCGAGCTGGTGAAGTTCACCATGCCCGACCGCTCGTGGGAAGAGCACGAACGCCTGACTCACGACGCAGAGGCGATCCTGCAGGCCCTGAACCTCGCCTATCGCGTGGTGACCCTGTCGAGCGGCGACATGGGTTTCACCTCTGCCAAGACGTACGACATCGAGGTCTGGCTGCCGGGGCAGGACACGTATCGCGAGATCTCCTCCTGCTCGAACTTCCTCGACTTTCAGGCGCGGCGGGCGAACATCCGCTACAAGACGGCCGACAAGAAAACGGGTTTCGTACACACGCTCAACGGCTCCGGCCTGCCGTTAGGCCGCACACTGGTGGCCGTTCTCGAGAATTACCAGCAGAAGGACGGGTCGGTTCTCGTTCCGGAACCGCTGCGGCCGTACATGGGCGGGATGGAGCGGATCACGCGCGCGTAGGCCGCTCGGTCATCGCGACTGGACGGCCCGCACGCGGCCGGTGGCTGCGTCCGATATGTCTCCGGTCATGACGAGCGCGTAACTCTGCCGGGGACCGGCGCCAAGGTGGTGTGCGGTGACCGTGATCGTGTACGTGCCGCTGTCCGGAGCGGGCAGTGAGACGGCTTCGACGTTGTTGAGGCGGTCCGGTTGCCCGGGATGGAGCGAATCGTTCCCGAGGATCACCGTTCCGCCGGGCGTGGTGACGCGGAGGTCGAGATCGTTCACCAGTTCGGGAGTGGGATCGGAGACGCTGCGTGGAACCCCGGCCGGATCGGTCCACACCAGGACGACTTTCAGCGGCGTGCCCGCGACGACGTTCACTCGCTGCGTCGACGAAGCTCCTTCGACGAGTCCGCTGGCCAGCGGTACGTCCCACACGCGGAGCCTGGCGCGATCGCCGGCGAAATAGAGCGCGTCGTCGAGCACCGGAAATCCGAACCCCTGCTGGTACGACGGTACGGGGGCAGTCGCACTGTCGAGGCCCGGCCTCAGCTGCTGGTACTCGGCGCGGCGAGCCGAGGCGATGATGGTCGCCTTCATCAGCGCAGCGCTCGGAATCATGGCATTCGCCGGTGTCGCTGACCCGGTCGGATAGAAGCCGTCGGTGTAGTACTGGCGCACGAGTGCTGCCGCCCCGGCGATCGCAGGCGACGACCACGACGTACCACCCTGATAGAAGATGCCGCAGGCGTCCTGTGCCGACGGATCACCCGTCGTGATCCAGGCCGGTCCGACGACGTCCGGCTTGATGCGACCATCACGCGTCGGGCCGACCAGCGAGAACAGCGTGAGCCAGTTGTCGTTGTCGCGTCCGGTGATGCGCGTGCCGCCCACCTGCAGCGTGTTCTTCGCACAGCCGGGAGCCGACAGGCTGCTGGCCGGAGGCACTCCCGTGTGGCTGTAGTTCCCGGTGTTGAAGATCACGAGCATGTCGGGATGCGACCAGACGAAGGCGTCGACGTCATGCGCCGATTGCGAATAGTTCGCCGTCGGTGGGGGAAGCCACGCGGGGGTTCCCTGCCGGTCGCCCCACGAATTCGAGTCAATCCTCGCTCCCTGCTTGTAGGCCTGCTCGAGGATCGGCGTGAGATTCACCGGGCAGCCGATGCCGGGTCGCTGCGAGCAGTTGTCGCCACCAACGTATCCGGCCCCCTGCACAATCAGCTTCGCCGCCGGTGCGACTCCGTCGGCGAGGTCATGCACGACCGGCGTGCCCTTGTCGCCCGCGGCCGTAGCCGCAGCAACCGTCCCGTGACCGGCCTTGTCGTACGAGTCGATCGCAGCGGGATCATCGCAGCCGGTCCGTCCGGGAAACTGGTCGCACGAATAGAGGAAGTCGTAGGCGATGATCTTGCGCCGCGACGGAACCACGTTCTGCCAGGCGAGGCCTGTCGTCGGCGAACCGGTGTTGACCGGCGGCATCGCGCCGTCCGGCTCGGCGAAATAGCAGATCCGGAAATCGACCCCCGTGTCGAGCAGGGCGATGATCTGCCCCTCGCCGTGAAGGCCGTGATCCGAGAGCGGAGTGGGGCCGACCGTGGCGTAGATGGCCTGCGGAGGGCCGGACTGCACTGTCCACCAGACGGTCTCGTCGGCGAGAAGCGGGGTGGCAGCGAGCAGGAACAGCGCAAATAACTTACGCACGCGAGGCGGAACCGCTCAGGCCGCGGCGAACATTCCGGTTGGAGTGCGGACGTCCCGTCCGCAACCGCGGGACGTCTCGTCCCGCGGTGAATCGCAAGCGGCGCCGGGCGAGACGCCCGGCGCATGCGGGCGGGACGCCCGCACTCCTAGTGCACGAACTTCCGCCGATTCCGGATGTAGTCGGCCAGGATGTACTCGCCTAACCGGTCGGGCGAGGAGTAGAACGCCCGTCCGCGGTTGATCTTGGAGAGCTGCTCGACGAAATTCACGAGCATCGGATCGGTGGCCAGCATGAAAGTCGTGATCGGAATCCCGGCTCGCCGGCAGCGGTCCGCTTCCTCGAGAGTGCGGTTCACGATCTTCATGTCCAGCCCGAAGGAATTCGTGTACAGCCGTCCGTTCTCGTGGAGGGCGGACGGCTTCCCGTCGGTGATCATGAAGATCTGCTTGTTCGCGTGGCGCCGCCGCCGCAGGATGCGCTGGGCGAGCTCGAGGCCGGCCTTCGTGTTCGTGTGGAAAGGGCCGACCTTCACGTACGGAATCTGGGAGATGGGCACCTCGATGGCCTCGTCGCCGAACAGCAGCACGTCGATGGAGTCCTTCGGATACTTGGTCAGGATCAGCTCCGTGAGCGCGAGCGCCACCTTCTTGGCCGGCGTGATGCGGTCCTCTCCGTACAGGATCATGGAGTGGGAGATGTCGATCATGACCACGGTGGCGCAGTTCGAGTTGTGCTCGGTCTCGAACACCTCGAGGTCTTCTTCGGTGATCGTGATCGGATCCGACGGATCGTTGTGCCTCATCGCATTCTGGAGGGAGTGGATGGAGTCGATCGACATCGGGTCGTCGCCAAACTGGTATTGCCGCGTTTCGGTGAGCCGCTCGGTTCCCTGTCCGGCGTCGTTGACGGAATGATAGCCGGTCATCGACTTCTCCAGGCCGCCGAAGATCTCGTCGAGGGCATCGCGGCGGATCTGGCGCTCCCCTCCCGCCGCCAGGACGACATTGCCGTTCGCGTCCTGGCCGAGGATGTTCTCCTCGACGAGCTGCGCGAAGAAAGCTTCCAGGTCGACCTCGGGGTCGATGAATCCGCGCTGCTGAAGCTGGCGCATCCACTCCATCGCTTCTTCGACGTCGCCGCCGGTCTGCAGCAGCAGCTGGTTGAAGAGCCGGCGCAGCCCCATCTCGGCCAGAAGCTGGCGGATCAGGTCGGGGTCGAGATAGCCGTAGCGTTGACGCATCGCAGTCCTGAGTCCTGAGTGCTGAGTCCTGAGTGGGAAGTGCTGAGTACTGAGCGCTGAGTACTGAGTAGAAATTCCGGAGCAAGCGTCCGCCACTCGCCACTCAAGACTCAGGACTCAGGACTCAGGACTCAGGACTCAGGACTCAGGACTCGTCAAGCGCTGCCGGTTGAGCTTCTCGATCCATTTGAGGATCGACGGGTTGTTGGGAAGCATTTCCCGCGCCTCCTCGAGCGAGCTGAGGGCGTCGTTGTCCCGGCCGAGAACCAGCAGGATCTGCACGCGAAGCTCGATGAGGGACTGATAGAGCGTGAAATCGGTGACGTCGCGGCCGGCCAGCAACGACACGGCTCGGCTGACGAACTTCAAGGCCACCTCGGGCTTGGAGTCATTCAGGGCGTCGGCAGCGAAGCGGTGCAGCATGCGCGGCGAGTCGCCGAGAAACGACTTCGCTTCCACGAAATGCGCGAGGGCCTCGCGCAGCACGGTCTCCTGATCGGGGAACCACCCGTCTCGGATGATCCGGTCGATCTGGCGCGAAAGCTCGTTCGGGATATCGGCTGTCACCTTCGGCATGTCTCAATCCTACGCCCGAGCAGTGCTGAGTACTGAGTGCTGAGTACTGAGTGTGCGATCGGCCGGTTTTACTCAGTACTCAGCACTCAGTACTCAGCACTTCGGTTCACCGCACCGTGCGGAGCATGTTGAACTTCATCAGCTCGTGGAAGGTGATGGTCGAGTCGAGGTCCTCGCGCGCCAGGCGCAGGGCCTGGTGCAGCCCTTCGAGGATCATCTCCATCCAGAACGCGAGCTCGTACTCGCTCGTGGGATGCACATACTTCTGTGCAGTCTCGGCGAGCTTCGGCACCTTGTTCAGTTCTGCGAAGTACTCGGCGAACGGCTGCTCGTCGGACACGGTGATGCGGTTGCCGCTGGCGAACCAGCTGAGGATGGCGTCGTAGTTCGGCTCCGGCTTCTGATCGGGTTTCTCCTCGCGCTGCGGCGGCTCCGGCTGTTTCTTTCTCTGTGTGGCGCGGCGACTGGCGAAGGCGTCGTCGGGGTCGTCCTCGTCGATCATGGAGCGCCGCTCGCGCTCGGCTCGCTGCTGGCCGGCGCGCTCGACCGGCGGGAACTTCGACGCGAACAGTTTCGCGGTGGCCATTCCGATGAGCTTGCGGGCCACGACCTCGGCGCCCTGCTGCTCGCCTTCGTAAACCATCTCCACTTTTCCGGTGATGGCCGGCAGGAGCATGGCCAGGTCGGACAGCCGCGGAAAGACGCGCTTGTCGCCGGTCAGGGCGGCGCGGCGCTCCAGGTTCGAGTGCAGGAGCTCACGCGCGGCGATGGTCAGCCGGGCGGAGACCCCCGAGGACTGGTCCACGAGCTCCGACTCACGGGCCACGAAGGCGACGCTCTCGATGAGGTCGCTGACGTACTGCGGCATCTCGACCTTCGCTCCCTGCTCGCGGTCGAGCCAGGCCTCCTGCTCGGTGATCTTGCGCGCCACGTCCACGCTCTGGGGGTAGTGCGTCAGGATCTGCGAGTCGATGCGGTCCTTGAGCGGTGTGATGATGTTGCCGCGGCTCGTGTAATCCTCCGGATTGGCGCTGAAGACCAGGACGATGTCCATGGGAATGCGCACCGGGAAGCCGCGGATCTGCAGGTCGCGCTCCTCGAGGATGTTGAGCAGCGCCACCTGGATGCGCGGAGCAAGGTCGGGCAGCTCGTTGATGGCGAAGATGCCGCGATTGGTGCGCGGAATGATCCCGTAGTGGATGACCTCTTCGTCCGCATACGTGAGGCGCTGGTTGGCGGCCTTGATCGGATCGATGTCGCCCACCAGGTCCGCCACCGTGACGTCGGGCGTCGCCAGCTTTTCGCGATAGCGCTGATCGCGCGGAATCCAGGCGATCGGCAGATCCTCGCCCTTCTCGGTGGCCAGCCGGCGGCAGCGTTTGCAGGTCGGGTCGAACGGCGAGTCGTTGATCTCACAGCCTTCCACCACCGGGATGCGCTCGTCGAGAAGCATCGTCAGCGAGCGGAGGATGCGCGTCTTGGCCTGCCCTCGAAGCCCGAGCAGGATGATGTCGTGCTTCGACAGGATGGCGTTGTGAATGGCCGGGATGACCGTGCGCTCGTATCCGTGAATGCCGGGAAACGTGTTCTCGCCCTGCGCGATCCGGGCGAGGAGGTTCGAGCGCATCTCGTCCTTCACCGAGCGGACTTTGTAACCGGCGGCGCGCAACTCGCCGACTGTGTGCACGTTCATGGTCTGGGCTCTTTCTCCTGATCCGCCGCGGCCGGCGCATCCTCTGGATCGCGATTGAACTCGTTCATGGCCCGGCGCAGATCGCCGCGCGCGAACAGCACCAGCGCATCGACGGCCCGTCCGATCGACCGCTCCACGATCGGCGCTTCCTCGGCCGTGAAGTCGTCGAGGACATAGTCGCGGAGCCGGGGCCCTTCCGAATAGTCAGCACCGCGCACGCCGAATCGTAGGCGTGCGAATCGCTCGCTCGCAAGCGAAGCCACGATCGAGCGCATGCCGTTGTGCGTCCCCGCCGACCCGTTCGGACGGATGCGCAGCTTCCCCAGCGGAAGGTCGATGTCGTCGTACACCACGATCAGATCGTCGAGCGATTCCGCGTAGGCGTTGGTGAGCAGCTTCACAGCGTCGCCGGAGAGATTCATGAACGTCTGCGGCCTGGCCACGAGGACGCTCCCTCCGGCCACCCGGCCGCTCCCGGTAAACGATTCCTTCTCATGTCTGGTGACTTCGATGCGAAATTTGCGCGCAAACGCGTCGGCGACCATCCAGCCGGCGTTGTGGCGCGTGTTTTCGTAGCCCGCCCCGGGATTGCCGAGGCCGATGATCACTTTCATTGAGACCGAAGCGTACTACGGGGCGTGAGGCGAAGTGCTGAGTACTGAGTGCTGAGTACTGAGTGCTGAGTACTGAGTGCTGAGTGCTGAGTGGGCGTCTCGGCAGGTTTTACTCAGTACTCAGCACTCAGTACTCAGCACTCTTTGGTGGGTTTTTCGCATAATCTGGCGCCAACCCGATGGACCAACGGCAGCGGATCGTCCTGATCGACGACAACGCCACGGATGTCGCCGTGACGCGGCGGCTCCTGGAACGGCGTGGCTTCGACATCGTGCCGGCGCTGTCCGGTGAGGAGGGGCTGCGCCTGGCCCGCGACGTCATCCCCGACGCCATCGTCGTCGACTACCGCATGCCGGGCATGGACGGGTTCGAAGTGGCGCGACTGGCGAAGGCCGACCCGCAGCTGCAGACCATTCCCCTGCTGATGCTGACCGGAGCCGATTCCGCGGAGCACGTGGTCGAGGGCCTCGGTTCCGGCGCCGACGACTTCGTCACGAAGGGATCGGACGTCGAGATTCTCATCGCCCGGTTGCGGGCGCTGCTGCGAATGAAGGCCTACCAGGACCAGTTGCGCATGATGAACCAGCAGATGACGCGGGACCTGCAGATCGCCCGTCGCGTGCAGGAGGCGCTGGTCCCGCAGCGGATGTTCCTCGGGCCGCGCATCGAGATCCGGTCGGCGTACATCCCGAGCGAGGCGCTGTCGGGCGACTTCTACGACTATTTCCTGCTCGACCGGTTCATGTACCTCTTCGTGGCCGACGTCTCCGGACACGGGCTTCCGGCGGCGATCCTGGTCTCGCTGCTGAAGAGCTACATCCACACGGAGGCCGATCCGCAGTCGTCGCTGGCCGACTTCATGCGACGTCTCAACGACTTCTTCTTCACGGTCAGCCTGCCGACGCAGTTCGCCACCGCGCAGCTGTTCCGCATCGACGAAGAGGGACATCTGGTCTATGCCAATGCCGCTCATCCGCCGTTCCTGCTCTACCAGCGCGAGCGAGGGAGGACGGCAGTGTTCGAGGACCCGAGCAACCTGTTAGGGGCGATGCCGGACATGTCGTTCGAAGAGCACGCCCTGAAGGTCGAATCCGGCGACACGCTCTTCGTCTACACCGACGGCCTGACCGACCGCCGCACCGCCGGCGGGGAGTTCTACTCGATCGATCGCGTGGCCTCGATCCTGGAGCGCTGCCGCGAGGCGTCCCTGGAAGCGGTCTACGACGCCATCTTCGACGACGTGAACGGCTTCGCCTCGACCGAAGAGTTCAAGGACGACATCGCCTTCGTGGTGACGCGCTTCGGATAGGAGTGCGGGCGGCCCGCGCGCAGCCGCCGGACGTTCCCTGTAGGGCGCAGCTGCGCTGCGCCGCAACGAAAGCTCCACGGCGCAGCGCAACTGCGCCCCACGCAGTGACCAGGCCGGGGTGAGGGGTCTCGTTCTCGTTCAAAAGAAGGCCCCTCATCCGCCTTCGGCACCTTCTCCCCGCTGTGGCGGGGAGAAGGGCCACGAACGCCAGAGCCCGCATAAACACTGGGAGTTTCTTCGAAGCGTCAGCGAGGATCTGGAAGGATGGGGCGCGCAGGGTGAACATGCAGGCGGGTGGCGGCAAGAATCAGAGCTGCAGCGCGCCACCCAGATCCCTCGCTGACGCTCGGGATGACAGATGCGGGGCCGTGCTTCTGCCCACCTGCTCTCTGCGCTCTGCCCTCTCGTCAGGCAATCCGCTGCAGCAGCTCGAGAGCCTGCGGCTTGCGTTCGTAACGCACGTCGGTCGCGGCGATCTTCTGCAGGTACTCCTTCGCGCCGGTGGTGTCGTTGCGCTTGAGCAGCGAGCGGGCGATCCAGAACCAGGTGTCGACGATGTACTCGTTCTCGCTGAAGCGCTGCGACTGAAGCGCCTTCTGCAGGGTCGCCGCGGAGTCTTCGAAGCGGCCCTGCGCGTACTGCATGCGGCCGAGGTGCGAAAGGGCGTCGAAGTAGTCGTAGGAGTTGTGGTCGACGCTTTCCACGACCCGCGCGTACAGCGGCGCGGCCCGTTCGTACTCCTTCCGGTCGAAATAGATCGCGCCGCAGAACAGCAGCGCATTCCGGTAGAAGTACGAATTGAAGAACGGCTCGTTGAGGTCGAACAGGTGCAGCGAATCCTCGAACAGGTGCAGCGCCTCGTCGTAGTCGTGCAGCGCATACGAGTTGAGAGCCTTCAGCGCCAGCGCCTGCGCGGTGACGTTGTTGTTGTGCGTGTAGCGAAGGGACTGGTCGTGCAGTTCCCTGGCTTTCGCATAATCGCGCTCCTCGTGCGAGAGGTGCCCGAGGATGACGTACGACTTGTACTTGATGTCGTTGGCCTCGTCCGATTCCTCGGAGGCGCATGCGGCGGTGAATCCTTCGCGGGCCCGCCCCATGTCGTCGGCGTAAAGCGCGGCCACGGCGCGGTAGTAGATGGCCTCGAGCGAAGTCAGGACGCTGCTCTTCTCCGCGGCCATCTGGTCGATGAACTTCGTGACCAGCTGCGCCAGGATCCGGCTGTCCGAGCTGGGGTCGACGACGAAGTTCTGCAGGTACACCAGGCGGTTCTCCAGGATGCGCATCAGCTCGAGCATGACCGTGATGCGCGTCTGGTCGTCCGTCGCTTCCCTGAACAGGCGCGCCAGGCGGTTCTGCAGAGCGGCGTACTGGCGGTCGTACGAACGGCTGTCCGCCTCGCCGAGCTCCCCTTTTTCGTTCTGCAGTCTCGTCTCGAGTGCCACACGCTCCTCGACGAGATTCCTGATGCTCGAAGCGGCGTCGTTGCCTTCAACCATGCCTGAGATTCCTCGGTCCGAAAGATGAGGTGGCCGCGCGGTGAACCCGCTACGGCCGTTCCTGCCTTTCCCGGCGTGCAATCGGAGAGCCAGCGACCTCGAGAAGGCGCAGCTCGATCTGGCGGCGGTCCTCGTCGATGGACTGGACCTGCACCACGACATGGTCGCCGAGGCGGAGCTCGCGGCTGGTGGAATCGCCGCGCAGGCGGTGCTCGCGCTCGGCGAAGCGCCAGAAGTCCCCGCCGATGGTGGCCACCGGCACCATTCCCTGGACGAACACTTCATGCAGCTCGACGAACAGGCCGAAGGGCGCCACGCCGGTAATCGTCCCGGTGTAGGTCTCCCCCACTTTGTCGCGCATGAAGATCACCTTCTTCCACTCCAGCACTTCGCGCTCGGCCTCTTCGGCGCGGCGCTCGCGCTCGCTCGACTGCGCGGCGTAGAGCACGCCGGCCGCTTCCGCCTTGGCCAGGCTCTCGCCCACCAGCGGACCCTGCGCCACGAGCTTCGCGAGCCGGCGGTGGACGATCAGGTCGGGATAGCGCCGGATCGGCGAAGTGAAATGACAATAGTGCTCGATGGCCAGCGCGAAGTGCCCGAGCGACTCCGGCG
This sequence comes from Acidobacteriota bacterium, assembly GCA_021781455.1. Lineage (GTDB taxonomy): Bacteria > Acidobacteriota > Thermoanaerobaculia > Gp7-AA8 > Gp7-AA8 > JAJXWV01. Next base: position 21,367 of record JAJXWV010000019.1, on the reverse strand, counting down.
CATAGAACGCTCTCTTCATTGAGCGCAGGATGATGTTGGTGAGGAAGCGCTCCTCGGGCGTCCCCTTGACGGCGTTGAGGACTCGCTGCAGCTCGGCGGGACGAATGTCCTCGACGTCGCCGCGCAGCGTCTGCTTGAACTCGCCCAGGATGGCCCGCAGGTCTTCGAGCTTCTGCGGATCGGGCTGCTGGTGCACGCGGAAAAGGCCCGGCTGACTGGAGAAGACGAGCTGGCGGGCCACGACTTCGTTCGCGGCCAGCATGAACTCCTCGATGATGCGGTGGGCCACGTTGCGCTCGGAGGGGTTGATGGCCTCGATCTCGCCGCTTTCTGCGAGAACGACGCTGGCCTCGGGCAGGTCGAAGTCGATCGAGCCGCGCCCCTCGCGACGCTTGCGGAGAACCTCGAAACACTCGTGCATCCGCGTGAGGTCGGGCACGAGGTAGCCATACCTCCCGGCGAGCTCCTTCGGATCGGGCGGCGGCACGTCGCCCGGCGGCACCGGCTCGGCAAGGCCGCGGTCGACCAGGATGGCGTTCACGTTCGTGTACGTCATCCGCTCCCTGGTGCGGATCACCGACTTGAAAATGCGGTGGTCGACGAAGCGGCCTCGCGGGTCGATCTCGATCTCCACCGAGAAGGTGAGGCGGTCCACCCGCGGGTTGAGCGAGCAGATGCCGTTGGACAGCCGCTCCGGCAGCATGGGCACGGCCCGGCCGGGAAAGTACACCGACGTGCCGCGCTCGAACGCTTCGCGATCGAGGGCGCTCGCTTCGGTGACGTAGTGGGCGACGTCGGCGATGTGTACGCCGAGGAGGAAATTGCCGCGCAGGGTGCGCTGCACTTCCACGGCGTCGTCGAAGTCCTTGGCCGTCTCGCCGTCGATGGTGACGATGCTGTGTTCGCGCAGATCGACGCGCCGGGCGATCTCCTCCTGCGGCACCTCGAGCGGAATCGAATCGGCGTGCGCGAGCACCTCCAGCGGAAATTCGTGCGGGATGTGGTACTTGCGGATGACCACTTCGATGTCCACGCCCGGATCGCCGATGAAGCCCAGAACCTCCACCACGCGGCCGCGGGCAAAGTTCGAGGAGCGGTCTGGATAACGGTCGATCTCCACGTTGACCATTTCGCCGTGGCGGGCGTTGCGCGTGCCGTCGGGCTCGACCAGGATGTCGGTGTCGATTCGGAAATCGAACGGCACGACGTACGGCTCGACTTCGTCCGCGTGAAAGCGTCCCACGATGGTGTTGTGGGCGCGGCGCAGGACTTGCGTCACCTCACCGACGATGAGGTCACGGCCGTGGAGCTTGCGGAAGGAAGGGGTCTTCTTGTCGACGCGCACCACGACCAGGTCACCATTCATCGCTCCGCGCATGGAGCGGCGGTCGACGTAGATGTCTGGCTCGGCTTCGCCGCCGAAGATCGTCCCGTAGCCGTCGGGGTGAACTTTGATGCGGCCGGCGTGGTAGGGCGTGAACTCGAGCAGCGAATAGCGCTTGCCGCGTACGGCGATGATCACGCCGTCGGCCTCCAGATCCTGCACGGCCAGTGCGACCTGCTCGCGGCTGATCGCGGGGTCAGCGAGGCGCTCGTGGACGTCGCCGACGCTGAGCAGGCGATTGCCGCGGCTCCGCAGGAGCTCGACGATGCGTTGCTGCAGTTGAGGTTCCATTGGAAGCGAGTAGCGGGTAGCGGGTAGCGGGTAGCGGGTAGGAAATGGGGCCTGCACGCTACCTGCTGCAGGCTGCCCGCTGATTTGAATCAGGAACGAGGCGTGCGCCGCGCCACGGGCGCGCTGACGCTTTTGTGGGAGACGCGGCGGCGAGCCGGCCGGATGGACTCGGCGAATCCGTTGAGCATCGTCTGGCTGCGCAGCTTGTTGTGAAGGGTATTGCGGTGTACTCCCAGTTTCTTGGAGGCCTGAGTGACGTTGCCGCGGCTGGCCGTCATGGCCGCGACGATGTACTTCCCTTCGAAGGCTTCGACAGCCTGCTCGAGAGTGATTCCATTGCCAATCAGCTCGCGAATGATCGCGTTCAGACGATCGTCGATGCTTACCATTTGATATCAGACCTCAGCGTGCGGTGAGGTGCGTGATTCTACACCTCGCGTCGGTGAAATTTGCCAGGCCATTTTCATCGACGCGCGCGAAAAAAATCGTGTTGATGCAGCTTGACAAATTCTCCGCGCTGCGTCATGTGCGCGCGTGGCGAGACGCTCTCTCGACGCGCACGCCGAAGGCCAGCCAGAACAGCGCCACCAGCGTCAGAAACGCACCGGCGGGAAGTGATACCGGCCGATAAACCCAGGTGATTTCGTGCGTCCCCGGGGGAACATCCACGCTGCGGAACGTGCCGAGATCAAGTTTCTTTTCTGCGGGCCGCCCATCCACGGACACGCGCCAGCCACGCACGTCGTTCTGCGTCAGCACGAGCAGGCCGCCGGTGGCGCTGGCAATTCTCACCCGCGCGCGTGAGGCGTCGAGCGAGAGGGCCTGAGGCACGTCGATCTTTCCGCTGGCCGTTCGCAGGTACGCCAACGGGAAAGGCGACGGCACCCGATACGTGAGCACGCCTCCCACGCGCGTCACCAGTTCGAACGGCGGCGGCATCTCGCTGGAAGCCAGGACGTATCCGATCCCCATCAGCCGCAACAGCTGTAAATTCGATTGCGCCGCCGTCCAGACGCGTGTGTAGGCTCTCGGCGCCAGCGGCGCGGGCGTCGAGGCCTCGAACCGGCGGTCGTACAGATTGAGATATCCGGACAGCCACGCCGCGCGCCCGCCGCTCAGCAACGGCTCATTTCCGTAGATCTGCAGGATCTTGGTGTTCCTGCCGATGAACGCCGGATACGCCAGCCGCGCACGCTCCAGCGGCGCCGTGGCCAGCAGCGGACGCGCCGCGATGACCAGGTCCGCCACGATGGCGATGATCAGCACCGCGTCCACGATCGCGCTCCCGCGCCGCAGGCGGTCCCAGCCAGCCACGGCGAACGCCACCGCCGCCAGCGCGACGAATGGCATGCATCGCGACGGATAGCGGAAGACAGTCAGGGGAAGCGACGCGATCCAGTGCGGGCCCGTGGCCATCAGCGCCGCCACGGCCGCAAGCAGTCCCCACGAAGTCACCCGGCGGTACTCGCCGGCGCGAATCAAGACCACGATTCCGGCGATCGCCAGAAGCACCACCACCACTCCCATGTACGGAACCAGCACGAACTGCTCCGCGCGCATGCCCGCCGGAACCAGCCGCGGTGGCGCGATGCAGCGCAACCAGTCCCCTGCACGCATCGAGTCGCGCAGGATGTCGGCGCCGACGAAGCCTCCGAAGCGGTCGCTGCCGACGAGCATGTCCAGGAATGGCAGCAGCTGCACCGCGCACAACGCCGCGGATCCGGCTGCAGCCACGGCAATCGTGCGCGCCTTCCGCACCACGACCGCGTAAACCATCGCAGCCACCGCCGCGAAGAACGGTTCGCCGGCCAGAAACGCCAGGGCCAGGAAGACCGCCGACAGCCGCGGCAGGAACGAGGCACCGCCCCGTGTGGCGCCGGTACTCTGGCCGGTGCCGCTCGATTCGGGAGCGGCAGGAGCTCCGTTGCCACAGATGCGCTCCCGATCCCGCAGCGCGCTCCAGATGATCCAGGGCAGCCAGGCGAACGTGGTGAAGTTGTTCTGCACGTCCAGCAGCGACAGCACGGGACCGCTGAACATCAGGGCCACCGACCCAACCAGCGCCGCGGGCATGCCCGCGCTCCGGCGAAACAGCGCCCACGCTCCGGTGCCGAGGATCAGCGAGTGCAGGAAAAGGTAGAGGACGTACGACGTGCTGAAGGGAATGAACGCCATCAGCCACGTCGGCGGATAGAAGATGCCGGTCTGCGGGTTGGCCAGCCACTGCTCGCCGGAGCCGTTGTAAGGATTCCAGAGCGGCAGCCGGCCGGCGCGCAGATGGAGCGCCGTGAAGAGGCGCATCGGCGTGAAGTAGTCGGCGTGATCGCGGAAGGTGAAGATCTCCTGCTTCGCCAGAGGAGGGGCGAACACCACCAGCGCGGCGGCGACGATGACGGCCATGGCGATGGCGTACTCGGCACGTCGCCGGCCGGTGCTGGTCATCTCTTGCGCTCGCAGAAGTCGCTGACGATGGCGCGCATGACCCTGACGCCTTCCTCGAAGAACCGCGTGCGGATTCGCTCGTCGATGCCATGCGCCGTTCCGGCGTCGTAGTAGTTCACCTTGAAGGGCGAGACACCGTAGGCGGCGATTCCGCGAGCGCGGAAGAAACGGCTGTCGGTCGTCCCCGCGCCGACGATGGGCGCCACGCGCGACGAAGGCTCCGCCCGTCTCAGCACGCTTTCCAGGGAGCGGTAGAGGTCGGTGTTCTCGCTCGTGGCGGGCGTGGGCGCGCCGGCCAGCAGCACTTCCACGTCGGCGTCTTTGCCGGCGGCGTTGCGGACCTGCTTCAGCATCGCGTCCGTGGTCTCGTCAGGCAGCAGCCGGATGTCGATGTCCGCGACGGCGTTGGCCGGCAGCGAGTTGACCGAGCTGCCGCCCTCGACGCGCGTGATGGCGATGGTGTCGTGCAGCAGCGATCGATAGGACGGCGTGAGCACGCGTCCCAGCCGTTCGCCCGCCAGCTCGCCGGCGATGTTCCTCATGATCTCTCCCCGCTCGTCATGGCGCGTCGCCCCGACCTGGTGAAAGTAACGCTCCACGTCGGGAGTCAGCCGGTAGGGAGTGGGAATCTGCTGCACCGCATCGAGAGCGCGCACCAGTTTTCCCAGCGCGCCGCCGTCGTCGGGCGGCGAGGCCGCGTGACCGGCCGTCCCCTTGGCGTGAAGCGAAAGCCAGAGGGGCACTTTCTCCTGGACCTCGATTCCCCAGAGGGCCACGCGATCGACGATGGTCTCGGTGTAGCCGCCTTCGTTGATCACGTAGCCGACGTTGTCGAACAGCTCCGGATTCTTCTGCAGCAGCTCCGCGGTTCCCTGCGCTCCTCCGGTCTCCTCGCCGGCCACGGCCAGAAAGACGATGTCGCGCCGCAGCGGAGCGTTACGCCGCTTCAGCTCGATCAGGGCCATGGCCTCCGCGATTCCCAGCGACTTGACATCGAGCGCTCCGCGGCCCCAGATGTAGCCGTCGCTGATCGTTCCGCCGAACGGCGGCCTGGTCCATTCGGCCGCTACGGCGGGGACGACGTCGATGTGGTGCAGGAGCAGAAGCGCCTTTTCGGTCGAGCCGGAGCGCAGGCGTGCATAGACCAACTGCCTCTGCGGATCGGAGCCGACCAGTCGCGCCTCGATCCCTTCCTTCTGCAGCAGCTGCTGCAGAAACTTCGCCCCGGCGGTCTCGCGGCCGGGCGGATTCGTGGTGTCGATCTTCAGATATGCGACGAACGCGTCGCGCGCTTCACGGTCGACCGGATCCTCGGCCTCGCCGTCGGCGCGCCGGCAGCTCAAAGGGGCGACGAGAAGAGCGGTGAGGAGAAACGGGACGATCAGCCGGCAGTGTGCTGTCATCAATGAGCGAAGTATACGGGCACGGAGCGTCGGTTCTCAGCCGTCCGTACCATCGATTCCCGGACCCTCGACGTCAATTACCCGTGGGATACGTCAGGAAGAGGCCGTTCGCATAAATGATGTCGCAGTCAAAATTGCCGAACGCACCCATGGGCTGCGTTGCATTGTAGACGCCGTCCCGGCCGGGCGACGCGATCACATAACGGTTGGCGGATGTCGTACTTTTGAGGTCGGCGTCGAGATAGCAGCTGATGGTATTGCCCCAGCCGTCGGTCAACGGCATCGACCGGATGTACGTCGGGACGAGAATTGCGGAGACGTCCGCAATCGGTACGCTGATGCTGGCGGCGCCCAGGCCGGCGCCGGCGGCGTTGTACTTGGAGTAGTCGCTCGCGCGGGCTTCCCATGCGGTGGCCATGTTGCGGATGTTCACCATGGTCTTCTTCTGTTTGGCGCGCTGAATGGCCGTCATCAGATTGGGGATGGCGATGGCGGCGAGGATGCCGATGATCGCGACCACCATCAGCAGTTCGACAAGGGTAAAGCCTCGGTTTCGACGCACTGGCATCTCCTGCGGACTCGGACCATCACCGCTTTGGGCAAACCAAGTACCAAGGTCGGGAAGAGGAGCCAACCCCTTTCGCGCTGGTCGTTTGCGGATTATCTGACGCGGGTTTACGCAACGCGAGTGACGCCTTTCAGCGGATCGACTGACAAAAGCTGTCAACCCGTGATCGGTTGCGGAATCGGCAGCTGCACCGCAGCTTCCTCCGCCTCTTTCTCTGCCCTGTAGGTCTCATAACAGGCACGGCATCGGGCCTCGTACGCGGAGTCGCCAACCTCGACCTGAGCATCGCCGCCCGAAACGCGCTGCGAATAGTGCGCGGCGCCGCGGCAACGGACGCACACCGCGTGCATCTTCGAGACTTCCTCGGCCACGGACAGCAACGCCGGCATCGGCCCGAACGGCCTGCGCATGTAGTCCTGATCGAGCCCGGCAGCGATGACGCGGATGCCCGCATCCGCCAGCTGCATGCATACGTCCACGATTCCGGCATCGAAGAACTGCACCTCGTCGATGCCCACGACCTGCACGCCGATCTCGACGCGGGCGAGCAGCTCGGCGCTGTTGCCGACCGACTGCGCCTTGAGCCTTCGGTCGTCGCGCGAGACGACCTCGTCGATGCCGAAGCGATCGTCGATGACGGGCTTGAAAACCTGGACGCGCTGCCGGGCGATCACCGAGCGCCGCATCCGGCGAATCAGCTCTTCCGATTTTCCGGAGAACATGCCTCCGGCGATGATTTCGATCGACCCGCCACGATGTCCGTCCAAGGTTCCTCCGAGATGAACGTGCTGAGGAGCAGGATAACAAAAGTGCTGAGTCCTGAGTCCTGAGTCCTGAGTCCTGAGTACTGAGTACTGAGTACTGAGTACTGAGTGGGCGGGTCGAGGCGGCGGAGCCGCCGAGAGAATTTAGCGGCGGCCGTCAGGCCGCCGTTCGATCAGGCGAACCCAACGTCCGAGCGCGCGGAGCGCGCGACAGATCCTCGGGTCTGCTCCCGTTCTGTCGGGCACGTCCGTGCCCTCGTGCGCCCACGCAATCGCTGGCACCGGCCGCCTGACGGCCGCCGCTAAGTTCTTACGGCGGCTACGCCGCCTCGACCCGCCCTTTCAGTACTCAGCTCTTCAGGACTCAGGACTCAGCACTTCGTGGTCGCAAACACGCTGGCCAGCCGGACCACACCTTCGCGCAGGCGATCGTCGCTTTCCTTGGCGAAGGTCAGGCGCATGGTGTTGCGGCCGCTGCCGTCGACGAAGAACGGCGCACCGGGGATGTACGCCACACCGCTGGCGACGGCCGCGTCGATGCTCTCCGTCGTGTCGACGGAAGGGTCGAGCGTCAGAAACGTGAACAAACCTCCATCGGCGCTCGTCCACTCCGCCGTCCCGCGAAAGTGCTGCTCCAGGGCGTCGAGCAGGACGCCGCGCTTGCCGCGGTAAAAGGCACGCACTTTGTCGATCTGGCGCGGCAGCTCGCCGCGCGCGCAGAACTCGTCGACGATCGACTGGTCGAGCATTCCGGAGCAGAGATCGGCGGCCTGTTTGGCGATCTCGAACCGCGAGAGCAGGGCCGGCGGGGCGACGATCCAGCCGCAGCGCAGCCCTGGCGCGAGCACTTTCGAAAACGAGCCGAGATAGATGACGCGCTGGGCCGCGTCGCGCGACTTCAGGGGCGTCGTATCGGCGTGCTCGACGTACACCAGCTCGCCGTAGGGATCGTCTTCGATGACCAGGAAGTCGTAGCGATCGGCGATCTCCAGCACTTCGCTGCGGCGGGATTGCGACATCAGCCGGCCGGAGGGATTCTGGAAATTGGGAATCGTGTACAGGAGCTTCACGCGCCGGCCCGCGGCGCGCACCCGCGCGGCCACCTCGGCGAGCGAGTGCGGGACGATGCCGTCGTCGTCCTGCTCCACTCCGGCCAGCTCCGCGCTGCGCGCGTAAAACGAGGCCGTTCCACCGATGTAGGTCGGCAGCTCCACGAGAACGACGTCACCCGGATCGAGCAGCGTGTGGGCGACGATGTCGAGCGCCTGCTGCGATCCGGTGGTGATGCTGACATCGGCGGCGGTGCAGTCGATCCTGCGGCCGCGGCAGATGGTGGCGATCGATTCGCACAGCCGGGGCAGTCCGCGCGTCGGGCCGTACTGAAGAGCCGTGGCGCGTTTCTCCCGGATCACCTGTCCGGCGATGGTCGCGATCTGCTCCGCCGGGAACGTCTCCGGGTTGGGAGCTCCGCCGGCGAACGAAATGACGTTGGGGTCGTTCATGATCCGGGCGAAGGCGCGGATGGCCGAGGGGCGGAAGGCGTTTGCGTCGCGGGAAAGGAAGGATTCGTACGAGATCATTCTCACTCCGCATTCAGTTTATCGCGGCCGAAGCGAGGGATCAGCGAAGCCGCTGTCCTGAATGCTCGCTTATCGCAGCGGCTCCAATGATGCCTCGCCTCGCTCGGCATCAACGGGAATGGCGGCAAAGCTGGCCAGGAACCAGTTGCCGACGAAGGCGGAAAAAACGCTGCTGGCGAACGACATCAACAGCCGCAGGGGCATGAACATCAACGCGGCGTAGGAGTGTGTCATGGCCGGTGCGGCGAAGCCGACGGACGCCATCGTCAGCACGCCCGTGCCGCCGAACAGGAGCACCATCATGATGAAGGCGACGGCGAAGTGGCGTACGAAATCGGCGCGCATGGCCCGCCACCCCAGGCGCAGGGCCGTCGTGCCGTCAATCGGCGTCTGAGCGGCGAGAACGATCGCCTTCTGGCAGACGATGTTGGTCACGATCAGGACCACGATCGTCAGCAGGACCACGAGTACCAGGGCCAGGCAGCCCAGCACGATGGCGGCAGCGGCCTGCTGCAGCACCAGGATGAGAAGAGCGATCGGCAGCAGCGGCAGCAGGATCACGATGCCGGCGACCCCATAAGCGATGTTGTAGATCCAGAACACCGGCCACCAGGCCTGGCCGCCGCCGGCCATCCAGCGTTCGAACGTGAAGACGGCGAAACGCTGGCGTGGCGTGGCCGCGGCGCCGGCCGCGCGCTCGGCATCGACGAACGTGCGTGCCGAAGCAGCCATGACGAACGAGTGCACGCAGATGGCGACGAGCAGCGCCACCGAGACCGCCACCAGGATGTAGATCAGGATCAGCCAGTGCGCAGCGACGAGCGCGGTCAGCACCTCGGCCGGCGTTTCCGAGCTCTGGACGATCTCCTGCAGACCCGCGGCGGAGAGGCCGATCGAGATCGCCAGCGGCACGACCACCATCACGACCGTCAGGCCCATGAGCATGGCCACGAGCACGGTCTCGGCGAGGCGCAGCGCCAGGACCGGCCAGTTCGCGATCGAGCTGTCGAGCCCGCGGCGCAGGATGTCGGTCACGCTGCGGGCGCTCCTGCCCGCTCCCAGTGGCGTCGAGCCGGCGGCGGCGGTCATGGTCGAGTCCCGATCATCAGATGACGTTGCGCCGGTGGTCGGACGCTCCGGTGAATGGGACCAGCGTGGCCATTTCGTACAGCCGGCTGCGCAGCCGTGTTCCGATGCGCTGAGCCAGCGGTTCGTCCCGCCCTTCGGCCGGCGTGTCGGTGTAGTTCGTGGTGAAGATCGTCGTCCGCTCCTCGTTGTAGCGGGTGTTGATCACGTAATAGAGGATGTCCTGCACGAACGTGGTCGGCTTCTGCGATCCCAGCTCGTCGAGCACGAGCAGGTCCGCTTCCAGCAGCGGCTTCAGGATCTCCGACTTGCTCGGCACCTCATCGGAGTCGAACGAAGCCTGGATCTCCTGGATGAGATCCTGGAAATTGCAGAAGAGGAGCCGGCCCGGTTTCCCGGCGTTGATGATCTCGACGAGCGCGGCCACGGCCAGGTGCGTCTTGCCACTGCCGCACGGCCCGATGAGCAGGAGCCCGCGGCCGCCGTCGCTGCCCGGCCAGGTGTCGACGAACTCCTGCACGCGGGCCTTGGCGTTCTTCAGCACCGGCGCCTCTTCCTTGAAGCTCTCCAGCGTGCAGTGGGCATAGCGTCTGGGAATCTCGGCGCTGGCGAAGCGCTGCCTGCGCCGCAGGTCGCCCTGGCAGCCGCAGGGCTCGACGCGCAGCGCGTCGCCCGGCACGGGAATCCAGCCGGAGTCGTTGCAGCGCGGGCAGGGCGTCAGTTCGGCCACGAGTTTCATCCGGTGGGCAGTTTAGCGGATGTGGGGCAGCGGGCGGGGAACGGGACGGTCGCGATGACCAAGGACAGGCGATCCCACATGAGTCAGCTGAATTGTTCGAGATGTAGCTAATCGCGCGCATGTTTTCTGACCACAGAGCACGCAGAGAGCACGGAGAGGCTGTGCGGAAATCAAAAACGGTGCAAACGCGCCCTTGTCATCCCAAGCGTGAGCGACGGATCTGGGAGGGCGGGGCGCACCACATGAGCGGTTTCAGCACATTCAGCGCGCGGCCCTCCACCCAGATCCCTCGCTCACGCTCGCTTGGTATACTCCTCCCGCTCCGCCCATGCCCAGCACATTGGTGTCCTATCTCGAATCGCGTCCCGATTCGGCGACGTTCTTCGCGCCTTCTGCGGTCGAGCAGGCGCTGGGCGAGCTCTTCCCGCGCGCGGACTGGATTCTTCCCCAGCCATACCGGATTTATCCCGCGGACGAGACGCAGCTGCCGACGCTCGGCTTCCCCGTCGCCGAATCGACGGTGATGAAGGACCTCGACGGCAAGCTCGATCGCTGGCTGTCCGAGGAGATCTTCTGGCAGGTGCATCGGCAGCCGGCGTGGAAGGAGAAGGCACAGCTGGCGTTCGGCGCCTACATCGGTCAGCTGATGAAGGCCGCCGAGAACGCGCTGATGTCGAACCTGCTGAACGACTATCACGCCATTTTCTGGCTGGCGCATTCGTTCGACCTGGCGCGGCACTTCGCGTCCATTCCGCGGCGGGTCAGCGCCATCGACACGCAGGCCGGCCGCGTGCAAGGCGATTCTCTGAAGTACAGGATCTTTTCGCGCTGGGCGTCGGAAACACGCGATCAGATGACGGCGCTGGCCTCGAAGGCCTCGACCATCCTGGACGGCGAGGAGCAGCGCGGGCTGCAGTTCTTCCGCCTGCTGCAGGAAGACGTGCTGATCCTGACCGAGGAGTTCATCGGGCCCGACCTGCGCGAGCTGCGCTCGTTCCTCAACGGCTATCTGCGCCGCGACTTCCAGGCCTTTCGCGACGCCTTCGAGCGGCTTCGCACGACGGCCGCCGATCTGGTGCTGCGCGATCACACGTTCCGGGCGGCGCTGCCGCTGTTCGGCATCAGCGCCGAACAGGGCGTGACGCTGTCGCTGCTGCTGGACTGCCGATTCCAGTCCTTCCTGTTCGAGAACGCGGCCGCCCAGAACGCAGTGAGCCGTGAAGACCGCGAGCAGTTTCAGCTGATCGCCCGCCGCGTGCGCGAGTTCGCCGTGCTCAACCAGCTGCGCCGCGGCATCGTCTGGATGTCCGCGACCACCGACGGCCAGATCGTCTCCACCGACCGGCGCAGCGGCGCCGCCTATTCGCGCTCCACCCGCCCGCTCGACTTCAGCCGCCCCGGCGTCGTCGACCCCATGGTCCACCGCTTCGGTCTCATTTACGACATCTCCGCGTTTTCCGAGACTCTCGGCAACATTCGCCGCGGCGGCCGCAAGGAAGAGATCAGCTCCTACCGCCAGATGGTCCTCTTCCAGCGCAAGCTCGACACAATCGCCGAGCGCCACAAGCTGCAATTCGAGAAATTCCTCGGCGACGGCGCCTTCTACACCACGCGTCGCGCCATTCGCCTCGTCCGCGCGGCCATCGAGATCCAGCGCTTCTACTCCGAGATGCGGCGCAAGGGCTTCGCCTTCAACAAGGGCCTGCGCGTGGCCCTGAACTACGGCTACTACCGTCTTCTGCCGATGAAGACGTCGGCCGATTCGCCCGAGCGCATCACCGAGTTCTACGGACCGGGAATCGTCGAGCTGTCGCGGCTGACCACGGGCAAGGCCACCCAGCAAATCGACGACCTGGCGGCGTTCCTCGTCGCGCACGGATACGACACCATCGCCGTCCAGCAGTTCTTCGCTCCCCTGGCGCGCGGCGTCGACGTCGTCGACCACACCCAGGAGGCGCGCGAGTTCCACGCCTACATCAACGCCAACGGACACCTGGTCAACGAGGGCATCGTAGCGTCCATGGAATTCCTGCAGGAGCTCTCGGCCGAGCTGACCGGCGAGGCCGCGCCGCTGTACCGCATCCGTACGCAGTCGGGACCGTACATCGCCTTCACGCCCGCCGTGAGCGGCGTCGAGTACGTGGGCGTCAGGCTGCTGGGCATGGTCTCGCTCAAGGGACTCGACAACATCGAGATCGGCGAGATCGTGCCGTTCGCGCCGGGCGAGGCCGAGGCCGGCGCTGCCGACGCCGGCGATTCGCTGGTCGCGCTGATCCGGCAGGAATTCCACCAGGAGCGTGAGACCGCGTCGAACGGCCACGTCGACGTCAGCACGACGGCCGAGCGCATCATCGAGCCGGAGCTCGTGGTCTGCCTCAAGTCCTCCCCCGAAGACGAGGGCGAAGTGCTCATCGGCGAGTGGGACCCGCGATCGGACGACGTGCGGAGGCCGCTGCGGATCTCGCGCGGCGACTTCCAGCGCCTCTTCGCGCTCAGCGGCGACCTCACCACCGAGAAGCTGCTGTCGAAAAAAGAGAACCTGCGCGATCTCTACAACCGGTTGAGCGACCGCTCGCTGGAGCCCTCCGTCTCACTCGAGACCTACCGCGCCGAGGACTACGACCGGTACGTGTTGGGCGAGGTGGTGGAGAAGCTCTAGATCGCAGATGGCAGATCGCGGATCGCAGGTTGTGCAGTGCGACTCGACGGCCTCATTCGGATTCGACGCAGTCACCTGCGATCTGCCATCTGCGATCTCGTTCGCAATTCTGAATAACTTGCTACCATCATTCCGATGCGCGTCGACCACGAAAAAAAGGAAATCGTCTGCGCGGTCGGCGACCTCGTCTATGAGTCGACCTACCGGCGGATCGGCGTGGAGCGCGGCGATGGGTTCCGGCGCATGTGGATCGGCCAGAACATTCACACGCGGCGCGCCGAGCTGCGCATGGGCGAGGACCCGAACTACCGCGCCGAGGTGCACGTGGTCCATCGCCTGGCGGTTCGCGGATGGAACATCACCATCACCGGGCGCATCGACGGCCTCTCCGTCGACCGGGACAACCACCGCGTCTCGATCGAAGAGGTGAAGTCGATCCACTTCGACCTGGAGCTCGACTCGCTCTACCGCTCCGACAAGCTCCACCGGCACCTCTACCAGCTGCTGCTCTACTCGCTCTTTCTCTGCAACCAGCCCGACTTCGACGGATTCGACTTCGCCCCGCAGCTCGTCCTGATCGACCTGCTCACCGGCGAGACCAGGCTGGTCGACGCGGAGTTCGACCGGCAGAGCGTGGGCGAAACGCTCCTGGCCAGCGCGGAAGCGCTCGTCGACCAGATCGAATCGGCCGGCGCCCTGCGTGACGCCAAGAAGGCTTACGCGGACTCGCTGGTGTTCCCGTACCCGGCCATGCGGCCGTTCCAGCCGGAGATGGTCGACGCCGTCGCGCACGCCGTCCGCGAGCGCGAGACCCTGCTCGTCTCCGCGCCCACCGGCATCGGCAAGACCATCGGCGCGCTCTTTCCGGCGGTCCGCGAATCGCTGCGCACCGGCAAGAAGCTCTTCTTCCTCACCTCGAAGACGCTCGGGCAGGACGCGGCCATCAAGGCGCTGGAGATGCTCAACGACGGCGCCTTCCGCGTCCTCCGCATCCGGGCCAAGCAGAAGATGTGCGCCCACTCGGAAATGATCTGCCACGAGGACTTCTGCCCTTACGCGGCGCGCTATTCCGAGAAGATGGACCGCAGCGGGCTGCTCTCCCGGATCACGACGGAGATGAGCTATTTCGATCCCGACATCACGTTCGAGATGGCCAAGTCGACCGAGGTCTGCCCGTTCGAGGTCTCGCTGGAGCTGATCGAGCAGGCCGACGTGGTGGTCTGCGACTACAACTACATCTTCGACCCGTACGTCGGGCTCAAGTCGTACCAGCAGGACAGCGACTTCGGCGACTGCGTGCTCATCGTCGACGAGGCCCACAACCTCGTCGATCGCGGCCGCGGCTACTACTCGCCCGAAATCCACGAGGAGACGTTCGACCGCATCCGCAACCACCTGCGCGGCCGCAGCTGCTGGATCGAGGGATGGGAAGATCTCCTGGAGATGCTCCGCGACGAGTTTCACCGGCTGGCGGAGTCGCTGGACGAGGAGGCCGGACAGAAGCAGGCGCTCTGCGAGCCGGACCGCGAGCTCTTCATCGAACAGCGCGCCGAGTGGGAGCGCATCGTCCTCGCCTACATCGCCTGGAAGATCGAGAACCGCATCGTCGAAGAGGACGACCCGCTGGTCGATTTCTATTTCAAGCTCGTCAAGTTCGCCAACCTCATGACCGAGGACGGTGACGAGCTGGCGCGGATCATCGAAAAGACTCCGGAAGGCCTGAAGCTGAAGATCTTCTGCAAGGATCCTTCGCGATTCCTCGGGCGCATCTTCGAGTCGGCGCACACCACGATCGCGTTGTCGGCCACGCTCGAGCCGTTCGATTTCTACCGCAAGACGTTAGGCTTCCCCAGCGACCGTACCGTCGAGCTCTCGCTGCCCACTCCCTTCCCGCGCGAGAACCGCAAGATCGTCGTCATCCCGGAAGTGGACACGACATACAAGCAGCGCGCAAACCATTACGACCGGATCGCCGAGAACGTGGCCGCCATCGCCGAGGCTCACGACGGGAACTTTTTGGCACTGTTCCCGAGCTATGCCTTCCTGCGTGAAGTCAGCGGGCGCATCCCGCCCATCGGGAAGCGCGTCACCGTCCAGCGCACCGACATGACCGACTACGAGCGCAACGCCGTCCTGCAGATCCTTCGCGACCGTCCCGCCCCCGGCAATCTCATCCTGGCCGTCTCCGGCGGGATGTACGCGGAGGGCATCGACTACGAAGGCGACATGCTCTCCGGGGTGATGGTGGTCGGGCCGGCACTGCCGCAGGTCAGCTTCGAGCAGGAGCTGCTCAAGCAGTACTACGACGAGCAGTACGGTGCCGGATTCGAGTTCGCCTACCTGATTCCCGGCATGACCCGCGTCGTGCAGTCGGCCGGCCGCGTCATCCGCAGCGAGCGTGACATCGGCGTGATCGCCCTCCTCTGCCGCCGCTTCACCCAGGAGATCTACACGCGCTACTTCCCTGCCGACTGGTACGAAGAGTCGCCGCGCGAGCTCGTCTCGAAAAAGCCCGCACTGGAGATCCGCGATTTCTTCCAGAATCGGACTGCGCCGCAATTGAGGATCGTGTTTTGAGTTTGCTTGCGAGAGGGCAGAACGAAGACCACAGACAACAGACCACAGACCACAGACCACAGACCACAGACGGCAGACGGAAGACGGAAGACGGAAGACGGAACGCAAGAAGTTGCGAGGTCGAACGGATGACACGACAGGACGTGCGAATGAGCAACAGTCGTTCTTGGGGGTCGGCGGTCGGCCGTCTTCGCTCGAGCTGAGAACACGACAACATGCGAGAATCGCAGCCGTACCTCATTCGATTGCTGTGAGACTTCGACAGGAAGTGCAAATGATCAACAGTCGTGCTGGCGGTCTGCGGTCTGCGGTCTGCGGTCTGTTCTTGATCCTGCTGCTGCCTGGATGCGCATCCAAACCGCAAGCGCCGATGGCCGCCCCCGACTGGACGACGCTGCCGCCGGCGATCGTCGACTCGTTCTGCGGAAAGCTTCGCGGCGAAGGGATGGCCTCCGACACGCCGATGGGCATCGTCTCGACCACCCAACCGCTGGTCAACGGCAACTCGCTCCGCTCCCTGGCGCATCTCTACAGCAAGGACGCAGAGCTCTCCGCAGCCGCCCAGGTCATCAGCGCTTCCCTCAGGCCGATGCCCATCGACGTCGCCAATGCGAAAACGTGCTCATGGATCCCGATCGACAAGATCGATCCGGTGCGCCACGTCGACCTCATGGTGGTCGAGCTCTCCTCCCCGTTCGTCAATCCCTTCACCAAGAACGAGGCCGGCCTTTTCGGCCGCTACTCCCTCGGCGGCCGCGAGTCGCAGTGGTACTGGATCCCGCTCGGCAACCGCAACGGCATCTGGGCCATCGGGAACGTCTTCGCACTCGACATGCACGAGTAGAAGCCAGTGCTGAGTACTGAGTGCTGAGTACTGAGTGCTGAGTACTGAGTGCTGAGTACTGAGTGCTGAGTACTGAGTGGATTCACCCAGTGCTCAGCACGGCTCTTGTACAAGTCGGGTTGCGTTTCCTCACCAGATCGCGAGCTCACCTCGAAAGGCGGCGGAGCCGCCGAAAGCATTTAGCGGCGGCCGTCAGGCCGCCGGAGCGAGCGATCCGCATGAGCGTGCGAGGGCACGCAGTGTCCGACAGAAGGCTGGGGGACCCGGCACGAGGATCTGCCACGCACTCAGCAGAATGGGACAGATGGGACGGCACGTTCCATCCGTCCCATGGGTCCAATTCGTAACTAACCAGAAACACTGGCCCTACATTGCGTTCGCGGCCGCCGCGATGGCACGCGCCTTTCATTTCATCTGTCTGCGGACTCGATCCGCGAACAGCTCGAAATGTCAGAACAATCATCTCCCGATGCCCACGTCCTGGTCGCTGACGACGATCAGGCAATCCGCCAATTGATCTGCACGATCATGCGCCGCGAGCGGCTGGAAGCCGACTGCGTCGCCGACGGCCTGGAAGCGATCGAGCTTCTCAAGACGAAGGAGTACGCCGTCATCCTTCTCGACCTGATGATGCCGCGCCTCGACGGATTCGGCGTCATCGAGTACCTCAAACAGAATCCGCCGCAGCACAAGCCGCTCGTCCTGGTGGTCACCGCCTATGCCGATCAGAAATTCAAGCAGGTGGATCCGGACATCGTGGCGGGCGTTCTGCGGAAGCCCTTCGAAATCTTTGACATCGGCAGCCTCGTCCGACTCTGCGCGAAAGGTTTCGACGACCAGATCCCGGGGCAGCTGTCCGCCTCGACCGATCGCGCCATCCGCGAGTTCGCGCGACTGCATGACGTTCGGGGATACGACAAGAATTAAGGCGGTGTAGGGCAGGCTTTCCCGCCTGCCCTCCCCGGTGGCCGGCTGGAAAGCCCTCCCCACACGAACAGTTGGCGGAGCGGCGTAACCCTGCGAAGAGTCTTCGGCCTGCTGATCGTCCCGGTAAGAGACTCTTCTCCGCCGGCTCAGAGTGACGGCGGCACGATGGTGGGCCGCCTCAGGCCGCCCAGTTCTCGATCCAGTACTCCAGCATGATCACCGCCCACAACGCCTTGGCGTGATTGGCGCGACCGCTGCGGTGCTCGGCGAGAAGCCTGCTGACATACGGCTCGTTCACGATCCCCTGATCGCGCAAACGCTGGGGTGCGAGCAGGCGGTCGACTTCGCTGCGCAGGCCGTGGTTGATCCAGTTGGCGATCGGCACGCTCAGGCCGCGCTTGCGTCGGTAGATGACGTCGTGCGGGAGCCATTTCTCGGCGGCCTTCTTGAGCACCCACTTCGTCGTGAGGCGCCGCACGCGAAGATCCGCCGGCAATGAAAGGGCGAATGCACTCACGAACCGGTCGAGATACGGTGCCCGTGCTTCGACCGACGACAGCATCGTGGCGCGGTCGACCTTCACCAGGAGGTTGTCGCGCAGATAGCTCCGGTAGTCGAGCAGCATGGCCCCTTCCAGCGCGTTGGTCGCCTCGGCACCCTCGCGCAACTCCGGCATATCCGGCCTTTGCCCCGCGAAGATCTCGTCACTGAGCCCGGTGCCGAACCACGCCAGATGCCGCTCGATCCAGGGGCGCTCGGCATCGGATACGAACCGCTTGAGAAGGAACTCGAGGGTGACCTTCTTCCCCGACGGCGGCACGCTCTGCACGCCGCGGCGCAGCAGAGCCCGCAGGGGCGCAGGGATGCCGTCGTAGTACGGGGCGACCTTGTGGCCGAGGTACGTGGGATAGCCGCCGAAAAGCTCGTCGGCGCCTTCGCCGCTGAGGATCACCTTCACGTGCTTGTGCGCCGTGCGCGCCAGCAGAAACGTCGGCAGGATGGCTGGATCGGCGAGCGGCTCGGCCACGCCCTTCGTCACGTGCTCGAGCGCTTCGCGGAGCGTCTCCTCGTCCGTGCGCACGGGGACGTGCATCGTGCGCATCCGGTTGGCCAGCAGCGCCGCGTCCCCGCTCTCGTCGTACGACGCCTCGGCGAACTGCGCCGAAAACGTGTGCACCTTGTCGACACCGATCACGCGGGAGGCCAGCGTGGCCAGGATCGACGAGTCCATCCCGCCGCTGATGAACACACCCACCGGGACATCGGACCGGACCTGCTTCTCGACGGCGTTCTCGATCAGCCACTGCGTTCTGGCGATGGCGTCGCGGTCGCTGACCGGCTCCGTCGAGAAAAGCGCCGGATCCCAGTAGCGGATCGTCTCCTCGCCGTCTTCGTGGAAACGCATGATCGTTCCCGCCGGTACGCGGCGCACGGCGCGGAACGGCGTGCGCGGCTCGGGAACGTAGCCGAGCTTCAGATATTCGGCGATGGCCACAGGGTCGAGCTCGCGCGGAAGCGACGGATGACGCAGGAGACACTGCAGCTCGGAGGCGAAGAGGATCTCGTCGCCGACCCGGCCGTAGAAGAGCGGCTTCTCGCCGGCGCGATCGCGCGCGAGCGTCAGCGTGCGATCGCGGTTGTCCCAGACGGCCAGAGCAAACATGCCGTCGAGCTGCGCGACCGCATCGACGCCATGCTCGAGATACAAAGGGAGGATGCTCTCCACATCGGACGCCGAGCGAAACGAATACTCGGGATAGCGCGCACGGATGGCCACCGCGTTGTAGATCTCGCCGTTGCACTCCAGCCAGACGTCACCGTTCGGCGAGGCGAAGGGCTGGTCGGCGCGCTCGTGCAGATCGATGATCCGCAACCGCTCGGTGCCGATCACGGCTTGCGCCTCGCTGAACATGGCCCGCCCGTCCGGACCGCGATGGCGCAGCGCTTCGCCCATGAGCTCCGCCACTTCGGGATAGCGCAGCGCCTCGGCGCGCGCGGCGATCATTCCGTAGATTCCGCACATGGTTCCGACTCGAGTGCTGAGTCCTGAGTGTGACTTTTCTCCAGGCTCTTACTCAGGACTCAGGACTCAGCACTCAGGACTTCATTCCCCCCGCCACGGACCGTACGCGGCGAAGTGCCCGTCGCTGGCGATCGGGCGCATGCCGCGGCTTTCGAGCGCGATCCGCCCCTCCGCATCCTTGCTGCGGATCACGTAGATCCGCGGTGTACAGCATGAATCGAGATTCCGCTGCAGCCATTCCGGCCGGCGCAGCGAGGACCGCGGATCGTCGGCGAATCGCTCGTAGTGCCGGATGATGTAGTTGCTCGTGAACTCCTCGCCATTGGGCGTGGCCACGAGCAGCTCTCGCCCAAGGTAGAAGGACATCGAGCCGCTGAAGGACTCGATGCCGACGACCTGCGTCTGCGGCGTGAGATAGGGCTTGATCTGTGAGACCAGCGCTTTCTCCGAGCGGAGCGCGCCGATGGACTGCAGCAGGGGATTGGCCGTCAACGGGATGGCCATCACCGGCAGCGACAGAGCGGCCAGGGCGATGTCGCGGCGCTTCGCGAACGCGATTGCTGCGATCGCACCGGCCAGAGCAGCAATGCCCATCGCCAGCGCGCTCTCGCGCACACCGGCGACGATGATCGGATCGATCTTCGCGCGGTGCTCGATGATCGAAGGCGCGGCCACGAGCGCGATGCCGAGGATCAGCACGGCAATCGCGGCGCAACGGATGGCGATGGCGCGCCGCTGGTCGTCACGCCACAGGTGCCCGACCGCCAGTGCGATCGCCGGCATCAGCGGCACGATGTACTGCGGCCGCTTCGACTGCGAGAGCGAGAAGAACAGGAACGGCACCACGATCCAGAGCGCGACGTACAGCATCGAATGATCGCGCCGCGCCTTGCGCCAGGCGAAGAACGCCACGATCGACCACGGCACGGCTCCGCCGATCAGATACGGCACGAAGTACCACGGCGCCCCCGTCCGCTTGAGCGCCTTCGTGGCCAGTCGCTCCACGGTCTCGGTGACGAGGACGTATTGCAGAAAATCGGGGACCGCCACCGAAATCGCCCACACCCACGGCGCGATGACGATCGCAAAAACGAGGAGGCCCCACCACGACCAGAGCGCGCGGAAGGCCTTCCGCCTGACCGCGTACGGAATCGCGACGATCAGCGGAAGCGCGATCGCCACCGGTCCCTTGGTCAGCACGCCGAAACCGATCGCCGCCCAGGCCAGGACCGTCCAGCCTGTCATCCCGAGCGGAGCGAGGGATCCGGGCGGCAGGGCGGCGCCCGCAGTCTCCGTCCGTTCGCCTTCCACCCGCCCAGATCCCTCGCTGACGCTCGGGATGACAAGCTTCGCCTCCACTGCGAAGTAGAAGGCCATGATCGCCAGCACGATGAAAAACGACAGCGCGCTGTCGAAGATCACGGTGCGCGAGAACGCCAGCACCAGAGGCATCGACAGAAACGCGATCGCCGCGACCAGTGCCTCTTCCGTTCCCCAGACCCGCCGCGCGAACCACATCAGCAGCAGCGCCGTGGCGAACGTGAACAGAAGCGCCGGCAGCCGCGCGGCCAGCTCCGTCGGCCCGAGGATCTCCATCGCTGCGGCTTCGGCGGCGAAGTAGACGATCGGCTTGTCGAGATACGGCATGCCGTCGAGCCGCGGCATCACGTAATCGTTGGTGGCCGCCATCTCCCGGCCCACTTCGCCGTTGCGCCCTTCATCAGCGTCATAGAGCGGATACGACCCGATGTGGATCGAAAGGCAGATCGCCACCACGAGAAGCCAGAGCTGAAGGAAGCGCTTGTTCAAAACGCGGCGAAGAGTAACAGAGGATTGCGAATATTGCGGATTGCGAACTACGCGTTCGATGCGCTGCGCGTGACCAGCGAGCTGTACGTCGCGGAGAACCTGCGTTAGGCGCCAAGCGTCATCGTGACCTGCGAAGTGCGCACACCCCCGTCACTCTGAGAGGCTGTGCAAGAAACGACTTTTTTTGCGAGGAGAGAACGAACTGATCAGGATCGGTCGGATCGACCGATTGTTCCGAGCGGCTTCAGAGCGACGGTCGATCAGGTGGTTC
>JAJXWV010000041.1 GCA_021781455.1 Acidobacteriota bacterium | reverse complement strand
GGGCGGGGAGCCTTTCTCATCCACAAGCTCGATGGCTTCAGGGGTGCTTTCGGCTTCTCCCGGACCGTGTCTCGTATCCTGAGGCCCGCCCCGATAACGTACAAGGGGTCTCCTTTTGAACGAGAACAAGACCCCTCACTCCGGCCCTCTCCCCGCTGCGGCGGGGAGAGGGGGAACGATCAAACGTCTTTTCTCCGGCGTGTCGCGCCTGCGCGATTCTAGCGCTCGACAGCAGTGTTCGCTAGGCCGGGACTTTCTTCCCGAAGAAGTACGCGACGGCGACGCCGACCAGGTAGAGCAGGATCATCGGGACTGCCAGCGCCGTCTGCGTGACCATGTCCGGTGTCGGCGTGATCACTGCGGCGACGATGAACGACAGCACAACCGCGTACTTGAACTTCTGCATCAGGAACGCCGGCGTGACGATCCCCAGGCGGGCCAGGAAGAAGATCAGGATCGGGGTCTCGAAGATCAGTCCCGCCGACAACACGATCATGCTGGCGAACGAAAAGTAGTCGTCGATGGTGATCATCTGCTTGAACTGCCGCCCTGTTTCGACGAAGAACATGCAGGTCCCGGGCAAAATGATCTTGAATCCGAACAGTCCGCCGAGGATGAAGAAGGCCGAGGCGAAGAAGATGAACGGCAGCGCGTATCGGCGCTCTTTCCTGTACAGACCGGGCGAGATGAACAGCCACACCTGCAGCAGGATCACCGGGGCGGCCAGGAACAGTCCGGCGTAGAAGGCCACCTTCATGTAGAGGAAGAAGGGAGCCGTCAACCGGGTGAAGGCGAGCTTGTCGCCGGGAGGAAGCACCCTGATCAGCGGCTCCTGCAGCCAGCCGTAGATCCGTTCCGCGAAGTTCCAGCAGACGAAAAAGGCCACCACGATGGCGATGCCCGAGACGATCAGCCGTTTCCGGAGCTCCTCGAGGTGATCGAGGAACGACATCTTGGGCAGGTCTTCTTCGGGAGTGGGCACGAACGGAGCGGCGGTGGTGTCAGAGCTCATCAGTTGACCCGGGGCGTGGTCGTCGAGGTCTCGGCAACGGTCGTCACCGGTTCAACAGGAGGTTCGTGGGGTGCGGGAAGCGCCGATCCGCTGGCGGCCACGTCCACCGGAGGAGGGGTGGTCGCGGTCTCGTAGATCGTTGGCTCAGCTCTTGATACGGTCAGGGAGGTCGACGCCAGCTGCTTCAGCTCGTCGGCACGGACTTCCCGTTCGATCGAGCTCTTCAGGTCGTCGGTGGCCTTCTTGAACTCGCCGAGCGCTTTTCCGAGGGTACGGCCGATCTCGGGCAGCTTGCGAGGTCCGAAGACGATCAACGCCACCACGAAAATCAGCAGCAACTCAGGTAAGCCGAGTGACCCCATGAATTTCTCTCCGTAACGAGGCCGTCAACAGCGGCCCGGAGGTGAATACTCCCTCCTATAATGGCGTTACCCTCTGCAAATCTGCGTGCAAAAGACGAATATGGCAAAAGTGAACATGACCGAGAAATGGACTTTTTCGCTGACGCTTCTGGTCGCGCTCGCGGCAGCGACGCTGTTCGGCGGATTCTATGGCAATCATCTGTTCGGGTCGCCGGCCCAGAACGACCTGAGTCTGTCGAACAAGCGCCTTCAGGAATACACCGACCTCGTGAAGGCGGTAGCCGAATACTCGCCTGAGGAGGTCGGGTCCGACAAGGTCGTCTATTCCTCGATCGACGGCATGCTGCGGACCCTCGACCCGCACACGTCCTTCCTCGATCCGAAAGAGTACGCCGACATGCAGGACCGCCAGAAGGGGAGCTTCTACGGTCTGGGCATTCTGGTGACCAAACGGAACGACCAGGTCACGGTCATCACCCCGCTCGAAGGAACGCCGGCCGCACGCCTCGGCGTCCGCGCCGGTGACGTCATCGCCGAAGTGGAGGGCGTCTCCACGAGCGACCTGCCGCTCGACGAAGTGGTCAAGCGCCTCAAAGGTCCCAAGGGCACGACGGTTCACATCAAGATCCTGCGGGTGGGCATCAAGGAGCCGATCCCGCTGACGATCGTCCGCGCGGCCATCCCGACGAACTCGATCTCCAACACGCTGATGATCCGGCCGGGTGTTGGCTACATCCGCATCAAGGACTTCACCTCCACGACGGTCCGCGAGTTCGACGAATCGATCGACAAGCTCAAGGCGGACGGCATGCAGAAACTCGTCCTCGACCTTCGCGGCAATCCCGGAGGGCTTCTCGACGCCGCGGTCGGCGTGGCCGATCACTTCCTCGACAAGGGACAGATGATCGTCTACACCAAAGGCCGCACACCCGATTCCGCGCAGGATTACGTAGCCCCGGGCAAGCACCAGAAGCTCGACATTCCGGTGGTCATCCTGATCAACCGCGGCAGTGCGTCGGCTTCCGAGATCGTGTCGGGTTCTCTGCAGGATCACGACCGCGCCCTGATCGTCGGCGAGACGAGCTGGGGCAAGGGCCTCGTGCAGAGCGTCTACTCGCTGCAGTACGGAGCGGGGCTGGCGCTGACCACGTCGAAGTACTACACGCCCTCCGGTCGGAACATCCAGCGCGACTACAGCTCGTTCTACGACTACTACGTCGCCGATGACGAGGATGGCTCGTCGGAGGTTCCGCTCAAGGATCGCAAGCAGTACAAGACCGACACCGGACGGATCGTCTACGGTGGGGGCGGGATCACCCCCGACGTCTTCGTCAAGCCGGCCCAGCTCTCGAAGACCACGCAGCTGCTCGAAGTCCGCAGCGCGATCTTCAACTTCGGCGTCGAATACGCCGCTGCACACCCCGACGTGACGCAGGACGTCGTCGTCACGCCGCAGATGATCGACGAGTTCGCGCGCTATGCAGCGGACAAGCAAGTCGCACCGCTCGACGAAGTTCAGCAGACGCTGCAGAAACCGGTCGACCGCGATTTCATCGAACGCTCGCTGAAGGCCGAGATCGTGGCCGCGAAGTACGGCTACGACGCATCGTATCGATACCGGCTGCAAGGCGACACGCAGGTGGCGAAGGCTCTGGAGCTCTTCCCCCAGGCTCAGAAGCTCGCCTCACTCGCCGCCGACGAGCGGGCCAGGACGAACGGCGGGGTGCAGGGTCAGGCCGGCAGTCGCGCCGCGGCGAACAGCGTTCCGAAGACGAACTGACCGAAGCAGGTAGCGGGCAGCGTGCAGCGGGTAGGGAAACCTACCCGCTTTTCTTGTCTTGGCGGCATGTGCCGCTTGTCGAGCGTCAGCGAGACATCCGGGCGGTTGGGTGGCGTTGGGGAGGCGCGCCACCACCCCTCGCCGGTGCTTCTCGCGAACTTGATCCTCTTGTACGCCTTCGGCACCTTCTTCCACGCTTTGATGTTTGCGGTGGCTTACTTTGCGGGAGGATCGACGCAGGGAGAGAGGGTCTCGCTTTGCACGGTTTCGAGAGACTCGACAATCGAGAGCCTTCTCACCCGTGGACCTCATTGTTCGTTGACTGAGGGGGCACTCATTGCCGTTTCCTTCCCGCCGCGCGCTGCCCGCTGCCCGCTGCCCATATGGCTGTTGCGTTGCCGAAAACCCGGTGCTAAGGTGGCGCCGCTTTTTACGGACGGAGATTCAGAAGCGCATGCCAGAGTTGGGAAAGAAGTACACGTGCTACAGCTGTCATACGAAGTTCTATGACCTCGGAAAACCGATCCCCGTCTGCCCGAAATGCGGCGCGGATCAGCGTGACTCGGAAGAGACGGCCACGGTGACCCCGGCGCGCAGTCGAAGCCGCGTCCCCGTCGTCGTCGAGGAACCGGTCGAAGAACCCGATTTCGAAGCCGAGACCCCGGTCGTCGCCGACGAAGAGGAAGAAGACGTGATCGAGCCCGTCGAGCCCGAACGCGAAGAAGAAGTGGAAGAAGAGGAAGAGGAGTTCTAGATGGCGAAAGGCTTGATCGGCTGTCTGATCGTCCTGGTCGTCGCCGTCGTGATCATCGGCGGGTGGTACGTCAGCGTGCGCAACAACCTCGTCTCCCTCGATGAGGCCGTGAACCAGCAATGGGCGCAGGTGGAGAGCCAGTATCAGCGGCGTTTCGACCTGATCCCCAACCTCGTACGCACTGTCCAGGGTGCGGCGAACTTCGAGAAATCGACGCTCGTCGAGGTCACGCAGGCTCGGGCTCGCGTCGGTCAGGTCACTGCGCCGGCCGGAGCACCCGGTGGCGCGGCCGTGCTTCCGAACAATCCTCAGGCCATGGAGCAGTTCGCCACCGCGCAGCAGGGACTGTCGAGCGCGCTCTCGCGCCTCCTCGTCGTGGTCGAGCGCTACCCGGAGCTGAAGGCGAATCAGAACTTCCTCGAGCTTCAGTCGCAGCTCGAAGGCACCGAGAACCGCATCGCCGTCGAGAGGCAGCGATACAACGTGTCGGCACAGCAGTTCAATACCGCCATCCGCCAGTTTCCCGCCAGCATCGTCGCCGGCAGCGGCGGCTTCAAGGCCAAGGCGTACTTCCAGGGCGCTCCCGGATCGAGCCAGGCACCGTCGGTGGACTTCGGCAACTTCGGGGCGACGCCAAGCGCGCCGGCAACGGCAACGCACTGAAACAAACGACGAAGGATGAACGATGAACGATGAACAGGGGCATCCTCGTTCAGCGTTCGTCGTCCGTTCATCGTTGCTGGTCGCCGCGCTTGCGCTGCTCCTGAGTCTCAGCGCGAGCGCAGTTCTTGCGCTCGATGTTCCCCCTCCGCCGACGCAGTGGTACACCGACGCGGCCGGCCTCCTCGACAGCTCCCAGGCCGCCGCGCTGAATGAGAAGCTCCGCGCCTTCGAGCAGAAGAGCGGCGCGCAATTCATCATCTACGTGTTCCCTTCGCTCGACAGCGAAGCGCTGGAAGACTTCACGATCCGCTGCGCGGAGAAGTGGAAAGTCGGCAACAAGAAGTACGACAACGGACTGATCCTCTTCGTCTTCGTGAAGGAACGGAAGCTGCGGATCGAGGTCGGCTACGGCCTCGAGGGAACGATCACCGACGCCTTCTCGTCGGACGTCATCCGCAACTACGTCGCGCCTCACTTCGGGCAGAACGACTACGCCGGCGGATTGAATGCCGCGGCGGACGCGATCATCGCCAAGATCAGCGGCGGGGAAGCCCCCGTGCCGCCGACGAGCCCGGGAGCGGCCGGCCGGCCCGCCGGCGCCTTCGGCGGCAGCGGGATTCCGTGCAGCGCCCCCTTCATCCTGATCGTCATCGTCTTCTTGCTCGTCGTCGTACCGGCCATGGTCATGCCCAATCGGCGGCGTCACGGCTGCGGCGGTTGCATTCTGCCGTTCTTCCTGTGGCCGTCCGGAGGCAGCACGTTCGGCGGCTTCTCCGGAGGCGGCGGGTTCGGCGGCTTCTCGGGAGGCGGTGGCGGCTTTGGCGGCTTCTCGGGAGGAGGCGGAGGATTCGGCGGCGGCGGCGCCAGCGGAGGTTGGTGATGAAGCACAAGGAGTTCCTCGGAAGCCTGGATCAGCAGCGGATCGAACAGGCGATTGCCGACGCGGAAAGCCTGACCTCCGGTGAGATTCGCGTACACGTCCAGCCGAAGGTCGTGGGCGCCGAGATCCGAGTCGTCGCGGAAAAGACGTTCGAGCGTCTGGGCATGACGAAGACTGCGTTGCGCAACGGCGTTCTCCTGTTCATCGCCTCCGAGGATCGGAAATTCGTGATCCTCGGCGACAAGGGAATCGACGACAAGGTGCCGCCCGGCTTCTGGGACGACGCCCTGGTGAAGCTCACCGTTCGCTTCAAGGAGGGCCAGTTCACCGAGGGCATCATCGAGGCGGTGGCCGCGGCCGGCGAGCATCTGTCCCGCCACTTCCCACCGATCGAAGGTGACGTCAACGAGCTGTCCGACAAGATCGATGTCAGTGACGATTAGAGGTCGCGCGGTTCCGCGGGTGCGCGGTTCCGCGGTTGCGCCAGACCAGCGCATCGCCTCGGTCCTCATCGCCCTCGGGTCGAACCTCGGCGATCGAGTCCGGACCCTGCGCGCTGCGGTTTGCGAGCTTCAGGATGTCGTTCATGTCGTGCGCGTGAGTGGCATGATCGAAACGGACGCCGTCGATGCGCCGCCCGGATCGCCGCCCTTTCTCAACATGGTCGTTCTCGGATGGACCCATCTCGCGCCCGAGGCCCTTCTCGATCAGTTGCTCGCAATCGAGAAACGGTTAGGCCGTCGGCGCCCTGCGCCACGCAACGCGCCGCGCATGATCGATCTCGACCTGATTCTGCACAGCGCGAACGTGCGCTGGAGCAGTCGCCTCACGCTGCCTCATCCGCGCTATCTCGCGCGAGAGTTCGTCATGGGGCCGTTGCGTGAGCTGAATCTCCCGTGGAGAGATCCACGAACCGGCGTGCTCTTGTCATCCCGAGCACTCGAATCGCGCAGGCGCGACACCAGAGAGAAGAAACGTTCGATCGTTCCCCCTCTCCCCGCCGCAGCGGGGAGAGGGCCGGGGTGAGGGGTCTGGTTCTCGTTCAAAAGGAGGCCCCTCATCCGCCTTCGGCACCTTCTCCCCGCTGCGGCGTGGAGAAGGGCAACGAACGCCAGAGCCCGCATAAACACTGGGAGTTTCTTGGAAGCGTGAGCGAGGGACCCGGGCGGGTGGGGCGCCGAAAGAATCGGGTTTACTCCGCCGCACACCCGCGAACATCGGTGAACGAGTGCGCCGCCCGCCCACCCCAGATCCCTCGCTCACGCTTGGGATGACAAGGTCGGCCCCCTAACGCGTCCCGTACGTCCCGCCGCTGAGCGGCGTGTGCAAGTGAGCGTGCTGGACGGGGACGGCGTGCGTCAGCAGCGGATACGGGTTCACCATCTGGTCGTTCTGATTGATGGCGAAGTGCAGGTGAGGCGAGGTGTGGATGGCGTTGCCGGTGTTGCCGACGTAGCCGAGGATGTCGCCAGTCTGGACTTCCATGCCTTCGTAGAGGCCAGGAGCCCAGTGGTCGAGGTGCGCGTAGTAGAACGCGGTGCCGCTCTCGGTGGTCAGCCACACGCAATGGCCGCCGAGGCGCTCATCGCCGATGAAGCTGACGATGCCGTCTTCGACCGCGACGGCGGGTGTGCCGCGGGTGGCGAAGATGTCGATCCCTTTGTGGACGCGTGCGCCGCCGTCTCGCGGGGCATGCCAGCTGTCATCGAGGTCATGTGGGCGAACGCCGACGACCGGCATGTGAAGGGAAGCGCCGGAGAGGGGAGTGAACAGCGCGCGGGCACGGTCAGCGAAGGAGTTGTCGCGCGCCTGGGCGCTTTGTGCCGTCGGGGCGAGCAGATGGAGGCGCGCGGTCTCGCGGGCCTTGCAGCGGTTCAGGTCGCTGCGGTACTGCGCGATCAACTGCGTAAAGTCGTCGTCTTCAGGAAGCGTTGTTTTTTCGGCCGAAGCGACCGTGGCAGCAGGCGCGCTGAAGGGAATCG
This sequence comes from Acidobacteriota bacterium, assembly GCA_021781455.1. Classification (GTDB taxonomy): domain Bacteria; phylum Acidobacteriota; class Thermoanaerobaculia; order Gp7-AA8; family Gp7-AA8; genus JAJXWV01. Next base: position 140,726 of record JAJXWV010000041.1, on the reverse strand, counting down.
ACGCGCAGCCTGTGCAGACCAGCGACAAGGCAAAGCCGGCCAGCCCGAGTCTTCCTCCCCACCACCTGCGAACGCGCATCGAGTCGTTTCCTTCCTAGGGTTGATCGTTACCGCGTTCACTGCCGAGTCGGCTGAGTGTAATAACTGTGGCTGAGCTTGTAAAGGAAATGTCGCGGAGCTTTCCAGCCTGTCCTATGGCTCGTGTGGGACAGGCTTTCCAGTCTGTGCTGTGGCTCGTGTGGGACAGGCTTTCCAGCCTGTCCTCTTTCTACTGTTAGAAAACTCCGCACGAGGGGCAGGCTGGAAAGCCCGCCTTACACGAGGGGGGCTGGAAAGCCTGCCCTACACGAGGGGAGTCTGAACTGGAGTCGCCGGGCCGGAAGCCCCGCACTTCTAACTGGGGCCGAACAACACGCCGGCAAACTCCTCGATCCTGGCGACCGGAATCAGCTCGATGTCCGCATGGATCTCGGTGGCGTTCGACCGCGGCACGATCAGGCGGCGGAACCCGAGTGCGGCGGCCTCACGGGCGCGGAGGTCGGGCTGAGAGACGCTGCGGACTTCGCCGAGGAGGCCGACCTCGCCAAAGATCGCGATGTCGAAGGCGACAGGGGTATTGCGTTGCGATGAGAGCACGGCCGCGACGATGCCGAGGTCGAGGGCCGGCTCGTCGATCTGAAGGCCGCCGGCGAGGTTCACGTAGACGTCGTGCGTGACGAAGCTGCCGCCGCCTTTGCGCTCGAGGACGGCCAGGAGCAGCGCCACGCGATTGGCGTCGATGCCGATGGTCATGCGCCGCGGGGAGGGGAAGTGAGTCGTGGAGACGAGGGCCTGCACCTCGATGAGCAGCGGCCTGGTTCCTTCGAGTGCCGCCACGATCGCCGATCCCGCGGCGCTGCTGCGCTGCGAGATGAGAGCGGCCGACGGATTCGGCACCTCTTCCAGTCCGTCGTCGTGCATCTGGTAGATGGCCACTTCGTTGACCGGGCCGAAGCGGTTCTTGTAGGCGCGGATGACGCGGTAGTTCTGAAACTTGTCCCCTTCGAAGTAGAGGACGGTGTCGACGATGTGCTCGAGCGATTTCGGTCCGGCGATCGTCCCTTCCTTGGTGATGTGGCCGATGAGGAAGATGGGGATCGACAGCCGCTTGGCGGTCGACATCAGGGCGCCGGCGGAGTCGCGCACCTGGCCGACCGAGCCGGGGGTCGAGGAGTTCGCGGCGGTATGCACGGTCTGGATGGAATCGATGATCGCGGCGACCGGTCGCATCTTCTCGATCTCCGCGACGATGCGCTCGACCGAAGTCTCGGTGTAGACATGGATATTGGGATTCGTCGTGCCGAGCCGCTTTGCGCGCATGGCGAGCTGGCGTGGCGACTCCTCGCCGGAGACGTAGAGCACGCGGCCTTGTTTCGCCAGCTCTTCGCAGGCCTGCAGCAGGAGCGTCGACTTGCCGACGCCCGGCTCTCCACCGACGAGCGTGACGCCGCCGATGACCAGCCCGCCGCCGAGCACGCGATCGAGGTTGGCGAGGTTCGTGGAGATTCGCGGAGCCGAATCCGCGGACACTGCGTCGATCGGAGTGGGCGCCGTGGCGGAGCTCAGAGCGAAGGGCTGTGTCGACGGCGGAGCGGTCTCCTCCTGGATGAACGAGTTCCAGGCGTTGCAGTCAGGGCAGCGGCCGAGCCACTTCGGCGACTGGGATCCGCATTCGGTGCAGGAGAAGAAGGAGGCGGGTTTCTTGGCCACTGTCGCGATTCTAGCAGCCGCGCTGCGAGGCTCTACGCACGGTGCATTTGTCAGTGGCCAGCCCTGAGTCGTGAGTCGCCTCGTCCCACTCAGGACCGAGCACTCCGGACTTCCTCGGCGGCGCTACTATGCGTAGAGCATGAAAGACGCCATCGCCCGCCTGCTCGCCTATGACCACTGGGCCAACCGGGAGGACCTGGTCCGCCTTCGAACGGCCGAGCACGCGCCGCGGCGATGCACGGAGCTCATGGGCCACATCGTGGCGACCGAGTGGCTTTGGCTGTCGCGTCTGCGCGGCGAACCGCAGAAGATGTCGGTCTGGCCGGCATTCTCGCTGGAGAGCTGTGCCGCGCAACTCGACCCGCTGCCGGCGGCGTGGCGCGATTTTCTCGCTTCCGCCGACTTGAACGCGGAGATCCACTACACCAACACGCGCGGCGAAGCGTGGACGAGCCGCGCGGAAGACGTGCTCTGGCATGTCCCGCTCCACGGCAGTTATCACCGCGGCCAGATCGCGAGCCTCATCCGCAGCGGGGGAGAAGAGCCGGTGTACACGGATTACATTCACTGCACGAGGCTGGGGCTGATTTAGGCGATCCCCGTCTTCCACCGTCCTGGCGAGTGCGGACTGTGCTTGACCTCGCGTGGTGTGAGCTCGCCGCGCAAGTCATCCTGCATGGTCGCCTTCACCTGGTCGGGTGAGTCGCCGCGGCTGAAGAGGTAGTACATCTTGGCGAGAGCCGCTTCGCTGGTCATGTCGAATCCGCTGATCACGCCAGCGCTCGCCAGCGCCGATCCGGTGGCGTACTCGGTGAGATCGACCGAGCCTTCCAGGCATTGCGTGCAGTCGACGATGACCACGCCGCGGGCGGTCGCCTCGTTCACGACGCGCAGGAACTCGGAATCCTGATCAGGGCCGTTGCCGACGCCGTAGGCCTCCAGGACGAGCCCCTGCAGCGGTGGGCGCAGCACGTTGCGGACGAGACCAGGCGAGATGCCGGGAAACAGCCGGAGCGTCGAGACGACCGGAGCGCCGAGGTCCTCGACCCGGAGCATCTCGGCCTCTTTCGGGCGGCGCACGAGATTCCATTCGACGTCGATTCCGATCCCGACGTTTCCGAGCGGCGGAAAGTTCGGTGAGTCGAACGCGGCAAACCCGCTGGCGCTGACCTTTACGGCGCGGCAGCCGCGGAGCAGACGTCCGCCGAAATAGAGACAGACTTCCGGGATGTCGTACTGCGATGCGATGAGGAGCGAGGTGATGAGGTTCTCTCGCGCGTCGTTCCTGATCTCGCAGAGCGGGATCTGCGAACCGGTGATGATGACCGGTTTGGCCAGCCCGCCGAGGATGAACGGCAGGGCCGATGCCGTGTACGCCATCGTGTCAGTGCCGTGCAGAACGACGAATCCCTCGTACCCGTCGTAGTGCTCCTCGATGTCGTAGGCGATCTTCATCCAGTCGCGCGGCGTCATGTTCGAGGAATCGAGCAGCGGCTCGTACTCGTGGAGATCCACGTCCGGCATGGATTCGTTCCGCAGCTCGGGCATCTCCGCCATCTGCTGCTGCAGGTAACCGCGCTCGGTGCCGTATCCGTGCTCGGTGCGGCGCATGCCGATCGTGCCGCCGGTGTGTGCGACGTAGACGCGTTTGCGCATCGGTTTTCAGTCTATCCCGAGCACTCGGTTCGCGAGGACGCGATATCCGCGAGAAGAGATGTTCGATCGTTCCCCCTCTCCCCGCCGCAGCGGGGAGAGGGCCGGGGTGAGGGGTTTCGTTCGCGTTCAAAGGAGACCCCTCCCTCTTCGGCACCTTCTCCCCGCCGCAGCGGGGAGAGGGGCAACGAACACGCGAACCTTCTTAACCACTGAAAGTCTCCTGGAGGCGCGCAGCGAGGGAGCAGCGGAAGTATCCGCGGATTTGAACCGCAGATACTTCGGCGTGAGGAAGTGAAGTTCAGGATCTGCGCAGCGAACTTCAGCGGTTGTTTCTGTACACCTGCCCGTCTTTCATCACGAAGAAGACGTGCTCGGTCTGGTGGCGGTCATTGCCGAAGATGAAAACGCCGGCACGAAGCCGGCGTTCCATGGATATCGAAGGATAGCCCTAAGTCTTCCGCTCGGGAGCCGGCGCCGGGGCGGGGCTGGGGTTCGCGGGCGGCGTCGGAACAGGCGACTGCACGTCCGTCGACGGCCCGGATCCCGGCGCAATGGTCATCTTCTCGCCGGGGGCCGCCTCTTCGGGGTAGTACTCCTTCTGCTTGATGTAGTCGACGCCCGTCTCCTCGACGAGGATCTGGTTGACTTCCCATCCTTCGAGCGTCTCGCGCTCGAGGAGCTTGCGCGCGATCTTGTCGAGGGCGGTCTTGTTCGTGACGATGATCTCCTTGGCCGTGGTGTAGGCCTTGTCGAGAATGCGCCGCACTTCCTTGTCGATGTCGATGGCCGTGGCCTCGGAGAAGTCCTGGTGCTGGGCGAACTCGCGCCCCAGAAAGATGGCCTCTTCCTTCTTTCCGAAGGTGACCGGCCCAAGGTCTGACATGCCCCATTCGCAGACCATGCGCCGGGCCATGCCGGTGGCACGCTCGATGTCGTTGCCGGCGCCGGTGGTGATCTCGTTGAGGAAGACCTCTTCGGCGATGCGTCCGCCCATCAGCACGGCCAGCATCGCTTCGAGATAGCGCTTCGAATACGAGTACTTGTCCTCAGTGGGCAGCTGCTGCGTGAGGCCGAGGGCGCGGCCGCGGGGAATGATCGTGACCTTGTGCAGCGGGTCGGCCGCCGGGAGGATCGCCGCCACGATGGTGTGACCCGACTCGTGGTAGGAGGTGTTCTTCTTCTCGCGATCGCTCATGACCATCGACTTGCGCTCGACGCCCATGAGGACCTTGTCCTTGGCGAACTCGAAGTCGACCATCTGCACTTTCTTCTTGTCGTAACGCGCGGCGTTGAGCGCCGCCTCGTTGACGAGGTTCGCCAGGTCGGCGCCCGAGAATCCAGGCGTGCCGCGCGCGAGGATGCTCGGATCGACGTCCTCCGCCAGCGGGATGGTTCGGGTGTGGACGCGGAGGATTCCTTCGCGCCCCTTCAGATCGGGAAGATCGACGACGACGCGCCGGTCGAAGCGGCCCGGGCGGAGAAGCGCGGGATCGAGGACGTCGGGGCGGTTGGTGGCGGCGACCAGAATCACGCCGTCGTTCGACTCGAAGCCGTCCATCTCCACCAGGAGCTGGTTGAGCGTCTGCTCGCGCTCGTCGTGACCGCCGCCCAGGCCCGCACCGCGATGACGTCCGACCGCATCGATCTCGTCGATGAAGATGATGCAGGGCGCGTTCTTCTTGCCCTGTTCGAAAAGGTCGCGGACGCGCGAAGCTCCCACGCCGACGAACATCTCGACGAAATCCGAACCGGAGATCGAGAAGAAGGGCGCGTTCGCCTCGCCGGCGATGGCGCGCGCGAGAAGGGTCTTGCCGGTTCCCGGCGGCCCCATCAGCAGCACGCCTTTCGGGATCTTGCCGCCGAGCTTCGTGAACTTCTGCGGCTCCTTGAGGAACTCGATGATCTCGTGCAGCTCGAGCTTCGCCTCGTCGACGCCGGCGACGTCCTTGAAGGTAACCTTTTTGGCGGTTCCGGTGAGGAGCTTCGCCTTCGACTTGCCAAATGACAGAGCCTTGTTTCCGCCAGCCTGCATTTGGCGCATGAAGAAGATCCAGAGGCCGATGAGGAAGAGCACCGGAGCCCAGCCGATCAGGGCGGTGATGAATGGAGCGTCGCCCTTCGGCTCGAACTCCATGATGACGCCCTTGGCGCGGAGCTGGTCGTACATCTGTGGGTAGTTGGACGGGGCGTTGAGGTGGAACTCACGCTTGCCGCCCGGAGCGGTGGCCTTCGTATCGCCGCGGATTTCGTCGCCGCGGATCGTGACCTTCTCGACCTGTCCCGAATTGACCTTGTCGAGGAACGCGCTGAATGCGATCGGCTCACTCGTCCCCTTGGTCGTCTGGAACAGACTCCACAGGAGGAACACCAGAACGATGATGACCACCCAGAGGAGCGCGGTTTTGACAGTGGAATTCAACGGATTGCCTCCAGAAGAGCACGCCGATGCGTCACGCGTGCCATTCGTACACTAACGCGGAACCGTAACGCTGACCAGAGCCGTTGAATTCTGAGTTGAGCACGGCCGACTCCGATCCGCTTTCGGACCGGAGTGCCGGCTTCCAGCCGGCCGGCGGCTGGGCATCCTGCCCGGCCGCTGAAGGAGAACACTGGCCGGTCCGGAGGCTGCCGAGCGGCGGGCTGAACGCCGCACCTCCGGTCATCTATCGCCGGATCTTGCCGATGTAGGGGAGATTGCCGAAGGCATTCTCGAACTCGAGTCCGTACCCGGCGTAGAGGCCTTCCTTGACTTCGAAGGCGCGGTAGTCCGGCCCGATGTCCACGGTGCGCAGTTCCGGCCGGTCGAGAAGGGCGACCAGCTTCAGCGAGGCGGGGTTGTGCAGGCGCAGCTGCGCGAGAAGGTAGTTCTCGATGACCCCGGTCGAGATCACGTCCTTGAGCACGTAAACGGAGCGGCCCGAGATATCGGTGTGGCTGAGAAAGTCGATCTCGAGAGCGGTGGCGGTCTCGGTATCCGCCGGATCGCGGACCACGTCAATGTAGGCATAACCCACCGGTCCTGGGATGGCGCGCATGAGATCCGCCAGGAAGCAGGAGGCGCCTTTGAGAATGCCGAGGAGGAAGACCTCGCCGTCTCCGGCGTCACGGCGGATGTCGATGGCGAGCTCGCCGATGCGGCGGGCGATCGCCTCCTGGGTAAACAGCGGTTCGACCGATTCTTTGAGAGTCACGCCTAGGTCTCTGGACCGGCAGCGATTCTACATGGTCGGCCCTTGCGCGCGAACATCGAGCCGGTCAGGTCCGCTGCAGAGTCAGAAGGTACAGATCCCCACCGCCGTCGACTTTGAAGCACTCCGAAACCTCAACGCCGGCGATCCAGGCGATCGCTCCGCCGCAGGCGACCAGCGGGATGAGATCGCGCTCCGCGGCGGGGATTTTGCGATCGATGAAGAAATCCTTGAGCTTCTTCTCGACTGGAAAGCCGAGGGGGCGGAAACGGTCGCCGGGACGGCGGTTCCGAACGACGAAGTCTGGCGCGGTACCGCGGCGCAACTGGATGAGCTGGCGCGTTCGGTCGCTGTCAGCCGGCGGTGCGTGAGGCGTCCGTTCGAGCCGAATGACGGAATGAACCGCCGGAATGAAGACCTCGCCGTCGAGCTTCAGGGCGAGCTCGTAGGCCTCGACCTCCTGGTGTGGCGGGATCCGCTGGAGGACGATCGTTTCCCCCTCGCGGAGAAGCTCCAGCGTTTTGGTGACGTGAAGCCGGGTGAGCGACTCGAGCTCGGAGGCAATTCGGCGGAGGTCGGCAGCGGAGACGTCGCGCGAGTGCGGATCGAGGCGACGGATGTGGCGATGGAGCAACGCCTGACGCAGCCAGGCGTTTTCAGGCCAGCGGTGAAACCGCGTCCCGTGGGCGCCGACCTCGGTACAGTCGCGGTCGGCGGCGTCAATCGCTCGCTCGAACAGCGGCCACTGTTCGCGAGCCTGTTCCGCGACCGACGCCAGGCTGTCGATGACCGAAGGATCGAACTCGCGCAGCGCCTGGCGGACGCGTACGCGAAGGAAACGAGGATCCGAGTTCATCCGATCGACGCGCGGCTCGATCCCTCGCTCGCGCAGAAAGGATTCGATCTCACTGCGCGAGACTTCGAGAAGGGGACGGATGAAGCCGTCGTCGCGGAGGGGATGGATACCGCGGAGGCCGGCGATGCCGCTGCCGGTGAAGAGGCGCATGACGATCGTCTCGGCCTGGTCGTTTTTCTGGTGGGCCGTGGCGATGAACCGAGCGCCGTCGGAGCGCCGGACCGCCTCGAGACAGCGCTCCCGGACCATGCGTGCAGCGGCCTCGATGCCGTGGCGGCGGACGTCCGCCGGGTCGAGAGTCCCGTCAGAAACGGAAAAAGAGATCTTGAGCCTGGTACAGAGGGCGCGGACGTAAGCCTCGTCGTTATCGGCATCTACGTCGCGTAAGTGATGGTTGACGTGAGCGCACGTGATTCGAAATCCATCGTCACGCAACCGTGTGAGCGTAAGAAGGAGCGCGGTGGAATCGGCCCCGCCGGAGACGGCGGCCACGACTCCACAGGGCTCGATCCGATGGACCTCGAAAAAGTGTCGGACCACTTCGACCAGCATCGCCTAAGATTAGTCTCATCCGCAGAGAATCGGAGGAGAGATGAAATCGAAGCATGCGCGCGGCTTCACGCTGGTGGAGTTGTTGATCGTCGTCGCGATCATTGCCATCCTGGCGGCCATCGCCATGATCAACTACTTCAACGGGATTCAGCGCGCCCGGCAGAGACGGACCATGGCGGACATGCGGGGCATTGCCATGGCATGGGAAGCGCGCAACTCCGATATGCGCGGCTACAACGCAGCCGGGTTCACATTGCCGGCCATCGAGATTCCATCGTCCAGCGTGGACCTTCTGCTCACACCGACCTACATGCGGTCGGTTCCTCACGTCGATGGATGGACACGCGCGCTGAAATTCAATCTGGACGAGGGCATCGGCGCCGGGCCGGCGCAGAGCTATGCGATTCAATCAGCAGGTGCGGACGGCGTCTTTCAAACGAGCTACACGCAGGGTCCGATCAACAGCTTCGATTGCGACATCGTCTACTCGAACGGCGCGTTCATCACGTACCCCGCCCAGTAACCGCCCGCCCAACCGGTTGCGCGGTTCCGCGGTTGCGGGGTTGCGCGGTGTCAGACCCGACGATCGTCGCCGTCCACCGCGCAACCGCGCAACCTCGTGGCCGTCGGACCACAGGTGCAGTCGCGACAGAAGTGGGGAAAGCGAATTTGGTGGCGGTGACTGGAATCGAACCAGTGACCTAGCGCTTATGAGACGCCCGCTCTAACCAGCTGAGCTACACCGCCAGGGGAGGAAGTGAGCGCCGGGATTCTAGGGACAGCCCGGCGGACCGTCAAGGCTATACTCAAACACGGCAGTACACGGGATATTTCGGTATGACGGCGGAACAGGAACGGGTCTGCGTCACGTGCGGCGCGACCGAAGAAACGGCACGCCTCGAACGTTGCGTGATTTGTCAGAAGCACTTCTGTCCCGATTGCGCTTTCCGCGGCACCGGCCGCCGATTCTGCTCGAGCGAATGCGCTCGAGGATATTTCTACGGAGACACAGATGACCTCGAAGACGATTTTGGACCCGATGAACTCAGCAACGATTGACATCGAGCCGGCCGTGGGCCGCGCCTCGCTCACGCACCGCCCGCGCAGGCTGCGCCGCAGCGAAGGCATCCGGGCCATGGTGCGCGAGACCATCGTCCGCCCCGATGACCTGATCTACCCGCTCTTCGCCGTCCCCGACAACCGACCGAAGGTGGAGATCGGAGCGATGCCAGGCGTGTGGCAGCTCCGAGCCCGCGAAGTCGTGGAAGAGGCGAAACGCGCCGCCGACAAGGGCATCCGCGCGATCCTGCTGTTCGGCATTCCGGAGTACAAGGACGCCATCGGGTCGTCGTCATGGGATCCGTCCGGACCGGTGCAGGCCGCGACCGAAGGGATCAAGAAAGCCCTTCCCGGAATGACCGTGATGACCGATGTCTGCATGTGCGAATACACCGATCACGGCCACTGCGGCGTGATCGTCGACCGGAAGGGAACGAAGGACGTCGACAACGACCAGACCCTGGCGCTCCTGGTCAAGCAGTCGCTGTCGTTCGCCAATGCGGGCGCGGACTTCGTGGCCCCCTCCGACATGATGGACGGCCGCATCGGCGCCATCCGCCGCGCGCTCGACGACCGTGGTATGACCGACATCGGCATCATGGCCTACTCGGCGAAGTTCGCCTCCGGCTTCTACGGCCCGTTCCGGGAGGCTGCGGAATCGGCTCCTCAGTTCGGCGACCGGCGCACGTACCAGATGGATCCGGCCAACGCGCGTGAAGCTCTGCGCGAAATGCAGCTCGACGCGGAAGAAGGCGCGGACATGATCATGGTGAAGCCGGCGCTGTCGTACCTCGACCTGATCCGCGTGGCGCGCGAAAACTTCAACCTGCCGATCGCCGCCTACAACGTCAGCGGCGAGTATTCGATGGTGAAGGCGGCGGCAAAGCTGGGCTGGATCGACGGCCCGCGGGTGATGAACGAGATCCTCACCTCGATCAAACGCGCCGGTGCGGACCTGATCATCACCTACCATGCGGTCGAGTTCGCGGAGACGTACAAAGGCTGAGTCGCAAAGAGTGTCTTTGTTTGAACGGCGGCGAAGGCCGCCGTTTTCTTTTCACCACAGAGGACACAGAGAGTACAGAGACGCTTCTTCACTCTGTGCTCTCTGTGTCCTCTGTGGTTGAAGAAGCGATCAGCCGCACCAGATGACGCTCACGGCATCGGGATGCTCCAGAAGATAGCCGTCCTCTTCCGCGTCGTAGTCGATGACCGCGCCGTCGAGCTTCGAGACGGCCATGCTGTCGAGTGCCACTCGAATGCCGTCCACACTCACGATCTCGTCGCCTTCGACCGGCTCGTCGGCGTAGCCAAGGCGATAGCCGCTGCCGCCGCAGCCGGTGGTGAAGGCGATGCGCAGCAGCCGCCCTTCCAGATCGCCGGGAAGGTGCGCGGCTGCCGCGGGGGAGAGGGAGAGGTTCATCGGCCGGCGGAGCCGTGGACGATGCGCGTTTCGGCGTCTTCGCGCCGCCACCACTCGGGGTCGTTGCGGATCAGCGCCAGCTCACGCTCGAGCTCGACGATGTGCGAGCGCTTCACGGCGATGAAGAAGATCAGCAGGTTGTGGTCCGCATCCGCCGCGTTGCGGCTGAGCTCCTCGAGACGGCGCTGCATGGTCCTTTCGCGGGCGATCAGAAACTCGGCCGACTCCCGATAGGAGAGGTCGCCTTCCAGCACTTCCTGGAACTGCAGATCGGCGCCGAGTGCGGTGCGCACGCGGCTGCCGACGGAGCTGATCTTCGCTTCGAGCAGGTCGCGGTCGAGGCGCTCGTCCACGGCGAAGTCCTTGAACATCGCCGCGCTCATCGGGTTGGGCAGGTTTTCGGCGAATTTCTGGAAGATCTTGTAGGCCTCGATCGTGTACTGCATCAGAAGGCTGAGCTGCTGCGTGTCGAGTAAGGCGGTCGGGGTCGATGCCACTGCGGTCATTCGTTCACTCCTTTGTGGACCGCAGACCACAGACCACGGACCGCAGTGGATCCTGCGGTCTGTGGTCTGCGGTCTCTGGTCTCAATCAATCTTGGCCACCTTGACCACCACGTCCCCGACCAGTTTCGACTGGCAGGAGAGGCGGTGAGGTGGCTCGAGCTCTTTGTATGTCTCATCGGGCGTCGGCGGCGTGAGGTTGTCCCAACCCACAACGACTTCGATCCTGCAAGTCCCGCACGCGCCGTCTCCGCCGCAGACGTGACTGACTTGTACGCCCATTTCTCCGGCGCAGGACAGGATGGTCTTTCCGGCGGGAAACTCTGCCGCTTTCTGCTCATCCACGAATGTGACGCGCGGCATTGGCGGGCGATTTTACGGCACTTTTCGGATTTATCCCGAGCCGCGTGAGCGGCGAGGGATCAGGGCGGAACCGACTCAAGCGAGCGCACGGTGCGCCATATAGGAACTGCGCACCAGCGGAGCGGATTCGACGTGATGGAAGCCGAGCTCGCGTGCGCGCCTGCCCAGCTCGGCAAACTCATGGGGGGACCAGTAGCGGCGCACCGGATGGTGGTTGCCGGTGGGCGCGAGGTACTGGCCCATGGTGAAGACGTCGACGCCGGCGCTGCGCAGGTCGGCGGCAACGGCGAGGATCTCCTGCTCGGTTTCGCCGAGGCCGAGCATCAGGCTCGACTTCGTGAGCATGCCTTCATAGCGTTCCTGGCCTGCCCAGCGCAGGACTTCGAGCGAGCGCTCGTACTTCGCGACCGGCCTTACGGCGGGATAGAGCCGGGGAACCGTTTCGATGTTGTGCGCGAACACTTCCGGGCGGGAGGCGAGCACGACGCGTAAGGCGTCGCGATTGCCTTCCAGGTCGGAAACGAGAACTTCGACGGTCGCACCGCTGCCGTCGCGGACGGCCAGGACCGTTCTGGCGACGTGCCCGGCGCCGCCATCCGGCATGTCGTCGCGATTGACCATCGTGATGACCGCGTGCCGGATTCCCATCCGGCCGACGGCCTCGGCCACCCGCCGCGGCTCATCCTGGTCCGACCTCAGCGGCTTGCCCTTGCCGACCGCGCAGAAGGTGCAGCGCCGCGTGCAGATCTCGCCGAGGACCATGAAGGTGGCGGTGCCGGCATTCCAGCAGTCGAAGATGTTAGGGCAACGCGCTTCCTGGCAGACGGTGTTGAGGGCCAGGTCGCTCATCAGCTTCGACACCGGAAGCTGATCGAGATCGCCGGGAACGCGGATCTTCAGCCACTCCGGGCGGATGCCGGCGCGGCGGTTCAGTGGTTTGGGATCGGTGCTCATACTGGTTGCGCGGTTCCGCGGCTCCGCGGTTGCGCGGTTTCTTCTTCGTCGTCATCGCGGAACTGTGCCATCGCGGGGCCGCACAACCGCGTTTCCAGCTCCTCGAGCGCTTCACGGTCGTCGGTCCAGCGGATCTTCTCGTAGGCCTCGCCGAAGGTGAACCAGCCGTGGCCGTCATGCTCCTCGGGATCGATGCGGATCGGAATCGAAGAGTCGACGGGCATCTCGAAGCCGACCTCGCTGGCGATGACGAGAGCACCGAGCCGCGAGGAGAGGAACGTCGACTCGATCAGAAACGACTGGGTGATGCCCATCGGCCGCGGCTCGCCGGCCGTGCCCGTCTCTTCGAGAAGCTCGCGGCGGGCGGCCTCGAGCGGCGCCTCATCCTTCTCGATTGCCCCGGTGATGGGTTGCCAGAAATTGCCCCGTTCCGGCTTGCGATGCAGTAGCAGCACGCGATTGCCGGCGTCGTGCAGCACGATCTTGATCAGCCGGATGTTCTCCGGCCGCGGGACCATCTCCCGCTCGAAGACCTCGGCGAACTTTGCAGCCAGGAGATCCCGGACTTCCTCGATTGGAATGGTCCGTCCGATCTCGCGCTCGATCGAAGTGACGCCGGTGCCGTGCAGGCCGCACGGCGTGATCAGACGGAAGTGATCGAGATTGGTGCCGACGTTGAGGGCGAAACCGTGCGAGGTCACCCATCGTGCGATGCGCACGCCGATCGCGGCGATCTTGTCGTTGCCGACCCAGATGCCGCGCTTCCCCTCCACGCGTGCGGCGGTGATGCCGTAGTGCGCCACGGTTCGGATCAGCACTTCCTCGAGCTTGGTGACGTACTTGCGAACGTCGCGATTGCCTTCGCCGAGGTGGATGATCGGATATCCGACGACCTGGCCGGGGCCGTGGTAGGTGATGTCGCCACCGCGCGTGGTCTCGAAAAAGCGGACGCGTTCGGCTCGCAGCCGCTCGCCGCTCGCGAGCAGGTTCGCAGCGTTGCCGCCACGGCCGAGCGTGATCACCGGCGGATGCTCGAGGAGCAGCAGCTGATCGGGGATCTGCTCGGTCTGACGCAGCTCGACGAGCTTCTGCTGCAGCTTCATCCCATTCTCGTAAGTGACGAGGTGAAGCTTGTGGAGCTCGCAAACGCGCATGGCAAAGGGGTTAAGGAGAGAGGAGAGGCGAGCATTCCCGTCAGAAGTCAGAATGACACTTGGTCACATCGAGAACTGGCCGCCTTCGAGGATGTCGCGGAGGTAGGCCATGAACTGGTCAGCCACGGCGCCGTCGATCAGGCGATGGTCGAAAGTCAGGGACATGATGCACATCGAATGGATGGCGATGGAATCACCGTCGTCGGTCTCCACGACCACCGGCCGCTTCTTCACGCCACCGACGCCGAGGATGGCCACCTGCGGCTGATTGATGATCGGAGTTCCGAACAGCCCGCCGAAAATGCCAGGATTCGTGATGGTGAACGTGCCGCCCTGCACCTCATCGGGCGAAAGCTTCTTGGTGCGCGCCCGCTCACCGAGATCGCTGATAGCGCGGGCCAGGCCGAGGATGTTCTTCTCGTCGGCGTGCTTCACGACCGGGACGATGAGTCCCCAGTCGAGCGCCACGGCGATCCCGATGTTCAGCTCGCGGTGGTAGATGATGCTGTTCTCGTCCATCGAAGCGTTGATGATCGGGAACTGGCGCAGACCGGCGATCACGGCGTCGACGATGAACGGCAGGTAGGTCAGCTTCACGCCTCGCTCGGCGTAGCTCTGCTTGTGCTGCCGGCGGAGCTTCTCGATGGCGGTGAAGTCGTATTCGAACACCGTGGTGACGTGCGCCGAGGTCTGCTTCGAAAGCGTCATGTGCTGGGCGATCTTCTTGCGCATCACCGAGAGCGGCTCGATGCGAACGCTTTCCCCGGGGGCGAACTGCGGCGCGGGAACGCGCTCGGGCACGCGCTGCGCCGGCGCGATCGGCTGAGGCTGCGGCGCCAACTGCTGAGCTGCGGCGGCTGGTTGGGCGGAACGCGGCTGCTGCAGGAAGTCGAGGATGTCGTTCTTCGTGACGCGGCCCGAGACGCCGGTGCCATGCAGCTGGGAGACGTCGACGTTGTTCTCCTGGGCAATCTTGCGCACCAGCGGCGACGACCTGGTCCTCCGCCGCTCGTCGAGTGAGGTGACGTTCTCGTCTTCGCCGGGTTCGGTCGCCGCAATCGCCGGCGTGGGAGGCGGCGGCGTGCGCATCTCGGGCTTCGGAGTCGCCGCGGCCGCGAACGCCTCCTGACGCACTTCCTGTCGGATCGCCTGGCTGGGCTGCGGCGGCGCTGGTTGCGGGCGGGGCGGAGCGGCGGCGGGGGCGGGTGGGGCGGGTTGGGGGGCGGAGGCGGGCTTCGGCGCCGGGGCCGTCGCCTCGCCTTCCGCGGCGATCCGCGCCACGACCGAGTTCACCGGCACCGTCTGCCCTTCCTGCACCAGCACCTCGGCCAGCGTCCCGGCGGCGGGCGAGGGGATCTCGGTGTCGACCTTGTCGGTCGAGATCTCGAGCAGCGGCTCGTCGCGATCGACTTTGTCTCCCGGCTTCTTCAGCCAGCGCGAGACGGTTCCTTCGGCGATCGATTCGCCCATCTGGGGCATTACGACATCTATGGCCATTTGCTCACTCCTGCAGGACAAGAAGCATATGCAATCGAAGTGCTGAGTGCTGAGTGCTGAGTACTGAGTGTCGTTACCGAGTCATTCGACGCGTGCTCAGCTCTCAGTGATCGGCACTGATCAAGAGCATCGAGATCTGGCCGATGAATCCGTCCCGCGCCGGATGTCCGAAATGGATGTTCAGCTCGCGCCCGCGAGTCGGCGAGTCGCCCTTGGCCATGTACTGCCGCACGATGTCCAGAGGTCTTGCACCCGCCACGAGGATCGCGCCCATGTTGCGGATCAGCGGCTGCACGACGTCGCCCTGCTTGTAATCGAGCGCATAGGCGGCGGCCACGGACTCGCCCTCCTGCCCGAGGGAGCGATAGAGGCCTCCGATCACCTTCGACTGCCGGAACAGCGCCACCAGCCGCTCCTCCAGCGCACGCGTCAGACGGAGGTAGTACTCGATCTGCAGAAGCTGATCGCGCGTCAGGCCCCGTGTGTCGACGTGTGGGCTCGTCGTCTGTTCTGTCATCGCGAAGTGCTGAGTACTGAGTGCTGAGTACTGAGTCAATGCCGAGCGGCGGCGTCGCCACTCAGCACTCAGTACTCGCCACTCAGTACTCGCCACTCAGTACTCAGCACTCAGTACTCAGCACTCTTAGATGTGAATAGCGTGTCCCTGCACATCTTCGGCCGCTTCCATCATGGCCTCGGAGAGTGTCGGATGAGCATGGACGGTCCGGGCGATCGATTCACTCGTCGCTTCCAGCTCGAGCGCGACACACGCCTCAGCGATGAGCTCGGTGGCATGCGGGCCGACGATGTGGACGCCGAGGATTTCGTCGTATTTGGCGTCGCAGACGTACTTCACCAGGCCGTTCGCGTCGCCGAGAATGCGGGCCTTCGAGCTGGCGGTGAAGGGGAACTTGCCGATTTTCACGTCGTACCCGCGCTCGCGGGCCTTCTTCTCAGTGAGGCCGACCGAAGCGACTTCCGGGTCCGTGTAGGTGCAATTCGGAATGTGGTCGTAGTTGAGCGGCCGGACCTCGAGGCCCTTGATGTGCTCGACGACGAGAATCCCTTCGGCCGAGGCGCAGTGGGCGAGGGCCGGAGTGGGGACGATGTCGCCGATGGCGTAGATGCCGGCCACGCCGGTGCGCATGAGCTCGTCGACCTGCACGAATCCGCGCTCGACCTTCACGCCGGCGGCTTCAAGGCCGCAATTCTCCGTGACGGCGCGGCGTCCGGTCGCGGAAAGGACGACTTCGACGTCGAACGTCAGCTGCTTGCCTTTGGCGGAGACCACACAACGAACCCCGTTGTCGTGCACTTCTGCAGACTCGACTTTCGCGTCTGTGTAGACGTCGATGCCTTTCTTCTTGAACAGCCGCGTGAACTCCTTCGAAATCTCCTCGTCTTCGATGGGGAGCAGCTGCGGCAGGACTTCGACGATGGTGACCTTCGTCCCGAAGCGCGCGAAGATCGAGGCGAACTCGCATCCCACGGCTCCGGCGCCGATGACCAGCATCGACTTCGGAACGTCGCCGATCTTGAGGATGTGATCGGAATTGAGGATGCGCTTTCCGTCGGCCTTGATGTGGGGAAGATCGCGGGGAGTCGAGCCCATCGCCAGGATGATGTCCTTCGTCTGCAGGCGCTGCACCGCTCCGTCGGCGCCCTTGACCTCGACGATGCCCGGTGAGACCACGCGGCCGAACCCGGTCAGGCGCTCGACCTTGTTCTTCTTGAACAGGAACTCGATTCCCTTCGCGCTCTTGTCGACGACGCTCTGCTTGCGCTCCTGGCCTGCCGCGAAGTCGAGATGGGCGTCGCCGACGGTGATGCCGAACTCCTTCGACTTCTGGATCTTCGACCAGATGTCCGCGTTCTCGAGGAGCGCTTTCGTGGGGATGCAGCCGCGGTGGGTGCACGTTCCGCCGACGAACGGATCCTTCTCGACGACGGCCACTTTGAGGCCGAGCTGCCCGGCGCGGATGGCGCCGACGTATCCGCCGGGCCCGCTGCCGATGATGACGACATCGAATTGCTGGTCTGCCAAGGAATACCTCCGCGTTCAGAGACGGCGAGCCGAGGTGACAGGCAGGAAGCACGCGCCCCCCGGTTCGTGCGGGCGGCATTATAAGTGACCATGTCGAGGGATGAGGTCTGAGGGATGAGGGCTGCCCAGTCGCGCTGCGATGAGCTTCATCCATCATCCTTATCGCTCCACATTCGGCGCTCCAGCGCGAGTAAAATCGCAGCTGGTCCAACATACTCACGGTTTGATCGAGAGGCCTCGCATGCCGGATGAAGTGTCCGTGAAGGGGCAGACAGTCATCAGCTTCCTCAAGTTTCTCGATCAGGCACTGCCTCCCGAGAAAGTCATGGCTCTTCTGCAGGCTGCGCCGCAGCCGTACCGCAACGATCTCTCGAAGCGCCTGATCCTCGCCACCAATACCTATCCCATGTCGCTGCTCAACGCGTTGACTATCCAGGCTGCAAGTGCCGCCGGTGAACCGGTGCCGCAGTTCGCGCGACGGGCAGGACGCTTCTCGGCGAAGGCTGGCGTGGAGGGCGTGTACCGGGTCTTCGTCCGCGTCCTCAGCACGAACGTGGTCCTCGGAAAGGCGACCGCCATGTGGTCGACGATGAACAGCGCCGGGCGGATGTCGGCCGACCAGAAGACGCCGACGTCCGCCGTGATCCGGCTGACGGACTTTCCCTCGCCGCAGCCGGTCATGTGCGCACGAGTGACCGGCTGGATCGAGCAGATCGCCGAAATGACGGGGGTATCGCCGACGGTCATCCACACCCGGTGTATGGCCGAGCACGCCCCGGAATGCGAGTGGACGATCAGCTGGTGAGATGGTGAGACCGTCACGAGGCTGTGCAGAAATCCCCAACCACTCGAGCCTCGGTCCAAAGTTTCAACCACAGAGACGCAGAGGCATAGAGTTCACGGAGAAAAGCTCTGTACGCGATCTGCTGCAGAGTGAGCACAGGAGTCGTGCTGCCCGATGTCTTCCCGATGAACTGCGAGTATGGAATCGCAGGGATGAACTGTCCGAACGTCCCGCGTTCGGGATTGTGGGCGGGACCGCTTCCGGTGCTGTCAACGTATGGAGGGAGTCAGCGCCGGCCGGTGATTGAGGTCACCCATCGACGCGCCGACGAACGGCGTGCAGGCGCACCGCTGGCCACTCGCGCATCCACGGCCGTATCAGCCCCCCTCAGTGGTACTTGTTTCCGCCCGTGTTGAAGACGACGACCGTCTCGTCGCGGCGGAGAACGCCCTGATCGAGCAGTGTCTTCAGCGCCAGCATGGCCGCCCCTGCCTCGGGACCGGCATCGACGCCTTCGCGCTCGCGCAGCGCGGCGGCGGCGGCTTCGATCGAGTCCTCTTCGACCGCCACGGCACCGCCATGCGAATCGCGCAGCGCGCGCAGCATCAGGCGATCGCCGATGGCCCGCGGGACGCGAAGGCCCCACGCGCCCGTGTGCGGCGACTCCCATTCCGGCGCGTGGTCGAGCCCTTCGCGGAACGCGCGCACGATCGGAGCGCAGCCGCTCGACTGCACGCTGAACATCCGCGGCCGCTCGCTTCCGATCCAGCCGAGCTTCTGCATCTCCTCGAAGGCCTTCCACATTCCGATCAGGCCGGTGCCACCACCGGTGGGGTAGAGAATCGCATCCGGCAGGCGGCCGAGGTCGTCGAGAAGCTCGTAGCCCATGATCTTCTTTCCCTCGACGCGGTAGGGCTCCTTGAGCGTCGAGAGGTCGAAGCCACCGTTGTCGGCGATGTACTGCTGCACGCGCTTACCGGCGTCGGTGATGACGCCGGCCACGAGCTCGACCTGTGCTCCGTAGCTGCGACACTCGTCGACGATCGATTGCGGTGTGTCACGAGGCATGGCCACGAAGACGGGAAGCCCGGCGCGGGCGCCATAGGCAGAGAGCGCCGCGCCGGCGTTGCCGGCCGTGGGAGCGGCCAGGCTGCGTGCGCCTAACTTGCGGGCCATGGACACCGCAGCGGCCATCCCGCGCGACTTGAAGGAGCGGGTGGGGTTCTTCGATTCGTCCTTGATCAGGACGTTGGAAAACTCGTTCGATTGGAGGACCGGCGTCACGCCTTCGCCGAGGGTGACGATGTCGCGATCGTCATCGACAGGCAGGACCTCGCGATACCGCCACATGTCGGCGGCACGGTCGCGAATTCTCGCGCGCAGCTGCGGATCAGGCTTGATGTCGTACCGCACCAGCAGCGGCCCCTTGCACTGCGGGCAAAGGTTCAGCAGGTCGTGAATGGCAAAGGCTGTCGAGCAGGCGGAGCACTCCAGGTGAGCAGGGAAGTGGGTCATGGCGGGCGAATCTTAGTACTGAGTACTGAGTGCTGAGTACTGAGTCGGCGATTGGGGCGACAGGTACGAGACGCGGAACGAGGCGCTCGATCGCACGGCGGAACTCGGTACTCAGCACTCAGGAATCAGCACTAGAGAAAACGGCGGCCCGCGGCCGCCGTTTTCGAAAACCAGCTTGGGGGAGGCCTACTGCTTCGCCTTCGCCTTCGCGTCCTGGATGCTCTTGTCCACGTCCTTCGACCACTGATCGACGTTCTTCTGCGCTTCGCCGGGCTTGTCTTCGTATTTCGCCATTTCCTGCGCCCAGGCATTCAGCGCGCCCTCGTACTTCGAAAGGAGCTGTCTGTTGTACGCCAATGCGGGATCTTCCTTCTCCTTCTTCTGGGCCATCTCCTGCTTCGACTTGTCGAAGTTGGCGAGCATGTCTGCGTAGACCTTCCTGGTCTGCTCGTCCTTGGCCTCGTCGTAGGACTTCTTCATCTGCTGGTACGACGCGTCCATGTTGGCGTTCATGGCCTCGGTCATCTTCTCCGCGGCCGCCGAGGTGCTGGCCTCGAGGATCTTGCCTTTGACCCACAGGTATTCCTGCGTGTTGTACTTGAGGTCCTTCGCGGCGCGGACGTCCGCGGTGGCCAGCTCGCCGAGCGCGCTCAGGCCCTTGAACCCTTCCATCATTCCGCCGATCGACTTGTCGCCGGCTTTTTTGGCGGCGTCGGCATGCTGCTGCAGTTCCTGTTTTGCGACCTGCGCGATCTGCTTCTCGTGGTCCCGCACCTTCAGGTACATCTGCACCTGAGCATCCGTGAGCTTTCCGTCGGCGGGCGGCGTGTACTTGTCCTCGGAAACCTCTTTCATGAGGTCCACCGTGCCGCGCTTGTGGAGATCGCTGGCGATGGACGCCTTGTCCATCATCTCCTTGGCCTTACAACCGATGAGTGCAACCGAGAGGGCGAGTGCAATGGGGAGAATGCGCCGCATGTCGTTCAGTCCTCCAATGTTCATTGCGCGGAGATGAGGGCCGCGCGGTCCTTGTTTCGTCTGGTCATGCGTCGAGCTGGGTGCGAACTCGTTCAGTCAGCTCCTTCAGGTCCTGGAGGATGGCCTCGAGCGCGATGCGCCGCTCGTCGCGCAGGGCGCTGAGGCGGGCCTTGAGCTCCTTGACCTCGGCTTCCAGTGCCTCGACGCGGTCGCCCGAGGCCTTCCGGGGTGGCCGTGGGGGCTGCTCCATCACTGCCACCGGCGACTCCTCGACGACCGCGACCATTTCGTCGGCTGCGAGCTCTTCTACTTCCTCGACTTCGACCGGAATCGGTACGGCGCCGGACATCGTCGCGGGGCGCTCGCGGCCTTCCATCAGAAGCTGCTCGAGGGAGACCTCTTCCATCTTCTCGTAGCCGGCGTCGAGGGGATTGACGTCGGACTCCGGGAACGGAACGGAGTCGGCGAAGGGGTTCGACGGCGCTTCGGTCGGAATCGGTTCGTCCGAGAACGCCAGGCCGTGCAGCGGAGCCTCCTGGGCGGGCGCTTCCGCGGGCGGCTGCGCGGCTTTCTTACCCTTTGCCGCTGCGGGTGCGGGCGCCGGCTTGACCTCGACCTTGCGAACGGGCTCGTTCTTGCCACCCTTGAGCCGGTTCATGAGGTGCTTGGCGGTGATCTTGGAGGCCAGCTTGAAGGTCTCCATGACCCCTTCACCCTTGACTGCGGAAGCCTCCGCAAAGGGATAACCGTCGAACGCCAGGAGCTCCTGAAGCTGGTCGACCGGGAGCACGCCGGGGATGTCGCGCTTGTTGTACTGGATGATGATCGGGGTGTCCTGGACGTCGATGTGGTTGGCTTCGAGGTTCTCCATGAGGTTGGCGAAGCTCTCGCGATTGGCGTCGACCATGGCGGGCTGCGAGTCGGCGACGAACACAACCGAATCCGCGCCCTTGAGGACCAGCTTGCGCGTCTCGTTGTAGAAGACCTGCCCGGGGACGGTGTAGAGCTGGATCTTGAGGTTGAAATTGCCGACCTTGCCGATATCGACGGGCAAAAGGTCGAAAAACAACGTTCGATCCGTCTTGGTGGCGAGGGAAAGCATCTTTCCCTTCTGCTTGGGATCGAGCTTGTCGAAGATGACCATCAAATTCGTCGTCTTCCCGCACAGGCCGGGACCGTAATAGACGATCTTGGCGGTCATCTCACGAGTGGCGTGATTGAACAGGACCATCGAGACCTCAGCTTCGAACTGAAGCCGAGAGTATCGCATAGAATTGCCGCTCCGATGCCCAGCGACGCCCGCCGTAACTTGTTGCGCCATACCGTGGCCACGCTCGCGTACAGGGGTGGAAAAGCGGTGCGCGACGCTCCGGAATCGTTCGCATCCTTCGCCGGCGGCACGCGCACGCCAGTAGCGATCCTGGCCCACATCGCCGATCTGCTGGAGTGGGCGCTGACGATGGCCGCGGGACTGCCGGAGTGGCGGGACTCCACGCCGCAGTCGTGGAGCATCGAATGCGACCGCTTCTACGACGCGCTGCGGAGGTTCGACGACTTCCTCGCATCCGACAGGCCGCTGGTTGCTCCGGTCGAGCGGATCTTTCAGGGACCGGTGGCGGATGCGCTGACGCACGTCGGCCAGATCGCCATGCTGCGTCGCCTGGCCGGCGTTCCGATGCGCGGCGAGAACTACTTCGTGGCCGACATCTCGGCGGGGCGCGTCGGACGAGAGCAGGCGGCGCCGAAACGCGAATTCGAATGAACGACGACGAGCCGGTCGAGATCCCGATCGAGGACACGCTCGACCTGCATCCGTTTAGGCCAGGCGAAATTCGCGACGTCGTCGAGGAGTACCTGCGCGAAGCGCGGGCGCGCGGCTTCCGGCAGGTGCGTCTGATCCATGGCCGCGGCATCGGCGTGCAGCGCGCAAACGTGCAGTCACTGCTGGGGAAGCTCGACTTCGTCGAAGAATTCCACGACGCGGATCCGACCGGCGGCGGTTGGGGAGCGACGGTGGTGCTGCTCAGACAAGCGCGTGGCGAGTAGCGGGCAGCGGGTAGGACGGGAGTCGAAGGACAAGCGCGTCCGCTTTCCATGTTGAAATGCGCGACGTTCGCCTTCCGTTGAGGAACGGCAATGCCGACGCTCCTGGAAGAACTGAGCCGCGTCAAGACGTACGACTACACCACCGAAGACGTCCGTGAGTTCGAGGCACTCCATGTGGAGATTCGCGCGCTCAAGGCACAGCGGAACGCGGTCATCGTCGCGCACAACTACTACCGGCCGGAAATCCTGAAGGTCGCAGATTTCGTCGGCGACTCGCTGGAACTGGCGCTGATGGCTTCGCGCGTGAAGGACGCCGATGTCATCTGCTTCTGCGGCGTTCACTTCATGGCCGAAACGGCGAAGATCCTCAACCCC
This sequence comes from Acidobacteriota bacterium, assembly GCA_021781455.1. Lineage (GTDB taxonomy): Bacteria > Acidobacteriota > Thermoanaerobaculia > Gp7-AA8 > Gp7-AA8 > JAJXWV01. The sequence goes on along the minus strand of JAJXWV010000041.1, from coordinate 118,030 downwards.
ACGCGCACGGTGCTGCTGCCGAATCTCCTGGCAGGATGCCAGCTCGCCGACTCCGCACCTGCCGAGGATCTGGCCGCACGCATCGAAGAGCTGAAGAAGCAGTATCCCGATCTGGCCGTCGTCAGCTACGTCAACACCACCGCGGCCGTGAAGGCGCTCTCGGACGTCATCTGTACATCGGCAAACGCGGCGAAAGTCGTTCGCTCGTTGCCCAACAGGAACATCCTCTTCGTTCCCGACCGGAACCTCGCCAGCCACGCCGCCGAGCAGGTGCCGGAGAAGAACATCATCCCGTGGGACGGCTTCTGCTACGTGCACCAGCAGATCACGCCGGAGGAGATCAGCCGCATTCGGGAGGCAGACCCGGGGATCGAGATCCTCGTTCATCCCGAGTGCAGGCCGGACGTGGCCAGGCTGGCCGATGCCGTGCTCTCGACCTCGGGCATGGTCAGGTATGCGAAGGAGCGGTCGGCGAAGCGGTTCCTCGTCGTGACCGAATGCGGTCTCTCCGACCGCCTGGCGATGGAAGTGCCGGACAAGCAATTCGTGAAGGGCTGCAAGCTCTGCACGTTCATGAAGGTCACCTCGCTCGAAGACGTCCGTGACTCTCTCGAGAAGATGCAGTACGAGATCGAAGTGCCGGAAGACATCCGCATCCCTGCCGAGCGCGCGCTGCACCGCATGTTCGAAGTGACGGAAGGGAAGCCGGGTAAGACGAACTGCTGAGGTCCCGGCCGCCGTCCGCGCCGGCTCAAAGTGACGAGAGGGTCAGCCGCCCTCTTCTTCTCCGAACACCCTGACCGGATCCGCTGCCGCTGCGGCCGCGCGCGAGGATTCCAGCAGCGATGCGGGGTCATGACCGTGAGCCGGATAGAAGGCCACGCCGATGCGGACCGGAATCTGGTAGCAGCGGTCGCCGACGTCGAACGGCTCCGAGGCCATGTCCCACATGGTCTGCAGGGCATGCGAGGCGTCGAGCCTCCGGCGCAGCGAGGTGACGACGATCGCAAACTCGTCGCGCGCAACGCGGGCCACGGTGTCGACTTCGCGCACGGAGTGCTTGAGGCGATCGGCGAGCTCGCGAAGGATTCGCGGCAGGTCTTCGCCGGTGTTCGCGAAATCGAATTGAACGCTGCAGAGCGCCAGCTCCGAATCGCGGCGATGAGCGTTGGCGATGGCCTGCGCCAGGCGATCGTGAAAGAGAAAACTATTCGGCAGTCCGCTGACCGGTTCGAGCAGAGGATCAGTGGACACCGGCTCCTGCGCAGCAATCTTGGCGTTGGCGCTTGCCAGCAGCGCGTCGAAGATGAAGCACGTGTGATCGAACACCGCCGCGGAATCGAGCTCGAGGTCTCCAGCGGCACCGAGGCAGAGGCGCAGGCCGAGGGACTCGGCCGTGGAGAGATCCTCCGGGAAAATCGCTCCATGGACGACATCGGCCATGTGCAGCATCGCCGGATCGGCGGCGAAGCGCTCGCGGACCGCGGCCTCGAACGTGGCGCCTTCAGACGGTCGACAGTCGAATCGCCGTTCCAGCCAGGTGCCCGCAGCCGTCTCGCAGTCGATCATCGTTCGCGTGGTCACGTGATCCTCCTCCGCAGATTGGGACATTATCCAAATTGTGGCGCAGAACCGGGTGGAGGAGGTAAGGGCTGTCACGAATCGAGGCGAGTAAGGGATCTGAGTGCTGAGTACTGAGTGCTGAGTACTGAGTGTCACGAGCACAACAAAGGCCTGCTTCCGGTTCCACCACTCAGTACTCAGCACTCAGTACTCAGCACTCGTGTCAGTGGCAAATCAGCTGATACACGCCGACCACGTCGTCGCGGACGTCGTCGAGATCGGCCTTGATTCCGGCCACGATCTGCTGGAACTCGGGGTCGCTCTGCAGCGGCTGGAACCAGGGATGTTTGATCAGCTCGTACCAGCTGTGGTGGCCGAGCTCCGCTGATTTCTTCAGCCACTGAATGGCGAGATCGCGGTCGCCGAGCTTCGCATAGCAGAGGGCCACTCGGATGGCCGCCCAGTGGTTCCGCTCTGCGTCTGCCTCGAAGGAGCGGATGGCCGCCTCGGCCCCTGCACGGTCACCACGCGCCGCAGCCGTCATGGCGCGCAGACTCTTTCCCAGATAGCTCGACGGCACGAGCGCCGAAGCGGCATCGGCTTCGGCCTGCGCCGCAACGATGTTTCCCTGCAGGATGTACGCGACACCGCGGATGTCGTGGCCGGCCAGTTCCGAGTCCTTTGAGGCCATCGCCGCCTTCGCGTTCTCCAGCGCTCCTTCCGGGTCGACCGCGTTGACGTACCAGTAGCCACGCGTTTTGGCCTCGTTCGACATCGGATCGATCCGCACCAGCCGTTCACCGACGCACTGCGCCTTTTCCAGCTCGCCGGTCGAGACGAAGTAGCCGGTCATCGTCCAGAGAGCCTGTGGCTCGCTCGGATTGAGGCGCAGCGCGGCGAGGTTCTCGCGCACGGACTCGCGGAACCGGCCCGGAAAGCGGACGAACACACGTCCCAGCGCGAGATGCGCTTCCGCAAGGTTCGGGTCCAGCCGCACCGCCTGCCGGGCGTACCACTCCGCTTTCTGCAGCACGTTCGGATCGTGGGTGAGGCTTCGAGCCGTGCCGAGGGAAAGCGTGATCGCCAGGTCGGCATACGCGGCCGCGAAATTCGGATCGAGCTCGATGGCCCGCTTGAGCGAAGCCACTTCGGCGTTGAAGTCGGCCGGCACGAGCGTGCCGTTGCGGGCGCGGGCCTTCAGGTATGCCTCGAAGGCCTTCGGATTGTTCGAGCGCGGCTCGGAGGCCGTCTGTCGCAGCTCGCCGAGCCCGAGCGTCTGGTCGATGCCGCTGAGAGTCCGCGCCGAGACATCGTCGATGAGCTTCACCAGGTTCCCGCGCTTGCCGTCGATCGAATCGGCCCACACGTTGTACCCGGTCCTGGCATCCGTGAGCTGCAGGTTCACTCGTACCAGATCTCCCGCGGCGAGGAAGTGACCCTCCAAGACGGCGTCGACCTGCAGCTTCTGGCTGGCCGTCTTCACGTCCGTCTTTCCGTCACGGAACTGCAGCACTGCGGACGTCGGCCGTACCTGCAGCGTTGGAATCTGCTGGAGCTTGGTGACCAGCGCGTCTGCCAGACCGACGGAGAGAAAGTCGTCCTTCTGGTTGTTGGCGAGATTTTCGAGCGGAAGCACGGCCATCGAGTGGATCACTCCAGGGGCAGCGGGCGCCGCCACGGTCACGAGCGAAGGCTTGTTGCCGTACTCGAAGACGAAGAAGAAGCCGACGGCCACGGCCAGCAGAGCGGCGGTGATGAGCGCGATGCGGCCGAGGTGCGGCCGGTGGATCGTGCGGCCGATCATCGAACGCGTCTGGCGCGTCGAGTACCGCAGCGTCGGCGCGTCGATGCCGTCCAGCTCTTCCAGGAGCTCGTGCGCGCTCTGGTACCGCTCCTGAGGATTCTTCTGGAGGAGCCTGCCGATGATCTTCGCAGCGGAAGGAGGAAACGCCGGATCGACCGGAACGAACGCCTCGGGCTCGCTGTCGCGAATCTTCTCCAGAACCAGCAGGGGCGAGTCGGCGTTGAACGGCAGGTGACCGGAGGCCATCTGATAGAGGACGACGCCGATGGAGAAGAGATCGCTGTGGACGTCCGCGGCCTGTCCGCGGGCCTGTTCGGGCGCGAGGTAGTGCAGCGTGCCGAAGAAGTGCCCGCTGGTCGACTCGAACGAGGCCTTTTCTCCCGGAAAGAAATCGCGGTCGAGCAGCTTCCCCAGACCGAAATCGAGAATTTTGACGGCTCCGGTCGGCTCGATGACGATGTTTGCCGCCTTGATGTCTCGGTGCAGGACGTGGTTGTCGTGGGCCGCCGCGACTCCCGCCGTGATCTGGCGCGCGATCGCCAGGAACTCGCCCGAATCGAGCGGTCGGCGCCGCAGCCGCTGAGCCAGCGTTTCGCCCTCGCAGTACTCCATGATGATGTAAGGGCGCCCGTCGTCGGTCTCGCCGACCTCGTAGATCGTGGCGACGTTTGGGTGACGGATGGCTGCAGCCACGCGGGCCTCGCGCAAGAACCGCGTCCGCTGCTCATCGGTGGCGAGCTCCTCGGTGTTGAGGACCTTGAGGGCAACCGAGCGGCCGAGGCGCGGGTCGCGAGCGAGGTATACCGTCCCCATGCCGCCTTTTCCGAGGATGCGGACGATTTCAAAGCGGTCGAGCGCCTGCAGAAGATCTGACATGCGCGAGTCGTCGCATTCTACACGAGCATCCGGAGTTAGCCGTCGCGACGGGCCGTCATGGAGAAGGAGCGTTTGCTGCATGGCCACTGAGTCGATCGTTTGCGGAGAACCCCTCACCCCCAGTCGCCTGACGTCTAACTCGCCAGTGGGGCTTTGTCGAGGCGGCGGAGCCGCCGGCATAATTTAGCGGCGGCCGCCAGGCCGCCGTCCGATCGGACCGACCCAGCGTCCGAGCGCGCGTAGCGCGCGACAGATCCCGGGTCTGCTTCCCCGGCCTCCTGTCGGGCACTTCGTGCCCTCGTACGCCGATGCGATCGCTTGCTCCGGCGGCCTGACGGCCGCCGCTAAATTCTTACGGCGGCTACGCCGCCTGGAGTGCCCTCTTCGAAATTTCGCCGGACCCAATCCCGGAGAGCCAAGAACTAAGAAGGGCGTGGGCGACTTGTTCTTCCTTCGAACCGCTTCATTCTGCGCTTGGTGCGGCCGCCGTCGCGCAATCGCGGCTCCCACTCACGCGAAGTATCATTCCCGCCCCGATGCCCGTTGAATACGAAATCTCGTGGAGCGATCCCGCCGAACGGCTCTACGACATCGAGATCCGTTTTCTCGCGCCCGCCGATCGTCCACGGCTGGTCCTGCCGTCGTGGCGGCCGGGGCGCTACCAGATCGAGAACTTCGCCATGAACGTGCGCGAATGGAGCGCCGGTGCGGCGGTCTGGAAGGACGGCAAAGCCTCGTGGCGGATCGACGTGCGTGCCGGCGATCGGGTGGTAATGCGCTATCGCTACTACGCAGGCGTGCTCGACGCCGGATCGAGCTTCCTCGACCCGGACGAGGCCTACTTCAACGGCTCGAACCTCTTCATGATGGTCGAAGGTCTGCGCGAAGAGCCGGCTGTGCTTCTCGTTCGCACACCGGGGCAGTGGCGAGTCGAGACCCAGTTGCCTCACCTCTCGACGGCCGCACGGGGCGATCGCCTCGAGCATCGATTCGAAGCGCGCGACTACGACCATCTGATCGACTCGCCTGCGATTGCGGCTCCCCGCATGACCCATCACACGTTCGACGACTGCGGTTCGGCGATCCACCTGGTCTTCCTCGGCGACGAGGGGATCGACACGCTGCAATACGTCGAGCCCTTGCGTGCCATCGCCCGTGCCCAGTCAGCCATCTTCGGAGAAATCCCCGCGCGGGAGTACCGCTTCCTCATCCACGTCGGCGACCGCTGGCACGGTGTCGAGCACGAAGATTCGTCCTCCATCGTCGCCCGCCGCGACGCGGTCTACGGAGCGAAGCGGGGAGACGAAGGCTACGAGCACCTGCTCTCGATCATCGCCCATGAGCTCTTCCACCTCTGGAACGTCAAGCGGATCGTCCCGGCGGCATTCGTGCCATATGACTACACGACCGAGGCGCCGACCCGATTGCTCTGGGCGATGGAAGGCGTCACCTCCTATTTCGCGGCGCTGACCATGGAGCGGGCAGGCGTGATCGACGAGCAGAAGTACCTCGACCATCTCGCCAGGGTGATCGGGGTGATCGAATCGTCGACCGCCTCGCGCCACCTGTCGCTCGCGCAAGCCAGCTTCGACGGATGGCTGCAGGACCCGTCACGGCCGCATGACAAGGGAAACAGCTGGTTCTCGTTCTACGACAAGGGCGAGGTGATCGCGGCCATGCTCGACCTGGCCCTGCGCTCCAGGGCGGGCAGGTCGCTGGACGAAGTCGTGCGCCATCTGTGGTCCGAGTACGGCCAGAGCAGGCGTGGCCTCGAGGAGGACGGCTTCGAGTGCGCGGTCAGGCTTCTCGGCGGGAATGGCTTCGATGAATTTTTCCAGCGCTACGTTCACGGAACGGAGCGGCCGCCCTACGAGGAATTGTTTGCCGCGGCCGGTGTTGCCTTCGAGGCAGCGCCGCGCGATCCGGCGCTCGGCGCAAAACTTCGAATCGCCGAGGGTGCGTTGATCGTCGATTCGGTCGTCAGAGGGGGAACGGCCATGGCCGCCGGTCTCCTGCCGGGGGATGAGCTCCTGGCCATTGACTCGATGCGCACGCGTTCGGAGGCCGACGTCCAGCGCATCGTTGCCGCAGCAGGCGAGGGGAGCGAGATCGAGATCACGGCGTCGCGGAGCGGACGGCTGACGCGGCATCGCGCAACGCTTCGCCGCGATGGCAGTGTCGACGTGAAACTGCGCGTCATCGAGCCGGTCAACGAGATTCGCGCCGCCTGGCTCAGGAGAACGGAATGACAGACTCGAGCCCCGCAGTCCCGGTGAGCTTCACCGAAGACCGCATCCCGGAAGAAGGAATCGACGAGTCCATTGCCGAGCTCATCGACCTGTACGGCGGGCAACTTCGCGAGTCCGGCGAGCGGCGGCGGCGGTTCGTGCTTCCGCTCAGGCGCGGCGTCGCCGCAACCGGCTCGGTCGAGTGCACCGTTTCATGGCTGCCGCACCAGGACTCCGAGACCACTGTCACCCTGACCTGCGACCGAGACGTCGACGCGCCGAGAGTGCAGCGGGTGATGATGCTCGCGGTCGGTGGTGTCGGTGCCCTGCTCTTTACGATCTGGCCGTTCTTCCCGCATTCGCGCGAAGTCGGCGCGCTGGCATGGATCGGAGGAGCCGTGGCGATTGCGACCTACCTCCTGTCGCTGAAGAAGACCAGCGGCGGAATTGCATTCGATTTTCTGCAGCGTCTCGCCAGGCGCCAACGGATGACGCAGAAAGAGGAGTAGATGACCAGCGCTCGCGCCCGCGAGATCGTCGCCCGGATCGTGGCCAGTCCGGTAGACGCGTTGCGCCGCGACAATCCGGACCTCGGCGAGATCGCTTCCCTCGGTCCCGATGCGGTCGACGCCGTGGCCGAAGCGATGAACGGCACCGAGACACGCGACCACCATCCTCACCAGGTCGTGGAGGCCCTCACTCACGTCCTGAGCGAAGTAGCGAAAGCGGATCCCGGAGCGCTGCTGGCCCGGCTGGATGCTGCCGAGCCGAACGCCACGGTCTACGTCTCGGCTCTCGGCTCCGCGAAACCCGATCCTGCCGTCATCGCAGCGCTCGGCAGGATGGTCACGAGCGAGGACGCCACCATCCGCTACGCCGCCGCCAACGCGCTGGTCGCATTGCACACCCCGGAAGCCGCCGCCGCCCTCGTTCCGGCCCTGAGCGATGCCTACGGGCCGGTGCAGTTCGTAGCCGTCCAGGCCATCCGCGACGATGACGTCTTCCGCGTTCCGGACGCTGTCCCACCCCTCCGCCGCATCGTCGCCGACAGCCGCGTCAAGCGCATGGCGCCGGAGATCTGGGAACAGGCGCGTCAGGCGCTCGAGGAGATGGAGTAGCGCCGCTATTTGAGATTTGAGATTGATGATTGATGAACCGATGAGCCCACTCCTTCATCGGTTCATCAATCATCAATCTCAGATCCTAAATAGAGGCTACAGCTTCTCCGTAATCACGATCTTCGCGATCGTCTGCAGCTGCATGTTCGAGGTCCCCTCGTAGATCTGGCCGACCTTCGAGTCGCGCCAGAACTTCTCGACCGGGTACTCCTTCGTGTAGCCGTTTCCTCCGAAGAGCTGGACGGCGAGAGACGTGACCCGTTCGCAGACCTGCGAGGAGAAGAGCTTCGCCATTGCCGCTTCCTTGACGAATGGCTTGCCGGCATCCTTCAGGCGAGCGGCGTTGTAGACCATGAGCCGGGCTGCCTCGAGTTCGGTTGCAGCCTGGGCGAGCTGGAACTGCACGGCCTGGAAGTCGGCGATCGGGCGCCCGAACTGCTTGCGCTGCTTCGTGTACGCGATGGTGTGCTCGAGAGCTCCGCGCGCCACGCCGATCATTTGCGCCCCGATGCCGATGCGCCCCTCGTTGAGCGTCTCGATGGCGATCTTGTAGCCCTTGCCCGCCTCGCCGAGGACATTCTGCTTCGGAACGCGGCACTCCTCGAAGATCAGCTCGCAGGTGGAGGAAGCGCGGATCCCGAGCTTGTCCTCTTTCTTGCCGACGGAGAAGCCGGGGAAGTCTCGCTCGACGATGAAGGCCGTGATGCCCTTGTAGCCGGCGTCGGGGTTGGCGTTCGCGAAGACGATGAACACGCCCGCTTCGGCGGCGTTCGTGATCCAGAGCTTCTGGCCGTTGAGAACCCAGTGGTCGCCCTTGTTCTCGGCCTTGCAGGAGAGGGCGAAGGCGTCGGAGCCGGATCCCGTCTCCGACAGCGCATACGCGCCGACAGTGTTCTTCGCCAGCATCGGCAGGTATTTCGATCTCTGGTCCTCGTTGCCCCAGCGGAGGAGGGCGTTGTTGACGAGGGTGTTCTGCACGTCGACGAGCACGCCGCACGACGCGTCCACGTGCGAGAGCTCCTCGACGACGAGAACAGCCGTGAAGAACGTCCCGCCGGCGCCGCCCCATTTGTCCGGCACTTCGACACCCATGATGCCGAGCTCGAAGAAGGCCTCGATCAGCTCCTTCTTCATCGTCGCGTCACGGTCCATTGCGAAGACGTGCGGCCGGATCCGCTCCACCGCGAAATCGTGGACGCTCTCCTGGAACATTTCTTCGTCGTCCGAGAGCAGCGTCAGCGCGCGCCCCGCTGCAGTCGTGTCGGTGGTCATGATTCCTCCGGTGGGGTGGAAAGTGGCAGCGGCGAATGATAACGAAGCGGGTAGCGGGTAGCGGGTAGCGAGTAGCGGGTAGGAGGCGCGGATGGTGGCGAGCACCGTCGTCCTACCCGCTGCCCGCTTCCCGCTCGTCTGGTGCCTCGGGCCGGACTCGAACCGGCACGCCCCTCACGGAGCAGCGGATTTTAAGTCCGCAGCGTCTGCCATTCCGCCACCGAGGCAACGGACGTCAGGATAACGCAACGCAAAAGCCTGAGAGAGTTCGCGGAGATTCCCGTCGTCGCGAGTAGCGTCTGTTCATGCTGAGTTTCGCCGAGAGCAAGAACAATTCACGGACAGTGTTCGTACAGACGCTCGACTCGACGCAATAACAACGCGGTGACGAGGTGGGTATGCCCAGCTTTTCAAGGACTCGCGATTGGCATGGCGGCCTCGAAAATGCATGTAGCATTCGCGAAGGGTCCAGTTCACCCAGAATCGGCATGACAGATTCGCCGTCGCAGGGCGGACCGGCGCCGCTCAAAGCGCCTTCAGGTCACGCGGCCAGCAGCGAATCGCCGACGTTCCTACGAGCAAGCGGGCCATTCACGATTTCTTCGTTGCTCATGTTGCTCGTTCACAGCTTTGCGAGACGGTCGAGCGTGCGGCGATATCTGTGCACGAATTCGGGTACTCGGTCACGAGCGTCGTAGAAGATCATCGAATCGTTGCCATCGTCATCGCTCAGGCTTGAGATCCTGCCGAATCTTTCGAATCGTATTCCGCTGAACCTCGCTGCCATCGCCACGGTAATGAACCTGCGTCCATCTGCCGTGGCGGTAGATGTCGATTCGATTGCCTTTGTGCGGGTGCGCGAACGTGGATTCGAAGCGCGAGAGGATCGACTTTAGCCGTTTGAATGAAAGCGGCTTCTCCGCGTTTTCGATGAGGCGAATTTGTCGATGCAGCCATCGCGAAATGTCGAGCATCTCCGCATCACCGACATCGACAGCGCCATCACGAGCCACCTCATGCTTCGCGATGCGGAGAACGTACTCGAAGAGCTCACCCTCGTTTTCGACGGTCAGGAGGTACTTGCTCAGGTCGAGGACCGGGAGGTTCGCCACGGCGAGATTCCCAGCGCGTTGTCGACTTCTGCAACGCGGGACGGCGGCACCAGGTCATTCGGAGTGGCGGCAGGGATTCCGACCGAACGGACGACGCTTCAGGCGCTGTCCGCGGTTGGAGAATTCATCGGCAACAACCGTTTCACGGGTTGGATTTTCGAACTCTATCCCGATCTCCCGAAGCAGCCGAGCACGTCACGCCGCGTCCTCACCGAATGCCTTACAGTAACGACCAGGCGATACCACGCGAGAGTCCTACAAGCGATCATCATGCGACCTCACGCCCACCGGTACGGCGTATCACGATCCTCCTATGGTGGAGATCCCATGTTGTGGGCGTGCGGCCGGGCGTTAGCCAGGCATGCACTCCTTCCGTCACTGTGTTCAGCCCGGGGTACAGCGCTCATCAACCAGTTAGCTCATACCAAGGAGGGAAACATGAACAGATCGCAGATCATGGTTCTCCTCGCAATATCAATATCACTTCTGATTGTCACGCCAACCATGACTGGCGCACCTAGTGGCCTGTATCGGCTGAATTGGTACCACCTGGCTTGGTCTCGACGCCGTGAGCTTCGTTGCGCCTCCTCAGCATAGTCACCGCTATGCCTGCGTCGGCGCGCCTCGCTCACGTCGCCGATCCCGGCGCCACTGGTACCAATTCAACCAATACAGGCCACTAGTGTATGGCTGCGGCATTCAACGAAAGTCACGGAGACCGCCAAAACTGATATAGTCTGGTCGACCATTGCAGCGAACCAAACTCCACAATCCGACTCCGCCACGCCGCTGTCGAACTGCTTTCCGACTACCTGCGACGCGTTTTGGCTGTGCAACCCATCGTTGCCCTATCCCGACAACCGCTCGTGCCAGTCAGTGTACTATCTGAACTATTGCAGGGACGGAATCGAGATCCACGGGGCGTGCTTCTGCCAGAACTGCTGAGATCTGCCGATGACCTGTCGAACGGCTCTCAAAGCATCCGCAATGTCCGTGGCGATTACCCTCGTCGCTCTCGTGGTCCACGGGCGCGTCGATTTTCGCATCCGCTACGCCGGAGAACGTTTACCGGGTTCCGAGGTCTGTTTTTACCCCATGGACCTGGCGAACCCATTCAGCGTTTTCGCTACTGCTGGTCAGGTGCGTTGTCTGCCTGCAGATAAGCTCATTGAGATTCCGCCTAACGGTTTCGGTGTTTACGCGCGTCACCCGCGAGGGTTGATCAGTGCTAATCACGGTTTCATCACCGGTACAACCGACGCGCAAGCTGTGAAAGGAGTCAGCCTCGATCTCGCGGCCGCTGCAACTCTCGACCTGTCGGTGGTCAACAAGGATTTGGCCACCGCTGATGACGTGGCCATACTTGAAGGGGAGACGGCTAAGAACCGCGGAGCTGTGATTCCAGTACCCCGCGGTGCGACGTCAATCCTGGTGCCCGCAGACACACCGTTATTGCCCGTCATCGTTCACGGAGGAAAGCCGACGAGGATCGGAAGCTTGGCGACCGTCGGCGCGGGCAAGACTCTGCTCGTACGCGCCATCAATAACACCCAGTACGTCATGACGGCGCTTCGCCCGGTGGACCCGTTCACAGGACAAGGACTGGTGGCGACCACCGAAGGCGGAGTTGTGTGCGCGCAGCTCTACTCACAGCAATTCTTGGCACTCTTAGGCAAGCAAGCCGTACCCGACGTGACACTCAGGGATGGCCGCGGTCGTCCACACGCGCCAATTCTTGCGCCGATGTATTCTCAGAATCTACTAAACAACATCTTTGTATTCGATGACGTTCCACCCGGGGATGCCACACTTCTGATCGGCGGCGCTCGGTGGCTTGCGCAGCAGGTTCCGGTCAGTATTACCCCGGGCGGACTAGTGATTTCGGACCTGATACCTGTACACGTTGGCTCGGCGTTAGACGTGACAGTGACGGACATAGCTGGGTGGTCGCAACCGAATCGAGTCTCATGCGATGCCGTAACCGACCCTCTTCGGGCAAACGCTGATCAGGCGGAGCGGCCGAACATTGCCGTATACGACTGCGGAAAATACCTGCATTCGATCAGGCTGACCGTGGATACACCGAAGCGGTGCACGGTCATTCAGGAGAAGCGAGGTGACTGGGCTACTGCTTCGAGCGCGGTCACGCAATTTGCTGGACTGACGCCCGGCGCTTACCTAGTCACCGTTTCACGTGGCTCGCACACCGCGGCTATGGACACCGTCGAGACTGCGCCTGGCGAATCAATCAGGCTGACGATGTCAGGACGAGGTTTCTACGTCGCCGGCCGCATAACGCGGGGTGGAAAGCCGGTCGTCGCACAACTCTTATTCCGCACGGGTTCAGCCGTTTCCACACCGAGTGGCGAGTACGGCGCTTACCTAACTGCATCACCCGGCAAGACCAACATTCAGGTCAAGGCTTGCGATCACTCGTTCGAGTACATTCACGTTCCTGAAAGTGAAGTCGCGGCGGGGGCTGGTTACGATATCGACGTTCCAATCAACAAGGTCGAAGTGACGGTCACAGATGCAGTAACCGGATCACCGCTCCCGGACGCCAGAGCGATTGCGACCGTGTTCCGAGACAAGGGTGACACCCAAGGTCTATACATGATGCCTGGAGAGCGGGACTCGAACGGACGGGTAGTCGTAGACTCGCTGCCGTCCGGGAAAACTACTCGTATCTGTGCGGAGGCCGCTAACTATAAGTCCGCGTGCGACACGGTCGAAATCCTTAAGGATGTGCAGGAGGTGAGCATCGCCTTGCGGCCTGCGGCCGAACGCCACGCCCATGTTGGGACTGGCAAGTACAGTCTCGCATACTGGTGCCTGGCCGATGGAACAGTCACCGAGCACGCGGCTGTCGATGAGAACGGCGATATCCGGTTTCATCTTAACCATGGCGCTCCAGAGTACACCGTGCTTGTCGGTGCATCACCACTTTATGTAATACCGGCCGTGTCTGCTGATCCAGGCGGGCTCCCGACTGAAATCGCTCCACCAGGGCTCAGCGCGACGAGAGCAATCCGAATCGCTGTAGCGCCGTCGCTAAAGCAATCGACAGCGATTATCGGGCTTGTCGTGAACGGTGTGAGAATTCCACAATCAGCGTTTGCGCAGCACCAGCGTTTCCGGCGTGCTCCGTTCATGCTTATTGGTCGGGCGGCTGTTGAGGTGTACGACATCTACACAACGGATATCGTCGATGTAATCCTGGGCCCGGATCCGGCGTCCCTTCCGCACGACTTTGCCACAGGCACAGACGTGTTTACCGTCCCGTATCTCGTCGCTGGCCTGCCGCACCTGCGAGTCGGCGCAACAAACGAAGTCGTTTTCCACTGATGGACGGGACGGGAAAGACGGCGTCGCCCATTACCAGCGGATGCGTTTGCTGTCATGTCGTGACGGCGCTGTGCTTTTTACTGTAAGTTCGCAGCGTCCGCCACCGAGGCAATGAACGTCAGCATAGCGCAACGCAAAAGGCGGAGATTCCCGACGTGAATTCACGGACAGGATCAACCCCAGCGGGACCACAAGCGATGAGTACGCGGCCACGATGACCGGTGCGGGGACCGCTTTGGAGGCACACGTGTGCGGCGTCCCGGACAACCACGACGTCTCGTGACGCGGTTCGCACCTGCGCCGTTCCGGAATGCGGTAGAAATCGGAGGCATGAGCCACAATCCACGTGTGGTCATCCGATGGGCGATTCTCTTTGCGCTGATCGCGACCGCGATGAGCGCGGCGGGCACCGAATGGCCGATTTCCACTGTGGCGCCGGCGCCGGTCGCAGCCGGCCTGACTCCGGCCATCGCCACCGACGGGCAGGACTACCTCGTCGTTTCGCGCGGCTACGCCATCGTGGCGACGCGCGTCTCGGGCGGCGGTGAGGTCCTCGATCCCATTCCGCTGACGATCACGACGGCCTACAGCGATGTTCCTCCGGCGGTTGCGTGGAACGGCAGAGACTATGTCGTCGTCTGGAACGACCGGTTGGATTCACAGATCTGGGTCGCACGTGTCACGCCGCAGGGAAATGTTGCCGAAAGGAGAGCAATCGTCGACTATCTGCCGCCGCTCGCGAGTGGCACCGAGGACCGTGTTGCGATCGCCTGGAATGGCGGCCAGCTGCTGATTGCGTACAGCCTCTACCACAGTATCAGCGCGCTGATTCTCGACGACGATCTGAACGTCATCGTCCCCGACGTGCCGATCGCAAGGACGCAGGGGTGGATCGGCGACGGCGTGGCAGTGTCGACGGACGGCACCAATTTTCTCGTCGTCTGGAACGGTGACACACAATCGACCCTCGGCGCCATCGTGCGGCCGGACGGCAGCAATCTTGGCATCACGATCGCGGCGTCGAGCACCACAAACAACCTTATCGTTTTCGACGGCGTATCGTGGATCATCGCGTCAGCAGCGGTTGGGTGGCCGCCTGGCTCTCCACAACTCGTCCGCATCGCGCGCGACGGGACGATTATGGCGAGAGTTACGGTTCCGCCGGTCTCGGCTCTCGTCTCTTCAGATGGCGAGGCATCCGTGTTCTCGGTCGACAGCAAGGCCACGGTTACCGCGCAGAGACTCGACAGCAATCTGGTTGCCGTGGGAGCGCCTGTGGTCATCGCCGATCACGTCTCCGGGTTCGGCATCTCGCCTGACGCGCGGCTCGTCACATGGGTCACGTCGACCGACCGGATTTTTCGAGTCGCACTGCTGCACGACGATTTGACAACCGGCACCGCCATTGCGGCGGCAAGCGGCGCCTCGTACCAGACCGCGCCAGCGATCTCGCGCGATCCTGACGGATGGTTCGCGGCGTGGTCCGAGTACCGTCCATTCAGTACGGCCTATGGTCCATTCGCCAATTCTGATCTGTATGTCGGCCACCTGACGGCGGAGGGCGTCCCGGCGACCGGCAACGGCATTCGGATCGCGACCGGCCTGCGCCCGACCTCGTGGAACTCGACCGCGGTGCAGGTATCGACGGCATTCAATGGCATAGCGCACCTCGTCGTCTGGGAAGAAGGCGCTCAGCAGAATTGCCGCGTCAAAGCGCGCCGCTTCTCCACATCCGCGGTGCCGCTGGATACGGCGGACATCGTCATCGACGAGGGGGCGCAGACGACCGCGAGCTTGGACAGCCCGGTTGTCGCGAGCGACGGACGCGACTGGGTCGTGGCCTGGCAGGCTGCCGACGGTTCGGGACAGATCCGGATCAGGCGCGTGCGCGCGAACGGAACGCTCGATGATGCCTCCACGATCACAGTCGGTCCGCAGCGGCATCAGCAGCCCGCGATCGCGTTCGACGGCTCAATGTACTGGATCGGCTGGGTGCAGCTCGAGCCCGGAATTCTCCACTGTCCGTTCGAGTGTCCCCTCGCAAGTCAAGGCGACGTCTACGCCGGGCGATTCGCCGCGGACGGCCGGCCGCTCGACGCGCCGGGCGGAATCGCGATCGCGGTCGATCCCGATGATCAGGAGAGCATTTCGATCGCTGCGAACGGCGACGGCGCCATCGTCACGTGGATGAGCCAACCGCTGCAGGACGCACGCTACTCGGTCCGCTCGAGCGCTGTTTCGCGGAATGGCGAGCTGCTCGACGGCACGCCGCAGCAGAACGGACACGCGATCTGGACCGGCTCGGCGAATTTCTTCGGCGTGGCTCCCGGCGTCGTTCCGATCGCCTGGAATGCATCGGCGTACACGATTGCTTGGCCGGTCATGACGACGACCGGAATCGAGATCCATCGCGCCACTCTCGACGCGCAAGCGTCGATTGTGCAGTCGGACACAATTGCGCTGCGCTTCGATGGACGAGCCGACAACGCCATCGTCCTGTCCCGCGATTCTCTCTGCATCGCCGGCGATCATGCGTACCTGGCGTACGTTCGCCTCGGCATCGAGCGCCCGTACGGCGCCGCGCCGCGGGCATTCCTGCGCGACCTCGACGCCGTGCCCCGATCCCGGCCGGTGCGACGGTAACACTCACGCGGAAGTGGCACGGATCAGCAAGAGTGATCGTACGAATTCGGCTCAATCGACTTCTGCGACCGGGCGCGGAAGATTGAGGCTCTGCGACGCGCGTGCGATCTCGACACCGTTCGCGTCGAAACCGATCACGACGAGAGCCTGCGGCGTCAGTTCAGGACCGAAGTCGACCTGCGCTGACCACGGAGGACGATCCAGCGTCACCAGGGCCCGGCCGCCCAGCAGCGATCAACCCTGATCCCGAGGTCGGGCCGAGGAAGAGCGTGAGGAAAACAATCTGCGGCATGCGTTCAACGCAAATTGGCGGGTGGTTGTCAGAAACGTACGATCCCTGCCTGTTGCCCATGGGGTAAAACTGCGGCGGCGAATATGCGAATCTGCGAACGCCGCCCCTTCGTCCACTAGTTGACGATCGCGACCGGCCGGCGTACTTTTGTCGCCGATCAACGGTTGAACCGTTAATCAACGGTTACCGGCCGGCTCGTGAGAACCGGCCGTTGGCCACGGCGCTCCGCCGCCAATCGTTGATCAACGGTAGTCCGTGGGAGGGGGGAGGACGGGATGGGCACCTGCTCGTATTGCGGCAGTCTCTTTCCGAAGACGCGATCGACGCGCAAGTACTGCACGCCGCGCTGTAAGACCAACGCCTGCCTGACGCGCAAGCCGAGCCGGATCCGTGCTGCCGGCGTCGAGGCGCTCCACAAGCTGCTCGATTCCGAGTTCACCTCGGTGGAAGTCCTCCAGGAGCGCCTCAGGGCGATTCTCCGGCCGGCCAGCCCGTCCCTTCCGCTCGAGGGCGGGCGAGTGGTCATTCCGCGGCTCGACTAGGCATCGTCGATGGCGCGCCAGGACCGCGGGACGAGACGTCCCGCGGGTGCGGACGGGACGTCCGCACTCCGGCCAAACAGAAAGCGGCGCCGTCAGGCGCCGCCGGAAACTCTCAGAAATTGAAAAAGGGCGCCGTGTTACGGGCGCCCTTTCGGGGTGGAAGCTACGAGGTCGTAGCCCCCTTAGGTGTATTAGAACAATCCATGCGAATTTTTGTACCTCCTCCCCCATGAATTTCCGGCGGACCCGCGACAAGCGTCACGTCCATGGTCATGACCCACCTCGCCGAAGTCGCGGACCGGATCGACCGCTCCATCTCGCCCCGAGGCAGAGGGGAGGAGCGGGAACTCGTCGTATTTTTAAAGATCATGCGGCGTATGCCGCACAGGAAGCGTACACGGATGGAAACAGCTGCGCCGGGCGATTATTGCAGCCCGCCGGACGCCTCCCCATTCATGCATGGTTAATATGATACGTTTTTCTCTCGAAATCACAACTGAAAAAACGCTCGCGATTTACTATTTCAATCGGCGTGCCCGTCAGGAAGGGAACTGGGGCTGCGGCCGCACTCGCCGTAACATATAGAGCACAAAGGCGAAAGGCTACTTCCAGAGCGCATCGAGCATCAGCGCCTTGAAATAGAGCATCCCGACGCTGAGAGCATCGGACTCGCCCTTATTCTCGAACGACAGCGACTTGAGCCGCAGCAGAGGCAGCTTGTGGAAACGGCGGAAGTTCAACTCGACGTAGATCGGTGTGCCGGGAAGCCTGCGCGCGATCTCCGCGGCGGGGGGCGAAACGCCGGCCACGAACTCGTTGGCGATGGCGCGGAACTGCGGGTTGTCAGGAACCGCTTTCGTCGTCCAGACATCGATCCACGCCTGCGGACCGTAGACGAGGCGGTATCGCTCTGCATCGATGCCACGAACTTTACCGGCGACTGCGGCGGTGACCCTCTCCGGAGGGCCGGAGAGCGGCCCCAGCGACGAGCCGCCGAGCTTTCGCACCAGTTTCGCGATCTCCGGCAGCGGAAGGTCGGTGTACATCCGGCCGAGAGGGTTCTCGACCGTCACAGCCTGGCCGCCGTTGCGGCTGAACCCGTTCAGCCAGATCGTTTCGGCGCGGACGCCGCCGCCGTAGACGTCGATGGTCACGGTCCCGAACCGGCTGAGGAAGGGGAACGGAGCGGCCGGGTTGGCCTCGAGCTGAAGGTGATAGGGCTGGGCCGCGAAGAGAGGCAAAGCCAGGAGAGAAAACAGCGCACTCGCGAGCAGTTTCAAGGAAGTCGCCTCGAGAACGGGTATTGGTTGCGGGCATCGTAAACAAAAACGATCATGAAGCAAGCGCGGCCGGTCACGCATGGTCGTGTCCCGATGCGAATGCAAAGACGTGTGGCCGGCGATTTCCTTCGCGATCGTTGGAGGAACGCTGGGAACGGCAGGCAATAACAAGGGCGGCCCGGAGGCCGCCCTGTTTCGTTTTCGGATCGTGAGAATCAGAAGGTGGCGTCGAGGAAGGGACGAAGCTTCTTCGAGCGCGACGGATGGCGGAGCTTGCGGAGCGCCTTCGACTCGATCTGGCGGATGCGCTCACGGGTGACGTTGAACGAGCGTCCCACCTCCTCGAGGGTGTGCTCGGCACCGTCGCCGACGCCGAAGCGCATCTTCAGCACCTGCTCCTCGCGTGGGGTGAGGGTGCGCAGGACCTTGTTGGTCTGCTCCTTGAGGTTCGAGACGATGACGTGGTCGATGGGGGAGACCACGGCGCGATCCTCGATGAAGTCCCCGAGATGCGAATCTTCCTCTTCGCCGATGGGCGTCTCGAGCGAGATCGGCTCCTGGGCGATCTTCATGATCTTGCGAACCTTGGCCACCGGCATGTCCATGCGCTGGGCGATCTCTTCGGCCTGCGGCTCGCGGCCGAGCTCCTGCACCAGGGCGCGGGAAGTGCGGGTGAGCTTGTTGATGGTCTCGATCATGTGCACCGGGATGCGAATGGTGCGGGCCTGATCGGCGATGGCGCGGGTGATGGCCTGGCGGATCCACCACGTGGCGTAGGTGGAGAACTTGTAGCCGCGGCGGTACTCGAATTTCTCGACGGCCTTCATCAGGCCGATGTTGCCTTCCTGGATGAGGTCGAGGAACTGCAGCCCGCGGTTGGTGTACTTCTTGGCGATGGAGACCACCAGGCGGAGGTTGGCCACGATCAGCTCCTGTTTGGCCTGATCGGCTTCCTCTTCGCCTGAGCGGATCTCGCGAATGGTCTTCTTCAGCTCGTCGTGGGTGGTGCCGTAGAAGGCTTCCAGCTCCACGAGCTTTTCCTGGTACTTCTGCAGGCGGCGGCGGTAGAAGTCGCGGCGGGTCTTGTCCTTCTCGCGCTTGAAGGCCTGCTCGTCCTTGCGGATCATGGACGAGGCCATCGACAGCTCGTTGTCGATGTCCTTGAGCTTGTTGATCATCCGATTGCGCGTCTGCGGCGTGAAGTCGATCTGGCGCAGTTCGTTGGCCAGATCCATCTCCAGCTTCTCGATGTTCTTGTGCGCGGCGGCCAGGGCGCGCTGGCTGAGCTTCTTCGGATCGGCGATCTTGCCGTTGGCGTCCTTGATCTTCTTGTCGAGCTTGGCGATCTTCTCGAAGATGAGCAGGATCTCGTTGATCTTGTTGACGGTGGCGGCGGGCATTTTCGGCTCGCCGTTCTCCATCTCCACGGCCACGCTGCCGTCATCGTCCGGCATGGCCAGGTCGATGGTCTCCTTGATGACGCGCGTGTCCTTCTTGGCGGCGTCGTAGATCTTCAGGATCTCTTCGCGGATGATGCGGTTCGCGGAGAGCGCCTTGAAGACCCGGCGTTCGCCCTTCTCGATGCGCTTGGCGATGTCGACTTCGCCCTGCCGATCGAGGAGCTTGACCGTCCCCATCTCGCGCAGGTACATGCGCACGGGGTCATTGGTCTTGTCGACGATGCCACTGGAGGCCGCGATGATGTCCTGCTGGACCTCCTCGCGCTGGTCCATCTCCTTTTCTTCGATGGTCCCGTCGATGGTGACGATGCCCTTGGTGGACGTCTGGAGCGGTTTCTCGGCATCTTCGACGACGTCGATGCCCAGATCGTTGAAGCGGATGTAGATCTCGTCGAGCTCTTCGGGGAGGCTCGTGATTTCTTCCGGGAGGACCTCGTAGATCTCGTCGTAGAGGAGAAAGCCCTTTTCCTTCCCGATGATAATGAGCTGCTTCACCTCAGCGTACTTCTCTTCGACGCTCAAATCTCCAACCCCCTCATCAAAGTTGGTCTCTTGTTCGAGGTTCGAAGTGCGCAGGCGTGATGTCATGGCGTTGACGCTCCTCTCCGGGCAGCTCTCAGGTCGCCCTCGGCACTACGGTTCGAACGCTAACGTACGGTCTGCATCGAGACCTTGACGCAATCACCGGATTTGGTCGGCAGCTTCGTCAAAGGTTCGTCCGCAGAGGACAGTCTGGTAATGATCAGAGGACAATAATTATTTCAACCTGCTGGAGATACGGGACAGGTCGTGCTTCTCGGCGGCCAGCTCGTCCAGCCGCTGCGCATCACCTCTCTTTTGTGCCTCCACCATGTCTCTTTGGATTTCGAGCTGTCTCCGCTCGAGAAAGTGCCGCTCCATGGGCCGCAGGTTCTCGTCGATCTTTTGAAGGGTCGCGTCGTCGACATCCTCGCTGAGCGTCAGCTCGGAGAGCAGGGTAAGCTCGGCTTCGCCCCTAAGATGGGTCGCTATCGCTGCGAAATCAAGAGGATCGCCTGACAGCAGCCCGGTTTTTATGATAGAAAAGAGCGTTTGGCACGCCGGATCCCCGAAGTACTCCTCGCGAAGCCGCCCGGCCACCTCCTGCGGCAATCGTCCCTGAATGGCCGCCGTCAGCAGCATCTTTTCCGCCGTCGATCCGGGCGCTGACGCCTGCCGTTCCGTCACCACCGTTTGCGACCTGCCGCGGACCCGCGACCACACCGTGTCGAACTCCAGCCGGAAAGCATCGGCGATCCGCTGGGCGGCGTCGTTGCGGACCACCGGATCGGCTACTGCGCTGAGCAGTGGCACGAACATCTCCACGCGCTCCGACTTCTCGCGGCCCGTCAGCTGCCCCGGGTCGGCCGCCCACAGCTTCAACGCGAACTGGAAGATGTCGGTGGCGTTTCCGAGGACCTCCAGAAAGCGGTCCACGCCAAACTTCTGAACCAGGGAGTCGGGATCCTTTTCGCCCATCAGATCGAGCGCCTGCACGTCGATGCCGGCGGCGAGCAGGATCGGAGCCGCGCGGAGCGTGGCGTTCTTCCCGGCGTCGTCTCCGTCGTACGCGATCACCACACGCCGCGCGTAGCGGCGCATCAGGGAGGCCTGGCCCGTCGTCAGCGACGTCCCCATCGAGGCCACCACGCCCGGCACTCCCGCGTGGTCGATGGCGATGGCATCGAAGTACCCCTCCACCAGGATCGCGCGATCGATGCGCCGCATGGCGTCCTTCGAGCGGTGCAGGTTGTACAGCAGCCGCGACTTGTTGAAGATCTCCGACTCCGGCGAGTTCAGGTACTTCGGATCGCTGCCGTCGAGCGTCCGGCCGCCGAAACCGACGAGGGCTCCCGTCTCCGAGTGGATCGGGATGATGAGCCGGTTGCGGAAGCGATCGTAGAAACCACCTCCGCTCTTGCGCGGCTGAATCAGTCCCGATGCCTCGAGTTTCTTCTCGCCGTGCTTTCGCGCAAGCCTCGTGAAGATGTAATCCCACGAATCGGGCGCGTAGCCGAAGCCGTACTTCTTTACGATGGCCTCGGGAACGCCCCGGTTGTGCAGGTAATCGTCGGCCGGGTTAGGCGTCCACTGCAGCGCCTGATGGAAGGCCTCGGAAGCCTCGTCCAGGACTTCCAGCAGGTCGTCCTTGTCGCTCTCCCGAGCCGTCCTCCGCTTGCGTGGGAGCTCGATCCCGACCCGCGCGGCCACGTGCTCGACGGCCTCCGGAAACGTGAAGCGCTCCGTCAGCGTGAGGAACTTGAAGACGTCTCCACCGACTCCGCATCCGAAGCAGTAGAACAAGCCCTTGGCCCGGTCGACATGGAAGGACGGCGTCTTCTCGCGATGAAACGGGCAGAGCCCCTTGTGACTCTTGCCGGCCAGTTTCAGCGGCGTCACCTGCGAGACGAACTCCACGAGATCCGCCGCCTGGCGGACCTGGGAGATCACGGCGTCGTTGAGATCGACTAGAGCCATGGCATGGTTGCGCGGTTGCGCGGTTGCGCGGTTCCGCGGTCGACGTCCACTGCGCAACCGCGGAACCGCGGAACCGCGGAACCAAGCCCTGAGCGGGTCTCAGCCGAGAACGGCGACCGTCGCACCGTCTCCTCCTTCGTTGTCATCTCCAGGTCTCCACGACTTCACCGCTGGATGCTTGCGCAGGTGCTCGCGAATCGCGGAGCGGAGCCTCCCGGTGCCGAAGCCGTGGATGATGCGCACGGCCTGGCGCCCTTCCAGCAGGGAGCGGTCGAGGAACCGATCGGACTCGTCCAGCGCTTCCTCGACGCGCTGACCAATCAGGTTGAGCTCCGCCGAGATCTCCACGGCGTCGTCACCGTGAGAGGGCTGGGCGGCCGCGTATTTCGACTGCTTCTTCGGCTGCGGAGCGGAAGCCAGCGGCACCAGGTCGCGCAGCTCGACCGTCATCTTGCGGCCATTGACCTTGAGCACGGCCTTGCTGCCGTCGATCGACACAATCTCGCCGGTCACCTTGAATCTGCGATGCTCCGCGCGCTCGCCGGCGCGGACCTCGCGCTGCTCGGCAGGCAGAAACTGCATGGCCTTGTCGACCGGCTGCGTGACGTTCTTGAGCACTTCCGCGGTGTTCACGGCCGCGCGCGCATTGCGATCGAGCTCGCGAAGCTGCCGCAGCTCGTTGCTGACCTGCCTGCCGACGTCGTCGCGCAATCTCTCCAGCTCTTCCCGAAAAGCCGTGCCGGCGCGCATCCGTTCCTTTTCGAGTTTTTCGGTGGCGGCGGCGAGACGCACCTGCTCGGATTCGAGGGCACGCCTGGAATCGGCCAGCGCGTCCGACTGCCGCAACACCTCGGACATTCGGGCCTGCAGCTGTGCCAGGAGCTGATCGGTCTCGCCATACCGGTCGCCGAGGCGCTCGCGCGCGCTGGCGATGACCGAGGAGGGAAGGCCGATCATCTGGGCCACGTCGATGGCCCGGCTGCGTCCGGGAATCCCGGAGATCAGGTGATAAGTCGGATGGCCGGTTGCTGAGTCGAATTCCATCGAGGCGTTCACGATGCGCCCGTCGTTGACGGCGAAAGTCTTCAGCGCCGAGAGATGCGTCGTGGCGATCAGCAGCGCTCCCGCAGCGAGGAGATGCTCGATGACCGCGGCCGCGAGCGCCGCGCCTTCCTCGGGATCGGTTCCCGAGCCCAGCTCGTCGAGAAGGACCAGCGAACGGTCCGTGGCCCGATCGAGCACGCGTTTCAGGCGCAGCAGATAGGCCGAAAACGTGGAGAGGTGCTCGAGCACGCTCTGGTCGTCTCCGATCAGGACGTGCAGGGCGTCGACGATCGGAATGACCGTTCCGTCCGATGCCGGGACGGGAAGGCCGCTCATGGCCATGGCTACGAGCAGTCCGGCCGTTTTCAACGCCACGGTCTTGCCGCCGGCATTCGGTCCGCTGACGACGAGGGCAGGCGCATCAGCGTCGAGGCTGATCGTGATGGGAACGACTTTCTGGTCGCTCGCCTCTTCACCCAACGCGGTGACGCGCGCGTCCATCAGCCGCTCGTCGATGAGCGGGTGCCGGCCATCGATGACGTGGAGCCGGCGGTCGGCGCTGAACGCGGGACGCGTGGCCTCGACGGTGCGGTGGAAGATCGCGCAAGCCTGCAGGCAGTCGAAATCGGCGGCAGATTCGACGGCCGCGCTGATCGACTGAGCCTCGTCGAGCAGCATTTGCGCGATCACCCGCGTGATCCGCCCGATCTCCTCGCGTTCCTGCAGGAGGAGCTCGGCGAGATCGTTGTTCAGCTCGACGCTGGCCATCGGCTCGATGAAAAACGAAGCGCCCGAGCCCGATCGCTCGTGGAGGATGCCGGGCACGGAGTTCCGGTGGTCACTCCGCACCGGAATGCAGTAGCGGTCGCCGCGCTGGACGACGAGCGGCTCCTGAACGGCGTCGGCGTTGCGGTTCATGACGTCGTTGAGGACGCGCTGGATCGCAGAACGCTTCTGGTGGACGCGAGTGCGGATCGAGCGCAGCTCCGGCGATGCGTCCTCGCGCAGCTTGCCGTCGCGCGTGAAGTACTTGTTGGTCTTCGTGATCAGTCCGCCGAGGTCGGGGAGGGTGCGCGCAATCGCAGTGAGGCGGGGGTAGGTGTCGACGCGGAGAAACGTCTCGCGAATGGCCTGGGTGGCGCGGATGGCGCGCACGATCTGCCACGAGTCTTCGAGCTCGAGCACCGTGTCCCGGACAAAAAGCGGTTCGACCTCGGTGAGGCCGGCGAGGGGCAGCAGACCGTCGGTGAGGTAGAAGCGCACCATTTCGGCCAGCTCGACCTGAGCGCGCTCGCATGCTTCGATCGTGGGCAAGGGCTGTTTCCGCAGGACGGCCCGCTTGCCGGGCTCGCTCTTCGCCTCGAGAGCCACGAGGGTCAGCACGCGATCGAGCTCGAGCGTGGTGAGGCTGGTTCGGGGGGTGGACACGTGCAATCCGATCAAAGTCGAGGTACGCGGTGTGTATTCCGAAATTGGGATCGAGAGAGGAACGTGTCGCGGTCGACAAAATGGGACGAATGGGACCGATGGGACGAATGGGACCTATGAGACTGTCCCACGCGTCCCATCGGTCCCAGTGGTCCCATCGGTCCCATTTGTCTCAGCCAACAAAAAAGGACTCGCGGGGCGAGTCCTTTTTGGTTCTGCGTGCTGTTGGGGCTAGTAGCCAGTGCGACGCTCTTCTGCAAGCTTGCGAAGCACTTTCTTGCGGGCAGCGATGGCTTTTCTCTTGCGCTTCGTGCTCGGCTTTTCGTAATGCTGGCGCTTTTTGAGTTCCGAGAGGATCCCGGATTTCTCACATTTCCGCTTGAATCGGCGGAGCGCATTCTCGAAGCTTTCGTCTTCTTTGACGTGGACGAGAGGCATCCCCGAATTCCCCCCCTTCTGCTCCTGCGTGGAATGATGCGAGTGGCTGACCTGGCCCGTCCATTCTAGGTGTCGTGGGCGCGCAGGGTCAATGAAACAGTGTCGACTCGCGTCGCACGCGTGTTCAACCGCCTCCCGGTGGGCTCCATTCCGCATCTTGTCAGCGGGCGGGAAGTCGTTGGCCTAACGTAAGTTCGACTGCCGTTAAGCTCGCAATAACTCTCGTGCGACGAATTGTCGAGCTTGCTGCGACCCGACGACGCCTCTACGCCCGGTATCGAGGCGCCACACGGGTCCATGCAGTGGGCCACTCGTCACACCAGGAGGTGCTCGACCCTGGAAATGATCGCGTCGAGCGCCACCTGGTTCTCACCGCCTTCCGGAATGATCAGGTCGGCGTGGCGCTTCGACGGCTCCACGAACTCCTCGTGCATCGGCCGCACGGTGGTCACGTATTGCTCGACGACCGACTCGAGGCTTCTCCCGCGGCTGCGGATGTCGCGCATCAGGCGGCGCACGAAGCGAATGTCTGCCGGAGTGTCGACGAAGAGCTTGATGTCGATGCGCTTCCGCAATTCGGCTTCCGCGAGCACGAGGATGCCTTCCACGATGATCACTTTGCGCGGCTCGACTCTCTGCGTCTCGGCTTTTCGAGAATGCGTCGTGAAGTCGTAGACCGGCACTTCCACCGAGGAGCCTTTGGAGAGCACGTCGAGGTGGCGCACCAGCAGCTCCGTCTCCAGCGAGTCGGGATGGTCGAAGTTGATCTTGTGGCGCTCGTCCGGTGTGAGTCCGTCGAAGTTGCGGTAGTAGGAGTCGTGGGAGATCCACTCGATGCGGTCGCGTCCGACCTTGTCATAGATCGCACGAGCAACCGTGGTCTTACCGGATCCCGTACCGCCAGCGATACCGATGATGACGGGTGTCGTTTTCATATGAAGTTCGGGGATGGTCGGCCGCCGGGATCGCAGGAAGCCGGCCGCCACCGGTGACCCGGTGCGGCGCGCGACCCTGGCGAAGCGAGAGGTCACGCCTCCTGGTCGAACTCCGCTTCAGTCATGAAATCCGTCGGATCGTCGTTGCCGCACGTGTTGCAGACGACCGTGACGAGGCGCCCGTTCAAGTACTCGAACTGATACGTGGGCGTTTCACACTGAAGGCAGATCAGGTATTCAGGCTCGTCCATCGGAGGTGAGAATAGATCCGGCTGAGAGCGCTGTCCAGCGTGAGGGCAGCAGGTGCGTTCGCAACTCCCGTGGGGAGGGGACGACGAGAGCTGCGGACGCGCTGCTGCGCGTCCCTGCTCTCGCGAGGCGGAGCCTAGTGGCCGACGCTCGCGGCCTCGATCGACGTCACGCCCAGCGACGGCTGGATGAACCGCGCCACATTGGTCTGGTTCTCGACCACCGACGCGTAGACGTACGTCGCCGGGTCACCGGTCTCGATGACGAGCTGGAAATCGCTGCCGCTGCTGATGAGGGGAAACATCGACTGGATCGGGTGATGCCAGATCGAGTCGGGCGGAAGCGTGACATGCGCGACGGCGAGATTGCGTCCCGGGATTCGCTGCAGGGCGACAGTGAATGTCGCCTCGCGATCGCCGAGGTTCACGACGCCGACGTTGGTGCGGTAGGAATCGCTGAACGAGAGCCCTGCCAGTACGCGCTGCGGAAAGAAAGAATTGCCGTAGTCGATCGCGATCGGCTGCGGGGGCGACACCTCGGTTCCTCGCACGCCGTAGACCGTCGCCGAGATTCCGATGGAGCGTTTTCCCAGTGTCTGCACGACCAGGGGGGAGAGGGCGGTGTCGATTCCGAATGCCTGATTGATGACGTCTGGAAAGCTGACCGATTCGCCCGGAGGAACGGTGGTGATGATGACCGGCTGATCGGCGACGGTCGGCAGCGTCAGAGAGACCGTGGCCTCGGTCGGGAGGTCGTTCTTCAGCTCGATGTCGGTCTTCCACCGGTAACCGTTCATGCCGTCGACCGTGCCGACCACCGGCACCACGACGGTCGTCATGACCGGCGTCTGCGCGAACAGTCCGCAGGCGGCGCCCAGGAGCAGCGCCGTAATGGCTGCGGTCCGGCGGCTTCCGTGGCTTCGGATGTTCACGTTCTGTAGACGTTCTCGCACGGCAGGCCGTTACACGAAGTGCGGCCGCAGCAGGCGAGTGGTGATCACGAGCACCTTCTGCAGGCGCGACAGAGAAAATCGTTTGCGGATGACCATCAGCGGGTCCTTGCGCAGGTTGGCAAGCACGGTGGCATACACGCCGCCCATGAGCAACGTGGGAAAGCGTGCGTCGAAGGCCAGTTCCTTCAGCAGCGGCTCGGCTGCCCTGAAGTACTCCTCGGCACGAGCGATCTGGAACTCGATCAGCGACCGGAGGCGATGGTTCTCTCTGCGCTCGAAAAGTTCCTGCTCGGTCACGCCAAACCTCCGCAGCTCCTCCTGTGGAAGGTATACGCGGTTCCGGGCCAGGTCGTCGCCCACGTCGCGTGTGACGTTGGTGAGCTGAAGCGCCGTCGAGAGGCTGCGGCCGTGATCAATGGCTGCGGGAGTGCGATAGCCGAAAATGGCCAGCGAGATGTCCGAGATCGACGAGGCCACGAGATCGCAGTAGTGCAGCAGCTCGTCGAAGGTCTCGTAGCGCGTCTTGACCATGTCCTGCCGGCAACCGTCGATGAGGGCGAGGAACGCGCTCTTCGGAATCGCGAAGTGCTGCAGCGCGTCGGCGAGGGCAATGGTGATCGGGTGGGACGGCCGTCCTTCGTAACAGGCGTCGAGCTCGCGCCGGCAGGCATCGAGATTCTCCATGCGCGACTGATCTCGGGAGCAGAGGCTCCCGGCCTGTACGACTCGGCCGTCCTTGAACGGCATCCCGATGCTCTCGGCACCGGGAGCTCCGCTGAGGCGGAGATCGTCGTCCTCGTCGGCAATGTCGTCGGCCCATCGGCAGAACGCATACGCGGCATAGACTGCGCGGCGCTTCAGGCGCGGCAGAAACCGAAAGCCCACCGAGAAGTTCGCGCCGTGTTTGTGCGCGGTCTTCCGGCAAAGGTCATACGCGTCGTCGACCGTGATCATGGCGACTGGACCGGCCCGAGGGGCGGCACTTTCATCTCGGTATCGCGCGAGCGGCACCAGTGTTCGGCGGGTTTGTGCTGGCAGCGGCCTTTGTGGCGCCAGAAACGCCGGATCATGGGCGAGAGCAGCGCTTTCCACCAGCGCCGCTGATGCCAGCCGCTGAGATAACGATGGAAATCGCGTGCGCGTCCCGCCTGGCGGACGAACATCGACAGCCCGGCGTTGCCTCCCGCTTCGTACAGAAAGCGATTGACGAGGCTGGTCTCCTGTTTGGCGGCGAGCTCGCGCTGCCAGAGCTCGTCGAAGTCGCGGTTCTCGAGAATGCTCCGAGCCGCGAGATGACCGCTGGTCAGGGCATAGCGAAGGCCGAGGCCGAAGAGGTAGTCCTGAAAGCCGGCCGCCTCGCCCACGTAGCGCGCGCCGCTCGCGGTGGCGTGTCGCTTCAGGTGGAAGTTCATGTACGAGTAGCCGACGCGCGCGTCCGCCGGGATCTCGAATCGATGCATCCGCTGCGCGGCAGCGACGGAGTGCTGAAAGTAGTCGTCGATTCTCTTGAAGTCGGCCACGATCGCACAGCCGAACGTGGCAATGCCGTCGAGGATGAACAGGTACGAGTACCCACCCGGAGCCAGTCGATGATTGAAGAAGACGTCGATCCGTTCCGGTTCGCCGGTTCGCCAGGTCATCTCGCGGGCGAGACCGTCGGGCGAGGCCGGGCCCGTAGCGACGATGTCGGCGCTCTCCGCGGCCAGCCTACTGTTGAAGAGGACCGTCGCTCCGGCGTTGCGCGCCTGGGCGAGCAGGCCGCGGTCGAGCGTCCCTTCCTCGGCGCCGCGCCGGATGAACCAGCCGAACGGCTGGGAGCTGCGGATCACGCGCGCCACGCCGCGATGATCGTAGAAGGTGGCCCACTCTGCAGGCCGGAAATAGAAATCGCGGGCGATGCCGATGCGCTCCAGAAAGTCGGGGACGGGCTCGCGCTCGGAGGCGCCTTCGATGATCTGAAGGTCGCCGATGAAACGCATTCCGACGTCGCTTTTTGCCTCATGAACCTCGACCGCCCGTCCTGCGCGGGCGAGCGAGATGGCCGCAGCGAGCCCCGACGGACCGGCACCGGCAATGCGAACTGGACGATCCGCGATCATGGGCAGAGCTATGGTATCGCGTCGGTGCGGGAGCGAATTCCGCAATGAGAGCGCGGAGCAGAGCGCGGGGGGCAGGTGCGTGTCGTCCGGAGAGGCTGGCAAGAATTCACCACAGAGAACACGGAGAGACAGAGACCGCTCGCTGCGCTTGCCCGCAACCGAAATGCTGTCGGACGCTACGCGCCCTCAATCATGTAATGCGTGTTCCCGGTTCGGCAGCCTGACGGCCGCCGGCGGCCTGACGGCCGCCGCTAAATGATGTCGCCGGCTTCGCCGGCTTTGACCGTGGCCGACTCTTCGGTCAGGGCGAGAACAGGCGGCGTAGCCGCCGACACAATTTAGCGGCGGCCGTCAGGCCGCCGAACTCGCGTTGGTTCATCAGTGTTGAGGGCACGTAGCGCCCGACAGAATCTCTTGGCGGCGCGAAGAATTTGGTGGTTAGTAGCACAGCGACGGTACCGGAGTTTGCGAACCCCCTGTACTGCTGGCTCGAAGTTTCTGCGCGCCACGCGAAGATTTCCTTGCACAAAACGGCAGGGCGACAGGCAGTCCGCTGATTGCGCGTCACCGTTTCTTTCCTCGCCACTTCAGTCGAGCAGTGGGCGGAGGTGAAGAAGGCGGGATTCCTCGCCTCGCTTCGCCGCCTCGGAATGACAGGCGATTGCCGGCCGCGTTCCGATATCCTCTGCACGCAGATCGAATTCACCACGAATGGCTGAGACTGTTCCGATGACCGAAAGCGCCAGGCCGCGCGCCAGAGCGGGCGGTTTTGCTGCCCTCGTCGCTGCCGGCATTCTGCTGAGCCGCCTGACCGGTCTCGTGCGCGAGAAGGTTTTTGCGCACTATTTCGGCAGCACCGATGCGGCGGGGATCTACAAGGCGGCGGTCCGCATTCCGAATTTTCTCCAGAACCTCCTCGGGGAAGGCGTCCTGTCTGCGTCCTTCATCCCCGTCTATGCACGGTTGCTGGCGGAGGGGGACGAGAAGCTTGCGGGACGCGTCGCCGGGGTCATCGCGGCACTGCTCGCAGTCGTAGTCGTGACGTTGGTCGCGCTCGGCGTGATCTTCGCGCCGGTGCTGTTGTTCGTCATCGCTCCCGGATTCAAAGGGGAAGTTCGCGACATGACGATCTCCGCCGTGCGCGTGCTCTTCCCCGGCATCGGGCTGCTCGTCCTCTATGCCTGGTGCCTGGGCATCCTGAACAGCCACCACAAGTTCTTCCTGTCCTACGTGGCACCGGTGCTGATGAACGTCACGCTCATCTCCACGATGTTCGTCTTCGGTCATCGGATGAGCGACCGCTCCTTCTCCTTCGTGAACGCGGTCTGCTGGGGCTATGTCGTCGGGGCGGTGGTGCAATTCGGCATTCTCGTGCCGTTCGTTTTCAAGTACGCGAAGCACCTGCGCTTCGTCATCGACACGACCCTGGAGCCGGTTCGTGAAGTACTGCGGAACTTCACGCCGGTGCTGGTCGGCCGCGGCGTCGTGCAGCTCAGCGCCTATCTCGACAGCCTCCTGGCATCGCTCCTCGGGACCGCCGCCGTGGCGGCGCTCTCCTATGCGCAGATCATCGCGTTACTGCCGATCAGCCTTTTCGGCATGTCAGTGGCGGCTGCGGAGCTGCCGCAGATGTCGAGCGCTCTCGGAACGGAAGAGGAGATCAAGGCAATCCTGCGGCGGCGGATGGAGCGCGGACTGCGCCAGATCGCCTTCTTCGTCGTGCCTTCCGTCGCGGCCTTCATCTGCATCGGCAACGTCATCGTCGCCGCGCTCTACCAGGGCGGCCGGTTCAGCCAGAACGATACCCGCTACGTCTGGTACATCCTCATCGGATCGACCGTCGGCCTGCTGACGGTGACGCTCGGACGGCTCTACTCCTCCGCTTTCTACGCACTGCGCGACACCCGGACGCCTCTGCGGTACGCGATGATCCGCGTCGCGCTCACCGGAGTCCTCGGATACCTCTTCGCCCTCCCGCTCCGACCGCTGCTGATCGACGCCTTGAACTTTGCGCATGTTCCGCTGCCGATGCTCAAGGAAGGCCAGAAAGCGCTCGGCGTCATCGCGCTCACGGCGACGGCCGGCGTGGCGGGATGGCTCGAGTTTGCGCTGCTGCGGCACTCGCTGGCGAAGCGAATCGGATCGGTACACATGAGATCCTCGTACCTCGCCCGGCTCTGGACGGCGGCGCTCGTCGCCGGGATCAGCGGGGCCGTGTTCAACAACTACATCCTCGCAAGGATCGGCGCGCACCTGCCGCGCATCTTCCCGCACGTCCGCGACGGCCTGATCGTTTGCGGAATTTTCGGTGCCCTCTACTTCGCGGTCGCGCTCGTCCTCGGTGTCCCTGAGGCGCGGGCGACTCTTTCGCGTTTCCGGCGTTAGTGCCGGGTGTACGAGGATCGGCGGAGCGAATCCTGGCCGGTTTCCTTCGATGCGCTGATTCCTCACTGCGCCGCGATGAGCTCGACCAGCACCGTTCTTGCTACCATCCGCGACCGTGACGGCCGCACCACCGACATCGAGTCAGCCCGTCGGAATGCCGGGTTCGCGAATTGCGGATCTCGATACGACTCCTGACGAGGCGCTCCTCGATGTCCGGAATCTGCGCACGACGTTCCTCTCTTCCGGAGGCGGCGTCCACGCCGTCGACGGCGTCTCCTTCCACGTGCGGCGGGGTGAGGCCGTGGCGCTGGTCGGCGAGTCGGGATGCGGCAAGAGCGTCACCGCGATGTCGATCATGCGCCTCGTCGCTTCTCCCGGGAAGATCACCGGCGGCGAGGTTCGCTTTCGCGGCCGCAACCTCGCCGAGCTGTCCGAGCGCGACATGCGGAAAGTGCGCGGCAACGACATCGCCATGGTTTTCCAGGAGCCGATGACGTCGCTCAATCCGGTGTTCAAGATCGGCACGCAGGTGGCCGAGGCGATTCGCATCCACAAGAAGGTGTCGAGGAAAGAAGCGTGGCGGATGGCGGGGGAGATGCTCGATCTGGTCTCGATTCCCGACCCGATCAAGCGGCTCGACGACTACCCGCACCAGCTCTCCGGCGGCATGCGACAGCGCGTCATGATCGCCATGGCACTCTCCTGCGATCCGGAGCTGCTGATCGCGGACGAGCCGACCACCGCGCTCGACGTCACGATCCAGGCTCAGATCATGGAGCTGCTGGCGCGGCTTCAGCGCAGGCTCGGGCTGGCCATTCTGCTGATCACGCACGACCTCGGCGTGGTGGCGGAGTTCTGCAGCCGGGTGATCGTGATGTACACGGGACGCGTCGTCGAGGAAGCGACCGTCGGCGATCTATTCGCCAGTCCGGCCCACCCGTACACGCGCGGACTTCTGAGGTCTCTGCCCAGCATGGCAAAGGGCGAGGTGTCCGGAACCGCAGCCGAAGCCGATTCCAGCTACAACCCCCCGTCGGGAAGGCTGCCGACCATCAAGGGCATGGTGCCTCCGATCGACGCGCTCCCGCGCGGCTGCAAGTTCAACCCCCGCTGTCCGGACGTGATGGAGATCTGCCTCGGAAATGAACCGGCCCTGATGGCGGTCGGGGAGGGGCACATCGCGAGGTGCTATCTGCATGGGGACGAGGCGGATCCGGAGCGCATGGGCTCATGAGAAAGATGTTGAACATTCGGGAGGGCGGTGGCCGTGCCTGACGCGAAGGATCGTCCCTTCTTCGGCGACGGCTCCGCGCCCGCGCGCGCGGGATCGGCAGGCGACATGCCGGCCGGCCCAAAGCCGCATGACCCACGCGAGCGATCGCAGTCTCAGACCGCGCCGGTCCTCCCGGCGGGAAACCACGAGCAGCTGCTGATCGTCCGTGACCTGACGAAATACTTTCCGGTGAAGCGGGGAGTGCTTGCCCGGACCGTGGCACAGGTGAAGGCCGTCGACGGCGTGAGCTTCGGAGTCGGCCATGGCGAGACTCTCGGCCTCGTGGGCGAGTCAGGATCGGGCAAGACCACCGTCGGCCGCTGCATCCTGCGGCTCATCGAGCCGACGTCCGGCACGATCGAGTTCGAGGGCACGAACGTGATCGCGCTCGACTCGGGCGGCATGCGCCGCCTGCGCCGCGACATGCAGATCGTCTTTCAGGACCCGTACGCGTCGCTGAACCCGCGCATGACCGTGGGAACGATCATCGCCGAGCCGTTGATCATCCACGGCGGGATGAACGGCTCCCAGCGCGACGAGCGTGTCGCGCAACTGCTGGAGCGCGTGGGGCTGCAGCCGGAATATCGCAGGCGCTATCCACACGAGTTCTCAGGCGGTCAGAGGCAACGGGTCGGCGTGGCCCGGGCCCTGGCCACCAATCCGAAGTTTCTCGTGCTCGACGAGCCCGTCTCCGCGCTCGACGTCTCAGTGCAGGCGCAGGTCGTCAACCTTCTCCAGGATCTGCAGGAGGAGTTAGGTCTGACGTACCTCTTCATCGCCCACGATCTCTCGGTCGTCGAGCACATCTCCACGCGCGTGGCCGTGATGTACCTCGGCAAGATCATGGAGATCGCCGGCCGCGAGGCCCTGTACGAGAATCCGCTGCACCCGTACACAAAGGCGCTGCTGTCCGCTGTGCCGGTGCCCGATCCGACCGTGAAGAAGAAGCGGATCCTGCTCAAGGGCGACATCCCGACGCCGATCAATCCGCCCAGCGGCTGCGTCTTCCACACCCGCTGTCCGATCGCGCAGTTCCCGATCTGCCACGACCAGGTTCCGCCTCTGGTCGGGTACGGCCCTGGTCAGTTCGCTGCATGTCACTTCGCCGGCGATCCGATCCCGGAGACCGCGCGGGCCGTCGATCCAGAAGGGATTGCCGCGCCCGCCTGAGCGCGAAGCGCCTGGGCCTACGCGGCGCAACCGCGGAAGCGGCGGGAAGTCATCACTTTGGGCGGCGTTGAACGCCCGTTCCACGTTTTCCATCCCGTGTCGTACTGAAATCGGATGCTGCCGGTACAATGCACGCTCGAATCGGCCGCCCCTTCGACTCTCGAAACTCTCACCCTGAGCCTTACGTACAAGAGGCGTGTCTAGGAGGACTTACAACATGACCGCGTTTCGACGGTTGCTGATCATCGTCTGTGCCGTTACGGCCGGAACTCTGGCTGCGCAGACGCCGCCGACGACGACTACCGCAACGACCACCACGGTCGAGGTGCCGCGCGAGACCCCGCCGGTCACGGCCGACACCGACCAGGACATCAACAATCCGCAGGCGATCAAACTCTCGATGAATGACGCCATCGACACGTCGGTGCGCCAGAACCTCGGCGTCGACCTGCAGAAGTACGAGTACGACAAATCCGGCCAGCTCCTCATCGAGTCGCACGGCATCTTCGACTGGCTGGGCAGCGGATTGCTGCAGCGGTCGAGCACGAAGTCTGCCGTCGCGTCGCAGGTGCAGTCTTCATCGAGCAGCGCGACGGTGGCCAACGCGGCTGTCTCGCAGGAGATCCCGACGGGCGGTTCGTATAGCGTCGGCTTTTCGAATGCGTGGAACCGATCGAACAACCGATTCAGCACGGTGAACCCCTCGATCACCAGCTCGCTGAACTTCCAGTTCACGCAGCCGTTGCTGCGGAACTTCGGCGTGGACATCACGCGCCGCGGCATCACGATCGCGCGCAACAACCTCGGGATCAGCCGCGAGGCGTTCCGGGGCATGTTGATGGACACGGTTTCCGCGACCGAGCAGGCCTATCTCGATCTCGTCTACGCGCGGCGGTTCGTCGA
The DNA here is from genome assembly GCA_021781455.1 of Acidobacteriota bacterium. GTDB lineage: Bacteria > Acidobacteriota > Thermoanaerobaculia > Gp7-AA8 > Gp7-AA8 > JAJXWV01. The sequence goes on along the minus strand of JAJXWV010000041.1, from coordinate 83,123 downwards.
CGTGGCGAAGGAGGCGGTGTTCCTGGCTAGAGACCAGGCCCGCATCACCCAGATCCGGATCAATGTGGGCGCCTCTGCGCCGCTGGACATCCTCCAGCCGCGAGTGCAGATCGCCACGACCGAAGAAGACCTGATCAACGCGGTCGCGGCAGTTCGCGATGCAGAGGATCGCCTGCGCGCATTGTTGAATCTGGCTCCTGGCGACTGGGGCCGGCCAATCATCCCTACCGACAACGTCACCTACACTCCGATGACGGTCGATGTCGCGCAGGCGGTCGCCCGCGCCTACGATCTCCGTCCGGAGCTGAAGGAAACGCAGCTGGGCACGGCGAACAAGCGGGTTCAGTACCTCTACGCGAAGAACCAGGTCCTGCCGCGGGTCGACTTCGTCGCAAACTACTCGGCCTCCGGTCTCGCGGGAACGGAGTTCCTGAACGATCCCGTGACCGGACAGCCCACTGGCCAGACCCTGACCACCGGGTACACGCACGCACTCTCGCAGGTTGCCGGCATTGACTTTCCGGCATGGACGGTGGGGTTCAACGTCGGCATGCCGATCCTCAACATTGCCGCAAAAGCGGAAGCGAGGCGCTCGCGGCTGGACTGGGAAGAATCGCGCGTCAGCGAGGACCAGACCCGGCAGACGATCGCCACGGCCGTCCGGCAGACGGCCCGGGCCATCGACACGACCGCGCGCCAGATCTCGGCGACGCGCACCGCGCGCGAGGCGGCCGAGGAGAACCTGGCCGCCGAGCGCAAGCGCTACGAGAACGGCATGGCCACGAACTTCGAAGTGCTGCAGATCCAGCAGCAGCTCTCGACCGCACGCGCGAACGAGCTTCAGGCCCTCGTCGGGTACAACAAGGCCGTGGCCGCTTATCACCGCCAGGTCGGCGATCTGCTCGACGTTCAGGGCATCAAGACCGACGTTGCGCCGGTCGACGAGCCGCACATCTTCTCGAGTTGGGACCGATACAATTGGCTGAACTACGCAAGTCACGCCCATCTGGAAGGCGGACAATGAGATGACGGCAGACGTCGAGCCGGTTGCCCCGCAGCCAAATGCGGCCGGGACGAAGGTCAACTCTTTTCAGCGGATCATGGGCGTGTTCTTCTCGCCCGTGGAGACGCTCGAATCGATCGCGCGCCGGCCCGACATCCTCGTCCCGCTGCTGATCCTGATCGCCATCTCGCTGACGGCGAACGTGCTGCTTGTCCGGCACATCGATTTCGCATCCATCACGCGCGACAGCATCCAACAGTCGCCACGGGCGTCGGAGATGACGCCCGACCAGATGGCACGCGCCGTCCGCTTCGGGGCGGCCGTCGCCAAGGCCGCCACGTACGCGTCCCCCGTTCTGCAGCTGATCGTTCTGGCCATCGTGGCGGGCATCTTCCTCATCGCCTTCCGGCTTTTTGGAGGAGAAGGCGACTACAAGCAGGCCTTCTCGATTCTGGTTTACGGCTGGTACCCGCTCCTGCTCCACGCCGCCGTGGCCACAATCGTTCTTCTGAACCGGAGGGACCTCACGGCGTGGGATCTCAGCAATCCCGTCCGCTCGAACCTTTCCTTCCTCGTCGATCACAGGCTGCAGCCCGTCCAGGCGGCGCTCCTCGGCTCACTGGACATCTTCACGATCTGGGCCCTCGTGCTGCTCATCATCGGCTACGCGGCGATGTCGAAGCTGTCCAGGAGCAAGTCGGCGACGATCGTGATCTCGCTGTGGGTGCTCGCGGTAGCCGTCAAGGTGGCCTTCGCGGTGTTGCAGGCGTCGAGGATGAAGTGAAGCGACCGCTGATCATCGCGGCGGCCGTCGTCCTCATTGGCGCGATCGTTTATTTCAGCATCCGCAGCGGAGGCGGCAACGCCGAAAAGGTCTACGCCGAGAAGGCCGTGCCTCGGAAGATCGAGGCCGTGGTCACCGCGCCCGGCGAGATCGACCCGAAGCTGCAGGTCAACATCAGCGCCTACGTGATCGGCAAGATCGAGAAGCTCTACTTCAACGAAGGCGATTACGTGAAGAAGGGGCAGAAGCTCGTCGATCTCGAGCGCGCCTCGTTCGTCGCGGCGCGCGACCGCATGCGATCGATGGTCGAGAACGGTCGCATCGAAGTGGAGCGCAGCCGCGTGGCACTCGCCACCGCCAAACTCGCCTATGACCGCGCCGTGAACCTTCAGAAGCAGGGCATCAACTCGCAGGAGCTGTTCGACCAGGCCAAACTGGCCTACGACAATGCCCGCGCCGGATACAGCTCGGCCGAGCAGGGGGTACGTCAGGCCCGGGACGCGCTCGTGCAGGCCGAGACCGACCTTTCCCACACCACCATCAGCTCGCCGATCGACGGCAAGGTGGTCCAGCTCAGCGCCCGCGAGGGTGAAGTGGTGATCACCGGCACGATGAACAATCCCGGCTCGGTCATCGCCGTCATCGCCGATCTCTCGCAGATCCTGGTTAACGCCGAGGTGGGGGAGACCGACATCGTCGGGATCCGCGTCGGCCAGGCCGGCAGAATTCACGTGGACGCCGTGCCGGACAAGGAATACTCGGGACACGTCAGCGAGATCGGCAGCTCCGCGAACATCCGCCAGAGCGCCGGCAGCGGCGTGCGCTACTTCACCGTCAAGGTGCTGATCGACAACCCCGACGACCGCCTCCGGCCGGGTATGAGCTCCCAGGTCTCGATCGTGACCAACGTGGCCCCGAACACGGTGTCGGTGCCGATCCAAAGCGTCGTCGAGCGCGTCCCGGGAGCAAAAAAAGGTGAAGAAGACTCCTCGGACGAGAATCTTCCCCGGAAAAAGTACGTATTTGTGGTGAACGACGGGAAAGTTCGTATGGTCGAGGTGCAGACCGGAATCAGCGATGCCACGCACGTGGCCATCACCTCCGGCATCAAGAGCGGCGATTCCATCGTGACCGGCCCGTTCCGCACGCTCAAGAAGCTGCACGACGGCGATGCCGTCGAGATCACGAAAGAAAACACCACGACGAAGGAAACCACCCAATCATGAGCGCTGTCGCAGAATCGGCTCCGGCGAACCTGATCGAGATGCACGGGCTGAAGCGCGTGTACGAGCTCGGTCCGCAGCAGATCTATGCCCTCAGCGGCGTCGACCTGATCATCGAGAACGGCGAGTACGTGGCCATCATGGGTCCGTCAGGCTCCGGAAAATCGACGCTGATGAACATCATCGGTTGCCTCGACCGGCCCACCGACGGGAAGTACCTGCTCGACGGCACGCCCGTGGAGTCGATGGACGACGACGAGCTGGCGGCGATCCGCAACAAGAAGATCGGGTTCGTCTTCCAGACCTTCAATCTCCTGCCGCGCACGACGGCCCTGCAGAACGTGGAGCTTCCGCTGATCTACGCCAAAATCCCGCGTCACGAGCGCCGCGATCTGGCCGAAGAGGCTCTGGCGGCGGTCGGCCTGCGCGAACGCATGAACCACCAGCCGAACGAGCTCTCCGGCGGTCAGCGCCAGCGCGTGGCCATCGCCCGAGCTCTCGTCAATCGCCCGTCGTTGCTGCTGGCGGACGAGCCCACCGGAAACCTCGATTCCAAGACGGGCCGCGAGATCCTCGACCTCTTCCGCGAGCTCCACAACCGCGGGAACTCGATCATCATGGTCACCCACGAAGACGACGTGGCCCACGAAGCGAAGAGGATCATCCACATTCGGGATGGGAAGATCGTCTGAGCCGAGTACTGAGTACTGAGTGCTGAGTACTGAGTGCTGAGTACTGAGTGCTGAGTACTGAGTGAGTCTTCGCGGGGTAGAGTTTTCGCCGATTCTCGTAGACCGAGGGACAATCAACTCATGGCAAAACGAGTTGATCGCTTCGAGGATCTCATCGCATGGCAAAAGGCCCGAACGCTCGTGCGCGATGTCTACGTCGTCACTCGCCGCAGGCCGTTCTGGACTGACCGTTCTTTGCAGGATCAGATTCGGCGAGCAGCCGTCTCCATTCCTTCCAATATCGCGGAGGGATTCGAGCGCGCACGCCGCTCGGAATTTCACCAGTTCCTTTCGGTGGCGAAGGGCTCCTGTGCCGAGCTGAGAACACAGCTCTACATTGCCTTCGATGTCGACTACATCAGCGAACCGGCGCTGAAAGTGCTCCTCGAACGAGCTGAAGAAGTTGGCCGGATCATCGGCGGTTTACGGGCCTCGATTGCAGGCCCGCGCAATCACACTCAGTACTCAGCACTCAGTACTCAGCACTAAAAAGATGCTCCTCGAAAACATAAAGATCGCCCTGCGTGCCATCTGGGCCAGCAAGCTCCGCTCGATCCTGACCGTGCTCGGCATCATGATCGGGGTGGCTTCGGTCATCGCCGTCGTTTCGCTCGTCCAGGGAATGCAGTACAACATCTCCCAGAACCTGCAGGGCATCGGATCGAACTTCATCGAGGTCTATCCCGATCCCGGCGAGCAGCGGAACCCGTTTCTGCAGAAACTGCCCGACCTCACCATCGACGACGCCAATGCCGTGCGCCGCGCCACGACGGCCATCGGCGAGTTCACCCCCATCTACATCGCCAACGCCTCGCTCAAGTACGGCGACGCTCATCACCAGGTGCAGTTGTATGCGGTCAGCGACGTCTACCAGGAGATCGTCAACCACTGGGTCGAGCACGGACGCTTCTTCACACCCATCGACCAGGATGGCCGCAAAGACGTCTGCACGATCGGGCTGGACGTCGTGGAGAAGCTCAAGCTCGGCACCAATCCGATCGGCAAGCTCATCCAGATCAATAACACCACCTTCACGGTGGTGGGAATCATGGAGAAGAAGGGTGGCACGTTCGGAAACAACCAGGACGACATCGTCCTGATCCCGTTCTCCACCGCCACGGTGATCTTCGGGAGCGAGAACATGCGCAAGCTCGTGCTGGCGTTCCAGATGCGCCCCGGCAGCGATCTCGATCTGGCGCGCGAGCAGGTCACCGAGGTGCTTCGCGCCCGCCATCACCTCAAGAAAGGCGATCCCAACGATTTCCGCATCATCGCTCAGGAAGAGCTGATGAAGACGATCTCGACCGTGCTGCTGAACATCACGCTGATCATGGCCGCAGTGGTCGGCATCGCGCTGCTCGTCGGCGGCATCGGGATCATGAACATCATGCTGGTCTCGGTCACCGAACGGACCCGGGAGATCGGAATCCGCAAGTCGATCGGGGCGCGTCGGCGCGACGTGCTCGTGCAGTTCCTCATCGAAGCCATCGCCCTCTCGGCCCTCGGCGGCGTCATTGGCGTGGCCGGCGGTTACGGCCTGGCAACAGCTGCCCGGTTCGGTCTGAAGAAGTTCGTCGAGCTGCCTCCGGTGCACACGCCCATCTGGGCGATCGCCCTGGCCTTCGGCTTCTGCGCTTTTCTCGGCATTCTTTTCGGAATCTATCCAGCCGCCAAAGCCTCCAAGCTCGACCCGATCGAAGCGCTCCGCTACGAGTGAGGAGTGCGGGCATCCTGCCCGCCGGCCAGCGGCCTTCCAGCCCGGCGGCTTCGGTCCGGCTCGATGCCGGACGCGGTTCCCTGGGCAGCCGTTATGCTTCCCGTCCGCCGTGGAGAGAAAGACACCATGCGCAGAACGCCGACGGAACGGGCGGGAATCGCGCGTTCTCGAGCACCTGTTGATCCTTCCGTGCGCAAGCTCATCCCGACAATCTGTGCCCTCTTCCTGATCGCCACAGCCGCAACGGCCGATTCGACCATGCCCCTCTCGCAGGTGCGGAAGGGCATGAAGGGCTACGGCCTGACCGTCTTCGAAGGCAGTAAGGTGGTGCGCTTCGATGTCGAGATCATCGGCGTCCTCCGCAACATCGGCCCGGACCAGAACATCATCCTGGCCAAGGTCGACTCGCCCGAGGTCCGGCGCTCCGGCGTGATCGCCGGAATGAGCGGATCGCCGATCTACATCGACGGCAAGGTCATCGGTGCGCTGGCCTATGGCTGGCAGTTCGCCAAGGAGCCCATCGCCGGCATCACCCCGATCGACGAGATGCTCAAGATCGCCAGCGCCGGCACGCCCTCCGGGGTCCTCGCCGCGGCCACTCCGCGCATCTCAGCGCCTGAGTTCCTCGAGGCGATGGCCAGCGCGAAGCCGGACGCCGTGTTCGACAAGATCGCCACGAGCTTCGGCGCGACGGAGATGAGCACACTTTCCGGCGCGAAACCGATTGCCGTGCCTCTCTCGCTGTCGAGCTTCGCTCCGGAAACCGTCCAGAGGTTCGGGCGTTACCTCGATCAGATGGGATTCGTGGCGGTGCCGAGCGGCGTCACGTCGACGGGCGCCACGACCACGCCCGCCCCAGGCAAGGGCTTCGCCCCCGGCGACTCCATCGCCGCCGTGCTGCTCGACGGCGACTTCACCGTCGCGGCCACCGGAACCGTCACGCACATCGACGGCGACCACGTCTACGCATTCGGCCATCCCTTCCTCGACATCGGCGAGATCAGCTTCCCGATGGCGGAGTCCGAGATCGTCACGGTGATGCCCAGCCTGGCCAGCTCGTTCAAGGTGGCCAACACCGGTCCGGTCATCGGCGAGATCGAGCAGGACCGCTCCAGCGGCATCATGGGCGAGGTGGGGAAGAAGGCGCACACGATTCCCGTGACTCTCACCGTCGACGGATCGGGCCCCGAAAAGACCTATCACGTCAACGTCGTTCGCCATTCCCAGCTCTCGCCGCTGATCCTGGCCATGGCCGCCGACACGGTCGTTGCCAATGCCCAGAAAGCAGCCGGCGAGCGGACCGTGATGATGGACTCGGAAATCGACCTGAAGGGTTTCCCTCCGATCCACCTTCGCGAAGGATGGGCGGGCGCTCAGGCGCGCAGCGCCATCCCGGCGTACCTGGCCGTGGTCTCGGGCTACCTGATGTCCAACGAGTTCCGCGACGTGCGGATCGAAGGGATCAAGCTCCATCTCCATCACGACGACCACCTTCGCACCGCCAGGCTCATGGACGCCTCGCTCATCCCGCCCGACAACGGCCGCATCTCGCCGGGCGACACGGTGAAGGTCCGGGCCACGCTCAAGCCGTTCCGCGGCGATCCGTTCGTGGAGACGTTCGACGTGAAGATCCCGGAGAATCAGTCGACCGGGAGCGCCTATCTGCTGATCGGCAGTGGCACGGTGCTCAACCAGGTCGACTTCTCGCTCGTCCCGCCCGATCCGCGGACGCTCGAACAGGTGCTGGCGGTCCTGAAAAGGCTGCGCCCTTCGACGGATCTGACCGTGGGGCTGTACTCGTCGGGCGAAGGTGCGGTCGCAGCTGGCGCCTATCTGCCGATGCTGCCGCCGACGATGAATGCCGTTGTAAGCGGCGACACTTCGAATTCCGCCCAGGCTCCGGTGAAATACTTCGCCGCCGCGCATCAGGCGCATTCGCTCGACTACATCGTCGACGGCGCGCTGAAGATCGACCTCGACATCAAACCGAAAATCTGAAAAGAGAGTCCTGAGTCCTGAGTCCTGAGTCCTGAGTGTGGAGAACACCGCTCAGGACCCAGCACTCAGGACTCAGCACTCAGAAGGGTGTGCATGCGCTTCCGTACCGCGCTACTGATCACGGTCTTTCTCACTTTCGCCTCGAGTCTCTTCGCCGTGGCCCCACAATTCTGGCGGGTGCATTCGGTCGAAGATTTTCTCGCCGGTGAGGACGAAGGCTTTGCCATCACTTCCCGTGGCGAGCTGCGCGCCGGCCCTTCGGTCCGGAAGGTGGTTTCGTTCAACGATCCCTTCGTGCTCTCGCAGGCCGGTGCACCGAACGGCGATCACTTCTTCGGAACCGGTAACGACGGGAAGGTTTATCGCCTGCGCGGCACCGAGCTGAAGGCGATCTACAAGGCCGTCGAGCCCGAGATCTACGCGGTGGTGGTCCGCGACGGCGCGGTCTACGCCGCCAGCTCGCCGAACGGGAAGATCTACAAAATCGACCCGAATGACGGCAAGGCCTCGGTCTTCTTCGACCCGAAACAGGCGTACATCTGGGCGCTCGAGTTCGCACCGAACGGCGACCTCCTCGCGGCCACCGGTGTGGAGGGAAAGCTCTTCCGCATCACGCCCCAGGGCGAGGGGAAGGTCATCTTCAGGGCGCCCGAGACGCATGTTCGCTCCCTGGCTCTCCGCCGTGACGGAACGATCCTGGCGGGCGGTTCCGGCAAGGGACGCATCTACGAGATCCGCCCCGACGGCTCGACGCACGCGCTTTACGATTCGGCGCTCACCGAAATCTCGTCGATCTACGTCGACGCCAATGGCGTCGGCTGGGCCGCCGGTGCCAGCAACGTCCTGCCTACCAGCGCGCCAAAGCCCGCCGGAGTGAAGCCGGCGCAGGCTGCAGCGACTTCCGGCTCGTCCGCCGAGGCCAGGAGCGATACGGCCGACGCGTCCGCTGCTCCGACCGGATCGGTGACTTTCTCGTTCGATCAGGGAACAGTGCCGGCTACGCAACCCGGCAGCGGCGAGCTGTACAGGATCAATCCCGACGGATTCGTCGAAGCGGTGCGCAAATTCGATCGCGAGATGATCTATGCCATCGCCGGCGGTCCGAATGGCGCGATCCTGCTGGCCACGGGACCGCAGGGGCGGATCTACTCGTTCAAGAACGATGAAGTCTCGCTGATCGCCACCATCCCAGAAAAGCAGATCGTGTCGCTCGACGATGACCACGGCACCACGCTCGTGACGACCACCAACAGCGGTGCGGTGTACCGGATGGAGAACGCGCCGTCCACGCGTGCGGAGTATCGATCCGTTGCCAAGGACGTCGAGCACTTCTCGTATTTCGGACACTACCGCATCGAAGGAGACGACGTGGGCGGAGGACGGGTGGCCATCGCCTTCCGCAGCGGCAACACCAAGACTCCCGACAGCACCTGGACGCCGTGGTCGGCACCCGCGTCACAGCCGCAGGGGAGCGTGAACGTCGCTCCCGGCCGGTACATCCAGTGGAAACTGACCATGCCGGAACCGGCCGCCGCCGTGGCCGTCGATTCGGTCAGAGTGGGCTACATCAACCGGAACGTCGCCCCAGTCATCGACGCCGTGACCGTGCTCGATCCCGGTGTGGTCATGGTCAGCAGCGCCTATCCCTCCTCGCCGCAGGTGCTCGAGGCGACGAATCCCGATGAGTACGGGATCTTCACGAGCCTCGACAATCCGCGTCCCACGCAGGAGCCGGGCAAGAAGATGTTCCGAAAGGGATATCGCACGATCGTCTGGCGCGCCCACGACGAGAACGGGGACAACCTCCGCTACACGCTTTCCTTCCGGCCGAAGGGCTCGGAGAAGTGGCTGCGACTCCGCGACAACCTCGACCAGTCCCAGATGAACTTCGACACGTCGCAGCTTCCGGACGGCAAGTACGAACTGCGCATCGTGGCCAGCGATGCTCTCGACAATCCGGAGATGCCACTCACCGACACGAGGGAAGGCATCGACTTCGTGGTCGACAACACGGCGCCGTCGATCACGGTGACGCCGGAGGCGAACGAGGTGGTGGTTCGCGTGACCGACAAGCTGTCGACGATCGGGAAGGTCGAGTATTCGACCGACGCCCAGAAGTGGACGCGTCTCGTGCCGACCGACGGGATCGCCGATTCGAACGACGAGACCTACAAGCTGAGTCGCGCTGCGGTGGCCGGGAAGTTCGTCGTCGTTCGTGCCGTCGACGGCTTCTACAACGTGGCCACCGCGTCGGTGAACGTGCCGTAACGTCGCAGCGGAGCAGTGGAGGGACGCGCAGCAGCGCGTCCGCAGCTCTCGTTTGGCGCCGGCCACGGGGGCTACGGACGCGCAGCAGCGCGTCCCTCCACTTCAATCGCATCGGCACGCAGCCTAACGGGATCCGGCCGAACAGCCCGACCGTTACCTCGCCCGCGTCGCCATCCCTCTATAATTGCGTTTCGTGAAGCGTCGGTCGGTCGCGCTCTTCCTCCTGCTCTTCCTCTTTGCCTGCGGCAGGAGCGAGCGGCCGATGCGGCTCGCCGAGCCGGCCGACGACCTCACCCCGCAGAGCGGCGGAACGCTGGTGCGGCGCCTCGAGTCCGATGTAGTCACGCTCAACCCGGTTCTGGCCACCAGTACCTACGACCGTCAGGTGGACAACTATCTGTTCACGCCGATGGTCTATTTCGACCAGAACCTGCGCTGCATCCCGGCGCTCGCCGAGAAGTGGGACATCTCGGCCGACGGGAAGATTTACACATTCCGGTTGAACAAGAATGCCACCTTCTCGGACGGAACGCGGGTCCTGCCGAGTGACGTGATCTTCACCCTGAAGAAGATCGTCGACCCGGAGATGGAGGCGGCGCAGATCGCAGATGGCTTCGAAGAGCTCGACCTGGCGAACACCCGCGTAGTCGATGACCGCACCGTTGCGGTCGCTTTCAAGAAGGCTCTGGCTTCGCAGCTGATCCGGTTCAACAATGTTCTCGTTGTCCCCGAGCACGTCTACGGGAAGGGAAATTTCAAGACGGACTTCACTTCTCGCGCCGTCGGATCGGGCCCCTACCGGCTGGTGCGCCGCGTTCCCGGACAGGAGATCCTGCTGCAGCTTCGCTCCGACTACTGGGGACCGAAGCCGTATCTTCAGAATGTCCTGTTCAAGGTGATCATCGATGCCACGACGGCCTGGAACGCGCTCAAGCACAACGATATCGACGAAACGATGATCTCGTCCGACGTCTGGCTGCGGGAAAGCCGCCGCCCCGAGCTCGTCAAGACAGTCGACTTCCTTCGCTTCTACACGCTCAACTACAACTACGTAGCCTGGAACGAGCGCAACCCGCTCTTCGCGGACAAACGCGTTCGCCGCGCCCTCGGCATGTGCATCGACCTTCCGTCGATCATCAACAACATGTACCACGGCACCGCTCGGGCCATGAACGGGCCCTTCACCCCCGACGAGTGGGCCTACAACCCCGCTGTGCCGGTGCTTCCCTTCGACCCGGTGGGCGCAAAACGTCTGCTCAACGACGCCGGCTGGTTCGACTCGAAGAACACCGGCGTCCTCGAGCGCGACGGAAAGCCGTTCAAGTTCGACATGTACGTGTTCGCGGGAGGAGCCACCAGCCTGACCTTCGCGCAGCTCTTACAGGAAGAGCTCAAGAAGATCGGCGTGGTCATGAACGTCGTCACGCTCGAGCCGGCGCTGATGTTCCAGCGGGTTCTGGCGGGAAATTACGAATCAGCGTACATCGGGTGGAATCTCGATCCGGATCCTGATCAGTACGTCGTCTTCGATTCCAAGAGCTTTCCGCCGCGGGGGCAGAACGTCGTTTTCTACTCCAATCCGGTTGCGGATCAACTCATCGAAGCGGGACGCGCGGAGCTCGACCCCTCGAAGCGGGTGAAGATCTACCAGCAGCTCAACGAGGTCCTGGCCGAAGACCAGCCCTACACCTGGACGATTCAGGTTTCTGTGAAGTGGGCCGTCAGCAAGCGGGTCAAGGGCGTGAAGATCGGACGCGGCTGGGGGCTGTTCACGTGGTATCCGGGAGAGTTCGACTGGTGGATTCCGCGCGACCAGCGGATTCACGATCGGCCCGCTCTCGCGCAGGTGCCGGGCACGAAGAGGTAAGCCGCGGCGCATGCACGCCTACATCGTCCGCCGGCTCCTTTATGCCGTGATCACCTTCTTCGGGATCACGGTGGTCACGTTCGCGCTGATCCATGCGGTGCCCGGTGACCCGATCACCTTCTACATCGGTACGCACGGCCAGAACGTATCCCGGCCGGCGCTGGAAGCGATCCGTCACGAATACCACCTCGACGACCCGCTGCCGAAACAGTACCTGTACTGGCTGAGCGGAGCCGTGCGCCTCGACTTTGGGCGATCGACGATCGACCGCCGTCCCGTGGTGGAGCGCATCGGCGAGAAGCTGCCGAACACCTTCGAGCTGAATTTCATCGCCTTTCTCATCGCCGCTCTCATCGGACTGCCTGCAGGGCTCTGGAGCGCCACGCGCTCGGGGCGGCCCCTGGAGCGCTCCTCGGCCGTCTTTTTTTTCCTCCTCTACTCGCTGCCGGCGTTCTGGGTAGCGCTGCTGCTGATGCAGTACTTCGCCGTGCGTCACGACCTGCTGCCGCTCTTCGGAATGGCTTCCGACCAGGCCGGAGCGATGAGCATGCCGCAGCGGCTGCTCGATCACGTGAGGCACCTCATCCTGCCGGTGGTCACGCTGACGTATGCGCAGATTGCGATCTTCGCCCGCTTCTCGAAGTCCGCGCTGACCGAGGTCATCCGCCAGGACTTCATCACCACGGCGCGGGCAAAAGGGGCGGGTGAGAGCGCCGTCCTCTGGCGCCATGCATTCCGGAATGCGCTCATTCCGCTCGTGACGCTGCTCGGTCTCGTGATTCCGTCGCTGATCTCCGGCAGCGTCATCGTCGAGACGATCTTCCAATGGGATGGCATCGGGAGGCTCTACTTCGATTCGATCCTGGCCCGTGACTACCCGACCGTTCTCGGACTCACGGTGGCCACCGCGCTGGTCACGCTCTTCGCCAGCCTTCTGGCGGACATTCTCTATGCCGTGGCCGATCCGCGCATCCGGCTGGGAGAAGGCGGGAGATGAGTGCCTCGCAGAGCATGGCGGCGCTGACCTGGAGCCGGTTCTGTCGGAGCAGGCTGGCGACGGCCGCGCTGGTGTACGTGGTCGTCGTTGCGCTCGTCGCCGCCATTGCGCCGCTGATCGCCAATGAGCGCGGCGTCGTTCCGTTCGACCCCAACGCCACCGACCTCGCGCATCGGCTCGAGCCGCCCGACTCGCAACATCACCTCGGCACCGACGATCTGGGCCGCGATCTTCTCTCGCGCATGATTCACGGCGCGCGGGTTTCCCTGGCCATCGGATTGACCGCCACGCTGATCTCCCTGATCGTAGGATCGTTCCTCGGCGCACTGGCCGGCTACTACGGAGGCATCGTCGACTGGCTGGTATCGCGCCTCATCGAGATCGTCCTCTGCTTCCCGTTCCTCTTCCTCGTCCTCGGAATCGTGGCGCTCTTCCGGCCCTCGTTATGGACGATCATGATCGCGCTGGGGCTGACCTCGTGGACCACCGAGGCGCGCTTCATTCGCGGCGAGTTTCTGCGCATCCGGGAAATGGAGTTCGCCCAGGCCGCCCGCGCCAGCGGGGCCCGGGACGCGCGGATCATTTTTCGACATCTGCTCCCCAACGCAGTAGCACCGGTGCTGGTTTCAGCCAGTTTCGGCGTGGCCAACGCGATTCTCACGGAGTCGGCGCTCTCGTTTCTCGGCCTCGGCGTGGCTGTCCCGACCGCCTCGTGGGGCAGCATTCTCTCCATCGCGGAGCAGTACATCGACTTCGCCTGGTGGCTGGTGCTGTTCCCCGGCCTGGCGATCTTCACGACGGTGGCCGCCTTCAACGTGATCGGCGACCGTTTCCGCGACGCACTCGATCCACGAAGCGAATGAGGGACTCCGTCACTCTGAGCCGGCGAAGCCGCGGGGCAGGGCGGTCGGGTGGAGCGGCGTAGCGCGGCGAAGAGTCTCCAGCCGACAAAGCGTCCCGGTAAGAGACTCTTCGCCGTGCTCCACCGCTTCCGCCCATCCACCGCCCCGCGGTTCCGCCGGCTCAGAGTGACGGGGATGCGGTTCGCCGGCTCGAGATCAGGATGGCGTCATTGTCATCGCGCTGCGACCGGCAGCCGCGCCTTCAGCGACTCGAGCACCTGCGGTGGCACGAGCCGGGTGATGTCGCCGCCGAGACGGAACACTTCCTTGATCAGGCGCGAGGAGACGTAGGTGTACTCGACGGCCGGAAGCATGAAGATCGTCTCCACGCCGGGATTCAGTTCGCGGTTCATGAGCGCCATCTGCAGCTCGTACTCGTAATCCGAGACGGCGCGGATGCCGCGGACGACCACCGTGGCGCGGAAGTGCTCCATGAAATCGACCAGGAGGCCCGAGAACGACTGCACTTCCACTCCCGGGATGCCCTTCACACACGCGGCGATCAGGCCCTTCCGTTCGGCGACGGTGAAGAGGGGAGACTTCCCCTCGTTCTCGAGGATGGCGACGATGAGCCGGTCGAAGAGGTGCGCGCCGCGGCGGATGATGTCCAGGTGGCCATTCGTGAGCGGATCGAAGGAGCCGGGATAGACGGCGACGTGCATTTGCCGCGAAGTCTAGCAAAGAGGGGACGGTGACGCGCAGGAGCTCTGCGGGATCAATGGTGGTCGTCGCCCGGCGAACTGCGCCCGCCTTCATTCGTCAATGTCTTGACGATCGGCTCTCCTGATCCTAAGATAGAGACATATTCGAAGGCGGCGCCATCGGGAGGTGTGAGGATGAGGCAGCGGATTGAGGTGAAGCGTTCGAATCCAGCTTCGAAGAACCGGTTGCTCTCCACGATTCTGACCTATCTTCCCGGCGCGTGGATCGATCCCCGGAGCAACGAGCTGGTCTCCCTCTATCGCCTGCGCTACCGCATCGCCCAGGAGGAACAGCGCTACGACACGGCCATCATCTTCCTCAACAAGATCCTGGAGATCGATCCGCTGAACGTCGAGGCCAAGCTCTGCAAGGGCGAGATCTACCAGCGGCTGGCCGACTATCCCAGGGCCATCGAGCAGTACAACAAGGTCATCCGCCTCACCTCCGACAAGCAGAACGAGCCCGTGCACCTGAAGGCGCGCGCGGCCATGTCGGAGATCATGGAGATGCTTTCGTAAAGAGAAATTGAAAATTGAAAAGGACAGTTGAGAGCTTGTGCTCCGGTTTCTCAATTTTCAATTTGTAATTTTCAATTCTCCTCTACCGGTCCCTCTCCATCACGAAATCGAGCGCCAGGTCCAGCGTCTCTTTCGCGGGCGATGCCGGGAACGGTTTCAGCGCCGCCCGCGCCCGGGTGGCGTAATCGCGGGCGATGGCACGGGTCTCGTCGAGCGTGTCGTAGCGGCGGACGATCGCTCCGATCTCGGCGGGGTCGGTGCCGTCGAACGACTTGCTGGCGGCGATCCGGCTGATGAGCTCGCGCTCCACGGCCGTGGCTCGCGGCATGGCCAGCAGCAGCGGCAGTGTGACTTTGCCTTCCTTCAGGTCCGACAGCGCCGGCTTGCCGAGCACCTCGGTGCTGGAGGTGAAGTCGAGCAGGTCGTCGATGATCTGGAAGCAGACGCCGAGGTTGAAGCCGTAGTCGAACAGCGAGCGCGAGTTCGCTTCGGGCGTGTCCACGAGATAGGCCGGAATCCGGCAGCAGGCGCCGAAGAGGCCGGCGGTCTTGCGGCCTACGACGTCGAAGTATTCGTCGATGGTCAGATCGGCGCGGCCGTTCTGCTCAATGCCCAGGATCTCGCCCTCGATCATGCGGATGGTGATGTTCGACAACAGCCGCAGGATGTCGAGATCGCCTTCGGCCAGAGCCACGGCCATGGCGTGCATGTAGAGGTAGTCGCCGACCAGAACGCTGAGGTTGTTCCCCCATCGGTAATTAATCGAGGTCCGTCCGCGCCGGATCTCGGCCTCGTCGATGATGTCGTCGTGAACCAGAGTGGCGGTGTGGATGAACTCCACCACCGCGCCGTAGATCACGTCGCGGTAGCCGTCGTACTGCAGGAGGCTGGAAGCCAGGAGCAGCAGCGCCGGGCGCAGGCGTTTTCCGCCGCCGCCGAGGATGTGGTTGCCCACTTCCACGATGGTGGGGATGCGCGACTGGAAATTGCGGCGCAGTTCTTCTTCGACCAGTTGGAGCTTGGGAGCAATCGGCTCGATGAGACGATCGCTGCGGCTGACCTGATCGCTGACCGGGGTAGTGGGATGTGGCACCGTCACGGCTCGAAGAATAAACGATGACCCCGCGGCACTCAACCGCGGTAATTCGTGAACTGCAAGGGGATTCCGTAGTCGTGTTCGCGCACCAGTGTCATGGCGCGCTGCAGGTCGTCCTTGCTTCGTCCGGCCACGCGCACCTGGTCGGACTGGATCGAAGCCTGGACCTTGACCTTCGCGTCCTTGATGCTCTTGACGATCTCTTTGGCCTTCTCCGTCTCGATGCCCTGGACGATCTTCACGTGCTGCCGGACCGTGCCCATGGAGGCCTGCTCGATCTTGCCGAAGTCGAGCGCCTTGAGCGACACCTTGCGCTTGACCAGCTTCGTCTCCACGATGTCGCGAACGCTGCGCAGCTTTCCCTCGTCGTCGCTGACCAGCACGATCTCGTCGTCGGTCAGCTCGATCGAGCTCTTGCTGCCCTTGAAGTCGAATCGCTGCGCGAGCTCCTTCTGCGCCTGCTGGATGGCGTTGTGGACTTCCTGCATGTCGGTCTTCGACACGATGTCGAACGAGAACTCCTGCGCCATGGCTCTACCTCACTTGCCGGGCCGAACACGGAGCCCAGGCTCTCAGCCTGTCGATCAGTCGCGATGAAGAACCGGCTGAGAGCCGGTGCTCCAGCGAATTGCCGGTCATTCTGCGTTGACGATCTGCACTCCCACGGGAGGAGTGAACTGAAACTCCGCCGCACTCGCGGGATGCGGATGATATCCCGACAGCTCGAACGAGGTTCGGTTTCCCTCGCGATCGGTGTACTCGATGGTGCGGATCAGATGGTCAGCCGATCCGCTTACGATGATGATGCTCCGGATCATCGTTGCTGCGTCGCGCGGCTGAAGGCTCGTCGTGACGCTTCCACCCCGCGCCTGTTCCCGCACGACAAAGTATTTCTGCCGCGCCGACGGGTCGCCGATGAGGAGGAAGGGAAGCTCGCGTTTCCGGTTGTCGTCGATGCGCGCGACCGTGACCTGCTTGTCGGCGGGCACGTAGAACCACGACTTCACCCCGTCGAAGACGAACGTCTTCGGCTCCGGCGTCGTGTACGTCCAGCGCATGGCCGGAAGCACACCGAAGAGGACTGTGCCGCTCTCGGTCTGCGCGTTCCGGAAGCCTTTGGGCGTGAAGCGCTGTGTAAATTGAGCTTCCTTGCCGGCCATGGCTGCGGCCGTGGCATCGATTTCAGCGGGCGCCGCCCAGGCAGCAGCAGCGATGAGGACACCGAGGATGATGGACGTGATTCGCATTCTCTTCCTTTGGGGTTGTTGAGCGGATCTGCCAGGTGCAATCCGCGAACCGGTCCTCAGGACTCAGCACTCAGGACTTCGTCTTACAGCTTCTCGACCTCGATCGACACGATTGCGGAGTTCACAACAAAGATGCGCTCGTTTTTGCTCCGGTCCCGGGGATAGAGGAAGAAGCCGTTGCGCTCCGGGTTGTAGCTGGCGATTCCACGGATCACCTCGCCATCTGCGAACTCCACCGTGATCTCACTTCCTGCGGGCGCCTCCTCGACCGGTTCATCGGGATTGAGGCGGGGGAAGAACACTGCTTTGAGAAGAGAGAACGGCACGTTCGCCGCCTGACCGTCTTCGCGCCGGATGTTCAGCACCTGGCGCTCGGGATCAATCGGGGAAAGTTCCGCGCGCTCGGTGTGGCCGTCGCGGTAGCGGAGGACGACTTCGGAGTTCTCTTCCATGGTGGTCAGAACAGCTCGAGGCCCCAGAGATCGTGGATGTGAATGATACCTTCGACGCGTCGCGCTTCGTCGACGATGAACAGCGAGGTGATCTTGCGCTGCTCCATGATCTGCAGGGCCGCCGACGCCAGCTCGGAGGAGTCGATCGTCACGGGGTTCGGTTTCATGCAGTCGGCCGCGGATTTCCTGAGGATCTCCTCGTCTTTCTGCAGGAGACGGCGCAGGTCGCCGTCGGTGACCAGACCCTCGAGCCTGCGCTGGCGGTCGACGACAGCGGTGACGCCGAAACCCTTGTTCGACATCTCGTAGATCACGTCGTGCATCGATGTGTCTTCGCGGACGATCGGAACCTGTTCACCCGTGTGCATGAGGTCGCCGACCCGCAGAAAGCGTTTGCCCAGCTTCCCGCCTGGATGAAGGAAGGCGAAATCCTCTTCCTTGAAGCCCTTCCGCTGCAGGAGAGCCATGGCCAGTGCGTCGCCGAGAGCCAGCGTCGCCGTGGTGGATGCCGTCGGCGCCAGACCTAACGGGCAGGCCTCCTGCGAGATCGCGGCGGAGAGGTGGTGATCGGCGTTCCTGGCCAGTGTCGAAGAGCTGTTGCCGGTAATGGCTACGATCTCGGCACCGATGCGCTTGATGCTCGGCAGCAGCCGGATCAATTCCTCGGTCTCACCGGAGTTGGAGATGGCCAGGACGACGTCGCCCCGTACGATCATCCCCAGATCGCCATGAATGGCCTCGGCCGGATGAAGGAAGAACGACGGTGTGCCGGTGGAGGCCAGGGTGGCGCTGATCTTCTTGCAGATGATCCCGGACTTGCCCAGGCCCATCGTCACGACGCGCCCTGCTGAAGAGTTGATCAGGTCGACGGCCTCGACGAACGCATTGTCGAGGTGCTCGATGACGCCGAGGATGGCCGCCGCCTCGACCTCCAGGACGCGCCTGGCCTCGGTCAGGGCGGGATGCTCCTTCGCCTCCCGAATCATCGACTTTCGTGGCTTGGCCATTGCGCGTGATGGTATGCGAGGGGAGGAGAAGGGACAAGGAGTGCGGGCATCCTGCCCGCCGCTCGCCGGCCCTCCGGCCGGCGACAAATGATCAACCATCCAACGCCGCTGGACGCGCGTTAGGCATGCCCCCGCGCCCTCTTCTCCTGCGGCAGCAGGCAGTTGTACATGAACTCGTGCACCGGCGTAGGGACGCCGGCGGCGCGGCCCATCCGAACGACCGAGCCTAACTGTGCGTCGAGCTCGGAAGGCTTGCCGTCGACGACGTCGCGCTGAAGCGAGGAGGTGGCGTCGGCGGCCAGTGCGTCGTAGCGAGCCAAGGTCGTGGCGACGGCCTCCTCGGAGAGGTCGGCGCCTCGAGCACGGGCTACCGCCAGCAGCTCATGGAGGGCCTCCTCCACCATGGCGCGCGTCTCGGGAATCGATCGCCACTCTCCGACGGCCGCGCGCGTGACCGCTCCGATGCCGCTCAGCGGGGCGATGAAGAGGAACTTGCTCCACATCGAGTGAACGATGTCGCGTGGGATCTGGGCATTGACCTTCGCCCGGATGAACGCGTCGCGGAGCGCTTCCGCCATCGCGTTGGGGCGGTTCCGCAGGTCGCCGAACATGATGATCGGATCGGCCGCGGCGTGGCGGATGTGGCCAGGATCGACCACGAAGCTGACGATCGTGCAAAGCCCTCCCAAGGCGTGGTCGGGACCGAGGACCGAGGCGATGTCGTCCGGCGCCTCCATCCCGTTCTCGAGCGGGACGACGATCGTGGCCGGACCGATCATCGGCCGCACCGCCTCGGCGGCTTCACGGACCTGCCATGCTTTCGTTGCCACGATGATGGCGTCGACACGGCCAAGCGACGATGGATCGTCCGTCGCGTTTACCCGAGGGACAACGAAATCGCCGTTCACGCTCTCGACATGCAGCCCGCGCCTGCGCAGCGCTTCCAGTGTCCTGCCACGGGCAATGAAGAACACCTCTTCGCCTGCCTCGGCGAGCCGGCCACCGAAGTAGCCTCCGACGCCGCCTACGCCGATGATTCCAATTCGCATGGCGCGAATTATGCCTCTCAGCGCCGCGGACGAACGTTTTTGCAGAGGTGAAGCGATGCGTTTCTTGTCGAGCATTCTTTTCGTGGCTCTGCTGATGGCCGCAATGACGGCGTCTGCCGCCAGCTTCGGCCCCGAGCTTCCACTCACTCCCGCATCGCCGAACGGCTCGGGACAGGAACTTCCTTATCTATCGATGCCTCAGAACGGCACGGTGCTGCTCTGGAATGGAGGGGCGACGTACGCAGGCAGGATTGACGGCAGGGAACCGATTCCGCCGGAACGGGCGTTGGCCCTTGATCCCGTCCCTCACCGCGACGGCGGCGTGGTCTCCATCGGGAACGAGAGCATGGCCGCGTGGGTCGAGAACGACTGGCTGTACGTCCGCAGAATCGGGAGTGACGGCAGCGCGGTTGCTGACAACTTCCTGCTGCAGTCTGTCGATTCGCGCCACACGATGCGCATGGCCATCGGTGCGAGCAAGAGCTCCTATCTCGTGGTCTGGCAGCAATGGAACCGCGTTCTCTCCACCATGCTCGACACGCAGGGACAGGCGATCACCTGGCAGGTGCTGGAGGCTTCCGGCCCCTTTCCGAACGCCGTCGACAAGGTGGCCGTGGCCTCAAACGGAACGGAATTCCTCGTTGTCTGGGAGCTCACGTCCGATGAGCCGTGGGTAACCCCATGTTCTCTCGGATGCCCGAGTACGAATCGCGAGGTGCACGCGATCATCGTCGGCGCCGACGGCATGGCTCGACCGGAGACCGAAACGGTCCTCGCTACCAGCGCCGGCATGCCCGACGTGGTCTGGAACGGCAGCAACTATCTCGTGGTGTGGGCGACGCTGCCGAAGGGCGGCATCGCGGGGCGCCAGATCGCGCCGGGTCTCGCGAGCGTGGGGCCGGTGCAGACGTTCACGACAGGGAGCGATTTCGGACCGGCCATCGTGTGGGATGGCTCGTCGGACATTCTCGCCTTCGCGCAAGCCGGTGCGACGCCACAGGAGCTGGGATCGCTGAGGGCGATCCAGATCGAAAGCGACGGCTCGGTAACGCCCCTCTCCCCGACACCCGTGTATCCGGCCGTCCTCCCGCGACAATATGCGCTGGCGGCCGCCGGGAGCCGGGTGGCGCTCGCGTACACGAACAGCGGTCGCATCAGCGTTCGGTACCTCACCAGCCGGCCAACACGACGACGTAGCGTCGATCACTGACGCGCGGCTCTGGATGTGCTTGCTCCGGTCGTGTACAATCCAACCATTCCGCCAAGGCCCGTCGTTCCAGCCAGTTAGGGGGCGGAAGCACGAGACCGCCATCGTCCTCACCGTAGTGCGTTTCGGCGCAATCCTTGCGTCAGTTGGAACCGACGCATCAGCTCGAAAGGGACCGAAGCATGACTGAGATCCTGCCCAGTGAAAATGCGGCTTCCCACCCTTCCCACCACGCCGGAAGAACGGCTGGCCGGCGCAAGCTGCCCGTCGAAGCGAAGTCATTCGTCTGGAACCCCACGCCCGAACAGCTCCGCACCTTCAGCGAGGAGATGCCGAACGCCAGGCTGACGGAGTTCAACAACTTGAACGTTGGCACTCGGGTCGTTTCACGATCGAAGCTCTCGACCTTCGTGGCCACCGACCGTCCGCACGAGCATTCCGACCAGACCATCAGCCGCGCCGAGTACGAGCGGATGGCGAGACTGCAGAACGAGTACATCCGCACCCGAGACATGCTGGTCGTGGAGGGCTTCATCGGAAACGACCGGGAGTTCCGCGTGCCGGCACGCCTCATCATCGAGAAGGCGAACGCCAACATCGCCGCCATGCAACAGATCCTCTACTACCCGGCCACGGCCGAAGAGCTCGAGGCTTTCGACCCCGCGCTGACCGTGATCTACACGCCGAACCTCGAGGCTGAGGGCTATCCGGAAAAGCGCCTCATCGCCGTCGACCTGGAAAACTACGTCACGCGCGTGTTCAGCTCGGACTACTTCGGCGAGTCCAAGAAGGGCGGCCTGCGGATGTGGAACAAGCTCGTCTACGAGCGCGGCGGCCTGGCCCTTCACGCCGGATGCAAGGTGATCCCGGTCAGGGGAAAGAACCGCGTCGGGCTCATCGTCGGGCTCTCGGGCACCGGCAAGACCACCACCACGTTCACTAAGCAGAACAACTCTCAACCGGTGCAGGACGACTTCTGTGCGCTCATGCCGGGTGGCAAGATCTACGCGACTGAGAACGGCTGCTTCGCCAAGACCTTCGGTCTCAATCCGAACGACGAGCCGACGATCTACCACGCCTGCGCGTCACCGCACGCCTATCTGGAAAACGTTTCCCAGAGTGAGGGAGGGAAGGTCGACTACTTCGACACCTCGTACACGCAGAACGGACGCGCCGTGATCCGGATGGCAGACATCGCCGGAGCCGCCGACGCACGTGAGGTGGCCACGAAGGTCGATTTCCTCCTCATCCTCAACCGCAACGAGACCATCATTCCGGCCGTGGCCAGGCTCGAAGGGCCGCTCGCCGCGGCGTACTTCATGCTCGGGGAGACCAAGGGAACGTCCGCCGGAGGCGCCTCCGAGGCGGGCAAGTCGCTTCGCGTCCCGGGAACGAACCCTTTCTTTCCGCTGCTGCACGCTTATCAGGGCAACCGCATGAACGAACTGATGAAGAGCTGTGCGATGGAGGTCTATCTCCTCAACACCGGTCGTATCGGCGGCGGCGAGGAGGACGAGCGCTCGAAGAAGGTGAAGATTCAGCAGTCTTCGGCAGTGGTCAAGGCGATCGCCGAAGGAACGATCAAGTGGGAACGCGATCCTGACTTCGGATATCTGGTGGCCACGAAGGTGCCGGGGGTCGAGGACTTCGATTACCTGCAGCCGAAGAAGATGTACGAGCGGCAGGGGAGGCTCGACGAGTACAACCAGCTGGTGGCGAAGTACAACCGCGACCGCCGCGAATACCTGCACAAGTGGCCGGGGCTGGATGCGGAGATCGTCGAGGCGATCTGAGAGCGCAGAGGGCAGGTGGAGGTCGTGTGGCGTCACGATCTTCACGAAGCAACCTTGACAGCGCTGGACGTCTCTGTGTCCTCTGTGGTTGAAATGGCTGTTTAACCACAGAGAACACAAAGAACACAGAGACGAATTTTTCGTCCGCACACCGCGCAACCGCGTAACCCCGCAACCGCGGAAGTCAGCGCTCTGTCTGTGCCTGACGACTGGCCCGGCTCTTTCTCCGCTCCCTCGCGAGCACAAAGACCGACAGGCCTACGAAGCCGGCGATCGCCCATTTGGTTCAGGGCGCCATGCGCTCCAGAGCCACTGCTACCAGCCACGCCGCCAGAGGTAACCCAACGGCGAACAGAAGAATCGTCGTGAGCGTCATGGGCTACGTCTCCACGTTGAGAAACAGATACACGGCTGCAATCGCAAAAAGGATGTTCGCGCTCCAGGCGGAGAGAATTGGCGGCAGGTTTCCAACCTCGCCGAACTTGGTGAAGATTGCGAAGACGATCCAGTAGAAGATGCCGAGCACCAGGGCGATGCCGATCCCGTAGAGCGCGCCGCGCTTCCCGATCTTGAATGCAAACGGCAGCGCGATCAGTGCCATGACCACGCTCAGCGCCGGCCACGACGTCTTCGTCCACAGCTTGACCGAGAGCTCCTCGGCCGAATAGCCGGCCCGCCGGATCGTCTCGATGTACCGCCGCAGCTGCGCGAACGTCATTTCCTCCGGCGTCCGCACCTCGGTGGCGAAATCTTCCGGCGTCTCCCGGTAGTACAGCGCGAGGGGCGTGGTAATCGGCGTTTCAGCCAGGATCTCTCCCTTGTCGTTGAAGGAGCGGATCCAGCCGTTTTCGAACACCCAGGCGTGGCCGTTCCATCGAGCCCGCTGCGCGTAGACGCGCCTCGTCAGACGGAACTCGGTCGGATGCAGCTCGAAGATCTGTACCTGACTGAGCTCGTTCAATTCCCGGTCGTAGTTGAGGAAGTTGATCAGGTAGCGGCCTTTGCCGACCATCCACAGCCGCTGCTGGTTCGCGGACGCGGCGGCGGCGGCCTTCCCCTTCTTGATGACCGTGTGCAGCGAATCGACCCTCTGGTTCGAGTAGGGAAGGACAAAGTCGAGGAGCAGGTATGAGAGCACTCCGATCATCACGGCGATGGCCACGATGGGAGTGGCAATGCGGAAGAGAGAAACGCCGCTCGACTTGATGGCCGTCACCTCGTTGTTCTTCGACAGCATTCCGAACGTGACCAGCGTCGCCACCAGCACCGAAATCGGCAGCGTCCAGTTCAGGATCTGGAAGATCAGGAAACGGTAGTACGCAAACACGGTGTGGAAAGGGATGTGATTCATGCGGATGTCGGCGGCGTTTCCGGTGTAGTCGATGACGATGAAGAGGGCCGCCACCGAGATCAGGACGAGCCCGAGAACCTTCATGAACTCGCGGAGGACATAGCGGTCGATGATGTTCGGGAAGGTGATGTCCAGCCGGCTGAGAATGGAGGATCCCTCTTCCGTCGATTCCCGCTGCCGGCGGGTTTGAAAGACCCTGGCGACCCGGCGCACGATTCGCTGAACAACCCCTCGACCCGCCCGTCCCGCACCGACGTCGCGGTTCGCGCGCACCAGCAGGTAGATCCCGACCGCCAGCAGGACGATGTTCGCAGCCCACATGCCGATGAACGGGGAGAGCTTGCCCTCGGCGGCGAACGTTTCGCCGTTGTTGATGGCGACGTAGTAGAAAAGGATGATTGCGATACTTAAAGAAAAACCTGAACTTTTACCGCCACGCCGGTTCGTGATTCCAAGAGGCAGACCGAGGACTCCGAACGCGATACAGGCAAATGGAATCGAGAACTTCTTGTGGATCTCGACCCAGGCAAGGTTGTAGGTCTCCTTGTCGGTGGTCGTGCGGAGCATACGCACCTGCTGGATGAGCTCACGCAGGTTCATCTCCCGAAGCGAGGGGGTGTAGCGGGTGTCGGAGAGCTTGTCGCCCAGGAAGATCCGCTGGATCTCGTTGACCGTGACGTCGTAGCGGTCGGGTTTTCGTGGATCCCAGATGTGATTCTGGGCGCCGTAAAGGTTCAGCCAGATCTGCCCGGAGGGCTTCATCGTGACGATGCTGCCGCGGTCGGCGATGCTGATCTTCTGGCCGGTGCGCTGCGGAAGCCCCATCGCGGACGCCTGCTGCTCACGGGCAGCGGCTTCGACGGCCTTCTGCGGCGTGGACTGTTCGTTCGCGTCGATCCGGCTGTCGGCGACGAAGACGCCCTTCCATTCGCCGGTGTGCGGATTCACGTCGTTCACGTAGATGGTGACGTCGGGGTACTGGTCGAAGAAGACGCGCGGTCTGACCTCCTTCTGCACGTACGAGGTCGCCACCTCGTTCCGCAGGCTCTGGAATTCCTTGTTGCCCTTCGGAACGATCACGTTGATGAGGTAGAGGTTCAGCACGAACATGACCGCGCTGACGATGAAGACGGGGCGGTAGATCATCCGCGTCGACATGCCGAGAGCCCGCATGGCGATGATCTCGGAGTCGGACGACAGCCGGCCGATGGCGATCAGGATCCCGAACAGCAGCGACATCGGGAGGGTCAGCACCACGATGTGTGGAAGCGACAGGAGCAGCAGCTTGCCGACGGTGCCGGCGGAGAGCGAGCGGTTGATGATCATGCCGGCCCAGGTGAAGAGCTGCTGCATGAGGATGATCGAGGTGTAGAAGAGGAAGCCGAGCAGGGTCGGCCCGATCATCTCCTTGATCACGTATCGAGTAAGGATCTTCATCGACTGGCTGGGATTGTAACCGCCTGACGTCTCAGGATTTTCCCGCAGGGCGAGAAGGAGCCAGCGGACCGAGCAGCCTGGGCTGTCCGGGGTTTTCCTCAGAGTCCGATAAGATAGCTTATGTTAAGTTCTCCGCGCGGTAAGGGCGCACAGCAGTGCGTCTGCCACCCCCGCCGGCTCCCTTTTTGGTTCTTCCCGCCCGCCGACGAAAGCTGCGGACGCGCTTGCTGCGCGTCCCTACGAATCACGCGTTCCCACGCCACCTACCACGCGGCGGCGGCGCGCACGGCGACCGGCCTGGCGATCGGCCGCTCCACATCGCGCGCCTCCACGCCACGGCCCCGGCGCAACTGCGCGATCTCGATCACGTCGGCCAGCACGGCCGATGCGGTCGGCTGCGCACCCGCTCCTTTCCCCGTGAGGATCACCTCGCCGGTCGCCCGCCCGCGAATGGCTACGACATTGAACTCGTCGCGGATCGTTCCGAAGATGTCCGCGGCGTCGATCTCCTGTGGCCGCACACGAAGCGTTACCCCTCCGGGCATCCGCTCCGCCTCGGCCACGAGCCGGATCACACAGCCGCCGGCGTGAGCCCGCTCGATCTCGGCCCGGGTCACGGTTCGGATTCCGATCACCGACTCGTGCGTGATCGGCGCATCGAACGCCAGCGACGACAGGATGCGAATCTTCTGCGCCGCGTCGTAGCCGTCGATGTCGAGCGACGGGTCGGCCTCGGCGAAGCCGCGCTGCTGGGCGGCGCGGACCGCCGCATCGAAGTCGAGGCCTTCCTCCATGCGCGACAGAACGAAATTGCACGTCCCGTTGACGATGCCGCGGATCGATTCGATCGAGTCACCGGCGAGCCCCCGGTGGAGCACGCGCACAATGGGAATCCCACCGCAGACGCTGGCTTCGAAGCCGATCGACAGCCCGCGCGCGGCGGCAATCTCGAACAGCTCGTCGCCGTGTGCCGCCAGCAGCGCCTTGTTGGCGGTGACCACGTCCTTGCCGCTGCCGAGAGCCCGGCGAACGAACGCGCCTGCTGTGTGAACGCCGCCGATCAACTCGACGACGATGTCGCAGCCGTCGTCGATCACGTCGATGGCGGAACTGGTCAGCAGCCGGCGGTCGACACCCGGGCGGCGCTTGCCGAGATCGCGCACCAGGATGTGTCGGATCTCCAGATCGACGCCGTAGCGGGCGCGGATCCGCGGCCGCTCGCGCTCGACGAGATCGACAAGGCCTCCGCCGACGGTGCCACAGCCGAGCAGTCCGAGTCGTGTCGTTTTCATGCGAGTCTCCTCCCCCGCTGCTGCGCCGCAACCGCATCGCGGGTGCGCAGCGGCTCGAGCGCCTGGTCGAGGTCTTCGATGAGATCGCGTACGTCCTCGAGCCCGACGGAAAGGCGGAGGAGCCCGTCACCGATGCCAACTTTTCTTCGCACCTCGGGCTCGACCGACGCGTGCGTCATCGTGGCGGGATGACAGAAGAGGCTCTTCACGCTGCCGAGCGATTCGGCGAGCGTCCAGAGCTTCAGCCGCCCTTCGGATGCTGGAGCAGCGGCGTCGCGAAAGTGTTGTCGACGACGCTGCGCACACCGGCGCGGCGAGCGACCGCGGCACAGGCGGCGATGTCGGTGATTTTCAGCAGCGGATTGGAAGGCGTCTCCAGCCAGAGGAACCTGGTCTGTGGCTGGATGGCCGCTTCGATCTGGGCGACGTCCGTGGTGTCGACGAACGTGAACTCCACGCCGAATTTCGAGAAGTACTTGGTGAAGATCCGCCACGCGCCGCCGTAGAGATCGCGCGTGGAGACGACGTGGTCGCCGGCACTGAGAAGCGACAGAGTGCCGTGAATGGCCGACATCCCGCTGGCAAACGCGACCCCGTATCGCGCGCCCTCGAGCGCCGCAAGATTCTCTTCCAGCGCACGCCGCGTGGGATGGTCGGTGCGCGCGTAGCAGAAGCCCTTGTTCACGCCGGGCTCGGTCTGCCGGAACGTCGAGGTTTGATAGATGGGAAAGGTGACGGCGCCGGTGGCGTCGTCGTCGGGCTGGCCGGCGTGAATCGCCAGCGTGTCGAATCGGTATGACATGCATTTCCTCCGCGTGGCGCAGGCATTCCTGCCTGCACCTCGCACCGACGACGTTCCCGGAAGCGCCAGCGGTCAGGCCGGCGGTCCGCTCACCGGAAATGAATCCGGTGCTTCACGGGGACACGGGTCGATGCGCGATGTTGTTGTGGGAGGGAGCTACTGGAGGGGACCCGGGCCGAGAACGCAGCGAGGCTACGCGTCCGCGCCCGGGCGGCGCATCACCATTCGGCCCATCAAAGTTGCGGTGACGCGATGCATGTTGACGCGCGACGATACGCGGCCGAGGCCGCGATGTCAACGAGGCATTTGTGGAAATCGTGTCACGAGTGCGACTTCAGATAGTCGGACAGTTCGTTGGTGGGTTGGAATCGGATGAGCGTGGTCTGCGGAACGCGGCCAGTGTCTCGTGCCAGCCTCACGGCGCGTGGAGGCGAGCGCCGCAGCTGCCGCGATGACGAGGAGTGAGAATCGCAGTGACTTCACTTTGAAATGGCCCGTGCCTACTTCTCCGACTCGACGCGGTGCAACAGCTCCCGAAGTGCCGCGATGATCTCCTTCTTGTCCACGCTTGCCTTCTTGAAGCTGAGGTTCACGCTGAAGGGAAGCTGCTTGTCCTTCACGCTCCAGACGAAGTTCCTCGGCCGTCCTGCCTTCTTCTGCTCCGGCTTCGCGGCCGTCTTCCGGCGAAGATCGTCGCGCGACAGCTCCCCTGCCGCGAAGGCCCGCACGACCTTCTCCATCGCTTCTTCGCTGGCCGCACGCGCCACCTGCACGAGCACCGACTTGTTGGAGATGCCGGCCTGGCGGCACATCAGGCGGATGCGGTCCGGAATGTCGTTGATCAGCAGAGTCTCGGTGATCGTCGTTCGCGACTTGCCGATGACCTGCGAAATCTTTTCGTGCGTGTACCCGAATTTCTGCTGAAGGACGAGGAAGCCTTCCGCTTCTTCGAAGGGCGTCAGGTCCTTGCGCTGGATGTTCTCGATGAGCGCGATCTCGACCTGCTCCTTGTCGTCGACGTCGAGCTCGATGGCCGGGATCTCATCGAGGCCGGCCATCGTGGCGGCGCGGAACCGGCGTTCGCCGGAGATGATCTGGTACCTGTTGTCGTCGACCTGGCGCACCAGGATCGGCTCGAGCACGCCTTTCTCCCGGATGGAGGCGGCCAGCTCCTCGATGTTGCCGAGGTTGCTGCGGGGCTGATCGGGATTCGCTTCGATCATCGAGGTCGGGATCATCGACCCGATGTGCCGGCCGGAGCGACGGGTCAGCTCTTCGACGTAATGGGAGTCGTGGCGCATGCTGGAGCGCTCGGGAAGGCCTCGTTTCATGGTGGTCATGCCTGCAGATTCCCTGATCAGCTGGAAATGTTGAATGTGGAGTGTGGAATGTTGAATGTTGAATGAACCTCGGGACCGGTGCATTCACCATTCAACATTGAACATTCACCATTCAACATGGGTCTTCGTCCAGATCACACGCGGGCGAGCAGCTCCTCCGACAACGAGTAGTACTCCATCGCTCCGCTGGACTTCGGCGCGAACGTAAAGATCGACTCCTTGTAGGCCGGGCTCTCCTCGAGGCGGATCGATTTCGTGATGATTGTGTTGAAGAGGCGGTCGCCGAAGACGTTGCCGATCTGCTCGTGAATGTCCTTGGCGAGAGTGGTGCGCTTGTCGTGCATGGTGATGACGACACCGAGAAGCTGCAGGTTCGGATTTGGACGAGCCTTGATCTTCTCGATCGTCTCCAGCAGGTCGTCGGTCCCTTCCAGCGCGAAATACGACGACTGGATCGGCACGAGCACGTGAGTCGAGGCCACCAGAGCATTGACCGTGATCATGCCCAGGGTCGGTGGTGTGTCGATGAAGACGTAGTCGTAATCGGTGATGGTCCTGGCCAGCTTGTCCTTGAGGCGGAAGGGGCCGTCCAGGTCGCCGATGAGCTTCGACTCGAGCTTGGCCAGCGAGATGCGCGAGGGGGCCAGCCAGAGGTTCGGCAGCTGCGTGGGCACGACCGCCTTCTCGAACTCGATTTCCTCGGTGACGAGGACGTCGTACATCGAGCGCTCCACGGCGCGAACGTCGACGTAGCTCATCGTCGAATTCGCCTGCGGGTCGAGGTCGATCAGCAGCGTCTTGAAGCCCTTGTTGGCGACAGCCGCAGAAAGATTGATGGCGGTGGTGGTCTTGCCCACACCACCCTTCTGGTTCGCAACGGTAATGATCATGGACGCTGGTTGGATTCTAAGGGCGCGTCGCTGAGATGGGAAGTGATGTTTGGCGTGCGAGGCGCGCGGTCACGAGGTTTCCAGGTTTCGGGGTCACGAGGTTTCGAGGTGTTCACTTCGTGACCTCATCGAAACGGCAGATGCCACCTCCAGGCCGCGCAACCTCGTGACCTACATCTTGTACTTGCCGAAATCCTCGTTCTCGAGGTTCTCGAACCACTTCTTCATCTTCTCTTCCTGCCCCTCTTCGACGTCGGGCGAAATGGTCTGGGCCTGGTCGAGGACGGTCTGGGCGACGTAGATCGGCGCCTCGACCCG
Source organism: Acidobacteriota bacterium (assembly GCA_021781455.1). Classification (GTDB taxonomy): domain Bacteria; phylum Acidobacteriota; class Thermoanaerobaculia; order Gp7-AA8; family Gp7-AA8; genus JAJXWV01. Next base: position 53,132 of record JAJXWV010000041.1, on the reverse strand, counting down.
GAGGGCCAGCGCGATGGCATCGCTGGGGCGGGCATCGAGCTCGAGGGTCTTCCCCCCGATGACCAGGAGGATCTGCGCGAAGAACGTGGAATCGCGCAGGTCGTTGATCACGATCCGGGAGACCTGGGCGTTGAGCTCGGCGATCATGTTTTTGAGGAGATCGTGAGTCATCGGCCGCGGCGTGGTGACGTTCTCGAGCTGCAGGGCGATGGCATTGGCTTCGAAGATTCCCACCCAGATCGGGAGGAAGCAGGTCTCCTGCTCGTCCTTGAGCACCACGATCGGCGAGTTGGACACGGGGTCGAGCATGAGCCCTTTGATGGACATCGGAACCAGTTCACTCATGCGATGGCCTCCCCGCGCAAAGTGTGGTGCTGCGCCTGATCGATGCGTACTCCAAGAATACTCCCGACCGGGGTGGCGGGATTTCCGAAGAAGTTGACGACGTAATTGTCCTCGGTCCGCCCGGCCAGCATGGCCGGATCGTGGCGGCTGGGGCCTTCGTACAGCACCGGCAGGACACGACCGCGATACGACTCCAGCAGTTCCCGCTTGATGCGCTCGTGCAGGTCGAACAGACGCGACATACGCTCCGAGGCAATCTCATCGTCTACGGGCGGTCCGATCCGCAGTGCCGGCGTGCCCGGTCGCGGCGAGTACTTGAATGCGAAGAGCGAGCCGTATCGAACCTCTTCGATGAGGCTGAGGCTCTCCTGGAAATCCTCCTCGCTCTCGCCAGGGAATCCGACGATGAAATCGGTGGAGAAGTGAATCTCCGGCACCGCCTCGCGGATCCGGGCGATCGTCTGCACGTATTTTTCGCGCGTGTAGAGGCGCTTCATCCGGCGCAGGATCTTCGATGAGCCCGACTGCACGGGCAGGTGGAGATAGCGCGAGATGTTGGCGTGATCGCGCATGGCACCGATCATCGACTCGTTCACTTCGGCAGGATGCGAGGTCATGAAGCGGAGCCGGGCTACGCCGTCGAGGGTGGCCACGGCGGCGAGCAGGGCGCCGAAGTCGCGCCCGGACACGGGACAGCGATAGGCATTGACGGTCTGGCCGAGGAGCTCGATTTCCACCCGGCCGCCGGCGACCGCGGCGCGCGACTCGGCCACGATGTCGTCGAACGGACGTGAGACCTCGCGCCCGCGCGTCGTCGGCACGATGCAGAAGGTGCAGTTCTTGTTGCAGCCTTCCATGATCGTCACCCAGGCTTTCGTCGGTGAGGAGCGGTCGATGGAGAGGTAGTCGTACTGGCGATGCTCCGGAAACTCGAGAGCCAGGCGCGCGCCTTCGTCGAGGATCATGTCGAGATTGCCGACATTACCCGGGCCCATGACGAAATCAACCCACGGCGCGCGATGGAGGATCCGCTCCCCTTCCTGCTGCGCCACGCAGCCGCAGACGCCGATCTTCACCCCGCCGTTCGCCCTCTTGACCTCACGAAGCTCGCCCAGCCGCGAGAACACTTTCTGCTCCGACTTTTCACGGATCGAGCACGTGTTGAGCAGGATGAGGTCGGCCCCATTCTCGTCCTCCACGCGCCGGTAACCGCGGAGCTTGAGGCTGCCACTGAGGCGCTGGGTGTCGAGATCGTTCATCTGACAGCCCCAGGTCTCGATGAAAAAAGTCTTGGCCATGGTCCGTCGCAGAGTTTATCCCGGCCGCGCAGCCGGATCAGTCGGGGAACAACCGTGGCAGGCCGGGAAGTCCCGGAATGGATAGAAGTGCTGGTTTTAAGGCTTCGGAGTGGTCGCCGACACCGCGTCGCGCGCGTCCGCGAGCTCCTTGCGCGCCTCTTCCAGCTGCCGCTTCGCCTGCGCGAAACGCTTCTGGATGACGTCGTCGCGGCGGTTCAGGTCCTTTTCCTCGTAGTACGACTGCTCGATGGCGGCGAGGTCCTTCTCCAGACCATCGACCTTCTTCTGAGCAACGCCGACGCGTTCTTCCGCCGCCTTCCTGGCCCGATACTGCGCATCCTGCTTCTCGAGGGGCGACCGCTTGTCGGTGTCGGCTTTCGGCAATCCGCCTGCGGGAAGCGGAGGCGGCGAGCTGACGGCGAGCTTCCCCTTCGACTTCTTGACGTCCGCGTTGGTCAGAACCTTCTTCGGAATCTTCCGATTGGCCTTTGACAGCCGCGCCGCGCGCACCAGTGGCGACTCCGTCTCGGTCTTCGGAGGATCGAGCGTTGTCGAAGTGGACGCAGGTGGCGGTTCCGCAGTTGTCTGCGAGGGCTGGGACTGCGCGGCCAGCGAACCAGCCACGGCAGCGACGAGCCAGGCCGCCACGATCGTTTTCACGGTTTCGAGCCCGCGGGTACGCGGCCGTAACGATCTTCGAGCCGCACCACGTCCTCCAGCTCAGGGGTCGACACTTCCGCCACGTCCGTGTCCGCAACCGCTTCCATTCTGTGAATCAGCCGCGGCGGGATGTGGAACGACTCCCCTTTCCGCAGCATCAGCGCGCGTCGGTCCCCCTCGTGCTCGATCGTCAGCCGCAGCTCGCCGCTCACGACGTAGAGCGTCTCCTCTTTCATCTCGTGATACTGGAGGCTGAGCGACTCGCCGCGGTTGATGTGCAGGATCTTGCCCACGTAGCGGCTCGTCTTCGCGAAGATCAGCTCATAGCCCCACGGCTTGGGCACGTGCTGGATGTCTTTGATGCGGAACAGGTCGTCGTCTGCGCTCATAGTTGTTTGTTTGCCAGCCCTTCCGGAAAGCGCATGGCCACGCTCTCGATGACGAACTCCTCGATCTCCTGCGCAGTCTTCTTCTGCAATGCGATCTCGGCGATGCGCCGGCAGTCGCGGTAACGCACTGCGCGCACGACGTTCTTGACGACGGGGATCGAGGTCGGGTTCATCGAGAAGATCTCCAGGCCCAGCCCGATCAGCACCGTGGCGTAGATCGGGTCGGCCGCCATCTCGCCGCACATGGACACCGGAATGCCGGCGCGCTTTCCGGCGTCGATGACACCCTTGATCAGGCGCAGCAGCGCCGGGTGGAGCGGCTCGTAGAGATAGCTCACGTTCTCGTTGGAGCGATCGATGGCCAGCGAGTACTGGATGAGGTCGTTCGTGCCGATGGCGAAGAAATCGGATTCGGTGGCGAGGATGTCGGCGATGATCGCCGCCGACGGAACCTCGACCATGATTCCGATCTTCAGATTCTTGTTGTAGGCGATCTTCTCCTCGTCCAGCTCGCCCATGATCTCGCGGATGAGTCTCTTGACCTGGCGAAGCTCCTGTACCCCGGAGACGAGCGGGAACATGATCCTGAGGTTTCCGAACGCCGAAGCGCGCAGGAGCGCCCGCAGCTGGGTCTTGAACATGTCGCGGTGCTTCATGCAGAGGCGCAGCGCGCGCAGCCCGAGGACGGGGTTGTCTTCCTTGCTGCCCATGACTTCTCGGGCCAGCTTCTTTCCACCGAGATCGAACGTTCGAATGATGCAATCCGCTGGAGCCACCGCCTCCACGAGGGTGCGGTAGGTCTCGAAATGCTCTTCTTCGGTCGGCAGCAGCGGGGACTTGGAAATGTAGAGGAACTCGGACCGGTAAAGGCCGATGCCTTCCGCGCCGAACTTGAACGCGTCGTCGAGCTCTTCCGGCAGCTCGATGTTGGCCTGCAGCGAGATGCGGATGTTGTCCTTGGTGATCGCCGGGATTTCCCGGTTCTCGAGCAGCTTCCGCTCGGCCTCGGCATGGCGCGTGACCCGGCTCTGATACTCCTCGATCATGGCCGCCGTCGGGTTGACCATGACCGTGCCTTCGTAGCCGTCGATGATCACCAGCTCGTCGTTGTCGATGGTCCGGGTCAGCCGCGGCACGCCGATGACCGCCGGCATGAACAGCGATTTGGCGATGATCGAGGTGTGTGACGTCCGGCCGCCGACCTCGGTGGCGAAGCCGACGATGGGTCGCCGGTTGAAGTGCACCGTGTCGGAGGGCGTCAGGTCGTCGGCGATGATGATGACGTCGTGGCTGATCTCGGAGAGGTCGTGATGGGCAATGCCCTGGAGATTGACGAGCACGCGCTCGGACACGTCCTTGACGTCCGCGACACGCTCGCGCAGGTAGTTGTCCTCGAAGCTCTGAAACCGCGCCTGCAGCTCCTCCTCGACTTCGGAGAGGGCCCACTCGGCGTTGACCTGCTCGGACTCGATCTTCTGGATGACCTTGTCGGCGAAGGAGGCGTCGCTGACCATCATGGCGTGGGCCTCGAAAATGGAGGCGTACTCGTCGCCCATGGAGCGGCTGACCTTCTGTTTGAGGTCGAGGAGCTCGTCGCGGGTCTTCTCCAGCGCCTCCAGGAAGCGCGTCACTTCGCCCGGGATTTCCTCCTCGCGGACCGGGACGCGGTACACCGAGGCCACGCGCTTCTCGATGATCAGGGCGCGGCCGATGGCGATGCCCGGCGAGACGCCGATGCCCTTGTAAGTGCGGATGTCGCTGCGCGTTCCGGCGGAGCTCTTCAGTGCGCGGTCGGTGGGAGGCATGCCTGCAGACAAATTACTCTACTTCGTCGAATTTCGCCTCGATGAGCTTCTCGATGGCATCGAGAGCCTCGCGCTCGTCCTCCCCGTCGGCTTTCACGGTCAGGACAGAGCCGCGTCCGGCGGCCAGGAGGAGGATTCCGAGGATGGACTTGCCGTCGACTTCTTCGTCGCCCTTGCGCAGCTTGATGTCGGATTTGAACCGAGCGGCGGTGTGGACGAGCTTTGCGGCGGCGCGAGCATGAAGTCCTAGTTTGTTCTTGATCTCCATGTCGCGCTGGGTCAACCCTGCACCCCCGCGCGCCTCTCGGCAGCGAGAAGATCCGAGGCCACGCGGATGGCCTTCGATCCCTTCTCGCTGATCACGTGTGCGAGCGTAGCCACATCGGTGGCCTCCTGCTGCAGCGTGCCGAACTTGACGATCATCGGGAGGTTTACGCCGGTCACGATCTCCACCCGCCCCTCCTCCAGGAAGGAGAGGCTGATGTTGCTGGGCGTGCCACCGAACATGTCCGTGAAGATGATCACGCCGCGATCGGGGCCGAACTTCTCCAGTGCCAGGCGGATCTTCTCGCGCGCCTCATCGACCGAATCGGTCCACTCCAGGGGCACGGCTTCGATCGGTCCGATGTCCGCTTCGATTTTCTGGGCTGCCTTCAGGAGCTCGTAGGCAAGGTTTCCGTGGGTCACGATCAGGGCACCAATCACTGGGTCTCTCTCCGTTCCGGCGGGCCATGATACTGGATTTGCGGAGGATCGCCGGTGCGGGCGGGGCCGTCGTTGCTCCCCTCACCTACGCACGTCGCGGTGCACGATCTCGACCGCGTATCCCTGCGCTTCCAGGTCCTCGCCAAGCCGCTGCCCCACCGTCACCGAACGGTGCCGGCCGCCTGTGCAGCCGATCCCGATCGTGAGATAGCTTTTCATCTCTCTTCGGTATTGCGGAACGAGGTACGACACGAACGCCAGAAGTTTTTTGTAGAACTCCTCGTACTCCGGTTGTTCCTCCAGATAATCGACGATCTCGCGGTCGAGCCCGGTTTTCGGCCTCAGCTCCTCGACGAAATGCGGGTTCGGCAGGAAGCGCACGTCGAAGAGAAGGTCGAGGTTGTACGGCATCGAATACTTGAAGCCGAAGGTGATGATCGTGACCAGCATCGTCACTTCGTATCCGGGAAGCTGAAAGCGCTTCATCACTTCGGCCTTCAGCTCGTGAACCGAGAATTGCGACGTGTCGAGGACCAGGTTCGCCAGCGCCTTCACGTCCCCCAGCTGCTCGCGCTCGCGCTGGATCGCTTCGAGGATCGGCAGGTCCTTTCCCAGGGGGTGCGGCCGCCGCGTCTCCGAAAAACGGCGCGCCAGCACTTCGTCACTGGCGTCGAGAAAAATCAGCACCGCGTTCGGAACGAGTTTCAGGATGCGTTCGCGATAGAAGTCCGGAAAGATCTTCGCGAAGTCGTGCGTGCGGACGTCGACGACGATGCCGACGCGGTTGGCGTTCTCATGCGAGGCCACTTCATCCAGAAACGGCTCGATGAGCTCCAGAGGAAGGTTGTCGCTGCAGTAGAAGCCGAGGTCCTCGAGCGTCGACTGCACATAGCTTTTGCCCGAGCCGGAAAGGCCGGTGATGATGACGAGATATTCCGGACGCTTCATGGCTTGAATGGTGCGATCGCCGCTGATTTCACCACAGAGACGCAGAGGCACCGAGGTACGCAGAGGGTGGACGGCGAGGCAGGACGGACGAAGTCGCTCATTTCTGCCTGCGAATCCGGTTCAGCACGTCGGGCTGCAGCATCTGGCGCGTGTTGCTGCTGCGGATCTGCGAGCTGAGCGCCTCCTCGCGTTGAACGGCAGGCAGGGACTGGGAGGCGGCGCTCCCCTCGTTGGCGATCATGTCGTCGATGCGCTGCGTGAAGGCGCGGGCCGAGTCGTAGCCCTGCAGCTTCATCAGGTGATTGCGCGCTGCGATCTCGACCAGCAGGGCCAGGTTGCGGCCGGACGCCACCGGCAGCCGGACGTACGGTTTGGACACGCCCAGCAGCTCGTAACTCTCGCCGGCGATCCCCAGCCGGTCGTACTCGGTTCCTTCCACCCATTTTTCGAGCTTCACCACGAGGTCGATGGGCTTCACATCGCGCGTGGAGGCCACGCCGAACAGATCCTTGATGTCGATGATGCCGATGCCGCGCAGCTCCATGTGATGGCGCAGCAGGTCGTTGGAGTAGCCGAGGAGAACGTCGTTGGGGTGGCGGCGGATGACCACCATGTCGTCCGCGATGAGCCGATGACCGCGATAGACGAGGTCGAGAGCGCACTCGCTCTTGCCGATCCCGCTGTCGCCGACGAGCAGCACCCCGATGCCGTAGACGTCCAGCAGGCCGGAGTGCATCGTGATCCGCGGCGCCATCGTCTCTTCCAGGAAATAGGTGCAGCGTGTGATCGTCGTCGACGACATCGACGGCGTCGAGAACAGAGGCACCGACCGCTTCTCGCACTCGTGCGTGAACTCTTCGAGAGGCTGAATGCCTTTGGTGACGATGAAGCAGGAGACGTCGAGGGCGGCCACGTCGCGCACGCGCTTCTCGCGAAGGCGCGGCGGGAGCGACTGCAGGTACTTCGTCTCGGACTCGCCGATGATCTGGACGCGCCAGGGCTTGATGTACTCGTAATAGCCGGCGAAGGCCAGGCCCGGTTTCTGGACGCGCGGGCGGAGAATGACACGGTCCAGTCCGTCTTCGCCGGTGATGAGCTTCAGCGCCAGATCCTCGAGCTCGCCACTGAGCAGGATCTGCACGTTGGTCTGGACGAAATCCTCCTGCTGATTGCTCACGGTCGTTAGTTTAGCGAAGTACCGGCGCGAGCGCTGCCGCGCGACCAGCCGGCACCGCCTTACCGCTCTATTTCACGATCGACGCCTGAGCCGCCTTTTCGAAGGCGCGATTGAGGATCCGGGCATCGCTGAGGCTGGGGATTCGATCCTTGCCGTCGTGCGGATTGGCCTCGCGTGCGGCGTTGCACTCGCAACGCCGCTCACTCAGGACTCAGCACTCAGCACTCAGGACTCGTCTGGCCGTGGGAATCAGACCTCCGGCGCGATCAGTCCCAGGTTGTTGTCCTGTCGACGGTAAATGACCGAGATCTTTTCGGTATCCACATCTCTGAAGACGATGAACTCGTTCTTGGAGTCCTCCAGACGCAGAGCTGCTTCCTCGATCGACATCGGGCGGATCGGCAGGTTGTTGGTCTTGATGATGCGGGGCCGGTTGTGGTCGCCGCTTTCGCGCAGCTTTCCCGGCTCCAGCACCTGCACCGCCCACTCGGTGACTTCTTCCTTGGCGTGATTGCCGTCCTTGCGGTGATGGTCTCGCAGTTTCTTGCGGTTCTTCTGGGCCTGCCGCTTGAGGTGGTCGATGGCCAGGTTGATCGCGTCCTGCATCGACTCGTCGGACTGCTGGACCGTCTTCACGTCATGGTCCTTGCCGACCATGTTCACTTCGCAGATGTTGCGGTACTTCTCGACCCGGAGCACGGCGCGGATGTCGATGACGTCGTGGAAGAGCTTCTCCTGGATTTTGCCGAGCTTCTTCTCCAGCAGCGTGCGAATGTCGGGAGTGACCTCGAAACTGCGACCGGTGATGACGGTTGCCATGCCTGCACCTCACTTGTTGGATTAGAAAATCTGTTTGCGGTCCGTCGACGACGGGATGTTGAGCTCGTCGCGGTACTTCGCCACGGTGCGTCGCGCAATGTTGATCCCCTCGTCGTTGAGTATCTTCATGATCTTGGAGTCAGAGAGAGGCTTGCGCGGATCTTCGGCATCAATATAGCTCTGGATCTTCTTTTTGACAGTCAGGCTGGAGATGTCTTCGCCCGTGTCCGAGTCGATCCCGCTGTGGAAAAAGTACTTCATCAGGAAGAGCCCGCGCGGTGTGTGCATGTACTTGTTGGACACGACGCGCGACACAGTGGACTCGTGCATCTGGATGTCGTCCGCAACGTCGCGCAACACCAGCGGCCGCAGGTAGTCGATGCCTTTTTCCAGAAATTCCCGCTGATGTTTCACGATCGACTCGGCCACCTTGTAGATCGTCCGCTGGCGCTGGTCGAGTGACTTGATCAGCCACACCGCCGAGCGGATCTTGTCTTTGATGTAATTGACCGTCTCCCCGTCCTGCTTCGAGTCCATCGAGTTCAGCATGGCCCGATAGCTGCCGTTGATGCGCAGCTTGGGCATGCCGTCTTCGTTCAGGACGATCACGTACTCGTCCCCCACCTTCTGGATGTACACGTCCGGCTCCACGTAGATGGCGCGCTCGTCCGAGTACTTCCGGCCGGGCTTGGGGTCGAGGTGCTTGATGATCTCCACGAGCCCCTCCAGCGTCTTCATGTCGATGCCGAGGGTCTTCGCCAGCTGGACGAATTTTCTCTGCATGAACTCGTCCCAGTGATCGCGGACGACCACCTCGACGAGGGGTACGTCGATCTCCAGGAAATCGAGCTGGAGCAGGAGGCATTCGCGCAGGTCGCGGGCACCTACGCCGATGGGATCGAGCGACTGAATGGCCGTGATCGCCTTCTCGACGAGCTCGGCCGACCATGGTCCGGCCGCGGCGATCTCCTCGCTGGTGGCGCGCAGATAGCCGTCCTCGTCGATGTTGCCGATGATGAAGTAGGCGACCTGCTTCACGTCCGGCGAGGCGTCGCTCATGTTGAGCTGCCAGGTCAGGTGGTCGGTGAGGTTGGGCGGACGGGTGAGGGTGTTCTCGATGGGAAACTCGTCGTGTTCCTCCGTCATCCGCGGGTTGTAGCCGTATTCGATGTAGTCCTGGAAATAGGCGTCGTAATCGATCTCTTCGAACGAATCCTTCTCTTTTTCCTTCTCCGGCTCCTGAGGTTTCTGCTCCTCTTCGTTCTGGTTCTTCTCCTGCGCCTCGGCCTCGGCTTCTTCGGCCTTGGTCTCTTCGGCTGACTCTTCCAGGAGGGGGTTCTCAAGGAGCTCCTGGTTGAGCACTTCCTGGAGCTCGAGTTTCGACAACTGCAGCAGCTTGATCGCCTGCTGCAGCGAAGGCGTCATGATCAGTTTCTGGGAGAGTTTGAGGTGGAGCTTTTGTTCTAGTGGCATCGTCGGGACTGCGACAGGAGGGGCGCCTGATTCAGCTCAGGTTGAAGGATTCGCCGAGGTAAATTCGTCGAACTTCAGCGTCCGCGGAGAGGCTTTCAGGCACGCCCTGTCGGAAAATCTCACCTTCTTTGATGATATAGGCCCGATCCGTGATCTTCAACGTTTCCCGCACGTTATGGTCTGTGATGAGAATTCCGATTCCGCGGGAACGCAATTGGGAAACGATGCGCTGAATCTCAAACACAGCGATTGGATCGATTCCTGCAAACGGCTCATCTAGCAATATGAATGCCGGATTGATTGCCAGGCTTCTGGCAATTTCCACACGCCGGCGCTCACCACCCGACAACGAGTATGCACGGTTACGCGCGATGTGCGTAATACCGAACTCCTCGAGCAACTGTCGCGTCTGCCGTTCGCGCTCCGCCAGCGGGAGGTTCATCGTCTCGAAGACCGAGAGCAGGTTCTCTTCCACCGTCAGCTTTCGGAACACGGAGGGCTCCTGCGGCAGATAGCTGATGCCGCGCTGCGCGCGCAGATACATCGGCAATTCGGTGATGTCCTCGTCGCCGAGACGCACCGTACCGCCGTCGGGCCGGATCAGGCCGACGATGATGTAGAACGTCGTCGTCTTGCCTGCGCCGTTCGGACCGAGCAGTCCGACGATCTCACCCTGACGGATGTCGACCGAGACTCCTCGAACGACCTGCCGCCCCTTGTAAACCTTCACCAGACCTTCGGCCACCAGCCGCAGCGGCGCCTCCTGCTGGTGGGGCGGTGCGAATGGCAGGATTGTCGGCTGGTCTTCTCCGTTCATGCTCTCTCGTTGCGCGGAATGTAGTTCACGCTGCGCCGCCGCGCCAGACTTGACTCACGGCGCGCTTGGTGGGCACTTCTGCGACGTCGCCCCGTCACTCTGAGCCGGCGGAACCGCGGGGCCGGTGGATGGGCGGGAGCGGTGGAGCGCGGCGAAGAGTCTCTTACCGGGACGATCGGCAGGTTTGAGACTCTTCGCCGCGCTGCGCCGCTCCACCCGCCCTTTCTCCCACGCGGCTCCGCCGGCTCAGAGTGACGGGGCGCGGTCATTCCGGCTTGTACGTCCCGTGCGTCGGCGTCGTCGGGCCGGTCACGTCGACCTTGTTCCGCTTGATGTCGAAGGTGATCTGCTGGCCGGCCACGTTGCCGGTCGGCGCGTTGAGCGTGGCCGGGCTGCCCATGAGGTAGATCATGCGCGTTTTGACCTGGTAGACCGCGCGATCGCCGGTGGCCTTCCGCTGGGTCGCCGCCTCGGTGAGGATCACGTGCTTCTCGGAGTCGACCCGGTCGAGCTTCCTGGCCGCATCGAACAGGAACACGGCGTGATCGGACGACATGGTCCGATCCTCGTCGTCGATCTGCACGTTGCCGAGGAGGTCCACCCGGCGGTCGTTCTTGCGCGCCAGCAACTGGTCGCTCTTCGACGTCACCGGCGTCTTTCGCTGTCCTTCCGAGGTGTTGTACAAGACCGTCCGCACATTGCCGCGCGCGGTGATCGAGTCTCCTGCGCCCTGAACCTGCAGCTCCTGCGCGAACAGCGTGTTGGTGTCCTGCCAGGCCCTGACGTTTCCGCTGAACACCGCCACCTTGTTCGCCTGACGCATGGTCAGCACATCCGAGTTGACGAACACCGGCTTGTTGACGGGGAAGATGTTCGTGGAGTCGGCAGCCGGCCCGTTCTGTTTGGAGGTCAGCTGGGCGATCACGCTTCCAACCGCTCTTGCCGTCCCTGCCCGCGGCGAGAACTCGATCTGTTTCGCCTTCAGGATGTTTCCCTCGGAAACGACCGTGGGGTCGAATCCCGGCTGTGCCGTCAGCAACACGCGATCTCCGGCGATGTCGTAATTCGCTCGAATCGCCGTAGCCTGGTTCTTCGGGTCGGTGTACTTGACGTTCCCTTCCAGGAAGGCCGCGGTGGCCTTGTGCTGCTGCGGGTCGAAGCTGACCGTGACGTGATCGGCAATGATCGTCCGCTGCACCGGTCCGAGCTCTTTCATCACCACCTGCCACTCGGCCTTCATCTCGGTCACTGCTCTGCCGGCCAGAGCGACGCGGAAGCTCTTGGCGACGATGTCGCGCTTCGGAGGCCCGTCGAGAACGGCGTGCGCGAGCGCGGTATCGCCCACGGCGTCGATGGCGGTGATCTGTCCGTCGGGCGTGACCTCACTGTAGAAGCGGTCGCAGGTGATGTCCTTCCGGCCCCCGAGGTTCTCGCCGGCAGAGACGTTGCTGGACATCGACATGAAGACGTGGCCGTTTCCCTGGAGATCCGTCAGCCTGCGCCTGTCCTGCGTGAAGCGGCCGAAGATGCGGTCGCCGGTGAGCTTGTCGGCGCCGCGGGTCATCTGCACGTTCTGGGTGAAGGTGACGTCGTTGGTCTTGCGCTGGAAGACCCCATCCGCGCTCTTGATGGTGATCGGCTCCTCGCCAGCCTGTTCCGGAACCATGGTGGCCTCGAGATTCTCGAACAGCCGCAGGGTCTCGGCCTGCACGTCGAGGTCGAGCGCGCCGCCGTTGCCGGTCCAGCGGTCGATCCTGAACTGCACCGGAATGCGGTTGGTGAGCCGGTTGCCGTCGAAGTGAATCTGTGCAGTCTGGATCTCCACGCCGTCGCTGGAGGTGACGTGGACACCGCCCTTGGCGTCCGCCTCCTTCGTCTCGCTGTTGAATTGCGCCTGCGGGCAGACCAGCTCGTAGGTCAGCCCGTTAGGCCGGTAGATGGTCAGCTGGACGTCCTCGAGCGTGTTCCAGTTCGACGAATAGGCCACCACGCGGCGAGCCTTGATCCGCGAAACCACCCGGCCGGCAATCGTCTGCGTGTCTTCGAAGAGCTTCGACTCGAGCTGCGGCTTCTCGCCGGTGCGCGTGACCACGACCGGTTCGGTCGCGGTGCGGTCCCGCGCGGTGCGCGTCCGGGTCCAGCTGAGCACGATCACGAGCACGAACGCGAAGAAAGCGATCGGCAGCGCGACGCGCAGGATCTTGATCGTTCGTTGCATCTCGGAGGATTTACGGGGACCTGGCGCGACCATCGGGCCTGCGACCCGCGTTCCGGCCCGCCTCCCTTCGCAACCCCGCAAGTTGCTGATGCTATTCCGCTTTTCGGGCGTCGACGACGCTCATGCGCGCGCCCGTCGCGGAGTACGCGTCGGCCTCGATGTGGAAGACCACGTCGGCTCTCCCGCACTCCGCGATCTCGGCTGCAAGCTCTTTGACCGAGGGCCACAGCACCGCCGCTGCCGTCCGGTTGCCGTCTGTCAGCACCAACTCGCAACAATGCTCTGCAAACGTTCGCGAGCTCGCCGCCGAAAGACCGCGCGTCAAAAAGAGGGGCCGCGGATTGCCGGCCCCGAACGGCTCGAGCGTCTCGTGCAACGACGCGAACTCGCGGCCGACGTCGGCAAGCGAAAGCTCGGCGTCGATGGCCGCCGTCCTGACGAAGAGCTCGTCGTCCATCCGGTCGAACGCCTCCGTCAGGCGGACGCGGAGCTCATCCACCGCGGCGCGCGGGAGGGCGAAGCCGCAGGCGAACTCATGACCGCCGAAGTGGGTGAACAAGTCCGCCACACGCTCGAGCTGGCCGTGCAGGTTGATCGAAGGAATGCTCCTCGCCGATCCGACGCAGTGATCGCCGTCGATCGACAGGACCAGGGCCGGCCGGTGATACTTCTGAGCCATGCGTCCGGCGGTCAGTCCGACCACGCCCCGGTGCCAGTTCTCGCCGGCCAGGACGAGGACGCGAGGGAACCGGTTGCGAGGTTGCGAGGTTGCGAGGTCACGAGGCGGGACAGACCTCGTAACCTCGTGACCTCGCGACCTCGCGACCAACTCCTCGACCTGCTGCTCCGCTTCCGCCCTCACCGTCCGTTCGATCTCCTGCCGCTCGACGTTCATCCGGTCGAGCTCCGCGCAGGCGCTCCAGGCCGCCTCGTCGTCCGCTGCCGAGAAGAGATCGATGGCCGTATTCGCCGAAGCCAGCCTCCCCGCCGCGTTGATCCGCGGGCCGACCTTGAAACCGATGTCCGTGGCGCGCAGCGGCCGGCCGTAGATGCCGATGCGCTTCAGCAGCGCACGAAGACCGGGGTTGCGGACGTCGGCGAGCCCGCGCAGGCCGAGCCAGGCAATCGTGCGGTTCTCGCCGACCAGCGGCGCCACGTCGGCGATGGTGCCGATGGCGGCGATCTTCAGCAGCGAGTCGATCGAGATCTTTTTCTCGCTGCGCCGTATGAGCTCGCAGCAGAGCTTGAACGCCACCCCGACGCCCGCCAGCTCCTTGAACGGATACTGGCAGCCAGGCTGCTTCGGATTGAGCACCGCCGCCGCTTCCGGCAGGACTCCAGGCGGGAGATGGTGATCGGTGATGATCACGTCGATGCCGCGATCGATGGCGCGGCGCACCGGTTCGACGCTGGTGATCCCGCAGTCGACGGTCACGACGAGCTTGACGTTCTTCTCGGCGAGAACTCGCTCCAGGACTTCGATCTTCAGGCCGTAGCCGTCGACGAGCCTGTGCGGCACGACGAAATCGACGCTCGCACCGAGGGAACGGAGGACCGTCTGCAGGAGAACGATCGAGGTGACTCCGTCGACGTCGTAGTCGCCGTAGATCAGGATCGGCTCGCGGTTCCGCACGGCGCGCTCGATGCGCTCGCAGGCGTAGGCCATGCCGTGAATGAAGGAGCCGTCGTGCAGGTCGTCGATCGAAGGCGCGACGAAGCGGCGATAGGAATCGGCATCGGCGATCCCGCGCCGGATCAGGATCGAGCGGAGCGCGGGGTGAGCGACGGGAACCCGCGCGTCATCCGCTGCAGGTTCGGGAAGGATCCAGCGGTCGAAGATGGGCATGGGGGGCGACGAATTTTAGATTTGAGATTGATGATTTATGAACCGAAGCAGCGATTTGAGCGTCTGCGGTTCATAAAGCATCAATCTCAAATCTCACTTCTCGTAGTGCCCCATCTTCCTGAATTTCTTGTAGCGCTCTTCGGGAAGCTGGGCGGGCTTGATCTTCTGCAGCTCGTGGAGAGCGCGCTCGAGGAAGGGGTCGAGAAGCATGACCGTCTGCTGCGGGTCGCTGTGCGCGCCGCCGGGAGGCTCGGAGACGATCTCGTCGATGACGCCGATCTTCTTCAGATCCTGGGCGGTGATCTTCATCGCTGCCGCAGCTTCGGGGGCGGCGGCCGAGTTCTTCCACAGAATCGCTGCACATCCTTCGGGCGAGATGACCGAGTAGACGGCGTGCTCGAGCATGATCACGCGGTCGCCGACTCCGATGGCCAGGGCGCCGCCGCTTCCGCCTTCTCCGATGATCGTGACGATGACCGGAACCTTCAGCGCCGCCATTTCGCGGAGGTTCACCGCAATGGCCTCGGCCTGCCCGCGCTCCTCGGCATCGAGGCCCGGATAGGCGCCCTGCGTGTCGACCAGGGTGAAGATCGGGAGGTTGAACTTCTCCGCAAGCTTCATCACCCGCAGGGCCTTGCGAAATCCTTCCGGCCGTGGCTGGCCGAAGTTGCGGATGACCTTTTCCTTGGTGTTTCTCCCCTTCTGGTGACCGATGATCGCGCACGGCTGGCCGTGAAAGCGCCCGAAGCCGGCCACCAGCGCGGCATCATCGGCGAACTTGCGGTCGCCGTGAACCTCGGTGAAATCCTCGAAAAGGGCGGCGATATAGTCGAGCGTGTAAGGCCGCTGCGGGTGCCGCGCCACCAGCGTTTTCTGCCAGGGCGTCAGGTTCGAGTAAATTTCCTTCGAGAGTTTGCTAAGCTTCTCGCGCAGCTCATCGATTTCCACCTGCCTGGCGGGCTCCGATTCCTGGGCGGAGAGCTCTTCGATCTGCCGCCGGAGGCGGAGAAGGGGTTCTTCGAAAGCCGCGTCGGCGCTCATGACGTGCGGACGCTAACAAATGGAACAGGAACTGGCAACCGAACCGACGATTGAAGTCGCTGCTGAAGTCGCTGCGAAACCGCAGCCTCTTCCGCCACTGGAGACGCAGACGCTCAACGAGCCCATGCGCCACGTCCCTTCCATCCAGTGGATCATCGAGAAGCTCGAGCGCGACGTTCGTCGACGGATCGAGATCCTCACTGCCGTCGCCGAACCTCTGCCCGCTTCCGATCCACAGCGGGCGCTGATCGAAGAAGCGCTGCGAAGCGTCTGCACGGCGCTGGACCGCCTGGCAGATGCGGCGCGCCACAGCCGGCCGGGCAATCCGCCGTCCGATCTGGCCAGCCGCATCTCGTGGTCGATGAACAACGCCATCTCCTCGCTTCGAACCGTCGACGCCAACGCGTTCGGCCGGCGTTATCCGTTCCACACGTCCGAGCGCTCGAAGGCGGAGTGCGTCTATGCCGCGTTGCTGCTTCTCCTCTACCGCCTAGAGGGAGTCGTCCCCTTCGTGCGCGAGGTCGACGGCACCGTCGATGAGCGTCTGCTGCAGGGCCTGGTGAACCTCCAGGAGCCGATGCGGCAGGAGCCCATGGCGTAGGGGCGACATGGAGTGCGGGCGTCCCGCCCGCACGCGCCGGACGTCTCGTCCGGCGCTGAGTCCCCGCGGGACGCGACGTCCCGCGGGTGCGGGCGAGACGCCCGCACTCCTACAGGATGTTCACCGGGTCGACGTCGATGGCCACTTCGACCCCTTTCCATTTGCGCGGAAGCATCACCGCTTCGACGGCGCGGCGGAGCGCCACGCGCTGTGGCGAGCGCACGAGGATCTGATAGCGCCAGACGCCCTTGATCCTGGCCAGCGGTGCGGCGGCCGGGCCCTGGATGCGTGTTCCCGCAAGCTGCCGAATCGCTTCCTCGAGATGGCTGCCGCATTGCGTCGCCGCGCGCTCGACGTCCGTCAGGTTCTCGCCGCGAAACAGGAGGGCGATCATCGACGTGACCGGCGGATAGTGAAACGTGCGGCGGAACTGGATCTCCGCTTCAAAGAACGACTCGTAGTCGTGCCGCGTGGCGTGCTCGATCGCGTAGTGCTGTGGAAACGCGCTCTGGATCAGAACGCGTCCGGGCAGCTCCCCCCGGCCGGAACGACCCGCCACCTGGGTCAACAGATAGAACGTCTTCTCCGCCGAGCGAAAATCGGGATAGCCCAGGATCGAGTCGGCGTTGAGAACGGCGGTCAGGGTGACGTTCGGAAAGTGGTGGCCCTTGCTGAGCATCTGCGTTCCGACCAGCGCGCGTGTCTCGCCGCGGCGGAAGCGGTCGAGGATCTTCACCAGCGAGCCCTTCTTCCGCGTGGAATCGCGGTCGAGCACGTCGACGGCGACGTCCGGGAAATCGCGGTGGAAACGCTCCTCGACCTTCTCGGTACCGAATCCGATCGGCTGCAGGACCTCGCCGCCGCAGAGCGGGCACTTCGACGGAATCCGCTCGCGATGGCCGCAGTAGTGGCAGATCAGCAGGCCGGCGCGCCGGTGCACGGTCAGGGTGACGCTGCAATCCTCACAGCGGAACTCGTGTCCGCACTCGCGGCACAGAAGGTACGGCGCGTAGCCGCGGCGGTTCATGAGGATGATGGCCTGCTCGCCGGCGTCGAAGGTCTGCCGCAGGATCCGCTTCATCGGCGCGCTGAAGATCACGAAGCCTTTGTCTTCCTTCTCAGCCTTCTCCTTCCGCAAGTCGATGACTTCCACGGCAGGAAGCGGCCGGGCCTCCACGCGCTTGGTCATCCGCAGCAGCGTGTACTTGCCTCGCGCGGCGTTCTCGCGCGACTCGAGCGAAGGGGTGGCGGATCCGAGGACCAGCGGGATTCCGCGGAGCTGGGCGCGGACGACCGCCAGATCACGGGCGTTATACCGCGGAGATTCCTCCTGCTTGTAGGCGCTGTCGCCTTCTTCGTCGACCACGATCAGCCCTAACAGCGGAAACGGAACGAAGAGCGCCGAGCGGGGGCCGATGGCAACGTCGACCTCGCCGCGGCGCGCGCGCCACCACTGGTCATAGCGTTCGCTCGCCGAGAGGTTGCTGTGCAGGATGGCGATGCGCTCGCCGAAGCGCTCTTTCAGCCGTGCCGCGAAGACAGGCGTGAGCGAAATCTCGGGAACGAGAAGAAGGGCCTGCTCCCCTCGCCTCACCGCCTCGCGCATCAGCTCGATGTAGACCTCGGTCTTGCCGCTGCCGGTCACGCCTTCGAGGAGAAAGGGTGCAAACGCGCCGAACGTGGGCTTCACCGCAGCGATGGCCGATTCCTGTTCGGAGGAATAGCGAAGCTCGCGCACACCCGCGGGGTCGAGTCCGGCAAGAAAGGCATCGAGCGTATGCCGCCGCGGCCGCCGCTCGATGCGTACGACGCCTTTCATCACGAGTGCGGAAAGCACGGCCACACTGATCCCGGCGCTCTCGAGCGCGCGAACGGACAGTTCCCCGCCGCGCGATTCGAGCAGATCGATCGCGGCCTGCTGCTTGTTCGTGGGGTGCCGGCTTCCAGCCGGCCGCCCGCCGGGCATCTTGCCCGGCGGGTCGGATGAGTCAAGGCCACCAGTCGGCGGGCTGGAAGCCCGGCGACCGGCCGGCTGGAAGCCGGCACTCCTTTCTTCCAGGATCACGAAGCGGTCGTAGCGGACGCCTTTCGCGTCCAGCACGCGATCGCGGATGGCGATGAGGCCCGCACCGCGAAGCCGGTCGATCGCTCCGCGCGTGGCGCCCATGTCCGCAAGGAGCATGGAGATCGGCAGCGGCCGCTTGCGCAGCTCGTGGACGATCTGCAGATCGGATTCGACGATCCGGCTGCTCGCCAGAGCGGCCTGGATCATCGCCTCGTCTCCGGCGAAGACGGCATCGCGCTTGCCGCGACTGGCCATGTTCGCAGGCAAGGCCACGCGCAGCATCTCCCCGATCGGCGCGATGTAGTACTCGGCGGCCCAACGGCAGAGATCGATGATCTCGCGTGTGAGGGCGGGCTCTTCGTCGTCGAGAACGGCGCGGATGGGCTTGAGCTTCGCGGCATCGACGGCCGCTGCGTCCGGCAGTCCGACCACGAACCCGGTGGTCGCTTTCGCTCCGAACGGAACCTCCACCCGCGCTCCCAGCCGCACCGCATCGCGCAACGGCTCGGGGATGGAGTACGTGTACGTTCCGTGCACCGCGACCGGGATCGCGACCTCGGCGAAAGCAGAGATTCCGTGGGGCATCGACTGCGCCGGAGCTTAGTTCAACTCGGCATGATTCTGTAGGGACGTGCGGTGGGCACGCGGCGGTAGGGACGCGCAGCAGCGCGTCCGCAACTCTCGTCGTGCTCCCGCGGACTGCGCCGCGCCGCTGTGCTTCCCGACGGCTGTTCGACGCTTTCAGTAGAATCGCGAGCCGCGACCGATGACCACGACCAGCGACGCCGCAACCTTCTGGGATCGCGAGACCTCCTCGCCCACGCACACGAGCTGGATGGAGAACGTGGCTGTCCGCGGCTACATCAATACCTGGATCATGGGCCGCAGCGACGGCTGGCCGTTCAAGTGGTTCACCGAGTTTCTGCAAACGCGCGGCACGCCGCGGTTCGAACGTGCGCTGTCGATCGGCTGCGGCACCGGACCGCTCGAGCGCGACCTCATCAACCGCGATCTCTGCGGCGTTGTCGACGCATTCGACGGCTCTTTGGCGTCCGTCGAGATCGCCCGGCGCGAGGCGGTCCGCGCCGGCCATGGCGACCGCATTCATTACTTCATCGCCGACTTCAACCGCCCGGCACTGCCTCGACGCCAGTACGACGCGGTCTTCTTTCATCAGTCACTGCATCACGTTTCCAAGCTCGAGAAGCTCCTCGCTGCCGTCTCGCGTTCCTTGAAACCGGGCGGGCTGCTCTACCTCGACGAGTACATCGGTCCGTCGCGATTCGACTGGAACGACGATCTGATCGCCGTTCACCGCAAGATGTTTTCGTCCATGGTTCCGCGGGAAGCCCGGCGCGTGGAGTCGCTATCGCTGCCCATCCAGGCGGACGACCCTTCCGAGGCGATCCGATCGAGCGAGATCATGCCGAAGGTGGAGTGTGGATTCGACGTCGTTGCGATCCGTCCCTACGGCGGCTCGCTCCTGTCGGTGCTCTATCCCTGGATCGACTGGACCGCTGCCCCTGACAGACTTCTGCAGCAGCTGTTCGACTCCGAGCGATCGCTCCTGGAATCGGGAACACTCCCCCACTACCACGCTCTCGTCGTGGCGACGCCGAAGCGAGGCCTTCGCGGCCTGACTGCCCGCGCAGACTATTTCTTCAGACCGAAACTGCGCCGCCTTCGGTGGGAGCTGCGGCGAAGGATTCTGAGCAAAGACGCCCCGTTCTGAGCAACCGCGTCGGATCACTTCTCGACTGCGATCCCCAGCTGAGCCATGACCTTCTTCATGTCCTGCCAGACGTCCTTCTTGGCACCCGGCGTTCGGAGGAGGTAAGCGGGATGGTACGTGGGCATCACCTTGATGCCTTTGTAGTCGAGCCAGCTGCCGCGCGCCGCCGATATCGCGTACATCTTCCCGGTGAGGCTCTGCAGCGCAAACTTGCCGAGGGTGACGATCACGCGCGGCTTGATGAGCTCGATCTGCCGCTGGATGAAAGGGCGGCACGCCTCGAGCTCTTCCGGCTCGGGATTGCGGTTCTCGGGCGGGCGGCACTTGATCACGTTGGCGATGTAGACGTCGTCGCGCGTCAGCTTCATGGCCTTGATGATGTCGGTCAGGAGCTGCCCGGCGCGGCCCACGAACGGCTTTCCCTGGATGTCTTCGTCGCGTCCCGGCGCCTCGCCGATAAACATCAGATCGGCGTTCGGACTGCCGGTGCCGTAGACGACCTGCGTCCTTCCCGTGGACAGCCTGCATTTCGTGCAGACCGAAGCAATGGCCTCCAGCTGCTCGATCGATTCGATGGAGTGGAGAGCGCCTGGATCGGAGAGATCGACCGCGGATTGTGTGCTCATACCTTCCGCGCTCTTCGGCCGATCGGCGATATCGAGGTGCGTGTATCCGAGCTCTCGCAGAAACGCGAGCTCATTCGCGAGATCAGAGTTCATTCAGTCCGCCACGTTGGAATTCACCACAGAGGCACAGAAGACACAGAGACTCTGTGCTCCCTGTGCCTCTGTGGTGAAACTCACGTCCTGCCATCTTTGAGTTTTGCGACCACGAGATCGAGGATCCGGTTTGCGACCACGATCTTTGCCGCCTTCGGAATCTTCGTGGTGCTGCCGTCCCGCGCGATCACGACGACCTCGTTCTGCTCGGAATCGAATCCGATCGAGGCGTCCGAGACGTCATTGGCCACGATCAGATCGGCGTTCTTCTTCGCCAGCTTCTCCCTGGCATTCGATTCCACGGCGTCGGTCTCCGCGGCAAACGCCACGATGAATGGCCGGTGTCTGGCAGCCGCAACCTCGGCCAGAATGTCGGGCGTTTTGCGGAGTGTGAGCGTCAACTCGTCCGCGGCGCCCTTCTTGATCTTGCGATCGGCGGCGCTGGCCGGCGCGAAATCGGCAACGGCCGCGGCCTTGATCAGGATGCGATTCTCCGGCAGCGCTTTCATCACCGCCTCGCGCATTTCGGCGGCGCTCGTCACGCGCGTGACGTTCACGCCGGCCGGCACCGGGATCGCGGCCGGCCCGGAGATCAGCGTCACCTTCGCTCCCCTTCTCCGCGCCGCCTCGGCCATGGCGTAGCCCATGCGGCCGGATGAGCGGTTGGAGATGTAGCGGACAGGGTCAATCGCTTCGCGCGTGGGGCCGGCGGTGACGAGGATCGACTGCCCCTCCAGGTCGCGAGAGGCGAAGTGCGCCTTGACCCGATCGACGAGCACCGGCACGTCCGGCATCCGGCCGGCGCCTTCGTCGCCACAGGCCAGCATGCCGCTGTCGGGCTCGATGACGTCGACGCCACGCGCCCGCAGCATCTCAACATTTGCCTGCACCGTCGGGTGCTGCAGCATGAACGTGTTCATGGCCGGTGCGACGAGAATGGCCCCGCGATGGGCCAGTGCATACGTGGTCAGGGCATCGTCTGCGATGCCGGCCGTCAGCTTGGCGAGGATGTTCGCAGTGGCCGGCGCGATGAAGAGCACGTCCGCCCAGCGTGCCAGATCAATGTGGTCGACGCCGCCGTGCTGCGGATCGCCCCATTGATCGAGGATGACGCCGTGATCGGAGACTGCGGCGAGCGACAGCGGCGAGACGAACCGCGCCGCATTCGGCGTCAGGATCACGCGGACGTCCGCGCCGGCATCGCGCAAGCGGCGCACCAGCTCCGGCGCCTTGTAGGCCGCGATGCCGCCGGACACACCAAGAACGATCTTCATGTCGCAGACCACAGACGACAGACCACAGACCACAGTTCGGATCGCGGTCTGCGGTCTGCGGTCTGTCGTCTGCAGTCTATTCGGAGATGGCGGTCGGTTCCTCGACCGGCGGCTCGAGCTGCCACTTCACCAGCTCGGCATCGATCTCGTCCATGGCGATGCGCGTCGGCTTGAAGTGCCGGGGCTTCACCTTGGGCTGCGATCCCTGGACCAGCTGCTCAGCGCGCTTCGACACCAGCAACACGTACCGGAAGCGGCTGTCAACGCCCTCGGGCAATCTTTCCATTTCGTTCCTCCTTGAACCGCTCGGCCATCGCGCTGATGGCTTCGAGGGCCGTCTTGGTCTGCAGTTTCTTGGCGATGACGGCGCCCTTCAGGCACTCCGTCGCCACATTCAGGTCGTCGTTGATGATCACGTAACGGTAGAAGTCCTTGTAGGCGTCGATCTCGGCGATGGCTTTCCCCAGCCGTGTCTTGATCTCTTCTTCCGTGTTGAGGCCGCGCTCGCGGAGCCTCTGCTCGAGGACGTCGAACGACGGCGGGAATATGAAAATGTTGAGCGACCGCTCGCTCAGCCACGGGTCTTCGGCGATCTGCCGCGCGCCCTGGTAATCGATGTCGAGGATCACGTCCTCGCCGCGATTGAGGCGTCCGACGACCTCTCCTTTGGAAGTCCCGTACCGTTGCTCGTGAACGTGAGCCCACTCGAGAAATTCCCCCCGCTCCACCATGCCCTGGAACTGCTGCTGGCTGACGAAGTGGTAGCTCTTCCCGTCGACTTCGCCTGTGCGCGGTTTTCGCGTGGTGTGGGAGACTGAAAAATAGAGGCTGATGCCGATCGGCTCGAGCTGCTGGCGGACGCGCTCGATGAGGGTCGTCTTCCCCGCCCCGGACGGGCCGGAAACGATGAATAACGTCCCGTCCGAGTGAAAGTTACTACTCAACGTTCTGCACCTGTTCGCGGATCCTTTCCACCTCGGTTTTCAATTCTACAACGAGGGTTCTGATCGTCGCGGAGCGCGACTTGGATCCCATCGTGTTGATCTCGCGCAGCATCTCCTGCGAAAGGAAGTCGAGCTTCTTTCCAGCCGCTTCGCGGCCGTCGATGGCCTGCTGCAACTGCTGGATGTGGTGCGTAAGGCGGGTGAGCTCTTCGGCGATGTCGCCGCGCTCGACCATGAGCACGACTTCCTGCGCGATCCGCTCCTCCGGCACCTGCACGCCGGCCTGCGCCCCGATCTCCTGCACCCGCTGCTGATAGGCGGAGAGGAGCTCGCTGCGGATCTCGTCGCGATAGGCGCCGAGGCGCTGCTGAAGATCGCGAATGGTCTTCAGGCGTGCCGTGATGTCGGCGTGCAGCGACTCCCCTTCGCGCGTGCGCATGGCGATCATCTGGGCCAGGGCTTCGCGCACCAGCCGAGCCAGCGCGTCGCGTTCCTCGTCGGTGATCTCGGTCTCGATCGGTTCTACCTGCAGTAGATCGGGAACGCGCATCAGATCGCTTCCCGCAAAGGTCGATCCCAGCCCGAGCTCCTCCGACATCGACCGCAGCTGCGGCACCACCACGTTGGCGATCTGCGTGTTGATGCGGACGTTGTATTCGGGCTGCTGCGTTCTCTGGACCCGGATGGAGATGTCGAGCTTCCCGCGGGAGAAGGTCTCTGCGGCGATCGCCCGCACGGCCGGCTCGAGCTCCCAGAAGAACTCCGGCATGCGCACCGAGACCTCCAGGAAACGGTGGTTGACGCTCTTCGTCGTTACGGCGACGAAGTAGCGCTGCGAAAGGGCACCTGCGGAGCGGCCGAAGCCGGTCATTGAATGGATCATGTTCGTTGCGCGGTTGCGATCGATCGCCAGGTCTGCGTCGCCATGGTTACGCGGTTCCGAGGTTGCGCGGTTCCGCGGTGCTCGTCCGGCCGAACACCGCGCAACCGCGGAACAGCGCAACCGCGGAACCCGTCGCCGCTACCGCTCCCTCCATAGTCTCTCGAAATCGTTCTCTGCTTCGCTGGCCAGTGCGTTCATGCTCGCCTCCACGCGCTCCCGCCACTCTTCCGGATCGCCGTGACGCGGCACGACGATCGGGTCGCCATAGAGGAAGATCGCACGCGTGAACGGGTACGGGACGACCATGCGGTCCCACGAGCGGAGAAGCTTTTTTTTTTAGCGGCGAAGGCGATGGGAAGGATCGGCAGCCCGGTGGCCTGCGCCGCGTAGACCACACCGCTTTTTGCCACACGCGCCGGTCCCTTCGGACCGTCGGGCGTGAATACGATGTTCTTTCCCTCGCGCGCTTCCCGGATCAGCTCGCGCAACGCCGCCGACCCGCCGCGCGTCGACGACCCGCGCGCCGAGTCCACGCCGTACCAGTCGAACACGCGGGCAATCGCTTCGCCGTCTTTCGACTGCGAAATGATCACCGAGATCGGCCGCCGGTAGCGCGAGTGCAGCATCAGGAGCAGGTGGCAGTGCCAGAAGGCCAGGATGTACTGCGGCAGCCGCTCGATGTTCTCCGCGCGGACGTGCCGCACGCGCAGCGTGGCATGCAGCCCGCGGATGAACAGCGATCCCAGAAAGGCGACGAACTTCATGCGAGCGTCGTGACGCGCTCCTCCTCGAGGAACTGCAGATCGTACAGCTTGCGGTACACGCCTCGCCGGGTCAGCAGCTCTTCGTGTGTTCCGACTTCCGCGATCTCGCCCTGATCCAGCACGACGATCTTGTCGGCGTTGCGGATCGTGGAGAGGCGATGGGCGATGACCAGCGTCGTCCTGCCGCGCATCAGGCTGTCGAGCGCCTGCTGGACGAGCCTCTCCGATTCTGTGTCCAGCGCCGAAGTGGCCTCGTCGAGCACGAGGATGGGCGGATCCTTGAACAGCGCCCGGGCGATGGCGATGCGCTGGCGCTGGCCGCCGCTGACCAGCACGCCCGACTCGCCGATGATGGTGTCGTAGCCATTCGGCATCGCGGAGATGAATTCGTGGGCGTTGGCTGCCTTGGCCGCGGCGATGACCTGCTCTTCGTCGACGTCGCCGCGACCGTAGGCGATGTTGTTCTTCACCGAGTCATTGAAGAGGACCACTTCCTGCGTGACGAAGCCCATCAGTCCGCGCAGCGAACTCAGGGTGACGTCGCGAACGTCGTGGCCGTCGATGGTGATCCGTCCTCCGCTCACGTCGTAAAAGCGCGGAAGCAGGTTGACGAACGTCGACTTCCCCGCCCCCGACCCGCCCACCACCGCGACGAGCTCGCCCGGCGCGACCGGCACCGTCACGTCGCGCAGGACCGGCTCGTCGTTGTAAGCGAAGGTCACGTGATCGTAGAGGATGCCCCGGCCGACGCTCTGCAACGTCACCGCGCCCGGCTTTTCCTTGACCTCGTTGTCGATGTCCAGCATCCGGAAGACGCGCTCCGCCGCCGACAGCGCCTGGTTGACCGAGAGGTTCACCTTGTTCAGCTTCTTGATCGGCGCGTACATTGCGGCTAATGCGAAGAGGAAGCTGAGGAACGCCCCCATGGTCAGCGTTCCCGCGGCCGTGCGGTGATGCGCGTAGGCCAGCAGCGCGATCGCGCAGAGGGCGGAGATCAGCTCCATCACCGGCGAGGTCAGCGCCTGGATCTTCTGCGCCTTCAAATTCCAGTCGAGGTGCCGGTGCGTTGCTTCGCGGAACCGAAGGATCTCAAAGTTCTCCATCGTGAACGCCTTCACGATGCGCACGCCACGGATCGTCTCCTCCAGCAGCGTGGTCATGTCGGCCATGCGCTCCTGGGAGCGGTGGGTCGTGCCCCGCAGGCGCACGCCGAAATGGACCACCGGAAACACGAGCACCGGCGCCGCAACCAGGCTGATGAAGGCGAGCTCCGGATTCGAGATGAACACGTAGAGGATCAGTCCCAGCAGAGTGATCGACTCCTGGAAGAGGTCGCCCATTCGCGTGGAAACGGCCGCCTGGATCGCGTCGGCGTCGGAGACGATACGGCTGACCATCTCGCCCGTCGACCGCTCGGAGAAGAACCGATGGCTCTGAAAAATGAGCCGTTCGTAGAGTTCGTTCCTCAGATCGCGAACTGTCGACAGGCCGACCTTCTGAAACGCGTATTCCGAGAAGAACGAAGCCACCGCGCGCACGAGGAAGAGGATCAGAAGCGCGAACAGCACCTTGCGCCACCTCTCCGCCGGGTCCTTGTTCCACCAGTCGCCGAACGCTTTCGCCGCCCGGTCGTAGTTGTTGACGAGCCAACCTCGCTGCCCTTCCGGCTTGTCGCGCTTCAGCAGCGTGTCCACGACCCATTGCTTCGTCGTTTCCTCGCGTGAGGGATGATCGCGCGCGACCGTCCGACTGCTTGGCGGCGTCAGAACGTCGTCGACGACCGGACGGATCAACGCAATCATGAAGGTCTGCGATGCCGCGAAGATGATCATCGAGCCGAAGGCCAGCACGGCCCACGCTTTGTAGCGGCTCAGATATCTGTAAAGCCGGCGCAGGACGGTCATTGAAGGACGCTCACGATGGTCTTCGCTACACGGCGGCTGGCGCCAAAGCGCCCGAGTTTGGCTTTCACATCGCCCAGTCCGGCCACCACGCAGTCGTAGTTTGCCGGGTCGAGGATCGCGCGCGCCTCTTCGGCAATGCGCGGTCCGTTGACGTCGCCCTGCAGCAGTTCGGGAACGACCTTCTTTCCCGCGACGATGTTCACCAGACTGAAATGCGGCAGGTTCACGAGGCGGCGCGCGAGCCAGTAGGTCGCCGGCGAGAGCTTATACATGACCACGACCGGCGTGCCCAGGACGGCGCACTCGAGCGTGGCCGTGCCGGACGACGAGATCGCCAGGTCGGCTGCGGCGATTCCTTCGCCCCGGTCGTGCGGAAGGATCGGAATGGTGACACCCATTTTGCTCGTGATCTCTTCGAGCTCTTCGTATTCGATCGTTGGTGCCTGGATGATGAACGGCTCGATCTTGCGCTCACGGCCGAGGATCTGCACCGCGTCGACCATCGCCGGCAGCAGCGATGCGATTTCCATCCGCCGTGAGCCCGGCAGCAGCACGATGCGCGTGATGCCTTCCTTCTTCGGCGCCCGACCCACCCCCAGTACCTGCTCGATCAGAGGATGGCCGACGTACGTGACCGGCACGTTGTGCTGTCTGTAGAACTCCTCCTCGAACGGGAAGATCACGATCATGTGATCGACATACCGCTCGATCTGCTTCACACGTCCGCGGCGCCACGCCCACAGCTGCGGAGAGATGTAGTAGATGACGCGAAGGCCCATGGCCTTGCAGCGCTTCGCCACGCGCAGGTTGAAATCGGGATAGTCGACGAGGACGACGGCATCGGGCTTCTCGCGGGCGATGGCGTCGATCAGCTCATCGAAGATGTGGCGGAACATGCGCAGATGGCGCACGACGTTGAAGAGGCCGACGATGCCCATCTCCCGCGCGTGGTGCAGCAGCTTCATGCCGTTGCGGGCCAGCAGATCTCCCCCGATGCCGAACGCCTTGACGTCGGGATCGAGCTTCTTCAGCTCCTTCAGAACTTCGGAGGCGTGAAGATCACCGGACGCTTCGCCGGCAACGATTGCGAGTTTCATGATGATCAGGCCAGGGCGGTCACCGGGTCACAAGGTCACCGGGTCGCCTGGTGACTGCCGGAAAAACCCCGCGACCCGGTGACTCGGTGACCCGGTCACCTTCATTTCAAGGGGAACGGGAACATCACCCAGCCGATGGCGATGCCGCCGAAGAACAACGAGAGAAAGACGAGAAGAAAAAAGCGGATGCGCGCGCGCCGGTCGTCCTTCCAGAGGAGCGTGAAGAAGAGCCCCGTGGCGCCAGCGTACAGAAACATCAGGACGATGTGGTGGCGAAGGATGCTCATTCTTTCCGCCCTTCGGAAATGTCGTAGACATCGAGCACGAGCAGAAGGTTCATCAAGCCGGCAGTGAGGATGAAGGCCGTGCCGTATTCGAAGGTGATCGAGGTGATGTCGCCGAACGGCCCCATGGCGCGGGCGATGAAGTACAGGAGGCCCGCGCCCATCGAGCCGATGGTGGCGAGCAGCGTGAGGAGGTTTCCCTGCTGGATCGTGTAGAGCCGCCCATCGACGGCGATGCCGACAAGGAACATGAAAACGATGATGCAGAAGAAGGTCACGGCGCGGGCGCGGCGTCCGAGCATGAAGTGCCCGGCACCGGGAACGAGAAAGGCCAGCACCATCGCGGTAGCGGTCCGTTTATTCATTGGATTCGACGAGGTCCTTGCTCAGAGAGTCGAACTGCGGCCGAAGTCTGTCGAATGTAACGTCGAGGTCTTCGGGCACGAGACGGGTCTGGGCGGTGACGGTCATGAAATTCGCGTCGCCGCTCCATCGCGGCACGACGTGCATGTGGTAGTGGTCGGCCACTCCGGCACCGGCGATCTGTCCGAAGTTCATGCCGATGTTGAAGCCGTCGGGATGATAGACGTCGGAAAGGATTCGCTGGGCCTCGGCCGTGGTGCGGATCAGCGCCCGCAGGCTGGAGTCGTTGCTGTCGAACAGCCGCGCTTCATGGGCGATGGGCGCCACCATCAGATGTCCATTCGTGTACGGATAACGGTTGAGCATGACCAGAACGCGATCGCCACGGAACAGTGTCAGAGTGGAGCGCCGGTCGGGCGAGGCGGCGGCGATGCAGAAGATGCAGCCTTGGGCCTGCTCGCTTTTCGGCGAGGTCAAGTACGGGTACCTCCAGGGAGTGTAGAGAACCTGCATGGAAGGAGGGATCTCGAATCGAGAACCGGGACATCCAGAACGCGGCGTGGTGCGATCCCATTCTTCATTCCGGGTTCCCGAGATTCGAAGTGCTATTCGCCGGCCGCCACGTTCCCGCTGTTGGTCTCCGAGCTGACCTCTCCGTCGGCGAGGGCCTTGTTGATGAGCTCCTTGAGCTCCTTGCCCGGTTTGAAATAAGGGATCTTCTTGGACGGCACTTCCACTTTTTCGCCGGTCTTGGGATTGCGACCCGTGCGCGATTTGCGGTTGCGCAGGCGGAAACTGCCGAAGCCGCGCAGCTCGATCTTCTGTCCGGCGCGAAGGGAGTCGACGATGGAGTCGAAGACGATGTTGACGATGGTCTCGGCCTGCTTCTTCGTGAGCTGGACGACACGCGCCACCTCGTCGACGAGCTCGGCCTTCGTCATCACGCCCGCTTTGTTCTCGTCCGGCTGAACCTCAGAATCTCGATCCACCAATGTAGCCTCCTCGCACTGTTCCGCTTACCACCTGTAGAGAAACCGGGGCGCCTGGCGGCTCAGGATGCGTTGAATCGCCGCCTCGCTGTCGTTCGAGCCCGACAGCAGATCGAGTAACCCGTTCTTGTGTTTTCGCCGATAGATCACCGCCGGCTTGCCATGGATACCGGCCAGATCGGCCGCCAGTTTCACGGCGTCGTCGAAGTTTCCGATGTTGTCGACCAGCTTGAGCGACAGCGCTTGCTCGCCGGTGAAGACGCGGCCGTCGGCGATGCGGGCCACCTCCGCCTCCGAGATCTTCCCCTTCCGCCCCTCGGCCACAGCCCGCACGAACTGCCCGTGCAGCTCGGCCACGATGCCCTGCAGGTACTGCCGCTCGGCGTCGGTGAGCTGCTGATAGGGAGAGCCGGCGGCCTTCATCGCGCCGCTGGTGATCGTCTCCGGCTTCAGCTTGGCCCACGCCAGCAGATCCTTCATCTCCATCCACTGCATGATCACGCCGATCGAGCCGGTGATGGTGCCGGGGTTGGCGACGATGCGGTCGCACGCGGCGGCGATGTAGAAACCGCCCGAGGCAGCCACGCTGTCGAGAGAAGCCACGATGGGCTTGCCCGATTCCTGCCGGACCTTCCGGATGGCCTCGTAGATCTCCTGAGAAGGGGCGATGGCGCCACCGGGGCTGTCGATGCGAACCACGATCGCGCGCACGAGCGAGTTGTCCGCGTACCTGTGCAGGGAATCGATCGTGTCCCGGGCATCGAGGATCTCGCCTTCGATCGGGACCACCGCCACTCTGTTCGTGGACAGCTGCAGCTCGCCCGAGTCACCACTCGAAACGGCTACGACCACTCCGACGAGGAACGCCAGGGCAAAGACGACCAGGCATCCGCTGAAGGCACCGAGGAAAAACGCGCCGGCGCGCGACTTGTGCCGCGGAGGCAGACCCGCCGCTTCCTGCCCAGCGGGTGCCGCAGCGGGTGCCTGCAGCGGGTCGATCGGTGAACCGGGATCTGACATCGCTCAGCTCTGCGGATGCCCTTCGGGTTCGTGAGGCTCCGGCTCCGGAGGCTCGGCAGCCGGTTCGTTTGGCGATGCTGCTTCGGGAGTGTGCTGGCTGCGCTCCTCTTCGGTCAGCGGCTCCACGTCACGCGTGGTCAGGCCGATCTTCCGCTCGTGCGGGTCGATCTTGATGATCCGAGCCCGGATCGGCTCGCCCGGCTTGAAGGTCCGGTCCAGTTTCGTCTTCGGGTCGCGTTGAATCTCGGAGATGTGCGCAAGCGCTTCCACTCCGTCCGCCAGCCGGACGAAGAGACCGAAATCCGTGATCTTCGTGATCGTTCCGATGACTTCGTCGCCCACCGCGCGGGTCTTTGCGAACTCGTCCCAGTCGTTGGGCAGGAACTCGCGGATCGACAGCGACAGCCGCTGGTTCTCGGCATCCACGTTCACCACCCGCGCCTGTACGGTGTCGCCCTTCTTCAGGACTTCGTTCGGGTGCTTGATGCGCCGGTTCCACGACATGTCCGAGATGTGGATGAGCCCGTCGATGCCTTCCTCGACTTCCACGAAGGCGCCGAAGTCCGTCAGATTGCGGACCTTTCCGGTGATCACCGTGCCGACGGGATAGCGGTTGCCCACCGTCTCCCACGGGTTCTGCTCGAGCGCCCGCAGCGAGAGGGAGATGCGCCGGTTCGGGACGTTCACGTCCGCCACGACCGCTTCGACTTCCTCGCCGATCGACAGCAGCTTCGAAGGATTGCGGATCTTCTTGGTCCAGGACATCTCGGAGACGTGGACCAGTCCTTCCACCCCTTCTTCGAGCTCGATGAACGCGCCGTAGTCAGTCAACGACACCACACGGCCGCGGACCTTCGAGCCGAGCGGATACCGGTCCGCGACGTCGGTCCAGGGATCCTGCGACTTCTGCTTGTAGCCGAGCGAGACGCGCTCTGCCTGAGAATCGAACTTGAGGACGACCACTTCGATCTCGTCGCCGACGTTGAAGTACTCGCTGGGGTGATTGACGCGGCCCCAGGAAATGTCGGTGATGTGCAGCAGGCCGTCCACGCCGCCGAGGTCGACAAACACCCCGTAGTCGGTGATGTTCTTCACCACCCCGTGCGTGAGCTTTCCCTCCTCGAGCCGGCCAAACGTCTTCTGCTTCTGCTGGGCCTGCTCGACCTCCACGATCGCGCGGCGAGACAGGACCACGTTGCTCCGCTTCTTGTCGAAGGAGACGATCTTGAACTTGTACTCGTGGCCCTTGAGAGCATCGAGGTTCTTGATCGGCTTGGTGTCGATCAGCGAGCCGGGAAGGAACGCCTTGATTCCTCCGACATCGACGGAAAGCCCGCCCTTCACGCGGTCGATGACCCGGCCGTCGATGGGCTGGTCGGCGCGATAAGCGGCTTCGATGTCGTCCCAGATGCGCATGCGGGCCGCTTTTTCTCGCGAGAGAATCACGTAACCCGATGTGTCTTCGAGATGTTCGACGAACACTTCGAGCTCGTCGCCCCTCTTGACCTTGACCTGTCCGTCGTAGCCTGTCACCTCGGTGATCGGAAGCAACCCCTCGGTCTTGTAGCCGACGTCGATGACGACGTCGGACGGAGTGACCTTGACGACTCGACCTTTGACAATTTCGCCCTCGACGAGGGTCGACTTGTCATAGAGGTTCAGGAGCTCGTCCATCCCGAGGGTTTCGAGGTTTCGGCTGTCCCCCTGACGGAGTGATGCATTGTTTTTCTTGGGTTCGTCGCTGGACGCCATGTGACTGGGGGACCTCCCTGATGCGCCCCGCGAGTGCTCTGGAAACCCGGCACTCGCGGCTGGCTCTTCGCGGCTGCGGAACAACGCTAAGTTGTTGATACTAGCCGAAATCGGGAGTTTAGCGGGGGGGCGGGTGGAAATCAAGAAACGCTCATCACGCGCGTTGCGGACAAAGCGGAGAAACCGGGTCGGAACGGCCTTCCATCACGCGCCTTGAACAACCAACTTTGTCGCCGACGCGCACTCTGCATAACTCCGGAACGCCCCGGTTAACGGCCGCCGCGGACCTCGTTTGATATCAAAGCTGTTCCTCAATAATGGCTGAGGGCGCCTGGCCCCGCGATCACCGTTTTCTGCTCGACGCATCCCTTGGGAATTTCGAACAGTCGGGGTTCACTCCGCGCCGTCCGGTAGTCGCTCACGTTCGCAGTCACCTCCTCGTGCTGGGGCATTCCTCCTGCGTAAGCTCGAGATGACGCCACGATTGTCCGCAGCGGAAATCCCTCCACGATGCCGAGTTTCGAAGCGATCATCGCGTCAACGGAAACCGAAGGCGATGCCGGGTACCACCAGGTTTTCAAGTCGGTGTTCACTCCTGTGAAACCCGGCCGGCGATCGAGGTCGGCGATGAAAACGTCGAATGCCACGGGGTTCTTTTCCGGCGTCCGAATCTCGACGCGCCGCCGCGGGCCGTCGACCGTCACATGAAGGGCGCGATGTGGCGTGATCGGGTTGCCCGCGCTGTCGATCGTGATCGCGTACTCGACGGCCGCCCGGGCGGCAGTCGGCAGTGACAGGACCATCGGCAACGACAAGACGAAGACAGAGAGTGATTTGCGCACGCGGAGATTCTACGCGGCGATCTCCCGGATCACCCGGAAGAAACGGATGCGTTAGGCGCCGATCGCCCTCACGGCACCGACGATCCGCGAGACGACCTCGTCGATCGACAGATCCGAAGTGTCGATGACGGTGTACGAGTGGTCGTACGACAGCGGCGAATCGGCACGCGTCGAGTCCTGCTCGTCACGCTTCACCGTATCCTGCAGAACCGTCTCGAGATCCGTCGCCTGGCCCTTGGCCAGCAGCTCGCGATAGCGCCGTTGAGCGCGAACTTCCGGACGCGCCATGAGAAAAAACTTGTACCGCGTCTCGGGAAACACCTTCGTCCCGATGTCGCGTCCTTCGAGCACGCCGCCGTCGCGCCGTCCCATCTCCTGCTGCAGACGGACGAGAATCCGGCGGACCCCGGGAATCGCCGAGACGTCGCTGGCGGCCATGCTGATCTCCTGAGTGCGGATCAGCGGCGTGATGTCTTCGCCGTCGAGCAGGATGCGGCCACGCTCGCCGGGGATGAACTCGATGTGGACCTGCGAGGCGAGATTCTCGACGCCCTTCTCATCGCGCGTGGAGATCCCTGCGCGAACCGCCGCCAGGCCGATGGCGCGGTACATGGCACCGGTGTCGATGTGGGGAATGCGGAGCTCGCTCGCCACCAGACGGCTCGCTGTCGACTTGCCGACGCCGGAGGGGCCGTCGATCGCCACGATGAGCCGCTCCATCGGACTCTACCGGGTGCGGCCGGCGCGGCTCCGCGGTTTGCCTTCCTGGCTGGCGGCCGTGCGGCGCTTCGAGCCCGTCTTGTTCAGAGAGGTCTTTTTCCCCGGCTTTGCTGCGGCCGGCTTCTTTCGGATCGTCGGCCGCTTGGCCGGCCGGCGGGGCGCCTTCGGCTCGCGCGGCTCCATGACGGTGGCCAGCAATTTCACTTCCTGCCTGGTGAGCTCGCGCCAGTCGCCGGGCATGAGCTTCGGATCGGAGATCGGGCCGATGGCAACGCGCTTGAGCTTCGCCACCGGATGGCCGACGGCCTGGAACATCTTGCGGATCTGCTGCGTCCGTCCTTCGCGCAGCTTCACCTCGAACCAGCTGTTGCCTTCCTCCTGGGTGCGGCCGGTGGTCTTGAGGCGGCGGATCTCGCAGGGCAGCGTGCGCTTGCCGTCGACGGTGATGCCGCGCTGCAGCTTGTCGATGAGGCGTTCCTCGGGAACGCCGCGCACTTTCACGCTGTATGTCTTCACCGAGCCGTGCCGCGGATGCGAGACCTTGAAGGCGAGGTCGCCGTCATTGGTCAGGATGATCAGTCCCTCGGAATGAAAATCGAGTCGCCCCACCGGATAGATCCGCTCGCGCACTCCTCGGACCAGATCGATGACCGTCCGTCTCCCCTGCGGGTCTTCGACCGTGGTCATCACTTCCTTCGGCTTGTTCAGGAGGATGTAGCGATGCGGCTCGGCACGCGTGATCAGCTTTCCGTCGACTTTGATGTGATCGCGTCCGGCGCTGGCGCGGCTGCCCAATTCGGTGACGACACGGCCGTTGACCGTGACTCGCCCCTCCCGAATCATCACCTCGGCTTCGCGACGTGACGCGAACCCGGCATGCGCGATGATTTTCTGCAGTCGCTCCAGTTCCATCACTCTCGATGATCGCCGTTCGATGATTCTACTTCATCGTCCGTCGAGTTCTGCGTGTGTTCGTCTTCTTCATCGATCGACGGCGAACTTGAATCGCGTGCCGGCATCTCTTCAGCGGCCGGATGCATGCGCACGTCCGACGCCGTCGGAGAAGCGCCGCGCTCGTTGATGGCCAGCTCCGCCATCGCTTCCGCTTCGGCGCGCTCGCGCTCGGCGCCATCGGCGATCTCCTGGATTTCGGATGCAGGCGTCGTCTCCGCCGAGGCGATGGCTGCCACGAGATCATCGCTCATGTTCTCGCCGATCAGATCGCCGAATTCTTCGAGCCGCGGCAGATCGCGGATGTCGTTCAGGCCGAAGTGGACGAGGAACTCCTTCGTCGTGCGATAGAGGAACGGGCTGCCGACGACGTTCTTGCGTCCGGCCACTCGGATCATGCGCCGCTCCAGCAGCGTCCGGATCACGCCCGTGGAGTTGACGCCGCGGATGTCCGAGATCTCGGGGGCCGTCACGGGCTGACGGTAGGCGATGATGGCCAGCGTCTCCAGTGCGGCGAGGGAAAGCCGGTTCTCCCCTTTTTTCGAAAAGTACTTCTTCAGCACCGGGTCGTGCTCGGCTCGCGTTGCCAGGCGCCACCCGCCGGCGGTCTGCTCGAGCATGAAGCCGCCGATGTTCTCCTCGAGATTCTTCCGGATGGTCTCCAGCTGCGCGGTCACGTCATCGGCCGACACGTCGGAAAACGAATCGGCCAGCTCTTCGACGCGCACCGGCTCGGTGCTGACGAAGAGGATCGCCTCGAGAGCCGCTTTCAGTTCGTTGGGTTCCATTGCTCTCCACGGAAAACGCTATTGGCTGTTGGCTCTTGGCTCTTGGGAAACCACAATCTCCCAAGAGCCCAGAGCCAATCCCCAAGAGCCGCTCACGTCTGATCAAACATCGCAAATTGTCCCTGATCGATGTCCTTGTCCGTTCGCGAGATCAGGATCTCGCCGAAGGTGTCGCTCTGCTGCAGTGAGATTCCACCGAGGCGGACCAGCTCGAGCATGCCGAGGAAGACGGCGATCAACTCGTTGCGCCCGCGGCCCTCGAGGAACCACTGCAGCCGGATCGGCGACTTCTCCTTCAGCTTCTCGAACAGCTCGGCCATCTTGTCGGAGACCTTGTGCACGATGCGCTGCAGCTCGAGAGCCTGAGGATGGGCGTCCTTGTAGCGGCGCAGTGCGCTGCGGAAGGCGTCGATGAGATCGAACAGGCCGACCTCGCTCATGTCGATCTCACTGGCGTCCTGCCCGGGAAGCGTCGCTGCCGGCCGCGACCAGACGCCCATGCGCACCACGTCCAGCTCCGCGAACGACTCCGCCACGGCCTTGAACCGCTGGTACTGGAGGAGCCGGTCCACGAGCTGCTGCCGCGGATCCTCGATCTCCTGATCGGCGTTCTCGTCGCGCGGGAGGAGCATCTGCGACTTGATGTGGATCAGCAGCGCCGCCATGTAGATGTAGTCCGCGGCGATGTCGAGATCGAGCTCCTCCATCGCCTCGAGGTAGCTCGTGTATTGCTCGGTGATCAGGGTGATGGGAATGTCGTAGATGTCGACTTCGTGCTTCTTGATGAGGTGAAGAAGGAGGTCGAGCGGGCCGTGGAAGGTGGGCAGCTCGACGCTGTACGCTGCCTCCTCTTCCTCTTCACCCATGGCGGCGGAAGCTTCCACGGAGGATTCGAAATTCGGTCCGATGGCGATCGAGCCGTGGCTCTCGCCGGACCGCGGCTCACTGTCCGCCGACCGCCGTCCACTGCCTGCCGCACCCGGTTCTTCGGCCGTCGGCGGTCGGCCATCGGCGGTCGCTTTGGGATCGTCGTTCATGACCCTTACCGCAGTTCCGGGAAATCGACCTGCATGGCCTTGCGCACCTGCTCCATGGTCTCGCCGGCGCGCTCGCGGGCGCGGCGGTTGCCCTCACGCAACGCGTCCCACACGATCGACGGATCCCGGTCGATCTGCTCGCGCCGCTCCCGGATCGGGCGCAGCTTCTCGATCATGATCTCGGCGATGAGCCTCTTGTCCTCGACGCATCCGATCTGCGCGGCACGGCACTCGCGGTCGACGCGCTCGATCGTCTGGTCGTCCGAGAAGAGCCTGTGGAACTGGAAGAGGTTGCAGATGTCGGGATTGCCGGGGTCGCTGCGCCGGACGCGGTTCGGGTCGGTGAACATCGTCATGGTCAGTTTGCGGATCTCGTCGGCGCTCGAGGTCAGGCCGATCGTGTTTCCGTACGACTTCGACATCTTCCGGCCGTCCAGGCCCGGCACCTTGGGCGTCTCGGTGAACAGCGGCTGCGGTTCCGGAAAGACCGGTCCGTAGAAATTGTTGAAGCGGCGCACGATCTCCCGCGACAGCTCCAGGTGCGAAGCCTGGTCCTCACCCACCGGAACGTAGTTCGCCCGATAGATGATGATGTCCGCGGTCTGCAGCAGCGGATAGCCGAGAAAGCCGTAGGTGTTGAGGTCCTTGTCCTCGAGCTGCTGCTGCTGGTCCTTGAAGGTCGGCACGCGCTCGAGCCACGGCAGGGGCGTGACCATGGAGAGAAGCAGATGCAGCTCGGCATGCTCGCGAATCCCCGACTGCAGGAAGATCGTCGACTTCTGCGGGTCCATGCCGGCGGCGATCCAGTCCGCCACGGCGTCGAAAGTCGACTGCCGGATCTTCGACGGATCCGCGTAGTCCGAAGTCAGCGCGTGCCAGTCGGCGACGAAGTAGAAACAGCGGTAGCGGTCCTGCAGCTGAATCCAGTTGCGGACTGCTCCGAAGTAGTTTCCGAGGTGGACGCGGCCTGTCGGACGGAGGCCGCTGAGGACGTACTGTGGAGCCTGGTTCAATCGTTACTCACGGGTTCGTTTTGGACGCGGCAGTGTAACAGAAGAAGTTTATCCCGAGCGCAGCGAGGGATCAGCGGAGATCCACGTCCGCTTCACCGCAGGTCGACGCCCGATGCGGCCTGCGCATGCTTGTGGCTGTCGCGGCGTTGATCCCTCGCTGCGCTTCCAAGAAACTCCCAGTGTTTATGCGGGCTGTGGCGTTTGTGGCCCTTCTCCCCGCCGCAGCGGGGAGAAGGTGCCGAAGGCGGATAAGGGGTCTCCTTTTCAACGAGAACGAGACCCCTCACCCCGGCCCTCTCCCCGTTGCGGCGGGGAGAGGGGGAACTTCGAACGTTTCTTCTCCCAGGTCTCGCGCCTGCGCGATTCGAACGCTCGGGATGAACTCGGTGTCAAAAATCGCATCCATACTTCCCGAACGTATCCTTCGCCAGCGTCGCTGCGTCTTTGCACTGCTGGACGAGCGTATCGCGGGCCGCCGGATCGGCGGCCATCTTCTCCCAGTCGCGGCGCTGGAAGTCGAGCTTCACCCGATATGACTCCTGCTCCTCGACCGGCACTTTGTCCGTCAGGCAGCTTTCGTATTTCTGCAGATAGGAGTCGCATTCGTCGACGCCGAGAGGCTCGGCAATCGCAACGTTGGCATGCGCCGAAGCCGCGGCCGCCGCTCTCTCGGCCTTCTTCACCGACCCGAGCTCGTCGGTGGCCTGTTCCTTCGTGCACCCCGCCAGTGCCAGTACTACGAACAGCGTGGTCATCGTTCTGCGCATGTTCAATCCCTCGCCGTTGCCGCAACCTCGATGCCGAGAAGTTTCGAGGCGATCTCTTCGGCGTGTGGCAGACCGCTCGTCTCCATGACCTCGATGGCGGCGTCGCGTGCCCCGTCCATCAGGTCGTGATCCCGAAGGATATTGCCGAAATGGAATCGCGGGATGCCCGACTGGCGCGTGCCGAGGAACTCGCCCGGTCCGCGCAGCTCGAGATCGCGTTCCGCCACCTCGAATCCGTCCCTGGTCCCGGCGAACAGCCGGAGCCGGTCGGTTCCCTCGGAGCCTTCCGATTCATCGTGGATGAGGACGCACCACGACTTCCGCTCCCCGCGACCGACGCGGCCCCGCAGCTGATGGAGCTGCGAAAGGCCGAAGCGGTCGGCATCGATGATCAGCATGACCGAGGCGTTCGGCACATCGATGCCCACCTCGATGACCGTCGTGCTCACCAGGATGTCGATCTCGCCGCCCTTGAAGCGCTTCATGGTCTGTTCCTTCTCGTCGGCGCTCATGCGGCCGTGGATCATGGCCACCCGCCGGCGTTTGAAACGCTCCTGGATTTCTTTGAATCCGGCGGTGAGGTCCTTCAGATTCGTCTTCTCCGATTCCTCGATGATCGGAAAGATGACGTAGGCCTGCGCGCCCGAATCGATCTCGCGCTCGATGAAGGAGTAGACACGGCCCAGGGCGGTGGACGTGCGCACTTCCGTGCGGACGGGCGTGCGCCCCGGCGGCAGCTCGTCGATGACCGAGAGCTCGAGGTCGCCGTAGAGGGTCATGGCCAGGGAGCGCGGAATCGGCGTGGCGGTCATGACC
Source organism: Acidobacteriota bacterium (assembly GCA_021781455.1). Taxonomy (GTDB): domain Bacteria; phylum Acidobacteriota; class Thermoanaerobaculia; order Gp7-AA8; family Gp7-AA8; genus JAJXWV01. The sequence continues at coordinate 14,266 of JAJXWV010000041.1, read as the reverse complement.
AGGATGTCGGGCGTGCCGCCCTTGGCGAAGAGGCGCTGACGCTGCTCGACGCCGAAGCGATGCTGCTCGTCGACGATGGCCAGGGCCAGCGACTGGAACTGCACCCGCTCTTCGAGAAGCGCGTGGGTTCCGATGACGAGCTGGATCACGCCTTCGCGCAGGCCGGCCAGGAGCGTGCGGCGCTCCGCAGCGGTCATCGAGCCGGTGGCCCGCGCCACGACGACGGAATCGTCAAGTAGTTGACGAATTCGCTGGTAGTGCTGTTCGACCAGGATCTCCGTCGGCGCCAGCAGCGCCGCCTGGTGACCGTTGTCGATGGCGATCATGGCGGCGATGAGGGCCACGATGGTCTTGCCGCTGCCGACGTCACCCTGCAGCAGGCGGTACATCGGCCGATCCGACTGCAGGTCGTCGGCGATCTCCTTGACCACCCTCTTCTGCGCGGCGGTCAGACGGAAGGGAAGTACGCCGCGCACCTGCTCCCGCAGCGCGTCGTCGACCCGGATGCGGCGCTCCTTCTTCTTCACTTCCTGGGTGGCCCGGCGGATTCGCAGAGCCAGCTGAAAGGTGAAGAACTCCTGCAGGATGATCCGCAGGTGGGCCGGCGAGCGGTAACGGAGGAACTCGCCGGTCAGCTCCGCCGGCCGGTGAATCCCTTCCAGAGCCAGGCGCAGATCCGTCAGCCCGAGAACCGCGCGGACCTCCGCCGGCATCGGATCGGGAAGATCGCCGAGGCACTCGTCGAGGGCGGTGAAGACCATGCGCCGGAACTGTTTCGGCGGGATCGTGCCCACCTTCGAATAGATCGGGACGATCGATCCGGCGTCGTCCTCGGAGCCTTCGAACTCCTCCCAGTCGGGCGATTCGATCTGCACGTGGCCGCTGATCGTGGCCTTGGGCACGCCGAAGACCGACAGGTGATCACCGCGCTCGATCTGCCTGGCGAGGAAGTTCTGGTTGAACCAGACGAGCTTCACCGCACCGCTGGCGTCCTGGAGAACGGCCTCGAAGAGCTTGACGTGTTTGACGGGCGATATATGCGCCCTGGCAGATATGACTTTGCCGCGCAGGAGAACGCCCTCGTTCACATGGCGCCCGATGTCGGCGATGCGCGTGGGATGACGGCGATCCTCATAGCGGTAGGGAAAAAACCAGAGGAGGTCGCCCACCGTTTCCAGGCCGTGCTCGGCGAGCGACTTCGCCCGAGTCTCGCCCACGCCTTTGAGGAACTGGATGGGAGTGTCGCGAGTGACGGGCACGAAGAGGATTTTGCACCAGGGAAGTGCCGGCGGCGAAAGTTCTACGCTGGGTAGAAGACGAGCGTTCTGCGGTCTGCGGTCTTACTCGAACACGGCCTTCATCGAGATCAGCCCGATCTTGACCAGATCTCCGTGGTGGAGAGTCACGGGCACGCCGGTGGGGATGCGCTGGTCGTTGACGTAGGTTCCGTTGACCGTGCCGACTTCCTCGAGAACGTGGTAGTCCTCGCCGCTGTGGATGATCTTAGCGTGCCGGCGGGAGACGGAGCGGTTGGTGTCGACGGGTGTCAGGTCGACGTCCGGAAGGATGCCGGTGACGGGATCGGCGCGGCCGATGGTGGTCTCGTCGCCGCTGCTGAGAAAGAAGGCCGTGCCGGTGGCGACGTCGACCAGCCGGTGCCGGGTGGCCTTTTCGGGTTGGACGATCTGCGTGGCATCGAGCGCGACATGGTCGGCGTCGACTTCGCGGCCGACGAGCTTCTCCAGCAGGGCGTTGGCCTCGCGCAGGCGCTTCGAGTACTTGCGGATGATGCGGACGGCGATCTCCGGATTGCGCCGGAGCATGTCGTCGAACTGCGAGCCGTTGATGACCAGCGCCTTGACCTCGCTCCCGGCGATGGCGTCGGCAGTACGGGGGGCATTCTCCAGCAGAGCCATCTCCCCGAAGAAGTCACCCTTCTCCAGATGCGACAGGAGATGGGACTCGCCGCTGATGTGCTTGATGATGTCGACGGAACCGTCGAGGATGATGAACATCTCGGTGCCGAGGTCACCCTGGTCGAAGATGTGCTCACCGGTACCGTATGTCGCGGTCGATTCTTTCACCGGATCCTTACCGCCCGTGGTCTTGAAGACGGCTTTCATCCTGCCGAAGCCTCATTCCGAGCAACCGCCGGTCGAGTGACGGTGAATGCCCTCTCGCCTGTGCTGAGACGGACAGGCGCGCCGATCGGCAGAAGGAGGTTGTCTCCATAGTGGCCGAATGGAAGATCGCGCACAACCGGGATTGCGAGGGACCCGAAGAATTCGCGCAGGAGGGCGTCGATTTCTGTTTCGCTGCCGCAGTCTTTGAGCCTGCCGACGACCACGCCACGGACGCGGCGGAATCTACCAGACAGCCTCAGGTGGGTCAACATTCGGTCAATTCGATACGGTGGCTCTTCGACATCTTCGAAGAACCAGATTCCATCGTCGACCCAGAAGTCGTACGGTGTGCCGACCAGGGAGGTGATGATCGACAGGCACCCTCCGAACAGCACGCCCTCCGCCTCGCCCTCCTGGAGCACCTGTTTGCGATCGAATCCCCATTGCAGAGGAGCTTCGCCGCCGAGCATCGACCAGAACCAGCGCTCGATGTCGGGCGAGAGGCCGTTGAAGAAGTCGAGGTTCACCATGGGCCCATGGAAGGTTCCGACGTTGCAGCGGACGGCGATGGCCTGGTGCAGCGCGGTGAGGTCGCTGAAGCCGATGATCGGTCGCGGATTCGCGGCGATGGCGTCGTAGTCGAGGCGATCGAGAATGCGCCCTGCGCCGTAGCCGCCACGAGCGAAGAAGTAACCGTCGTATTCGGCAGACCTCAGGAAACGGTTGAAGGTTTCGACGCGATCGTCGTCACTGCCGGCAAGGTAGGAGTGATTTCCCGTAGCGGCGATGTTTCCGGCGAGCGTCACCTTCAGCCCGCTCTGTTCGAGCTTCTGCACCGCTTCCTCGATTCGCGGCAGCTCGGAGGGTGAAGAGATGGCGAGGACGGCGACGTGACTGTTGCGCGACAAGGGCCGCGGAGGCTGAAGCACGAGGGAGAGAGTAGCAAAGGCGGTGCGCAGCGAGTGGAAAGCGTTCTCTCTCTGCGGGGGCCGTTGCGAATCGACGGCGGGTGACATCGCGCGGCGGCAGTGATGACGATTCGCGTCAATACGGCTGTTGGGTGTTGGCTCTTGGCTCTTGGGTTTCGAAAGCCTTCCAAGAGCCAAGAGCCGGCAGCCAAGAGCCGAAAAAGTGTGGAGCGGACCTGTAAGCCGAATTCTGTAGCCCGCCGAGGCGGGTGAAGATCATTCATCTGCCACGCGCGTTGCCGCGGTGGTCGAGCAACCTACCCGGAAGCTTTCAACGGAAACGGGCGATTCCAACTGCTTCCCTATTTGGTCTTGCTCCGCAGGGGGTTTACCTAGCCGGAGCCGCTCACGCGGTCCGCGGTGCGCTCTTACCGCACCGTTTCACCCTTGCCTCCTCGCGCCTTGCGGCGCGCGATCGGCGGTCTGTTCTCTGTTGCACTTTCCGTCGCGTTGCCGCGCCTGGACGTTATCCAGCCTGCTGCCCGTCGGAGTTCGGACTTTCCTCCGCTGCCGCTCCGAAGAACGGAAGCAGCGATCTTCCGATCCGCTCCACGGAAGGAGTAACAGATCAGGCGCGGCAAACTTCCCGGTCGCGAGGTTTCGAGGCCACGAGGTTTCGAGGTCGGCGAACGCCAACCTCGCGACCTTGAAACCTCGTGACCTCGCGACCTAATCTCGAAACAAATTCATATACGTAAATATCGGTGTTTAAGCCGCTTACTAACAATGTCGGCCGGCCGACATCAAAATTTCTTCCGGTTTTTCGGATCAGAAAAATAGGCGATCCAGTCCTCTGCCGGCGTGACCGTCGGATCGCGCTCGAGCTCCCGCAATTCCCGAACGAACTGCGCGGAATCGATGACCTTCACCCGCCGGCCGGCGATGCGCGCAGCCAGCGCGCGATCGGACGTCACCACGATTCCCGCCGCACCGCCGCGCATGCGCTCCACGATCAGCTCGTCGGCGGTCCGCGCGCCGCTGAACACGATCGTGGCATTGCCGAGGTGCCGGCCGAAGTCCGGCGGCTCGGGGCCGTCGAAGTAGCACGTCAGCTTCGTGCGTCGCAGGCGAGCGAACGCGGCGACGAGGCGGGCCAGGTCGCGTTTGGGCTCGACGGCCACGCGATCGGCACCGATCGCGCCGAGGACGTTGCTGCCGTCGACGAGCCAGGGCATGGCGCCGGCTTACGGCTTCGGCACGCTCACCACGACCGGAGCGGCGCCGCGCAGCGACCGCGGGATCTCGCCCACCGCCTTCGCCGCCTCGTCCCGCGTTCCGTAGTGGCCCCAGAAGACTCGATAGCACGCCCGATTCCGGTACGAGAAGGGAACGAACCAGATGTTCTGGCCTCCCTCCCGCACCGCGGTGGCCAGGGAAGGCGTCTCGCAGACCAGCTCGAATTGAACCGTGTAGTTCCCGCTGGCCTGGGCCGCGAACGTTCGCGCCATCTCGTCGAAGTGCGCCTTCGTCGCGTCATGCGCAACCGCACCGGCGGCTCCGCTGTTCGTGATCGTCGCTCCTGCAGTGCCCCGCTCCACGCGGGTTCCGCTCGAGACCGGCGCAGGAATCTGGGAGACGGGTGCCGCGCCCGATGCGGTTGCGCGTGCCTTCTGCGCCGCCGCGGTGAGGGGTGCCGCGTTCGCAGGCTTCACCGTGGCAGCAGGTTCCATCGGAGGCCGTGCCGTCGAGATGCCGGCCGGCGTCTCGGCAGTCGTTGCCGCTGCGGTCTCCGTCGCCGTTACAGGGGGTCTCTGTACGCGATGCCTCGGCGCAGCAGGTGCGACCTCGGCCACGCTCGAAGCGGACCGCGACTGCCACCACGTCCAGCCTGCGTAGCCGGCAAACGTGAGGATCACGATTCCCACCGCCCCGAGCAGCGCCGCGACCGGCCTGTTGGGCTTCGATGCCTTCTTCACCACTTCGCGCATCGGAGGCGGCACGCGCTCTGGCGGCTTCGGGACCGTCGCCCGGCGCGCAGTCTCGATCTGCGCTTCGTCGAAGCCCCACTGCTCCTGCGACGGCGCGACGGGTGCTTTCCGCGTTTCCCATGGTGGTGTCGATGAGGGCCCCCGCGGCGGCACGTCCAGCGGCGGCAGCGGAGCAACCGGCACCGTGGGCTCAGGGATCGGCGCCGGTGCTTCCCACGCGGGAAGCGACCCGAATGACGCGTCTGCCTGTTCCGGAGTGACCACAGGCGCCTCTTCGACGGGACCGCCCATCGGCGGCAGATCGATGCCGAAGCTGTGCGGCGGCTCTTCCGAGCGCGGCGGGGACTCGCCCCAGAGGTCGGCAGCATCGGCAACGCCCGCGGTCGCGAATCCGTAGTCGTCGGGTGTCCCGAGCGAAAGCTCAGGTGTTCCTTGAGCTTTGTCGCGTCGCGCTAGTAGACCGAGGATCGCCAGCGCGTGCATGAGCTTGTAGACATTGAAGGCGTCCTTCCCCGAAACCGAGGCCACTTCCGCGGCGGTTCGTATGCCGTCGACCTGGGCCACGATGGCATCGGCGTCTTCGTTCAGGCCGAGCCTTCGGAACCCTTCGTCGAAACCAGAGGCCTTTTCGAAAACGGCGTTGCCGCCATTGAGCTCGCGCTCGTATTTCTGCCGCTCCTGATCCGTGACGATCAGCTCGATGATGATCTGCGGAAGCGGAAAAAGAGTTCCCTCCTCACGCTTCGGAAGATAGTCGGCCACGACGGTGTACTGGCCGGCAGTCCAGGCCTCGATGGAGCGAATGACGCCGATGACCTGGACGCGTCGGGCCCAGGTGAGCTCTTTGCGGGTGATGAAGCCGAGGTTCAGGAGGGCATCGCCGAGGGTCTCGTTTTCCTTCCGCTTGGCCAATGCCTGTTTGATGTGCTCGCGGCCGATCTTGCCGGCGCGCAGAAGGATTTCGTCGACGCTGTCGGCGCGGTCGTTGGTGCTCGCGGAGAGCACGTCGCCTTCCTTGAAGTAGATGATCTTGATGATCCCGTCATTCTCGAATCGAATGGCGCCCGTGAATCGCTCCCGCCCCATTTCGACGAGGTGCTCGATGACCTTGATCTCGCCGATTTCACCTTCCAGCTTCATGCTCTCTCCGCTCTCCGTGTTGTTGACCCGGACCATCGTGGATTATCGCACGCGGGATCGGGAACGCGCGGCTGGACTGCACAATATTCTGGGCAGTTAGGCGTGAACGGACAGATCCCAGTCCTGAGTCCTGAGTGCTGAGTCCTGAGACAGAACGAGTGAAACTCGGGACTCAGCACTCGGCACTCAGGACTTCACCCGTGCAGCTCGTCGTAAACCTGCTGGCCGACCTTGCGTCCCAGGACGTTGATCAGATCCTGCGGCGAGGCCTGCTTCACGGCAGAAAGGCTGCCGAAGCGCTCGATGAGAAGCCGTCGCCGCTTCTCTCCGATCCCCGGAATGTCGTCGAGCTCGCTGTGGAGAACGCGTTTCGAGCGGCGCCGCCGGTGCGAAGAGACGGCGAACCGATGCGTCTCGTCCCGTACCATCTGCAGCAGCTGCAGCGCCGGATCGTGCCGATCGAGGCGGATCGGTTCCTCGCGATCGGGAACGTAGATCTCTTCTTCCCGCTTCGCCAGGCCGGCAATCGTGATCTCTTCGACGCCGAGCTTGTTGAGCGCCGTCAGCGCGGCGTTGAGCTGGCCGCGGCCACCGTCGATCAGGATCAGATCGGGCAGCGGTTTCTCCTCCTCGAGCATGCGCCGGTAGCGGCGGTCGACCGCTTCCGCCATCGAACGGAAGTCGTCCGCCCCGACCACGCTCTTGATGTTGAAGACGCGGTAGTGGTTCTTGTCGAACTTTCCGCGGTCGAGGACGACCATTCCGGCAACCGAGTCGGAGCCCTGGATGTTCGAGATGTCGAAGGACTCGATGCGCTGGATCTCCCCCGGCGCGCCCAGCAGCTGTCCCAGCCGCGAGGCGGCGATCTGCAGGCGATCCTGCGTCGACTTGCGGAAGCGCGACTCGTGCGAAAGCCGCGCATTGCGGATGGCCAGATCGAGACGATCGACGCCTCTGCCCCGCTGCGGGATGCGGATCTGGACCTTCCTCCCCGCCTGCGCTGTGAGCCAGTCGCTCAGCAGCGACTCTTCTTCCACTTCGGAAGACACGAGGATCTCATGCGGAATGAAGAGGTTGTCCAGGTAGTACCGCTGCAGGACTTCGCTCAGAAAGTATCCGGGCTGATAGTCGGGGACCTTCTCCCAGAAAAGCTCGCGGCGATCGACGAGGTTGCCGTTTCTGAGGACGAAGAGCTGGATGGCCACGTCGCCGCCCTCTTCGTAAACGCCCCACACGTCCGCATCCTCGTCGCCCGCAGAAGCGACCTGCTGCTCCGCCTGAACGCGTTCGACCGTGCGGATCAGATCGCGGTAGTACTTCGCCAGCTCGAAGTTTTCGTTTCCGGCGGCCTTGTACATCCGGCCGGTCAGCCGCTCCTGCAGCTCACGCGATTTCCCGCTGAGAAACAGCACGACGTCGTCGACCATCTCCCGATACTCCTCGGTCGTCGTCAGTTCGACGACGCACGGACCGAGGCATTGGTGCATGTCGTAGTAGAGGCACGGCCGCGACAGCGCGCTCTTTCCTTCCACGATCTCGAGATCGCAGCTGCGAAGTTTGAACTGGTCCGCGACGAGCTTGAGGATCCGGCGAGCCGTGCCTGCGAAGAACGGCCCGAAGTAAAGGTCGCCTTTCTTTCGGTCCACCCTGCGCGTGAAGACCACTCGCGGATACGCCTCGGACAGCGTGACCTTGATGTACGGATAGGTCTTGTCGTCGCGGAGAAGGATGTTGTAGCGGGGCTGGTGCGCCTTGATGAGGTTGTTCTCGAGCAGGATCGCCTCGAGCTCGTTGTTCGTCGTGACGAACTCGATCGTGTCGATCTCCGCGACGAGCGTCATCGTCTTGGCGTCACGCGCTCCGCGGCCAACGAGGTACGAATTGACCCGATTGCGAAGGTTGCGCGCCTTTCCGACGTAGATGACCTCGCCTTCGGCGTTCTTGTGCAGATACACGCCGGGCCGTTCGGGGAGCTCCTTGATGCGCGCCTTCAGACGGTCGTAACGGGGATCGGATTCGGACATCGGACCGGATTAGAACAAGATCAGCGCGACGGGTCATCCGGGCCCCGCCACTCTGAGCCGGCGCAACCGCGTGGGCGGTGGATGGGCGGCAGCGGTGGAGCGCGGCGAAGAGTCTCTGACCGGGACGATTTGCCCGCTGGAGACTCTTCGCCGCGCTACGCCGCTCCACGCACCCCGGCCACCCACGCGGCTCCGCCGGCTTAGAGTGTCGGGCAGTAGTCTTCGCGCCCAGCTCCACTTCAGGAAGACACAGCGCGAAGGAACTCTCCGGCTGCCGTCCGGAACTCATCGGTCCACTCGTGGCCACCTTCGAAGACGCAGGCCGTGGCTCGAGCTCGACCTTCCAGGAAGCTCAAGTCTTTCTTGAGCTTTTCGTTTGTGTACCAGTCATCGCGAGCGCCTCTGCCGATGAGTGCCAAAGGGAGCTTCGCGGCCGTGGGCAGATCCGGCGGCACGTCGCCGCCCAGGACGATCACCCCGGAACAGCCGAGAGCGGCAGCGGCGCGCCAGGCCATCGAGGCACCTTGCGAGAAGCCGGCGAACACGCGAATCCGCGCCGCCGGAAGATCCGCGAGGACGCGGCGCACATATTCAATGTTGTCCGCGATGGCGTGCTCGCGGTCGAGTCGGGTCATCCAGCTGGCAACGACCTCCTGGGTCGAGCGGACATAGAACGGGTGCAGTGCCTGGACGGCCGCAAGGGACCACTGCCCCGCTCCGGGGAGCCGCTCCAGCTGGCCGAGATGCACGTCGGCGGTCTCGCCGTAGCCGTGAAAACCGACGAGGAGGCGTCGAGGATCGGCGGGACGGAACAAGGTCCGGCCGTGGACCGGGGTCTCAATCAGGTGGATATCGATCATCAGTCAGTCTGCTGACTAGTCAACAGATTGACCAGTCAGCGGGCGCGACGGCATTGTACCCGTTGCGCAAACCGGCGCGGGCCGCGACAATGCGGAGGCTGTGCACGCGATCATCGTCGTCCCCTGTTACAACGAAGAGAAGCGCCTCGATGGCGAGGCCTTTCGCCGTTTCAATCTGCAAGGGGATCGAGTCGATTTCCTCTTCGTCAACGACGGCAGCAGCGACGGCACCGGGCGGGTCCTGGATGCACTGCACGACGCCAATCCCGATCGCTTCCAGGTTCTGCATCTGGAGCGCAATCGCGGCAAGGCGGAGGCGGTGCGGCGGGGACTGCTGGCTGCGTTCGAGCGCAGGCCGGACGCCGTGGGATTCTGGGACGCCGACCTGGCGACACCGCTGTCGGAGCTGCCGCCGTTCCTGGAGGTCCTCGCCTCCCGGCCGGCGATCGACATGGTTTTCGGCGCGCGCGTGCGGCTTCTCGGGCTCGATATCAGCCGGCGCTCATCGCGCCATTATTCCGGCCGTGTGGGTGCGACGCTGATCTCCCGGACGCTCGGCCTGGCGGTCTACGACACCCAGTGCGGCGCGAAGCTCTTCCGCAATTCCAGCGACATCCGGCACGTGTTCGCGTCGCCGTTCCTGTCGCGGTGGATCTTCGACGTGGAGATCATCGCCCGCTTCATCCGGCTTCGCGGCCATGACCAGGCGGCGAAGGCGATCTGCGAGCTGCCGGTTCGCGTCTGGCATGACGTGGAGGGATCGAAGATCCGGTCGACCGATTTCGTCCGCGCTCTGCGCGATCTATGGAAAATCCATCGCGCGTATCCTGTTCGGAAACGTACCCTCGATAATCCGTAGCAACGCGCACCAGCGCGTCCGCAACCCTCGTCTCCGGCGAGCCCTGCAGGAGCTGTAGAGCTCGGTGCGTGCGCGCTGTGACGCGCGGACGTAAAATCCGAGGATGCGCACCATCCTGGCAGCACTCCTCGCCTCCGCGTTCGTTGCTCTTCCATCCGCGGCCCAGACGTACGGTCTCGGCATGGGCGCCGCATCCGGCGACTCGGTCGTCCTCAAGATCGACGGCAGGGACAGGACGATCTCCCTCGGCACGGGGACCAGCACGATTGCAGCGGAGTCCTTCCTCAAGTGCCTCGTCACGGACCGCGTCATCCGGGTCGAGCGCACCCGCTCCGGGACGAAACTGCTGATGCTCGACAAGAGCAATGTCGCCGATCATCTCCACGAGTTCCTGGAAACGAAGACGACGACCGATCCGTGCGCCCTCGGCAAGGCCGCGTACACGCCGGTGCTTGCGCGCCTGGCAGCGCCGGCCGAGGCGGCTGTTGCCGCACCTCCGGTGGCTGAGGCGGCGCCTCAGCCCGCACGCCCCGCGGCGAAGAAAAGAGTGGCCCGCACACCGAAACAGCCTGCGCCCATGCCGAATGGTGGTACCGAAGTCGTGCTCGGCCCGGCGGCGCCGAGGTCGATGCCGAATGCTTCAGGCGCCGCCGCGGGGGCGCAGACTCCGTATCAGCCGAAGACTCCGTATCAGCAGCCTACGCAGGCGCCGCCACCGACGATGCCGGTGGGCACGCCGGCAATGGGGCCTACGCCAACGACGATGCCTTCGACGACGGCGACATCTCCCCCGCGTTAGTCAGGCGGAGACGCCCAGTCGGCGTAGCCGCCGTGAGAATTTAGCGGTGGCCGTGAGGCCGCCGAAGCAAGCGATCGCATCAGCGTACGAGGGCACGAAGTGGCCGACGAAAGGTGGTCCCAGGGATCTGTCGCGTGCTTCGCGCGCTCGGACGATGGGTTGGGCTGATCGGACGGCGGCCTGACGGCGGCGAGGTCGGCGGTTCCCGGCCTCGCGGCATTCTGCGAGGACTCGGCAAACCTCAGACGAAGATCCGGATCTCCTTCAGTTCCCGCAACCGGTCCCGGAGCTCCGTGGCCTTTTCGAAGTCGAGATTCTTGGCTGCTTCCTTCATCTCCTTCGTCAGCCGGGCGATGCTCTTGTCGATGTCGCCGTCGGCGGCGAGGTCGAGCCTCGACTTCGAACCCGGTGCCGGCGCGAGGTCGACGTAATCGAGGTTCGACATCTTCACGAGGTCGGAATCGATGGCCTTGATGATCGACGCCGGCTCGATGCCATGTTCCTCGTTGTACGTCTGCTGGATGACGCGACGGCGGTTGGTCTCGCTGATGGCGTTGCGAAGGGAGTCGGTCACGACGTCGGCGTAGAGAATGGCGAGGCCGTTGAGATTGCGCGCGACGCGGCCGATGGTCTGGATCAGCGAGGTGGTGGAGCGGAGGAAGCCCTCCTTGTCGGCATCGAGGATGGCCACGCACGAGCACTCAGGGATGTCCAGCCCTTCGCGCAGCAGGTTGATGCCGACCACCACGTCGTACACGCCCATGCGGAAGTCGCGCAGGATGGCGATGCGCTCGAGGGTCTCCACATCCGAGTGCAGGTAGTTGACCTTGATCCCAAGCTCCATCAGATAGCGCGTGAGATCTTCGGACATCCGTTTGGTCAGCGTCGTGACCATGACGCGCTCGTTCTTCGCCACGCGTTCCTTGATGACGCCGATCAGGTCGTCGACCTGTCCCTTGACCGGCTTCATCACGATTTGCGGGTCGAGCAGCCCGGTCGGCCGGATGACCTGCTCCACGAACTGACCGCCGGTCTTGTCGAGCTCGTACGGCCCCGGCGTGGCCGAGACGTAGATGATCTGGTCGAGCTTACCCTCGAACTCGTCGAACGACAGCGGCCGGTTGTCGATGGCGCTGGGCAGGCGGAACCCGTACTCCACGAGCGTCTGCTTGCGCGAGCGGTCGCCGCCCCACATGCCGCGCACCTGCGGCACGGTCTGGTGCGACTCGTCGATGACCAGCAGAAAGTCCTTCGGGAAATAGTCGATCAGCGTCGGGGGCGGCTGTCCCGGCGCACGCCCGCTCAGATGCCGGCTGTAGTTCTCGATGCCGTTGCAGAATCCCAGCTCTGCGATCATCTCCAGATCGAACAGCGTCCGCTGCGAGAGCCTCTGCGCTTCGAGCAGCCGCTCGTTGGCCCTCAGCTCGCTGACCCGCTCATCGAGCTCCACGCGGATGTTCTCCATCGCCTGGAGAAGGCGCTCCCGGGGCGTGACGTAGTGCGTGCGCGGATAGACTGCCAGCCGGTCGAAGGTCTTCCCTCCCCTTCCGGTGATCGGGTCGATGCGCGTGATTTTGTCGATCTCGTCGCCGAAGAACTCGATGCGCACGGCGTCGTCTTCGTAGGCCGGCCACAGCTCCAGGACGTCGCCGCGCACCCTGTACGTGCCGCGTCCGAGGTCGTACAGCGTGCGCTCGTACTGCATCTCCGTAAGGCGGCGCAGGTACTCGGTCATCGGCTTCTCCGCGCCCCGCTCGAAGAACAGCAGCATGCCGAAGTAGAGCTGCGGGTCGCCGATGCCGTAGATGCAGGAGACCGAAGCGACGATGATGACGTCGCGGCGCTCGAACAGCGACTTGGTCGCGGCCAGGCGCAGCTTGTCGATCTCGTCGTTCTTGGTCATCTCCTTTTCGATGTACAGGTCGGTCTGCGGGATGTACGCCTCGGGCTGGTAGTAGTCGTAGTAGGAGACGAAGTACTCGACCGCGTTCTCCGGAAAGAAGTTCTTGAACTCCTGATAGAGCTGCGCCGCCAGCGTCTTGTTGTGGCTGAGCACCAGCGTCGGACGGTTGATGCTCTCGATGACCTTGGCCACGGTGAACGTCTTGCCCGAGCCGGTCACGCCGAGCAGGACCTGGTGTTTCTCCTTCGACTCGATTCCGTTGACGAGCTGGCGAATGGCCTCGGGCTGGTCACCCTGAGGCTCGAACGAGGAGACGAGCCGGAAGTTCATCGGTGGGTCGGCTTCGGCGGGGCGGTATTCGTCTGGTGAAGCTCGCGGGTGAGGCTTTGAGCTTCGGACGGCGTGATGTGCTGGTCTTCGATGACTTTCCTGAGAGAGGACATGACGGTCTCGAGTTTCGCGACCGGCACTCGGCCGGTGCGGACGTTCTCACGCAGTTGCGTGATCTCGTCGCTGAGGGCCTTCCGTTCAGCGGGAGTCACGTCCTTCGTGTACATGGGACCCATCTCGTCGGCCATCATGCCCAGGAGCGGGTCCATGTAGCGGCCGAGACCGTGGTGTGCCACGACCGCGCCGGCAATGAAGATGACGAGAAGAAAGGTCAGCGAAGCGATCCCGCATCCCACTCCGATCCGGCGGGAGAAGAGCGGCCGCTGCGCATCGGGCGACGAGTAGTACTCAAACGGGGTGCGGCGACTGCGCGACGTAGAGTCGGTAGACACGTTTGCGGGCGGGGTCGTATCCGACAATGAAGTCCTCAAAAACAGCGTGAGTTGCGGCCAGTGAATGTATCATGGCGCCTGCAACCGGGTCTGAATCGTCCGTAAGAAAGGAACGCGCTCTAATGCCGCCGTTGTCGAAGGTCACCGTCCTGATTCTCGACGATAATCCGCTCGTCCTGAAGCTCGGACGCGCGCTGCTGGAGCGGGAAGGCTGCACGGTCCTGACAGCTTCGAGCTGGATCGAGTTCAACCACGTCCTCGCCAGCAACACACCCGATATCATCTTTCTCGACGTGAACCTCCCCAGCATCAAGGGAAACCGCCTCAGCGAAGTTCTCAAGTCGCAGTCGAACAAGAAGGACATTCCCATCGTCCTGATCTCCGATCTCCCGGAGAAGTCGCTCGAGGAAATGTTCCCGAGCTCCGGCGCGAACGCCTGGATGCGCAAGCCTCTGACCCGCGACAAGATGGTCGACATGATCAACAAGTACGTCGCCGTCAGTTAGGTCAAAGAAGCAGGAAGCGATCGAGAGCCGGCCGTGTGCCGGCTCTTTTGTTTCCTGCGAACCCGGCTAGCCCTTCCGCCAAAGTTGCGGCCACTCCGCTCCCGTCACTCTGAGCCGGCGGAGCCGTGGGAGGCAGGGCGGCGGCGCGGCGGAGAGTCTCCAGATTGCACGATCGCTGACCGATCTCGTGATGAGAGCCGACTCTTCACAATCGTGCAATTTTGAGACTCTTCGCCGCGCTACGCCGCTCCACCCGACCGCCCTTCCCCGCGGCTGATATGGAGTGACCTGTCAAAGGTGCGCTGATCGTGTCAGCAGGCTGGTTTCTTTTCTTTGCTGCCGTCCTCTCTTTCGCGTCGTTCTATTTAGGGTTG
>JAJXWV010000059.1 GCA_021781455.1 Acidobacteriota bacterium | reverse complement strand
GCGCGCAGTGTGGTTCGTTCTTTCTCGTCCAAGGGCCACCTCCGTGGACGAGGGTAGCAGATCTGCGTAGGTCTGGCAACGCCTGTAACCTACCTACATATAATTTGTCCAAACTCCAGGGCGGCCTCACGGCCGCCGCTAAATTCTGCCGGCGGCTCCGCCGCCTCGACAAAGGTTCGGCTGAGAGTCTCGACAAAGCTTCGACTGAGAGTTGTGCTCCACGCGCCTGCGCCCATGTAGCCTGCCGTCTGCCGCCTGCGCTCTGCCCCCTGCGCTCTAAACCACGTCCCTTCCCTCGCCGTGCTCGAGGATCCAGAACCGGGACTCTCCGTTCGCGGCGAGAGCACGGCGGAGGTCGTCGACGGGCTCGCGCTCGCCGTCGTCGCCGAGGTTGAACGTGCCGTAGTGCATGGCAACGCTGGCATGCGCGTTGAGGATCTTGTGCGCCTCGACGGCCTCGGCCGGCTCGATGTGTACCGGTTTCATGAACCAGCGCGGAAGGTAAGCGCCGATCGGCAGCATGGCCAGGCGGATCGGCGCGAACGAGCGGGCGATGCGCTCGAAATGCGGCCCCCATCCCGTGTCGCCGGCGAAGTATGCGTGCCCCGACGGGCCGCTGATCACGAACCCTCCCCAGAGATTGGCGTTGCGGTCGCTCAAGGCCCGGGCGCAGAAATGCTGCGCCGGGACGAGCGTGACCGCGATCTCCGCGGACGACTCGGGGCGCACCACCGCGGTGGCTTTCCACCAGTCGAGCTCCGTCGCGCCGGGGATGCCGTGCCGGCGCATGAGCGCGGCGTTGCCGAGCGGCGTGATGATCCGCGGGTCGAACTTCCATCGCAGCCGGTGCAGCGTGGCGATGTCGAGGTGGTCGTAATGGTTGTGGCTGACCAGAACCACGTCGATCGGTGGGAGGTCGCGGAAACGAAGGCCGGGCGGGCGATGCCGCTTCGGCCCGATGGACTGCAGCGGCGAGCAGCGCATCGACCAGATCGGATCCGTCAGGATGTTGAAGCCGTCGAACTGCAACAGCATCGTGGCGTGTCCGACGAAGGTGACCCGCATGCCTCCCGGCGCGACGCGTGCCGGGGGTGGCGGACCAGGCGGCGCATCGACCCACTCGCGCCAGTAGCCCGGCTGTCTGCTGAATTGCCACTGCAGGACGGCGCCCGCCCCGTGCGGCTCCGCGGCCAGGAGATTGTGAAAGCGCCTGCCGTCGAAATGATCGCTGTGCGGCCCGTGGTAGTGCGGTGCGGCGATGACGGTCCGCTCGATGAACGCACCCGCTCCGATGACTGCGGCAGCACCGACCGCCACCCTTCTCGCGAATCGTGCCATGCGCCGATTGGAGCACAAGTCGGGCCGGTCAATTGAAATGCTCTTGGCTCTTGGGGATCAAACCCCAAGAGCTAATCGCCAAGAGCCAGGAGCTCCCTCATCAGCTCGGCTGCTGGTCGCTATGTCTCGATTCGACCAGGTAGCAGTCGCCGCAGAAGCGGCGCTCGCCGATGATGACGCATGCGGCGTCGCTGCAGCGTTCACAGCGCAATCCCGCTGCGATGGTGATGCTGCGCCAGGCATCGCGGGCGGCCGCGATCTCGACACTTCTCCGGCGGCGCCGGCGGCGAATCGGCGGAACGATGGCTGTCACTTCCGGTGCAATCGACATGAGTCCTCCAGGGGGAAGCTGTCTTTCTCCTTCGTCACCGGCGGGTGGACCCGCCTTGAATGACGCTCGGATAAGACAAACGAGGTGCCAGCTGCCTCTCGGGAGGGGGAGTGATTTCGCGAGTCAGAATGACCCGCATTCGAAGACGCAGTGACCCGAAGGGAGGCGAAATGACACCGGATGACCGCCCCCGTCACTCTGAGCCGGCGGTGCCGCGGGAGGGTTGGGGGGTCGCAGCGGCGTAGCGCGGCGAAGAGTCTCTAACCTGCTAATCGTCCCGGTAAGAGACTCTTCGCCGCGCTCCACCGCTCCCGCCCGTCCACCGCCCCGCGGTTGCGCCGGCTCAGAGTGACGGGGCCCGACGCGCCCTACGGGTGCGAGCGCGGCGGAGGCTGCGGTGTCGGAGGCTGCGAAGAAGGACCGCCCGGCGGAACCATGCCCGGGCCCACGCCGTGCCCGCGCTCGCCGCCCTCTCCGTGCTCGCCGCCACCCTCTCCGCGCTCGCCTGCTTCACCGCGCTCGGTGCCCTCTCCACGGCCGCCCTCATCACGCCCGCGGTAGCCCGGCTCCATCAGTCCGCGAGGCGAAGAAGGACGCATGATCGGCGGCATCTGCGCGCCATAGGTGCACGACTCGCCTGCGCGAACGAACAGAGGCTGCTCGCGCAATGCCGATCGCACTTCCACCACACCCTCGGTGACGTCGAGCGTGGTCTGGCCGGAATTGTCGACGTTCACGTCGTACTGCGTCCCTCGCACGGCCAGCAGCGCACCGGGCGTCTTCACGATGCGCGGCTCGCTGCCAGTAATCTTGTCGAAGATGGCGTGAAGGTGTCCGCGCTCGAGCGAAAGGATCACGCCCGGTTCGCCACCCGCCAGCCGCACTTCGGTCGAGCTGAAGATCTCGAATTTCGCGCGGTGCTGTTCCGAAGCGATCAATGCGTAGGAGAACCATCCGGTCTGCACGCGATCGCCGCTCCTGGCGATCAGTCCCGCCTCGGCCGGGATCTGCTCCTTCGGCGTCGTGAGCGTCACGCTGCGCCGGACCTCGTCGAAGCGGTAGTCGAGCGACGACGACGGTTGCGGAGCCGACACCGTCAGCACCGACATTCCCAGCAGCATTGCGAATGCGATTTTCATGGTCCCTCACGAGTCGCCGATGCGGATGCCGAACCGTTTGATCTTCCGCGCCAGGGTCTTTCGTTCGATCCCAAGAATCACCGCAGCCTGCGTCTGATTCCCGCCGGTCGCGCGGAGCACCGTCTCGATATGCCGCCGCTCCGCTTCGTCGAGCGGGACGAGATCGTCAGATTCGCCCTCCCGGTCGTCGTTCGCCGGCTGCGGCGCGACCGAATTCGCCGCCCGGGGGGCTATCGCCTGCACTGCGTGCGCCACGGCTTTTCCGTCCAACAGGCTTCCCGAATCGATCACCGCCCTGCGGATGACCTGCTCGAGCTCCCGCACGTTGCCGGGCCAGTCGTGCGCCGCCAGCGCATCGAGCACTGATTGCGACGGCCCGGAGATTTTTCGATGCAGCTCCTCGCTCACGTGGCGGCGGAAGTGCTCCGCCAGAAGCGGAATGTCCGACGTCCGTTGCCGGAGCGCCGGCACGGCGATCTCGTACCCGGCCAATCGGTAGTACAGATCCTCGCGAAACGTTCCCTCGGACACCAGTCGCTTGAGATCGCGATGCGTTGCCGCGACCACGCGGACTGACACGCGATGGCCCTTGTCCGATCCGAGCGGCGTCACGATTCCGTCCTGCAGGAACCGAAGGAGCTTCACCTGAAACGACGGCGAGATGTCGCCGATCTCGTCGAGGAAGAGCGTGCCGCCGTCGGCTCGCGAGAGCGCACCGCGGCGGTCCTGGCGCGCGTCGGTGTAGGCGCCGCGCGTCGAGCCAAAGAGCTCGTTTTCGAGCAGCGTGTCGGGGATCGCTCCGCAGTTGATGGCGATGAACGGGCCCGAAGAGCGCGGCCCGAGGTCGTGAATCGACTGCGCGACGAGCTCCTTGCCGCTGCCGCTCTCGCCGAGGATGAGGACGGGAACGTCGAGCGCAGCGACGCGGCTGATGGCCTTGTACATTTCGACCATCGATCGGTGGGAGCCGACGATGCGCGAGGGCGGGCCGGCCTCGATGACGGCGGCGGCCGGAGCTTGCTTCGCCAGGGCGGCGTTGACGCGAGCGATCAGCTCGGAGAGATCGAACGGTTTCGCCAAGTAATCGAACGCGCCGATGCGATGCGCCAGCGCGGTCGTCTCGATGCTGCCGCGGGCGGTCATGAGGATCACCTGTGGCGGATCGCGGCGCTCGGAGATGCTCTGCAGCAGTGCCAGGCCGTCGTCGCCCGGCATGTAGATGTCGCTGACGACGACGTCGACGCGATGCTCTCGCAGGAGCCGCTGCGCCGCCGCGGCATCCGACGCCTGCAGCGTGCGATGCCCGACCTTGCTCAGCGCCAGGGCCGCGCTCTCGCGGATGCCTTGATCGTCGTCGACGACGAGCACGCAGGCCATCACATCCCCCCCGCTTTGGCTGGAGTGCGGACGTCTCGTCCGCGAGCGCCGGACGTCTCGTCCGGCGCTTCCTCCGGCGCTGCTGGCGTGTCAGCGGCGGGACGAGGACGTCCCGCCGTTGCGGACGAGGACGTCCGCACTCCAGGCGCGTGCAAAAGCGGGAGCGCCAGGCGGAAGAGCGATCCTCCGGCTGCGCCGCGCTCCACGGAGGCCTGCCCATGATGCCAGCGCGCGATCTCCGCGACGAGCGCCAGTCCGAGTCCGAGGCCTTCGGTTCCGGCGGCGGTAGAACCGCGGAAGAAGCGCTTGAAGATCCGCTCGCGGTCGGCGTCGGAGATTCCGGTGCCCTGGTCCTCGACCTCCACGGCTCCGCTGTCCTCGAGCCGCTGCACACGAACCGTGATCGGTGCATCGGTGTACTTCAGCGCGTTCCCGACGAGATTGTCGACCGCCCGCTCCACGAGCGCAGCGTCACCACGCACCAGAGCTCCCGATGAGCCCGAGTACACGATCGTCCGATGGGCGCTGGCGCGCAGGAACTCGATTCGCTTCTCCACGAGATCTCCGAGATCGAAAACGGAGGACGAGCTCTCGAAGTTGCGCAGCGGAAGGCGTTCGATGTCCAGCAGACCCTGAACCATCGACTCCAGCTTGCCGGCTTCGGATTCGAGGAGCGAAGCCACCCGCCGCCGCTCGGCGTCGTTCAGCTCGAAACCGCTGAGCAACTGCGACAGGCCGCGCATCGAAGCGAGCGGCGTCTTCAGCTCGTGAGCGAGCACGCGCTGCGATTCCGCGTCCCGCGCCCGAACCTCCGCAAGCCTCGTGGCGATCTCCTCGAGGCGGGGAGCGACGTCGCGCTTCTCGACGCCAGCCGGCATGCCGAGACCGGTCTCGAGCCGCGCCGTAACCGCGCTGCTCTGCCGGAGAGCCGTTGTGATCAGGCGGACCTCGATCGCGACCGCAGCGGCGACAACCGAAAGCACCAGCGTGAAGAGTGGAAGCGAGACGCCGGATGAGGCGAGCAGAAGCGCCGAGCCGGCGACGATGAGGAAGGCGAACGCAACCGCGGCAACCAGTCGCAGGGCACGCGAGCGGATCAGGAGAATCGTCGCGACCAGCAGCGCGGCAATGAATCCCGATGCGATCGGCGCGATGGTGTGAATCTGCTGGCCGCGGATCAGCGATTCGGTGGCCGCGGCGTGCACCGTCACTCCCGGATCGGGCACTCGCGACACGGGCGTGAGCACGCGGTCGCCCAGCGCCGTCGCCGTCGGGCCGACGAAGACCACTCGACCGCGGAGCAGCGGGACGGCCGTGCGGTCGCGCAGCAGGTCGGCCGCGCTGACGATCGGAACGGCCTGCGGCGGCGTGCGGAACGCCGGCATCACCGCCTGACCGACAGCGACGTTCATCGGGCGGACGAGTGACGCCGCCTCGATGCAGACGGCCGTTAGGGAACGATCGCCGCTTTGCTTCGTCGAGGCCAGGCGCCGGACGATGCCGTCGTGGTCGAGCTCGAAGTTGCCGTGCGCGACGGTCGATGCTTCGCGCAGCGGCGCCACCGGGACGAGCCACTCTCCGCGATCGCCGATGGCGGCGATGGTGATCGTTGGGATCCGGAGCATCGAATGAGCCAGCACGTCATCGCCTGGCGCGCTGTCGGCCAGGAGGATGTCGAGAACGACGCCACGGGCGCCGGCCCCGGCGATGCGGTCGACGATCAGGGCGAGGTCGGAACGCGACCAGGGCCACCGCCCGATCTGCCGGATCGAGGCCTCGTCGATGGCGACGACCGCCGTGGCCGTCGCGCGCTGCTGCGGCAGGAGGCGGAGCAGCGCATCGCGGGCCGGCAGCTCGAGCGTGTCCGGCACGCCACCCGCGAGCAGCAGCATCACGACGATGCCGGTTGCCAGCGCGATCCAGACCGCCGTCGCTCTGCGCACCATCGCGCAATGCTACTCCGCCGCCGTTGACCCTCCCCGGTCGCTCCACTATCCTAGGCACCCCTCCGGGAAATACGGGGGGAGACGTGTTCGTTGACAACGATTCCGTAGGCGCTTAGCTCAGTTGGTAGAGCATCACCTTCACACGGTGGGGGTCATCGGTTCGAGTCCGATAGCGCCTACCAATTCCGCTGTCGCGGAATTGAAAATGAAAAATTGAAAATTGAAAAATGAGGAAAGCGCGCGTCGTTTTCAATTTCTCATTTTCAATTTTCAATGTCGCCTCATCCCAGGCCCTTAGCTCAGTTGGTTAGAGCGCTACCTTGACACGGTAGAGGTCAGCGGTTCGAGTCCGCTAGGGCCTACCAGTCGCAAGCAACTCACGCCGCTCACGTTCTGTGCAACGGAGCGGCGTTTTCTTTTTCAGGATCGAGGCGCGAAGTGTCCACGCAGCACGCACCAGCACGCACCACACGCACCGCACCACACACGGGGGCCACACACACGGGGGCCAGGTCTTCACGCACCACACACGGGGGCCAGGTCTTCACGCACGCACGGAAGCTGATAGCTGATGGTGATCTGATGGGGCCAAGCTGATGGGGCCATCTACCGGTTGTAGCGTCCGGCCGCGAATAGTTTCCGTTCCGAGGAGATTCGAGGCTCCGGAAGCGCTCCGTTTGTAGAGTTTCGATCCCATCCGCCGGCTCCGAGGTAGCCTCGGAAGCATGGCACGACCACTTCGTCACGACTTCCCCGACGCCCTGCACCACCTCACCTCTCGCGGCAACAACCAGGGCGACATCTTCCTCGACGATGACGATCGCCTGCGGTTTCTCGCTCTTCTCGCCGCGACCGTGATCCGCTTCGGATGGCGTCTCTACGCCTGGGTGCTCATGACGAATCACTTCCACCTGGAAGTCGAGACTCCGGAGGCGAATCTCTCGCGCGGCATGCATTGGCTGAACACGCGCTACGTGCAGTGGTTCAATCGCAGGCACGACCGCTGCGGGCACCTGTTCCAGCGGCGCTTCGAGGCCAAGCTCGTCGAGAAGGAGTCGTACATGCTCGAGGTGGCGCGCTACACCATTCTCAATCCGGTGCGGGCAGGCATGGTGGCACGCCCGGAGGAGTATCGCTGGAGCAGCTACCACGCCACGGCTGGACTCGAAGCGGTTCCGGAATGGCTCGATGCGGCGGGACTGCTCGGAACATTCGGCGCCGACGCGAGCTCCGCGCGCGAGGAATACCGCCGCTTCGTCGAGGGCGGGATCGGCCTGGAGCGGCGGCTCTGGGACGAGCTGCAAGGGCAGATCTACCTCGGCAGGCGCGAATGGATCGAGGGGATCCAGAAGATGATCGACGAGAAGCCGCGGAGCGAAGAGCATCCGCTGGCTCAGCGAACACCGGGCCGTCCGACCATGGACGACGTTCTGGAGGCGGTGTCGATCACGTTCGACATCAAGCCGGACGACATCCGACAACGATCCGCGACGACAGCGCGGCAGGTGGCGGCATGGCTGGCGTTCGAGGAGGGTCTGATCCGCCAGTTAGAGATCGGTGAGGCGCTCGGCATCCGCCGCAGCCGTGTTTCTTCGCTGGTCAGCCACTGCCGGGGTGCTCGCGATCAGGATCCGCTGCGCGAGCTGATCGAGGCGGCCCGCTCGCGCATGAAGCGGCGGCTCCCGAAGTGGACGCCTCCGCCGAGCGAGTTCAACCTGCCGTTCCTTCGCAAGCGCCCCTGGATTCCCGGCGCACCGTAGTCCGCACGGCGAGCGCGACAACGCGAAGTCCGGCCCGTGCTGAGCGCGTGAGGCAGCTCTGTCTTCCTGCTGCGCCTGAGACCTAACGCACACGCAAATCGCCGTCGATTCAGTTCGCCCGCAGCAACTCTGTTGTTTCCGGCTCGTGTTGCGGCCGTTCTACCGACGTGAGGCCTGCTTCACCGCGAGTGGTGCAGATCGAGACCGATGGAAATGGAGACCTGGCCCCATTCCGCGGCCCTGATGTAAATGGAGACCTGGCCCCATTCCGCGGCCCTCAGGGAGCCGCGGGAGAGTGTGGGCTCGGGAGCGTCGAGGACGAGGTGGTAGTGGGTGGTCATGAGCTCGTACTCGTGGACGAAGTCGAGTCAGGGAGCGCGTGCCACGAACCGAGGCTACCTCGGTCCGAGCGAGGGACCCGAGGAAGGCGCCGAAATCTACGCCGGCCGGTCTCAAAACCT
Source organism: Acidobacteriota bacterium (assembly GCA_021781455.1). GTDB lineage: Bacteria > Acidobacteriota > Thermoanaerobaculia > Gp7-AA8 > Gp7-AA8 > JAJXWV01. Next base: position 1,518 of record JAJXWV010000059.1, on the reverse strand, counting down.
CCTCGGAAAGGAAACTCGGGCGTTGCTCCACAACGGGTGGAGTCGATCAGGCGAGTACTGCCACGCGTCACTCGAAATCGTTGAGTGACGTCAATCACATTGTGATGCTAGGGTAGGTGACAATGCCACCGCCGTCACACCTCTTCAGTGCGAGTTCAGAGCGCACGAGAAGGAGGTAAAGGAATGTGGAAGTCGATTGTTCGAAGCAGGTGGGCACTCGCTTCTGCGATCATGGTCATACTCGGTTTTTCGGCGATGGCGCAGGAGCAGAAGGAACGAAACATCCCCGACATCAAACCGCACGACGGGGGATCAATCGTGGACGCCGGGACAACCGTTCGCGGCTCATACCATGCCGAGATGATCAATGTTGGTTCGCACAAAGCACTTCACATCGCGATCATGACCGATTCCGACTTCGGTGACGTGGTCTTCGACCGAGGTGTGTTTGATTTCGGCGACGGCTACCGGATGGCGGTCCGCAACAAGACCACGCCGGGGGTAAGCACCATCACCATAACCGGCATTGGCCCGGACGGTGAGACCGAAAACCGGCACCTCATATGTGAATCTACGCAATCGCTCAACCTCGTTCGACGGCTTTGATCGCGTTTCGGAATTGCTATCTCGAAGCCACAGCGCGCATTTGTTTCTGACGGTGTTTCCGGCCTTGGTGCAGGATGATATGCACATCATGAGCTGCTACAGCGACACGCTGGGGTTCGTAGCGGCGGCCGGGTTCGCAACAGCGACCTGCGCAATACCAGACCCGCTATGCCCATTCGCATTGTTGGCGCTGGCTGCGGCTGGATCAGCCATGGAGGACTCCTGCGGGCCGATGAATTTGGACAATACAATCGGGTGGGGCTAGACCTATGAATACGCAGGATATCTCGACGTACCTCATGTTGATCTCTTCGGTCGGAGTCGCGGCCGTGGCACTTCTTCGGCAATCGAAGGTACGGGCCGATGACCGAGCCAGATATATCTTCATGGGCTGCGCGTGGCTGGTCGTAACGCTGGCGTGGATTGGTCGAGAGTACTTCACCCGGATGGCGCATCCCACAATCGCCGCTGTAGTTGCCGTGGCCCTCGTGCTTGGTACTCTCCTTTTTTTTCGCGCGGCGCGGCGGGCCAGCGCATCACAGTAGCAGGTGCAGTGGAATGGTCGGCGGCCTCGATGACCGCCGACCTCCCTTGCTAGCGATGGTTCTGTAGAGGAGGTTACGAATCGGCCCGGCCCGTACGCATCAGGGCTCACGGAAGCGACGGAGCACCAGCGGGTGGGTGTTGAGCTGTGGGCGATGAACCGGCGATCTGGGAGCCCGAAGGATCAACCGGTGTCACAGCGCGGCGTTTCGGCCCGCGCGAGTGGACACACCTTCGCCCCGGGCGGCTGATGGGGGCCAGGTCTCCACTTGGCTGATCTCCAGCCCAAACGCTCCCAAAGGTCACACGCACGGGGCCAGGTCTTCAGTTGCAGCACGAAGGAGAGGATCAGGCTTAGGTCTTCAACCT
>JAJXWV010000032.1 GCA_021781455.1 Acidobacteriota bacterium | reverse complement strand
GGGATCGGCGACGTGAGCGAGGCGCGCCGACGCAGGCATAGCGGTGACTATGCTGAGGAGGCGCAACGAAGCTCACGGCGTCGAGACCAAGCCAAGTGGTACCAATTCAGCCGATACAGGCCACTAGCGGCGATGGAGGCTGCCATGCTCGTCAAGGAGATCATGACCATCGATCCCGTCTTCGCCCGGCCGGACTCCACCCTGCGCGAGGTAGCCAGGATGATGGCCGAGAACTGCTGCGGAGGAATCCCCGTCTGCGACGACCGCGGCGTGATCGGCGTGATTACCGATCGTGACATGGCCTGCCGTGGTTTCACGCAGGGCTTCAACCCGCTCGAAATCCCCGTGCGCTACGTGATGACCGCGGGCGTGGTGAGCATCTCTGAAAACGAGACGCTCGACCGGGCTCTGCAGATCATGAGCGACGCCGGCGTGATCCGGCTGCCGGTCGTGCGCAACGGGCAGCTGATCGGGATCGTGTCGTCATCCGACATGGTCGAGCACCTTCCCGATCACCAAGTCGCACAGCTGGCGCGCCGGACGTCCCACGCCCGCCACGGGTGATCGGTCGAACCTGAACGAATCGTGCGTCACGGCGAGCTGTGGGCGCGGTCAAGGCCGCGAGCCGCAGCCAACGCCAGCTTGAATGCATGTTCGTAGTTCGATGGCTGCGGACACTGAGGAGATGAGGATGAGGCACGAGAAGGCGAGCGATCCATACGTCCCCCGAGTCTCGCCTCTCATCGCCGATGAGACTCGGGACTCGATCTTCATAAATTCGACGAGCATGCTGAAGAAATCCGACGAGAGAACCCTCTGGCGCCTTCGCCTGATCGTGGCCCGCGCTGCGCAGGACTGCGGCGTCATGCATCACCAGCTCCACGACCTCGGCGCTCTTCTCGACGGTGTGATCGAAAGGGGAGCCGTCTCCTCGGTCGACCTGGTGCGGCTCGAAAAGCTCACCCTGACCGTGGCGCGCTGCGCGGACGACTGTTCGCGAACGGAGCACTGTGACTTCGTTCGCGCCGATCTGGTCTGCGAGCTGCGCGAGCTCAGCGAGCGTCTGAGGGACAGCCTCCTCGACGCGCGCGTGCCCGAGCTCGTTGGACACGGCGAGCGGAACTGACTCGAGGTCACGAGGTGCGAGGTTGCGAGGTCACGAGGTTGATTGCGAGTGGTGAGGCTCGGACACCTCGCAACCGCGGTACCCCGCAACCTCGCAACCGGTGGGCGGTGGCTAGAAAACAGCCGTTCGTTTGCGCATGCCGCGGCGCGTCAGGATCTGGCGCTTGCGGTTCATCGCGGGATGCGTGCTTCCCTTCGAAAGCAATGTCAGCAGATCGGCCGTGGTGAGGATCCCGACCAGCTTGCCGTTCTCGACGACCGGGAGAGAACCGATGGCCTGGCCAGCCATCATGCCGGCGGCCTTTCGCAGCGTGGCATCGGGAGCGATGGTGGTCACGTGACGGACCATGTGGTCGTTGATCCGGGCGTCGTCCGGCACATCGCGCAGATGCGCGTCGGCGATGATGCCAACGATCGCACCGTGCTGCACGACGACGAGCTGGTCGATGTCGTAACGCCGGAAAGTCTCTCGAGCATCGCCGATTGTTTCGTCCGGGGTAACCGTCCTGACCTTCGCACTCATGACGTCTCGCACTCTCATGCGACCTCCTGGCGCGGTGAATCCGCGCTGTCACGAACGTAGGGCCGCGATCTGGCCTGGACGAGCAGGCCAGTCACGACGAACTGTGCGAGGTGTCTCGCTGGACGACGGCGGTGGTGAGCATGCATGTGCCACCTCGCCTCCCGAGCTCGACTCACGCACCGCTGTGACCAGGAACAAACCGCGCAAAATCGCGGGAATCGACATTGAGCGCGGAGCCGAATCGAGTCGGGAGGTCGCCATGTCCGTCCGAGACATCATGACCGTCAAACCGGTGTGCTGCGCTCCGGAGACGAAGCTCGAAGAGGTGGCGCGGCTGATGGTGGAGCACGACTGCGGCGAGATCCCGGTTTGTGACGCCGGCAAGTTGATCGGCGTCGTGACTGACCGCGACATGATGGTGCGCACCGTCGCCAAGGGTCGCGATCCGGTCGGCGTCGCGGTCCGGCAGGTCATGACCGCGAAGGTCTTCACCGTTCGGGCCAGCGACAGCGTCGAAAAGGCGCTGTCGATCATGGAGCGGAGACAGGTGCGGCGGCTTCCCGTCGTCGACAGCCGCGGCAAACTCGTCGGAATCATCTCTCAGGCCGATATCGCAGAGATCCTCCCGGAGCAGAAAGCGGGCGAGCTCCTGTTCGAGATCTCGCATCCCGCCGGCATGCCGCCGAAACGCGTGATGCTGTAAACCACCGCCCGGCCGGTTACGAGGTTACGAGGTTACGAGGTTACGCGGTTACGCGGTTGCGCGGTTGCGCGGTGTCCCAGACTCACCACTCGCGATCGACCTCGTGACCTCGCGACCTCGCGACCTCGTGACCTCGCGACCTCGCAACCTCGTGGCCTCGCAACCTCGTGACCTCGTGACCCCACGATCCGGTCACCTCGTCAGTTGCCGCAGCGCCGCTTTCAGGAGTGCGCCGAGCTCGGCGTCGGTTCCCAGCTCCTTGCGAGCTTTGTCGAGCGCAGCATCGGCGTGCGCGGGCTTGTAGCCGAGGTTTACGAGTGCCGAATGGACGTCCTCGTCGACTGAGGTGCGGACGACGGCTGGCGCTGCCGGTTGCGTGCTGATCGGAAGCTTGTCGCGAAGCTCGAGGCAGATCCGCTCGGCCGTCTTCTTGCCGACTCCCGGAATCGAGGAGAGCTTGCGCGCGTCGGCGCGAGCGACGGCATCGGCGAGATCGGGCGCATCGATGCCGGAGAGAATCTTCTGTGCCAGCGTCGGACCGATTCCCGAAATGTCGATCAGTTTCTCGAACGCGAGCTTTTCCTCCGCCGTCGCGAATCCGTAGAGGGAGAGCGCGTCTTCACGGACATGCGTGTAGATGTCGAGCTCGGCGTGAGCCTTTCCTTCGAGCCGGTAATAGGTCTGCAGCGAGATGTGCACCTCGTACCCGACGCCGCCTGCCAGAACGACCGCGCGCGTGGCGTCGAGGGAGCGGAGGGTGCCTTCCAGATAGCCGATCACGTGGGGAGTTTAGCGTAGGGCGACTCATGCTCCCGTCATTCTGAGCCGGCGGAACTTTGGTCGTCCGTCACTCTGAGCCGGCGGAGCCGCCTCCGGCGGCGTAGCGCGGCGAAGAGTCTCTTACCGGAACGATTCGCAGGCCGGAGACTCTTCGTCGCGCTGCGCCGCTCCACCCGCCCGCACTTCCCATGCGGCTCTGCTCAGAGTGACGGGGGTATGACCGCGCAACCCCCTCAGAACAGCTTCGCGGCCAGCGAAGGCTCTTTGTCCGTGCGTGTGCCGATCTTGACCGAGCTGGTCACCCGCACCACGCCGTCGGCGTGCAGCACCTCGTGGACCCGCTTCACGGCAGCGAGGATGTCGTCGAGATCGCCTTCGACGTTCGTTCCGAAGGCATGCAGCTGCACGTTCAGCCCGGACGCGGCGAGCGTTTCGTGCGCCTTCTTCACGTATTGCCGGACCGACACTCCGACGCCGATGGGGATGACCTGGATCTCTGCGGTCGCTTTCATCACTTCCTCCGCCATCGCGTTCCCTGGGGCGTGTCCTCGAGAAGGATTCCCCGCGCGAGGAGCTCGTCGCGGATTCTGTCGCCCTCGGCGAAGTTCCGTGCCTTCCTCGCCGCGATCCGCGCCTCGATCATCTTTTCGATGTCCGCGTCGACGTTCTCGTCGCGCCGCGGAACGATGTCCAGCACCCCGTCGACTTTCGTCAGCGCCGCGCGCATTCCGGCGGCATCGGCCGCGCTGATGCGGCCGGCGTCCATGGCCGTGTTGGCGTCGCGGATGAACGTGAAGAGAGCGCCCAGTGCGCCGGCCGTGTTCAGGTCGTCGTCCATCGCTTCCTCGAAGGCGATGAGGAATTTGCCGATCAGCTGGTCGGCGTGCCCGTCGGAATGCGCAGCATCAGCCGGTGCCGAGGTGACGATGCCGTCCAGCCGCAGCAGAAACGATTCGATCCGCTCGAGCGCGTTCTTCGCGTCGTCGAGCGATTGCCTCGTGAAATTCAGCTTCGTTCGGTAGGGGACCGACAGCAGCGCGTAGCGGAGGGCCAGCGGGCTGTAGCCCATCTCCTTGATTTCGGCGAGTGTGTAGATGTTGCCGAGAGACTTCGACATCTTCTGCTGCTCGATGTTGAGGTGTTCGCCGTGGATCCAGAAGCGGACGAACGGCTTTCCGGTGGCCCCTTCGCTCTGGGCGATCTCGTTCTCGTGGTGGGGGAAGATGAGGTCGACCGCTCCGGTGTGGATGTCGAAAGTCTCGCCCAGAAGGTGCATCGACATGGCCGAGCACTCCAGGTGCCATCCCGGGCGTCCTTCGCCGATCTCCGTCGGCCAGGAGGGCTCGCCTTCCTTCTTCGCCTTCCAGAGCACGAAGTCGCGGGCGTTTTCCTTCTCGTATTCGTCGGTTTCGATCCGGGTGAAGTCGCTGCTGGAATCGACCTCGATGCGTGAGAGCTTGCCGTAGCCTGGAAGAGTGGAGACGCGAAAGTACGTCGAGCCGTCGGCCGCATACGTGTGTCCGCGCTCTTTCAGCTTCTCCACGAGCTCGACCATCTGTGGGATGTAATCGGTGGCTCGCGGGTAGGCGTCGGCCGGGCGGACGCGCAGCTCGGCAAGCGAGGCATGAAACTCGTCGATGAACGGCGCGGTGTAGCTCTTGATGTCCTTGCCGGCCGCGTTCGCGTTGCGGATGATCTTGTCCTCGACGTCGGTGATGTTCATGACCTGCTTCACCTGCAGGCCGCGGAACTCGAGGTAGCGCCGGAGCAGATCGCTCCAGAGGAACGTGCGCAGGTTGCCGATGTGTGGTCGGTTGTAGACGGTCGGCCCGCACGAGTACATCCTCACCTGGCCGGGAACGAGCGGGATGAAGAGCTCCTTGTCGCGGGTCAGCGTGTTGTAGAGCTTCAGGTCGGACATCGACGGCGGATTATAGAGTGCTGAGTACTGAGTGCTGAGTACTGAGTCGGAGGGAGCAAACGAAACGACGGCCGGCGAGTAGACTCAGCGCATTGACTCAGTACTCAGCACTCAGTACTCAGCACTTCAACCCATGTTGACTCGTGACGGATTCGCCAGACACTTCGGCCTCAAGCCGCTCTTCGGCATGGTTCATCTGCGGCCGTTGCCGGGGGCGCCGTTGTTCGGCGGATCTGTCGATGAGGTGATCGAGGCAGCGCTGGCCGATGCGAAGGAGATTGCTGCCGGGGGATGCGACGGGCTCGTGTTCGAGAACTTCGGCGATCGCCCGTTCGCGAAGAACCGCGTGGGTGCGGAGACTGTCGCCTCGATGGCGAGAGCTCTCGCCGAAGTCGTGCGCGAGGTGCGGCTGCCGTTCGGGGTGAATGTTCTGCGCAATGACGCGCTCTCCGCGCTCGGAATTGCGGCGGCCACGGGCGCCGCGTTCATCCGCGTCAACGTCCACACCGGAGTGATGTTCGCGGATCAGGGAATGATCGAAGGAGAGGCGGCCGAGACCGTTCGCCGGCGCGCGACGATGGCTCCCGGGGTGCTGATCTTCGCTGATCATCTTGTCAAGCACGCCACGCCGCCGCCTGGAACGGACGCCGGACAGTCGGCGAAGGATCTGCGGCTGCGGGGTCTCGCCGATGTGCTGATCGTCAGCGGAACCGAGACCGGCGCGGCGCCGCCTGCAGACCGGCTGGCGCTCGTGCGCGCCGCCGTCGATGCGCCCATCGTCATCGGCAGCGGCCTCTCGGCTGAGAACGCGGGTGTCTTCGCCGATGCCGACGGCGCGATCGTCGGAACGTCGATCAAGCGCGGAGGCGATGTCGACGGGCCAGTCGAGCGCGAGCGCGTCGAGCGACTCGTTGAGGCGTGGCGAGGATTCCGCTAGCCGGGTTACCCGGTTCCGCGGTTGCGCGATGCCCCACCCGACCTGGCGATCGTTCCGGTCAGTCTGTCGTCAGAGCGCTCGCCGCCCGGTGACGAGCCGGATGATGAGGACAATGACCGCGATGACGAGCAGCAGGTGGATCAGTCCGCCGCCGATGTGAAATGCGAACCCGCCGAGCCACAACAGAACCAGGACCACGATGATCAGCCAAAGCAGATTGCCCATGTAAGGATGGGACTGCCAGAGCCGTACCAACACCGGTCAGCCGCAGGGACGCGCGGCACCGCGTCCGCAACCCCGCTGTCAGTCTTTCACCGCCTCCGCCAACGCTTCGGCATCGGGAATGATCATCCGCTTTCCATCGGTCCGGATCAGTCCCTCCGACTGGAAGCGCGCCAGGTTTCGCGAGACGAGCTCACGGACGGTTCCGATCTGCGCCGCCAGCTCGGTGTGGGATCCGATCGCGATCTCGGTCCCGCGTTCCGTTTGCTGGCCCTGCGTCTTCGCCACGCGCAGCAGCAGCGAGGCCAGACGGCTCCGAACCGTTGTGAACGACAGCTCCTCGATCAGCATGACCAGTTGCCGCAGCCGTCCGCCCACGCTCTTGAGCACTTTCAGCGCGATCTCGGGATGCTCCAGACACAGACCGCGGAAGTCCTGTTTGCTCACGAAGAGGAGCGCACTGTCGGCGATGGTGATTGCCGAGGCGGGGTAGTTGCCACCATCGAAGACCGGCAGCTCGGCGAATGCTTCGCCTTCACGGTGGATCACCAGGACCTGCTCGCGTCCGGTCGGAGCCGTCTTGAAGATCTTTACGGCTCCCTGGGCGACGACGAACAACCCCTGGCACGGCTCACCCTCCGAGAAGATGACCTGACCGGAAGGGATGTTGTGCGTGATGGTGCGATGAGCCAGCGCGTGCAGCTCGCCATCCGACAGGTCGGCGAACAGAGACGTGCGGCTCAGCACGCCAACGGGATCGTGGCGGATCGGCGACATTCTTCAACGGCTCAGGCCTCGGCATTTCTCTGCGACTCCAGGTAGGTATCGAAGGGCGTGCCGGTGGTCAGAGACATCAGCATGTTACCTGCGAAAAGGCCTACAGCGACCATTTCGGTGATGGCGGAAAAGGGGAGGACGCGCCATGCCAGCTGAAGCCGATCCCGGCGATGGAAATGAGCCGCACGGAATCCGACCAGGTGTCGTCGCGGGCGCGCGGAACGCCCAGGTACACCGACGCTGCGAAGATCGCCACCGCTGCGACCTCGGAGACCGCTCCGAACGCCATCATCTCGCGCCAGCGCCACCCCCACATTCCCGCCGCGACTCGTGCCGTCACGCCCGCCGTCCAGAGCGCGTACGCGGTCCAGCCGGCCAGCGGCGAGTAGCGACTGAGGCGCAGCCGCGGAATCGTGTAGAAGCGCGATGCCGAGGATGAACGTGCCCAGCCAGCCGAAGATCTGGGCATGACCGTGCGCCTGAATCCATGCAGCGTCAGCCGAGCCGGGCGTCTGCTTTGCCGCGATAGTCAACAAGCTGACTACACCGATCAAGGTACCGGGCAGCAGCATGAAGGCCAGGCCTGTAGCAACGTAGGTGATCAGGATCGCCGAGAGACCCTGATCGAAGGGATGGCTGAGGGAACGAGGACAACGGGACACATCCTCTCCTTCCGTCGACGAGTGTGGGAAGGAGCTGAGACGTTTTGTATGACGTTTCTCATATCTCGCGCTGTATCAGAGGGATGACGCGTGGCTGTGGGCGATGACCATGATGCGGGGTGATCATTCGCATCGGCTCGGGTGCACCCCCCGGCATAGCGTGGCAGCGGAGTGTGAACCATGATCAGCGATCTACCGATTCGGCGGCGTGTGGCGATTCTCGGCGCAGCAGGGCGTGATTTTCACAATTTCAACGTCGTGTTCCGCAACGATCCGATCTACGAAGTGGTCGCGTTCACTGCGACTCAGATCCCCGGCATCGACGGCCGTCTCTATCCACCGTCGCTGGCCGGCTCGCTCTATCCGAACGGAATCCCGATCATCCCCGAGAGCGAGCTGCCTCGCCTGATCCGCGAAGAGCGCGTCGACCTCTGTGTCTTCTCGTATTCCGATGTCTCGTACGGGCAGGTGATGCGCAGCGGCTCGCGCGCGCTCGCATCGGGCGCTGATTTCATGTTCCTGGCGCCGGAACGGACGATGCTCACCTCGCGCATTCCCGTCATCGCTGTGACCGCTGTGCGCACCGGCGCCGGAAAGAGCCAGACCACGCGCTACCTCTCGCGCATCCTCAAGGACCTCGGGCTGCGCGTGGTGGCGGTACGGCATCCGATGCCGTACGGCAACCTGGCGGCGCAGGAGTGCCAGCGCTTCGCCAAATACGAGGACCTCGTGCGCCATGAGTGCACGATCGAAGAGCGTGAGGAGTACGAGCCGCACATCGACAACGGCTTCGTCTGCTACTCCGGAGTCGACTACGGAACGATTCTCCGTTCCGCGGAAGACGAAGCGGATGTGATCCTCTGGGACGGTGGGAACAACGACCTGCCGTTCTATGCGCCGGCGCTGCACATCTGCATCGCCGACCCGCATCGCGCCGGTGATGAGATCGGCTACTTCCCGGGCGAGGTGAACTTCCTGCGCGCCGATCTGATCATCATCAACAAGTGCGACTCGGCGGCGGAGACGAAGATCCGCTCCATCGAGGAGAACGCCGCGAAGCTCAACCCGAAGGCGACGGTCATCCGCGCGAATTCGCCGGTGACGATCGACAAGCCGGAACTCGTGCGCGGCAAGCGCGTCCTGGTCATCGAAGACGGCCCCACCCTCACGCACGGGGGCATGAGCTTTGGCGCGGGAGTCGTCGCTGTGCGCGGCTCCGCGGCGGAGATCGTCGATCCGACGCCATACGCGGTCGGATCGATCCGGCAGACCTACGCGAAGTATCCCAACGCCTCAGGCATTCTCCCGGCCATGGGCTACAGCCAGGAGCAGATCTCCGAGCTCGAGGAAACGATCCGCAGGACTCCCGCGGACGTCGTGGTGGTCGGAACGCCGATCGACCTGCGTCGAGTCCTGAATCTCGACAAGCCCGCGGTGCGCGTCCGATACGACCTGCGCGAGCAGAAGAGCGGCGTCATCGAGGCGGCTGTCCGGAATGCGCTGAAGCTCGCGGCGGTGGCGAAGTAGAGCGGTTACGACTTCCGATTCACCACAGAGAGACGCACGGAGAGCTCTCTGTGCTACTCACTCGAAGTTTCTGCGCGCCACGCGAAGATTTCCTTGGACAAACGGCAGGGCGACCGGTCCCCTCGCCCCGTGCTCCCCGACGAACAACCCCGCGGGCCTTCGATCCGAGCGGTTGGTGCATCGCGCCGCGGGCGAGGGGACCCATGCGGCCATATTCGGTTGCGGGCGAGCCTCGCGAGCCTGCGCTGTGAATCTCTCTGGCTCCGTGTCTCTGTGGTGAATCGGAGTCGGCCAATTCTCAGGATGACGGCGGCAGCTTGATCAGCTCCAGCTCCGTCTTCGGATCGCGTTCACGTGAGATCGCGGTCGGAATCGCAGTCACGACCACTTCGGCTGTCGGTCGGACGAAGCCCTGCTTCAGATGCCCTCCGATGGTCGAGCCGTCACGGCGGCCGAGGACGACGTGCGCGTGAACCTTGAAGCCGTCTCCAGCGCGAGTGATGTTGCCGAGGATGGACATGACCTCGACCTGCTCGTCGACGGCGATGTCCTCGTACTGCTTCGTGTCCCAGTTCCAGTAGGCGATGGTGGCGTGGTGCAGTCCGCCGATGCCCTGGAAGTGGGCCGACTGTATCCCGGATGATGTTGCGAATCGGCGCAGGGTCTCCACGATCTCGTCGCCTGTGTCGAACACGAGAAGGAACGCGTCGGGTCCCGCGGAAGTGGATCGCATGGCTGGATCATAGATGAGGGAGGCTCCCATCCACCTTCGGACCTTCTTCCCGCTGCGACGGGGAGAAGGGTCTCGGGATCGGAGGAGGTTCCGCGAGCGTGTGCGGAGCAAGCGTACGGGCCCGTATCGATCAGTGTTCGTCCTGGCCGGCAGCTTGCGATGCCAGATGCAGCCGTTCGACGTAGTGGATGGAAAGGATGGAAATTCGAATCATGTGCTGCCTCCGCGCATGACTGTGCGCGGAGGCAGGCACGACGAACATGACATTTGTCAGCGCATCCAGGGAATGCGCGGAGACGTATCAGCGCTGACTGCGAACGTATCGTTCACCAGCCACTGCATGAGCAGGTTCGTGTAGAACGGGCTGCCCGGATCGCCGCTGACGCCGCCTGGCAGAGACGACTGTCCGTTGATTCCCGTCTTCGCGAAATCGCCGACGTATCGGCGGTTCGGGCCGCTGCCGAACATGAATCCGTTCACCGTCAGGGCGCGCGCGTTATGCGAGGCCGCATCCACCGTCTCGAAGCCGCCCTGCCGCGCCACGCCGGGGAGATTGAGGAACGTAGGCAGCGGCGGCGTTCCGTACGGGGCACCCGGCTCGAGGATGTTGAATCCGGTGATGTGCGAGAAGACGATGCGATGCAGCTTGCCCCAGCGATAGTCGCTCAGGTTCGCGGACTTGTTGAAGGCGGGTGCGAAGGCATCGCTCTGCAGCAGCGTCACTGCGTCGGCGACGCTCTTCAGGATGACGATGTCGCGCGCGGCGGCCGGATCGGTCACACCCGTGACGTTGAAGAAGGGGAGCCCCGAGGTGCCGACGCCGTGTGTCTGGGCGAAGTTGTCGAGCTGGAAACGCAGCGCGGAGAGCGCCTGCTGTGAGCCCGGCAGGGGCATTCTGACGCCGGCCTGCTTGCCGATCGCGCCTAACACGCCGTCGATCGTGTTCGCCAGGAAGGTGCTGCGCCACACCGCATAGATCGTCGCGACCACGCTGTTGCTGATCTGGGCCTGCGAGACGGCGGAGCCGGGCGTGTGCACCCAGCTCGCGTCGTAGCCGTTGTCGACGCCGGTCGGCGTGCTGAAGTCCCAGCCTGCGAGCTGTGCGACCACGCCCTGGATCACAGGACTCGCCGCGAAACTTGCCAGAATCGGGTTCGCGCCGGAGGCCTTCGCATTGGCCATCGCCTGCACGATGTACGGCACGAACACTTCGGCGTCGATGAGGACCGTGTCGCCCTGCATCTGCTTCATGTCGGTGGGCGAGATCTTGCCGCCGTTGGCGAGCTTCTGCCGGATCATCTGCGTGATGCGGCCCGCGCGGTAGCCGTCGTAGGAGGGGTTGAGATAGTAGATGCCGCCACCCGGCCGGGTCATGTTCAGCGGGTTGTTGTCAAGCGACTGCCCGATCGGATCATTGTTCGCGTTCACGAAGAAGCCGTTCGCCGGATTCGCGACCTGCGGCATCTCGGAGTAGGGGAGGATCTCGTACGGGATGGCCTGATGAGGCTGTGGATTCTTCACGGGCAGCCACTCGTTGCCGCCCTCTCCGTTGCGGATGAAGAACGGCGGCAGTCCGTTGACCGTGCCGGCCTGCAGGTCCTCGCGGATCGGCATCTCGCCGCTCGTGAAGTAGGCGATGTTGCCGTCGACATCGGCATACGCGAAGTTCTGCGAGCCGAAGTCGAAGTACTGCAGCGCGGCCTTGAATTGATCCATGTTCTGGGCGTCGTCCGCCAGCATGAATGCCTCGAGCTCATGCGTCGGATAGAAGCCGACGTACTGCACCGAGACCGCCGTACCCGTCGGATGGGCTGCCGTGGGCGCGGTGAAGGAGACGATCGGACCGTGGCGAGGCACCATCAGGACTGCCGGCGGAATGCCATTCGTCGCCGTCGGAGTCACGACCGTGATGTTGTCCATCTTGCCCGTCCCCGGGTTGTTCATGCGGAAGGTCTGCGGGATCGGGATGATGGCTTCTTTGGCTCCCTTGTAGATCGTCGACAGACCGCTCGGCGACGAGGGATCGGGCACCACCGTCTCCTGGTACCAGTCGGTCACATCCATCGGGTGCACGGTCGAGCCCCATGCAATGCGCTGGTTCTGGCCCTGAATGACGAATGGTGCGCCGGGGAAGCCCATGCCGGCGACGTTCGTTGCGCCGGCGTGAAGGGAGATCGGGTAGAACGTCGCCGGTGCGCTCAGCGACAAGTGCGGGTCGTTCGACAAGAGCGCGTTTCCGGTCGACGAGTTCTTCGGCGCGATGGCCCATTCATTCGATCCCGCGTGCTTCTCGGGGTCGACTGATCCGGCCAGGACCGGCATGTCGCGAACGGCCTCGACGTACTTCTTCATCATCTCGATCGTTTCCGGCCGCAGGTAACTCGTATCCGCTTTGGCAAGCCACTGCGGAATCGCGTCCGCGTTCGTCCTGATGGGGAGCTTCCCACCCGTTCCGGAGGCGTCCGGAATCGTCGCTGCACTCGTGAACGGCGCGAGACGCGTGAAGTCGTTGAAGAGTTTCAGGCCGTCGAAGCCGGCTGCTTTGCCGATGGCCTCATCCGTCAGGAGCTCGACCGTCGCGTCGGTGTCGTTGTCGAACGAGAGACCGAACGCGATCAGCTTTCCGACCGCGAGCGAATCCGTCGGTGTCCACGGGTCGGTCTTCGAAAGTGACAGGAGGCCGTACTCCGGCGGAAGAGGATGCGTCGAAATGTACGCGTTGACGCCATCCGCGTAGGCCTGCAGGGCCGCCTTCGCATCAGCTGAGATGGTCGGCAGCGTGGCCTCCGCCGCGCGGCGGAGTCCGAGTGTCCTCAACTGAACGTCGGTCGACAGCGCCGCGGCGCCGAGAACCTCGGAGATGGTGCCGCTGGCCTGGCGCCGGCTCATGTCCATCTCGAAGAAGCGGTCCTGCGCGTGCAGCCAACCGTTGAGGAACAGCAGGTCGTGCTTGTTGAAGGCGAATACGTGCGGAATCCCGTTCGCTTCGCGCGTGATCATTCCGCGCTGTAGCATCCCCGGCAGCTTCGCGAAATGGCCATTTGGCATGTCCTGCGCCACAGCGGAGGACGCCGCGAGTAGAAGAGCCGCGATGACGAAACGTTTCATCTGCCAAGCCTCCTTGGATCAAAGAACGATCGTTATACCCCGGTGATGCGTGACACACAAATTCTGTGATCGCCGCGCTGCTCGTCGTAGAATGCCCGCTTCGTAGGAGGCCGCATGCGATCCGGGTTCCTTCTCACCCTCGTCCTTGCCTTCGTTTCGGTTCCTCTTCTCGCGCAGTCGAACGACATCGGCGTGTGGTACTCGAGCGTGCGTCTGAGCACGACGAGCACCACCGACTCGGACGTGAAGTTCAGCAGCGGCCACGGATACGGCGCGAGCTACAACCATTTCTGGTTCGGTCATTTCTCGACGGAGTTCACGTATGCCGATCTGCGAAACAACGGGCGCATTCGTGTCGTGGGCGAGAACGTGCTCGACCTCGGCCGGCTCACCACGAAGGTTGCGACAGGAATTGCGCTGTGGCACTTCAGTCGCTCCGGTTTCGTCGATCCCTACATTGGCGCCGGCGCGGCTTACGTGAAAGCGGGAGACCTGAACAGCAGCGATCTCGCGCTCAGCTCGGCCGGATCGGTGAGCATCGAGAAGAAGTGGGGTTGGGCGGCCAATGCTGGCGTGAACGTCAACTTCAGCCACAACATCGGGCTGGCGATCGACGGCAAGTACGTCCCGTACAAACCGAACTCCACGAGCGCCGGATCATCGCTCCAGCTGAAACTCAACCCGATGATCCTGTCGGCCGGCGTGAAGTTCAGGTTCTAGGAGTGCCGGCTTGAGACGGCGGGCTTCCGGCCCCTCTGCGGTCGGGCGTCCTGCCCGACCGCTTCAGACGTAAGGGGACAGTCGCCGGCCTGGAGGGCCGTCGACAGGCAGGCAGGATGCCCGCACTCCTCGTCAGGCTAGCGCCAGCTCTTCTTCCTGTTTCTTCGCAGCGACTGTCAGCGGCTCGAAGCGCGCGGTGAAGAAACGCAGCGTGGGAGGTTCGTACACCATCTTCAGGCCCGTGATCTCGTTGCGATGCTCGAAGAGGTGCTTGACCGAATAGGCGACCACGTCCATGTGCCGGTCGCTGTACACGCGTCGGGGAATCGTCAGGCGCACCAGCTCCAGCTTCGGCTTGCGGTTCTCGCCGGTCTGCGGATCACGGCCGGAGGACACGATGCCGCGCTCCATCGAGCGCACGCCGCTGTCGACGTAGAGGGCCGCGGCGAGTGCCTGAGCGGGGAACTGCTCCTGGTCGAGGTGCGAGAGGAATCGCCGCGCGTCGAGGAAGACCGCGTGCCCGCCGATCGGCTCCACGATCGGCACGCCGGCCTCGAGAAGCTGCTCGCCGAGGTAGCGGACCTGGTGGACGCGATGAGCGATGTAGTCGTCGTCGACCATCTCGTAGATGCCCTGGGCGATGGCGTCCATGTCCCGCCCGGCCAGGCCGCCGTAGGTCGGCATGCCCTCGAACAGCACGACGAGCTCGCGGGCGGCCTGGAGGATCGGCTCCTCGTTCATCGCCAGGAAGCCGCCGATGTTGACGAGGCAATCCTTCTTCGCCGACATGGTGCAGCCGTCGTAGTACGACATCATTTCGTGAAGGATCTCGCGCACCGGCTTCTTCTCGTAACCGGCTTCGCGCTCTTTGATGAAGAAGGCGTTCTCGACCGCGCGGGTGGCATCGCACCACATGCGGATGCCGTACCGCTTCAGCAGCGCGCGCGTCTCGCGCAGGTTCTCCATCGACACCGGCTGGCCGCCGGCGAGATTCACCGTGACCGCGACGTTCACGTACGGAATGTTCTCCGCGCCGACGCGGTCGATGACGGCCTGGAGTTTTTTGAGGTCGACGTTGCCCTTGAACGGATGTCGAGCCGTCGGATCGTGCGCTTCGTCGATGACCACATCGACGAACGTGCCGCCCTGCAGCTCCTGATGCGCGCGCGTCGTCGTGAAATACATGTTGCCGGGGACGGTCTGTCCCGGCTTGATGAGGATTCGGGAGATGAGATGCTCGGCGCCGCGTCCCTGGTGAGTGGGCACGACGTACTTGAATCCGTACATCTCCCGCACCGCGGCTTCGAAACGGTAGAACGACCTCGCGCCGGCGTAGGCCTCGTCTCCCATCATCAGCGCCGACCACTGGCGGTCGCTCATGGCGTTGGTGCCGCTGTCGGTGAGGAGGTCGATGTAGACGTCTTCGCTCTTGAGAAGGAAGGTGTTGTAACCGGCGTCTGCGATCGCGCGCTCGCGCTCGGCGCGCGTGGTCATGCGGATCGCCTCGATCGACTTGATTTTGAACGGTTCTGCGACCGGACGGGTCATGGAAATCCTCCAATCCGAAACTGTAGTTTTGGTCTGACACTCGGACCAGTGATGCGCGGTACATGGCGCTGTGACTTTGGTCTCCGCCGCGGGCGCGGCCGAGACCCACTCTCATGCCGTCCGGGCTGGTGGCTGTCGGCTCTTGGGACGACTCCAGGACGCATTCCCCCACGAGCCAAGAGCCAACAGCCCGGACCGGGGAAAACGCCATGACCACAAACCTCCTTGCCCACAACGAAGGAACGATCGATCGCGTCATCCGGGTGATCGTCGGACTCGTAGGGATCTCGCTCGTTTTCTTCGGGCCCAGGACGCTGCTCGGCCTGATCGGGTTCCTCCCGCTCGTCACCGGCCTGGCCGGCGTCTGCCCGCTCTATTCGCTGATCGGGATCAGCACCTGCGGCAAGCACCCGGCAACGCAGAGCTGAGGGATCGCTCGGCGGGGCTGTCGTTCCGGCGCCGGTTGTGTGCGGTATCACGCCCGCTCGCGACGCGACCGATGGTCTCCCCGAAACCCGAGCCGCATCATCACGACATGAGCACAGTCGCGTGCGAGCCCCCGTCCACCGCCGCCGCGCTGGTCGGTGTCAGCGCGGTGTTCTGCTCGATCGGCCGCGTGCTGATCTGCCTCGACCGCGACTTCCGTGTCATCCATGCCTCTGAGCTTCTCGGGAAATTCGCCGGCTCGGAAGTGGCCTCCTCGGTCGTCGGCCATCCGGTGGCCGAGCTCCTCGGCGAAGAGCTGTTCGGAGCCGGCGGCACGCTGCGGCAGGATCTGGAGCGCGGTGAAATGCGCGAAGGCTGGCGTGCGGCGATGCCGGCCGGCGACGGAGCCACGCGCATCGTCTCCCTCACCGCGGCACCCTTCGTCGCCGACGATCTCGGCATCTGCGACCCGCGCGTCAAATACGTCATCGTGCTGCGCCCCGCGGAGGAGGATCCACTGGCCGGCACGGCCGGGCCGACGGTCTTCTTTGGAATGGTCACGAGGTCAGCGGCGATGGTGCGTCTCTTCGGGCTCGTTCAGAACCTGCAGTCGAGCGATGCGACCGTGCTGTTGAGCGGGGAGAGCGGCACGGGAAAGGAAGTGCTGGCGCGTGCCATCCACGCCAACTCGTCGCGCCGTCGTGGCCGCTTCGTGGCCGTGAACTGCGCAGCTCTTCCCGGCGAGCTGCTGGAGGCGGAGCTGTTCGGGCATGTGCGCGGCTCGTTTACCGGCGCGGTCCGCGATCGCGTCGGCCGTTTCGAGCACGCCGCCGGCGGGACTCTGTTCCTCGACGAAGTCGGCGACGTGCCGCTGCACCTCCAGGCCAAGCTCCTCCGCGTCCTGCAGGAACGGACGTTCGAGCGCATCGGAGAGAGCGTCTCCCGCTCGGCGGATGCGCGCATCATCGCCGCCACGAACGTCGACCTGCGGCGGGCCATCGCCGAAGGACGTTTCCGCGAGGATCTGTATTACCGGCTGCGTGTCGTCCCGATCGAGATTCCGCCGCTGCGGACGCGGCGAGAGGACGTCGAGCCGCTCGCTCATTACCTGCTGGCGCGCGTCGGAGCGCGGCACGGCCGCGAGCTGCGCTTCGCACCTGAGGCCATCCGGGCCATGCTCCGCTACCCGTGGCCCGGCAACGTCCGCGAGCTCGAGAATGCCATCGAGTACGCGGTGGCCGTCGTCAAGGGGCAGACGATTCACGAAGACGACCTGCCGCTCGAGGTCGTGGAAGCCTCCGAGCCGCAGCTTGCGCGTGCAGCGGGTAACGACAGCGACGAGGCTGCCGCGATCCGCACCGCCCTCGACACGCACCACTGGAACCGCGAAGAAACCGCCCGCGCCCTCGGCATGAGCCGGACCACGCTGTGGCGGCGCATGCGGGAGTTGCGGCTGGGTTGAGGCAGATCGCAGGTCGCAGATCGCAGGGGAGCCGCGTTACCGAGCGTTCAGATATTGAAGGATGCCGTTCGACATACGGGCGATCTCGGTCCTTCAGATCGCGGTAATTGCTGTGATTCGACATCTGTGTGTCGGCGCCGTCGAAGCGACTAAAGGAAGACATGAAGCACGGGTGGGTGTGGGTGGTGCAATGCTTCCCCGGGCATCAGGCGCTTCCCGCACAAAGCCCACCTGCGATCTGCCATCTGCGATCTGCCCCCGCGTCGTTGCAACGTTGCACCGGTCCGTTCCAGATGAAACGGTGACGCGGCGCACCGACCCGTTGGTAACGCACTGAATGTGCAACGGTTCTGCTGATAGCCGCCATGGCAGCCGGATAGCTCTCCCCGGGCACCGAGAGTCGATGGTGGCGCAAGCGCTGGTGAGAACCTGCGACCTGCGATCTGCCATCTCCGATCTCGGAGGTGCCGATGGCGTTCACACGACGGGAGTTCATCAGGATCGGCGGAATCGGCGGAGCCGCGGCGGTTGCGGCGTCCGGCCTGACGACGAACTGGTGGAACCTACAGGCGCACGAAATCCCCGACCCGAAGACCGACGGCGACCATGTGGTGCCGACCTTCTGCGAGATGTGCTTCTGGAAGTGCGGCGTTCTTGCGCACGTCAGGAACGGGCGCGTCACCAAGATCACGGGCAATCCCGCGCATCCCCTCTCCAAGGGAAGGCTCTGCCCGCGCGGCGAAGGCGGCGTCGGGCTTCTTTACGATCCGGATCGGCTGAAGACGCCGCTGGTCCGCCGCAGCAAGCGCGGCGCGCAGGTGTTTGAGCCGGTGACGTGGTCTGCGGCGCTCGACGAGACGGCCGGCCGCATGGACGCCATCCGCAAGAAGTACGGCCCCGAAGCGCTGGGCCTTTTTATCCACGGCTTTGGTGCTTCCTGGTTCATCCGGCTGGCGCAGGCGTATGGCACGCCGAACATCTCCGAGCCGGCCTACGCTCAGTGCATGGGACCGCGGGAAGGCGCTTTCGGGCTCACCTACGGTCAGGGACTCGGCTCGCCCGAGTCGATCGACATCGAGAACTCCCGCTGCATCACGCTGATCGGCTCGCACCTCGGCGAAAACATGCACAACACCCAGGTACAGGAGCTGGCGACGGCAATCGGCCGCGGCGCCGAGCTCGTTGTCGTCGATCCGCGCTTCTCGGTTGCTGCGTCGAAAGCGAAGTACTGGCTGCCGATCAAGCCGGGAACCGACATCGCTCTGCTGCTTGCCTGGATGAACGTGATCGTCGCCGAAAAGCGCTACGACGCCGAGTACATCGCGAAGTACGCCACCGGCTTCGACGAGCTCGCGAAGCATGTCTCCGACAAGACGCCGGAGTGGGCTTATCCGATCACAGGGATCGAGCCGGAGGTCATTCGCGACAGCGCGCGATTCATCGCCGGCGCGCGTCCCGCCTCGCTGATCCATCCGGGGCGCCACACCACATGGTACGGAGATGACACGCAGCGCCTGCGCGCCGTCGCGATTCTGTCCGCCCTGCTCGGCTCGTGGGGCCGACGGGGAGGCTACATCCTTCCGGGCTCGATGGATCTGCCGGCATATCCGGCAAAAAAACCCGAATACACGCCGCGTCCAGCCGCCGATCGTGAGAATCCGAGTCTCTATCGGCTCTCGGAAGACGTCCTGACCTGCGGAATGCGTGACGCGGCGATCTTGCGCGGGAAGGCGTCGTACCCGATCAAGGGATGGATGGTGTATGCCACCGATCTGCTGCAGTCGCTTCCAGCGCCGAAGGAGACAGAGAAGGCGATTCAGGATCTCGATTTTCTCGTCACCGTCGATGTCCTCCCTTCGGAGATCACGGGATGGAGCGACGTCGTCCTTCCGGAATCGACCTACCTGGAGAGATACGACAACCTCTGGGCGCCGGCGTACAAGGAGCCTTTCATCGCCATCCGCCAGCCGGCAGTCGAACCGATGTACGAGTCGAAGCCCGGGTGGTGGATTGCACGTGAGCTCGGCGTACGCCTTGGCCTGGGCGACTACTTCGGCTGGAAGAACCCTCTCGAGCTCATCCAGTGGCGTGCCAAGGCCGCCGGACAGGACATCTATGCACTGCTCGCGCAGGGCGTGATCACTGGAAAACGTCAGCCGGTCTCCGAAGAAGAAGGTCTGGCGCTCTCCTTCGATACGCCGAGCAAGAAGATCGAGCTGGTCAGCAGCACGATCAAAGCGGCGGGATACGATCCCCTCCCCAACTACACCCCGCACGCACAACCGCCCGACGGGATGTTCCGGCTCCTCTTCGGCCGGGCAGCGGTGCACACCTTCGGCCGCACGGCGAACAACCGTCTGCTCGGATCGGTCGTCAGCGAGAACGAGCTTTGGATCAACACCGTCGCGGCGAGGGCTCTGGCCGGCTTCGAAGACAAACCTCTCAAGAGCGGGGACCTGGTCGTGCTCGAAAACCAGGACGGCGCACGCAGCACCCCGATCAAGGCCAAGGTCACCGAGCGCATCCGCGGCGACTGCGTCTACATGATCCACGGCTGGGGTCACAGATCGAAGGGACTGAAGTTCGCCAGAGGACGCGGCGCGTCGGACAACGAACTGGTCACCAAGTTCGAGGTCGACCCGATCATGGGTGGGACCGGGATGAACGTCAATTTCGTCCGCTTGCTACGGGCGGAGGCCTAACGATGCGATTCAACCTCTCCAGGAAACGTTATGCGATGGCGGTCGACACGCGGAAGTGCGTTGGCTGCAGCGCATGTGTCATTGCCTGCAAGGAAGAGAACGCCTTGCCTCTCGCCAGCTTCCGCTCGTGGATCGAGACCGAAACCCGCGGAAGGTTTCCCGACCTGGCCATGGAGATCCGCAGCGAGCGATGCGAGCAATGCACCGATGCCGCATGCGTAGCGAACTGCCCGACCGGCGCGAGTTACTACGCAAAGGGCGGCGTGGTCCTCGTCGATCGGAGTCTCTGCACAGGCTGCAAGGCGTGCGTCGCTTCCTGTCCCTACGGCGCGCGCTCCATCCATCCCGATGGCTACGCCGACAAGTGCACGTTCTGTCTGCATCGAGTCGACAAGGGATTGAAGCCGGCCTGCGTTGCTGCCTGCCCGACGCAATCTCTTGCGTTCGGCGACATCAACGATTCCGGCAGCGACATCGCGAAGGTGCTCCGCACGCGCCAGTGGAAGCAGATCGACACCGAAGCCGGAACGAAACCGAATCTGTACTTCCTGATCTGAAGGAGACGTTTGCCCTCTGAGCGCGCTCGACGCGGGAAGGGGGCGGGGTGAGTGCATATGGAACGAGCAGAGAAATTCTGGAATCCCTACCTGGCAGGCATCGCCCTCGGGCTCGTGCTGCTGACGACCTTTCTCGTCATGGGGAAGGAGCTCGGCGCATCGGGTGCCGCGAATCGAATCGGTGTCTTCATTGCCGAGGTGCTCGCGCCGGCGCACGTTGCTGCGAACCCGAATCTCGCTGCGACGAAAGGCGATCGATCCAACGTCCTCGATGACTGGCTGGTCTTCGAAGTTCTCGGGGTTTTCCTCGGCGGAGCGCTGGGGGCCGTGACTGCCGGCCGCTTTGGCGCCAAGGTCATCCGGGGCTCCGCGACCACCATTCCCGTCCGCCTCGCCTTCGCCTTCAGCGGCGGCGTGCTCATGGGCCTCGCCGCCCGCGCGGGCCGCGGCTGCACCTCGGGGCAGGCGCTCAGTGGTGGCGCGGTCCTTTCGGTCGGAGCCTGGATCTTCATGCTTTCCGTCTTCGCCGGCGGATACGCATTCGCCTGGTTTGTGAGGAGACAGTGGTCATGACCTTCTTTCCATTCACCGCTCTTTCGACCGCGGCGCGGCAGGAAGGACTCCTCGTGGCCGTGCTGATCGGCATGGCCTTCGGTTTTGTCCTCGAACGTGCCGCTTTCGGGCGCGCCGACAAGCTGGCCGCCCAGTTCTATCTGCGCGACATGCGCGTGTTCAAGGTGATGTTCACGGCTATCGTCACGGCCATGCTCGGACTGGTGATCACCTCCGGGCTGGGCCTGACGAATCTGCGCGACATTTCCGAGTCGATCGCCAGTTTCACGTTCATCTGGCCGATGCTCGTCGGCGGCTTCGTCCTCGGTGTCGGATTCATCGTTTCCGGATACTGCCCCGGGACTTCCATCGTGTCGGCCGCCTCCGGCAACTTCGACGGACTCTTCACCGTGCTCGGCGTGATCACCGGGACCTTCGTCTATTCGGAGCTTCAGCAGATCCCGAAGTTCCAGCAGTTCCACAACAGCGGGGCCAGGGGCTCGTGGTTCCTGTACGACGTGATCAAGGTTCCGCCCCAGGCGCTCGCCGCGGCTGTGGCAGTCATGGCGATCCTGGCATTCATCGGCGCGGAGAAGGTCGAAGCGATCGTGAGCGGAACGCGTCCCGCACTGCGGCCGCCGCGAGTGCGCCGCTATGCGTTCGCAACTGTGAGCGCACTCGCGGTCGTCGCTCTCGTGACCATCGCCGTTCCCACGACGCAGGTGATGGCGAAACAGCCCCGGTCCACGATCAGCGCCGCGGATCTGGCCCGCGCAGTCGTCGATGCGCCCTGGACGATCCGGATCATCGACGTCCGCGATGCCGCTCTGTACGCGAAAGACCGCGTTCCGGGATCGATCAACGTCAGCGCCGCATCGCTTTCAGACCTGCCGGACGATGGTCGTGCCGTCGTGATCGTCGGCGACGCCAGCCGCCTTCCGCCGAACGCGCGGCTGCTTGCCGGAGGGATCGCCGCATGGAAAGCCGATCCGCTGGTCAAAGCAATGACCAGCGGGGGTCCGCCCCCTCCACCTCCGTCTGTTGCAGGCGCCGCAACCTTCTCGAAACCGAAGAAGAAGGCCGGCGGCTGCAGCTCCTGAGGTGGGTCGAGCCGAGGAAATTCGCATCTTCGACGCCTACCAATGATCGTTCGGAGCGGGCCCGTGGCTCGCTGCCGGCCGATCCGATGACCAGAAGAAAGAAAGATCGACGATGTACGAGACCGAGATTTTCAGAAGCGGCTTTGACAGCTCCGGCATTCACGTCTGGGGTTGGGAGATTGCGGTGTACCTCTTCCTCGGCGGAATGACGGCCGGGCTGATGATCATCGCTCCGCTGCTTTCGCGGCGGGTTCCGGAAGAGCGGCAATCACGCGCCCTGCGGCTGTTGCCCTTCGCAGCGCCGGTCCTGTTGTCGCTGGGCATGCTGGCACTCCTGCTGGATCTCGAATTCGAACTCCACGTGTTCCGCTTCTACACGGCACTGCGGATCACGTCGCCGATGTCATGGGGTGCGTGGATTCTGCTGCTGATCTACCCGGCCACGCTGGGGCTCGGCTCGGCGCGCCTGAGTGCCGAGGAGACGCTCTCACTGGTCAGCCGCTGGCCACGTCTGTCGCCGGCGTTCTCCTCTGTCCTGTCATGGACGCGCCGGAACGTCGAGGCGTTGGAGCGGCTGAACGTCATTCTTGGCGTTGCGCTCGGCGCTTACACCGGGATTCTGCTGGGCACCCTGGCGGCCCGTGCGCTCTGGAGCTCGATGTGGCTGGCGCCGCTGTTCCTGATCTCGGGATTCTCGGCCGGAGCGGCGGCGACGATGCTGCTCCCGACCACGTCCGAAGAGCGCGACCAGCTGCGCCGGTGGGACGTCATGGCCATGGCCGCGGAAATCGGAGCGCTGGCGATCTTCTTCATCGACCTGGCGTCCGACGGCGGTGAGCGCGGGCGTGCCGCGGCTGCGTTGTTTTTCGGCGGCCCTTACACCGCGTTCTTCTGGGCGGTCGTGGTCATCGCGGGACTCGGAATGCCGATGGCGCTGGAGACGATCGAATCGCGGCGCCACGTGAACGCGGCGGTGCTGGCGCCGGTGCTTCTGTTGATCGGTGGCCTGGCCCTCCGGTGGATCTTCGTCCTTGCCGGTCAGGCCGCAGTCTGAGGCGGGGCGATGCACAAAGCCGACGCGAGCGAATGGTCGCCGGAAATCGCCGAGGAATCGGCGGCTGGCGCGGGACTCGTGCTGAGCGGCGAGCACTGGAAGGCGATCACTTGCTGGCGCGAGCTTACCGCGCGCTTCGGCCGGGTGCCGATGCTCGCGGAGCTGAAATGCTGCGGTTTTACAGCCACGAAATTGAACGAGCTTTTTCCGGGAGATGTGCGCACAGTTCTGTCGAACCTCGCGGGCGTCCCGGAGTGATGAAGAGGAGGAGACGATGATCCGACTGCACAATCCGCTCGGGGCCCTGATGGCCATCGCTGTGCTTGCGACGCCGCTGTATGCCACGAACGGCTATTTCACGCATGGGCAGGGGGCTGCCAGCAAAGGGATGGTCGGTGCAACCACGGCGATCGCGCAGGACGCGCTCGACGCCGAAACGAATCCAGCTGCCTCGGTTTTCCTCAATAGCGGCTACAGCATCTCGCTGGCTCTGTTCAGCCCGAAGCGCGACTACACGGTCGTCGGAAATCCATCGGGTGCTCCCGGAACCTTCGGTCTGACGCCCGGAAAAGTGTCGAGCAAGTCGGACTACTTCCCGATGCCGGCCTTCGGATACAACCACCGCGTCGACGAGAACAACGCGCTGACCTTCAATCTCGTCGCCCATGGCGGGATGAACTCCGACTACCGGACGGCGACGTTCTACGGCTCCGATCACACCGGTGTCGATCTCGCGCAGATGTTCCTGTCCGCGACGTATGCGCACAAGCTCACGGCGAACCAGGCGTTAGGCCTGAGCGCCGTCGCGGTCGGGCAGCGCTTCAAGGCCAGCGGCCTGCAGGCCTTCTCGATGTTCTCGTCCAACGCGCAGAACCTCACCAACAACGGTTACGACACCTCATACGGCATCGGCGTTCGTGTCGGGTACCTCGGCCAGCTCACGCCGAAGGTTTCGATCGGTGCGGCCTACAGCCCGAAGATCCGCATGAGCGATTTCAAGTCGTATTCGGGTCTGTTCGCCCAAGGCGGGCGGTTCGATATCCCGTCGTCCGTGTCGGCGGGCCTGGCCTACAAGCCTGTCGAGGGACTGACCACCGCGCTCGACTACCAGCGCATTCACTACAGCGACGTCCTCGCCGTCGGCAATCCGCTGTTGCCGAACATCATGGCGGCGCCGCTCGGAAGTGCCGGAGGAGCGGGCTTCGGCTGGAGTGACATCAACGTCTACAAGATCGGACTGCAGTGGAAGCAGAACGAGACCTGGACGTGGCGAGCCGGTTACTCGAAGTGCGACCAGCCGATTCCCTCTGCGGAAGTGCTGTTCAACATCCTCGCACCCGGCGTGATCGAGGATCACATCACCTTCGGCTTCAGCCGCCAGATGCAGGGCCCCGGCCGGTTCAACTTTGCGCTGATGTACGCGCCGTCGAAGAGTGTCGTCGGCGCGAATCCGCTCGAGGTTCCTGGCCAGCAGCAGATCCGCCTGAACATGAACGAGTGGGAGGCCGAGTTCGGCTACTCCTTCGGCTTCTAAAGGGGTGCGGGCATCCTGCCCGCCGGTCGCCGGGCTTCAAGCCCGGCGACTCCCCTCCGGGTCGCGCTACACGCCGACTTCGACGCCCGCCTCGATCATGGCAATTTCGAACTCTGGCGGATCGAGCACCGCGCGCTTGACGGCGCAGTGATCGACGGCGCGGTGAATCGCCTCTCGATATTTCTCCGGAAACCCTTCGGGCAGGGTGAGCTCGATCCGGATTTTGCCGAGCTTCTTCGCCTCCGGCTCCCGAATGGGCTCGAGAGTCACGGCGAGACCGGTCGTAGAAATGGCGCGCTGCTCGCAGAAGCGCATCGCGTACAGGCCGGCGCATGTCGCGAGCGAGCTGAGGAAGAGGTCGAACGGCGCCATCGCGGTGTCGGTGCCGCCGACCTCGACGGGCTGGTCGGTGTGAACAGTGTGGCCGCGGAAGTGCGCGTCGACGCGCATGCCGCCGTTGAAGGAAACGTCGAATTTCATCTCTGCTCCTTGTGATCGCTGTCGTCGTCCTTTGATGCCGGCCCGCGGCATGCTGCGCTGGCTCACGTCGGCACTCCGAGGCGGGGGAGGACGAAGCCGACGAGCAAGACGTACAGCAGGGTGAATCCGGCAAGCATCAGGATATCCATGGCATTCATAACTGCGCGATCATAGAGTAATATTCTCGGACGCGAGGAGGCTGTGATGGTGACCACCGCGATGGCGTACGGAATGAAGAAGACGGTCCCTCTTTCGTACGACAAGGCCGTCGAGAAGACGCGTGCGGCCTTGAAGGACCAGGGCTTCGGAGTTCTCACCGAAATCGACATCAAGGAAAAGTTGAAGGAGAAGCTCGGAGTGGACTTCAAGCGCTACATCATCCTCGGCGCCTGCAATCCACCGCTCGCCCACAAAGCTCTGCTGGCCGAGCCCGAGATCGGTCTGCTCCTGCCCTGCAATGTGATCGTCTATGAAGTCACGGACGACGAGTCGGTGGTCGCCGCTGCCGATCCCGAAGTGATGATGCAGGTCGCCGGCAACGACACTCTGCGCACCGTGGCCGAGGATGCGAAGAAGCGCCTGAAGATCGCGCTCGCAAACGTTTGAGGAGCTACCCGCCGTCACTCTGAGCCGGTGGAGCCGGGCTCCCGTCACTCTTGAGTCGGCGAAGCCGCCTCCGGCGGCGTAGCGCGGGGAAGAGTCTCCAGCTGACTGATCGTCCCGGTAAGAGACTCTTCGCCGCGCTGCGCCGCTCCACCCTCCCGCCCTTTCCCGCGGCTCCGCCGGCTCAGAGTGACGGGGGCGCGAGTTCCGCCGCTGTCGCATTACCCCAGCGTCTTGCGGAACATGCTCACCGAGAACGACAGCGTGAGAACGCCCAGCACGGCCAGGGCGGCCAGCTGTGGCCACAGCACGGCCGTGCCGACACCCTTTAGAAACACGCCGCGGATGATGATCAGGAAGTAACGCAGGGGATCGAGATACGTGAACCACTGCACGACCACGGGCATGTTGGCGATCGGGAAGATGAACCCCGAGAGCAGGATCGCCGGGAAGATGAAGAAGAACGCGCTCATCATGGCCTGCTGCTGCGTCGAAGCCACCGTGGAGATGAACAGGCCGATGCCGATCATCGTCAGAAGGTAAAGCCCCGTGGCGCCGAGGAGCAGCAGGATGCTGCCGCGGATCGGCACGTTGAACCAGAAGACGGAAACGGCGGTCACGAGCAGCACGTTCATGTAGGCGATGATCACGAAAGGCACGCTCTTGCCGAGGATGAACTCGGTCTTCGTGATGGGCGTGACGATGATCTGTTCGATTGTGCCGATCTCCTTTTCGCGCACGACGGCCATGGACGTGAGGAGAAGCGTGGTTACGGCGACGAGGAGTGCGATCACGCCCGGAACGAAGTAGTTGCGGCTCTCCAGGTTCTCGTTGAACCACGACCTCACCTCGAGGTTCATCGGCTCCACCACCGGGACGACTCCGGTCGTGGCCAGGGCACGCGTCACCAGGATGTCGCGGTCGTAATCGGTGGCAATGCCCGACGCATACTGCAGCACCAGGCCTGCCGTGTTCGAGTCGGTGCCGTCGATGAGCAGCTGCGCCTCGGCGGTGCGGCCGTTGCGCACCGCCTCGCCGAACCCGTGTCGCAGGTGGATGACGAGCCGCACCCGGCCGTGATCGAGCGCGTCGCGCGCGCCGTCGTCGTTATGCACATACTCGACGGCGTCGAAGTAGTCCGACCCGAGGAAGCGGCTGATCAAGTCCCGGCTCTCGACGGAATTGTCCGTGTCATACACGGCCGTGGGGACGTGGCGCACATCCGTCGTCACGGCGTACCCGAACGCCAGCGACTGCAGGATCGGCACGATGAGAATCACTGCGCGCATGCGCGGATCGCGCCGCACCTGCTTCACTTCCTTGATCAGCATCTGCTTGATTCGTTCGAGAACCATTTTTCCACCCGGCCGACGGGCTGTTGGCTCTTGGGCCTCAACGGAGCGATCCCAAGAGCCAAGAGCTGAGAGCCAAGAGCCCTACACGAGCTTCTTCCTGAACTTCGCATTTGCGACGAGCACCATGATCGTGCCGAAGGCGACGAGCAACCCGACATCCGCGGCAATCACGCTCAGGCCCACGCCCTTGAGGAACAGCGCCTTGAGCACGGAGACGAAATAGCGGGCCGGGATGATGTACGTGATGAGCTGCAGCGGCCGCGGCATGTTGGAGATGTCGAACATGAAGCCCGAGAGCAGAAAGGCCGGCAGGAATGTGCCCACCAGTGCGATCTGAGCCGCGAGCAGCTGGCTCTTCGTGACGATGCTGATCACCAGCCCGAGACAGAGCATCCCCACCAGAAAAAACGCCGAGGTGAGGACGAGGAGGATTGGCGAGCCGCGGAACGGCACGTGGAAGAGCAACATCCCCATGACCACGGCGATGGCCACGTCGATTGCGGCGATGAGGAAGTAGGGGATGATCTTGCCGGTGATGAGCTCGGATCCGCGCAGCGGGGTCGAGATCAGCTGCTCCATCGTGCCGGTCTCCCACTCGCGGGCGATGGTCAGCGAGGTCAGCAGCGCGGCGATGACGGCCATGACGATGGCGATCAGGCCGGGCACGATGTAGTTTCGCGACTCGAGATCCTCGTTGAACCAGACGCGCGGGCGCAGGTCGAGCGGCATCGTCAGGGGCGGCTGTCCCTGTCGCCGCAGCATCTGCACGGCGAAATCGAGCGACCACGACGAGGCGATTCCCTGCGCGTACCCGATGGCCAGCGAGGCTGTGTTCGCGTCGGTGCCGTCGACGATCAGCTGTACGTCGGAGCCGCTGCCCCGGATGCGGCGCGCGAAATCGTACGGAATGACAACGGCCGCCATGACCTGGCGCCGGTCGATGGCGCGCTCGATCTCCGGGTAGGAGGCGGCCTGGCCGACGATCGAGAAGTAGCGCGATCCGTGGAAGCGCTCGATGAGATCGCGGCTGTCGGGAGTGCGGCTCTGATCCCAGATCGCGATCGGCACGTCGTCGACGTCGAGAGTCAGCGCGTAGCCGAACAGGAGCAGCAGGATCATCGGCATGGCGATGCCCATGGCCAGGCTGCGGGGATCGCGCACGATGTGCAGGAACTCCTTCTGCGCCACGGCGGCGATGCGGCGGACACTCATCGCTTCACCTCCGCCACGGGCGCCGTGCGCGCGTCGCGCTCACGGACGAGGGCCACGAAGACGTCCTCCAGAGAGGGTTTGATCGGGCGCACGGCAGCGCCGGCGAAACCGCCATCGTGCAGGCGCCGCTCGATGGCCGGCGCGATCGAAGCCGCGTCATCCATCACCAGCGCGTGCACGGTGGTGCCGAAGAGCGCCGTCTCCGAGACGCCTTCCACCCCGGCCACCGCCTCCATCGCTTCCTGGGGGGGATTGGCCGTGATCTCGAAGACATGGCCGCGCATCAGCTTCGTCTTGAGCTCGTCGGGCGTGCCGTCGGCGATCAGCTCGCCGCGGTAGATCATTCCCAGGCGCTGGCAGTACTCCGCCTCTTCCATGTAGTGCGTGGTCACGAAGACGGTCACGCCGCGCGAGGAGAGGTCGTAGATGAGCTCCCAGAACCGGCGGCGGGAGATGGGATCGACGCCGGACGTGGGCTCGTCGAGGAAGAGAATGGGCGGGTCGTGGAGCACCGCGCAGCCGAGGGCCAGGCGCTGCTTCCATCCGACGGGGAGGGACCTCGTGAAGTCGTTGCGCTGCGCAACGAGGTCCGCCATCTCCAGGACCCACTGCTTCCGCGCGGCTCGTTTTTCAGGGGGAATACCGTAGATTCCGGCGTAGAAATCGAGATTTTCTTCGACCTTCAGGTCGTCATAGAGCGAGAAGCGCTGGCTCATGTAGCCGATGCGCATCTTGATCTCGTCGGGCTGGGTGGCGATGTCGAAGCCGGCCACGCTTCCCCGGCCCGCGGTCGGGGCGATGATGCCGCAGAGCATGCGGATGGTCGTCGATTTTCCCGCGCCGTTCGGCCCGAGAAACCCGAAGATCTCTCCCTTCCGGATCTCGAGGGAGATCCGATCGACGGCCACGAAATCACCGAAGCGTTTCTCGAGATCGTGAAGGACGACGGCGGGATCGGGAGTCTCGGATTCGGCCTGACTGCCGGCGCGCTCGCTCATGGCGTGCCTCCCGACAGCAGCGCCACGAAGACGTTTTCCAGCTTCGGCTCGACGCTGTCGATCGACTCGACTTCGATGTTCTCGTGGCCTAACAGCTCACGGATGCTGTCGGCGCTGCTCTTCGCGGCGGGGGAGACGTCCACGCGATCGCCGAAGACCATGACGTTCGCCGCGCCCAGCGAATCGCGCAGCCGCTCGGCCGTCCCGCGGGTCTCGTTCGTCCTCACTTCCAGCACCCGGCCCGGAAGAAGACGGTGCAGGGCCGCGGGCGTGTCGACCGCCGCCAGCTTTCCTTCGTGCAGGAAGGCCACGCGTGAGCAACGCTCCGCCTCCTCGAGGTAGGCGGTCGAGACGACGATCGTCACTCCCTCCTTGAGGAGGTGGTAGAGGATGCGCCAGAACTCGCGGCGCGAGACCGGGTCGACACCGTTGGTCGGCTCGTCCAGGAGAAGCACCTTCGGCGCGTGGATCAGCGCACAGGCCAGGCCGAGCTTCTGCTTCATGCCGCCGGAGAGATTGCCGGCGCGCCGTTTGCGGAAGGGGGCCATGTTGCTGAAGGCGAGCAGGCGGTCGATCTGCGCGTCGCGCTCGCGCCGGGAAACGCCGTACAGGTCGGCGTAGAAGACGAGGTTCTCCAGCACCGTCAGATCGGGATAGAGGCCGAAGCGCTGGCTCATGTAGGCGATCTGGTCCTTCACCGCGGCGGCCTCGCGCACGGTATGCCGGCCGAGGATGAAGGCATCGCCGGAGCTCGGGTCCATGATCGAGGCCAGCATGCGCAGCGTGGTGGTCTTGCCCGCGCCGTCGGGCCCGACCAGCCCGAAGATCTCGCCTTCGGCAATGGCGAGATCGAGCCCCTCGACGGCGCGCGTCTCGCCGAATGTCTTCGTCAGGCCACGAGTGACGACGACGTCCATGTCAGCGGGCTCCGGCGATGATCTCGCCGTCGGCCGGCATCCCGGGCTTGAGCTCGAGGTTCGGATTGGCGATCGTGACTTTGATGCGGTAGACGAGCTTCACGCGTTCCTTCTGGGTCTGCACGGTCTTGGGCGTGAACTCCGCTTCCGAGGAGATGAACGAGATCGTGCCGTCGTAGACCTTGCCGGGGAAGGAGTCGGTGGTGACGCGGACCTTCTGGCCGAGCTGGATGCGCCCGAGGTCGGTCTCGTCGATGTAGCCGCGGAGCCAGATGTCGTGGAGATCGGCGACGGTGAGCACCGGAGTCCCGGCCGCGACCTGCTCGCCGGGCTCGATGTGCTTGGCCAGGACGACTCCGTCGACGGGTGAGCGGAGAGTGCAGAAAGTCAGCTGGGTCTGCGATTCGGCAAGGGCGGCCTGAGCCTGGTCGGCTTTGGCGCGGGCCTGCTCGATCTCCTCGACGCGGGGCCCCTTCCTGAGCAGGGCGAGCGCCTGCTTCGTCTGATCAACCTTCTCGCGAGCCTGTTTGTCGTTCGCGTCGGCGACCTCGACATCGGTCAGGGCGACGATGCCGTACTTGTGCAGATCGCGTCTGCGGGCGAGCTCCGCATCCCAGCGGCTCAGGTCCGCCTGGGCGGCTTTGACCGCGGCCTCGCCGCTGCGGATGTCCTCGGGCCGCGAACCATGCTCGAGCTCCGCAAGCTGGGCGCGCGCTGCTCCGAGACTCGCGCTCTGCTGGGCGATGCTGTGCTGCAGCTCGGTCGGATCGAGCGATGCTGCGACCTGGCCGCGACGAACGATCATCCCCTCGTCGAGCGGTCTGGAGATCATCCGGCCGGGGATGCGGAAGCTCAGCTCGACGGAGACGACCTCGATGTTGCCGGACATGCGGATGGAGTTGCCGTCTCGCTTCGGTCGCGATGCCATGAAGAAGATCACGGCGGCGGCGATGATGACGAGAACGGCGATGGGAATGACACGGCGTTTGTTCATGGCACCTCCGGGGTCATTTCGTACGAGTGCGGCGCCTGGCGGGCGCCGGGACGCGCTTCTGCAGGCCTTCCAGGATGAGGTCGGAGAAGTGGGCGGCGATATCGGCCGCACTGCGGTCGACGAAGCTCGCCCTGGGGCCGCCGACCACGTCGCGGATACGCCGGCGGATCGGCGCGCCGGCGGTGAGGACGATGATGCTGCCCATGATGCTCATGTGCGTCATGACCGGGTCGACGTTGCGGAAGCGGCCGGCTCGCTCACCGTCGGCGAGGATCTCGGCGACGGTGCGGAAGAGGCGGGCCATGCGGCGGACGACTTGGTCGGGGATGGACTGGCCGCCGGAGGCGAGCTCGCGCAGCATCAGCGGCGCGAAATTCGGGTTTTCCTGCGCGGCCGCCGCAACCGTGGAGACGATGACCCGCAGCCGTTCCTCGGCTGACCGCGCGGCAGCCAGGGCCGCGTCGATGCGGGCCAGGGCATGGTCGATGGTCTGGAGGAGGACGGCGGCGTACAGGGCCTGCTTGTCGCCGACGTGGTAGTAGAGCATGGCCTTGTTGACGCGGGCGCGCTCGGCGATGTCGTCGATGCGGGCGCCGGCGAATCCGCTGGAGGCGAAGACCTGGGCGGCCACATCGAGGATGCGCACGCGGGGGTCGGAATCGGTTCGTGCTCTTGCCATATCTAACCGGTTAGTTAAACCAGATGGTTAGTATAGCACGCTTTGTTTTCGGGTGTCGGGTGTCGGGTTAAGGCGAACCAGAGCGCCTCGTGACCTCGCAACCCCGTGACCTCGTGACCTGAATTACGGAGCTGCGATTCTCATCCGGACGGTGACCGCCACTTTCAACAGCAGCAGGATCAGCGGTGCGCTGTGCAGCACCAGGTCGAACCAGTCCAGCGGACGGCGAAGAACCCCGCGAAAGAGCATTCCCCACTTCTCGACCAGGTGCGGCGTCGAGCCGAACGGCGCCAGCGCCATGAGGACGGCCAGCGGAATCAGAATCATGTACGGAAGGTCGGAAAGCCATTTAGTCATCGTCGTTGAGTCTTTCGGTTCGGACTGCGAAGTCGCGAATTGTCGCTCGAATCGCCTCGCGGCCTCGAAACCTCGCGACCTCGAGATCTCGTTCCCGGCGCCCGGCCAGGTTCACGAGCAACCTCAGCGGAATGGCGTCCGCTCCATGACCACGAAATCGCCGACGTCTTCGGGGGGCACCAGGCGGGCGGTGTAGAAGAGGCACTGCGGACAGCGAGGCTCACCGTGCGGTCCGGGATCGGCGACGCCGCTGACGAACTGCGTTCCGCAGAACGTGCACTCCCAGATCTCCTGCGGGTCAGTGCTGCAGCTCATACGAGTTCTCCGCAGACACCATCCTGCCACGTCTTTCCACGGGCGGAAGCGACAGGACGGGAACGTGGGCGTGACGGACGACTTTGCGGATGTCGCGAAAACCCTGGTCGGCGACGATGAGCTCAAAGCCGGCGCCATCGAGAGCGTCGATCTGCTCGCCGTCGACGATCGCAACCGTGGCCCCGAGAGCGAGTGCCAGCGCCGCTGAGTATTCGCGTGCGGAGGGAGTCGAGGCAATCCGGGCGATCGAGCGAACGCGTGCCGGGTCGTGAATGGTGAGCAGCGGGACGGAGATGTGGTGCATGACCTGCTCGGCGACGGAGCCGAGGAGGATGCGCTGAACCCCGCCGCGGCCATGAGTGCCGAGGGCGATCAGGTCGATGTCGTGTCCCTCGGCGTAACCGGTGATGGCCTGCACGGGAAGGGCGTCGATGACCACGTTGAGATACGACACACCGGCAGGCACGTTTCTGCGCGCACAGCTCTCGAGCTCCTCCTTGGCGCGCCGGCGAGACGACTCGACGGCCTTGGCAACACGCAGAAGCTGTGGGGCGGTGAACTCCCCAGGAGGCTCGAATGTGTCGGCGTACAGCAGGACCAGGCTGCCGCCCGTCTTCTCGGCGATCCCGGCCGCCGCTCGCAAGGCCCCTGTGGCGAGATCGTTGAAGTCCGTGGCCACGAGAATCTTCTTCGGCACGTTCATGGCGTCTCCCTGGCCGGCCTCGAATGCTCCTTCCTAAACTTAACGCCTTCGACCCCGAACGCGCAGTGTCAGGCCAATGTAGGATCAGTATGCGTTCCGTATCGGTCTTCTCATGGATCGACAAGTGGCGGAGAATCGCTCGCACGATGCGAGTGCCACAGCCGGTCCGGGCTCAGATCGCGATCCTCGCCTCGATCGCCGTCGCCGACATCCTCATCCGCACAGCGGATCTCCCCAACCCGGCGGCGGTCACGCTTCTGGGCGTGGTCACGGCCTCGTTTCTCGACGGCATCCGCGGCGGAGTCGTCGGGACGGTCATCACCTTCGTCTACGCGATGCTGTGGTTCTGGCCGGTCTCGGGGTACACCGACGAATGGCGCCTCGGAACGATTCTGATTTCGGGAATGGCCATGTCTCTCCTCGTCGGTGGACTTCGCCATCGCTTCGAAGTGCTTCTGCGCCGCCAGGTCGAGCTCGAGAAGGAGAATGAGCATGCCGCGGAGCGCGAGCGCTTCGTCGATGACCTCCGCCGCAGCGAGGAGCGGAATCGCGCCTTCTTCGAGCTGGCGGGCGCCGGATTCGCCGAGGTTGACGCCATTACGGGACAGTTCCTTCGCGTCAACCGGAAGCTGGCGGAGCTGACCGGGTATACGCAGGAGGAGCTGCTGGCCGGTCGTACCTTCCTCGACATCACGCATCCCGACGACCGGCCGCTGGCGCAGCATCAGTACGATCAGGCCAAGAAGACCGGCGAATCCTACGAGGCAGAGAAACGGTACGTCCTGAAGAGCGGCGAAGTGAAATGGGTGAGAACCTCCATTCGTGCAGTGCGCAATGACCGCGGCGAACCGGAGTTCTCGGCCGGGATCATCATCGACGTGACCGAGACTCACCAGGCCCGACAGGCACTCATCGACGCAAACGCCACGCTGCGTCGGCTCGTCGATTCGAACATCGTCGGCATCGCCACGAGCCGCGCCGACGGTACCATCGACGAGGCCAACGACGCCTACCTGTCCATGCTGGGTTACACCCGCGAAGAGTTCCTGACCGGCCGAATCAACTGGCGCGAGATCACGCCGCCGGAGTTTCTTCCCATTGACGAGCGCGCCGTCGCCGAAGCGAGTGAACGGGGAGCGTGCAGACCATACGAGAAGGAGTACATCCGCAAAGACGGCTCACGAGTGCCCGTGCTGGTCGGCTTCGCCACCGTCCCGACATCGAAGGTCCAGTACATCGCTTTCGTCATCGACTTGATGCAGCAGAAAGCCGCCGAGGTGCGGGAGCGGGCGGCGCGCGCAGAAGCCGAACGGGCCAACCGTGCCAAGGACGAGTTTCTGGCCGTCATCTCCCATGAGCTGCGAACGCCCATGACCTCGATCCTCGGCTGGGCCACCATTCTCGCGGCGGGCACCGACCCGGCCACGGCCCGCGAGGGGATCGGTCTTCTCGGGGAAAGCGCTCGCCTGCAGGCGCGGCTCATCGACGATCTTCTCGATTTCTCGCGCGCCGTGGCTGGAAAGCTCGTCATCCATGCGGAAGAGCTGGACCTGAGCGCCCTGGTTCACGGCGCTGCCGCGAATTTCCGCCCCGTGGCCGCGGAGCGGGCCATTCGCTTCACCATCGACACTCCGCCGGAACCGATGATCGTTCGCGGCGACCAGCAGCGCCTTCATCAGGTCGTCTGGAATCTGTTGTCGAACGCCGTGAAGTTCACGCCCCGCGAAGGGTCGATCGAGGTGGTCCTGCAGCGCACCGCGGGCGAGGCGACCCTTCGCGTGAGCGACTCCGGCCGCGGAATCAGCGCGAAGTTCCTGCCCCACGTCTTCGACTGGTTCGCCCAGGAAGACCTCTCCACAACGCGCGAGTTCGGAGGGCTCGGTCTGGGCCTGGCTGTCGTGCGCCACATCGTGAGGATCCACGGCGGGAAGATCGAGGCCTTCAGCGAGGGACCCAATCGCGGCGCCGCGTTCGTGGTTCGCCTGCCGATTGCGATGGGGGAGAGAACCGCCGAGATCAAGCCCGCGATCGCGCTGGAAGAGTAGGGACGCGCTGCTGCGCGTCCCCGCGGCTTTGCCTCACTATCCCGTGTGGCCACGATCACGGACGCATGTGCCGCTCTTTCGGCATGGTGCGAGCTGAAGGCGCCGCGCCTCTTCCACATTTGTTCTGAGGCGGTTGCGCGTCACCAGGAGGCCGCAACCATGGGTGTCATCATCGAGCCGTTCCGGATCAAAACCGTCGAGCCGCTCCGTTTCACGACGCGAGCCGAGCGTGAACGTGCGCTTGCGAAGGCGGGATACAACGTCTTCAAGCTCCGCGCGCACGACGTGACGATCGACCTGCTGACCGACTCCGGCACGGGCGCGATGTCGGCCGCGCAGTGGGGCGCGCTGATGCAGGGCGACGAGTCGTATGCCGGCTCGCGCTCATTCGAGCGCTTCGACAGCGTCGTTCGCGACCTGACCGGGTTCAAGCACGTCATCCCGACGCATCAGGGGCGTGCGGCCGAGCGCATCCTCTTCCATTCCACGCTGCAGCCGGGCGACGTCGTCATCAACAACATCCACTTCGACACGACGCGGGCGAACGTCGAGTACGAGGGCGCCGAGGCGCGCGACCTCGTCATGCCTGAGGGGCGGCTGCCGGCATTCATCCACCCGTTCAAGGGCAACATGCACCTGGAGGCGCTCGAGTCGGTGCTCCGCGGCGAAGAGGGGGCACGCGTGGCCATGGTCATGCTGACGGTCACGAACAACTCGGGCGGGGGGCAGCCCGTATCGCTGGAGAACATCCGCGCCGTGCGCGCGCTCTGCGACCGCTACGGCAAGGCCTTCTTCCTCGATGCCTGCCGCTTCGCGGAGAACGCCTGGTTCATCAAGCAGCGCGAAGCCGGTCAGCACAACCGCTCGCCGAAGGAGATCGCTCAGGAGATGTTCTCGCTGGCCGACGGATGCCTGATGTCGGCGAAGAAGGACGGCCTGGCGAACATCGGCGGCTTCCTGGCGATGAACGACGACGCGCTGGCCCAGAAGTGCCGGAACCTGCTCATCCTGACCGAAGGTTTCCCGACGTACGGAGGTCTCGCCGGCTACGACCTCGAGGCCATCGCGCAGGGACTGGTGGAGGTCGTCGACGAGAACTACCTCCGCTATCGCATTCGCTCGATCGAGTACCTCGCCGAAAAGTTTCTCGCCATGGGCATTCCCATCGTGCAGCCCGCGGGCGGACACGCCGTCTACGTCGATGCTGCGGCGCTCCTTCCGCACATCCCGGCGCTGCAGTATCCAGGCATCGCGCTGGTCAATTCGCTCTATCTCGAGGGCGGCATTCGATCGTGCGAGATCGGGACGGTGATGTTCGGGCTTCATCCCGACGGTCACGAGACCGCGGCGGGGATGGAACTGGTCCGGCTGGCCATCCCCCGTCGGCTGTACACGCAATCGCACATCGATTACGTGGTTGAGATCGCCGCGGCCGTGAAGGAGATCAGCTGGGCGCTGAAGGGTTACCGGATCGTTTCCGCACCGCCGGTCCTCCGCCATTTCACCGCCGAGTTCGAGCCGCTCCGCGCCAGGGCTGTTCCCGTCGACGTGAGCTGAGCCTCGTGCTGAGGCCGCGATGCGAGTCCTGAGTCCTGAGTCCTGAGTGGTTCTCGATTTACTCAGGACTCAGCACTCAGGACTCAGGACTTCGTCGCGACTTGCCGGAATTGCTCGTTGCGTTATTCCGTCGCGGCAGCGAAGTTACTGGAGTCCATGCACTCCAGTTATCGCGCGCAGGTTCGGAAGGCGATCGTCCACTCAGGCATCCCGAGTAATCGTCTCGCGTTCGAAGAGCGCGCTCCGGGGCAGAGCACGCCGACCGGGATTCGTCATCACGACGGCGCGCTTGTGGTGCGATTCAACAGCGAGCCGACGCTGCACTTTACGATCCTGCACTCCGGCAATGAGTGGCTCTGCACGTTCGCAAACCCCGACGCACAGTCGGCGTCCCGTCGCCGCATCTACGTTGCCGACGGCGCCTTTCCGGAGCTGATCGTGCTTCTGCAGAACTGGATGGAGCGCGCTGCCACCGCATCCATCCCCGAGCCGCCCGCATCGCTCGTCGCCGCCGAGTGACTGGCTGCGGCTCCCCTGGTTCTTCGGAGCGCGGACGTCCCGTCCGCCTCCGCCGGAGGTCTCGTCAGGCGGAGATTCAGGCACTGCGCGCAAAACACGATCGGGCGGGACGCCCGACCGTTGCGGACGAGACGTCCGCACTCCTACTTTGCCACGCTCCAGTACAGCGCATTGAAGATCATCGGGAACGTTGCGTGCGTCTGGCCGCGGTGCTGGGGACGGAAGCCGAACAGCACGATCTTTCCCTTGCCGAAGGTCATCGCCACAGCAGCGGCTTTACGGGTCAGCTTCTCCTGGCCTGAGATCCAGCCGGACAGCAGGATGTCGCGCGGATCTTCCGGATACGTCGCCAGGACCCAGCGCTGCATCTCCGCTCCGGGCGCTGTGGTTTCGAAGGCCATCGGGCGATCGATGAAGATCGCGGTTTCCTCCGGCATGCCCTGCGTCACCGGATGATCAGTCCGCACGTGAACGCGGACGAGCGAGCCTGGGACCGAAAAATCGGCTGGCGTCGCGCGCGCCAGGGCGTTCCGCACCGGGATGTTGAATTCCTGGATGACCCAGTCGCAGCCTGCGCCGAAGGCGATCAGTGTTCCGCCGTTCTCGACGAATCCGCGCACGGTCTCGGCGCCGTCCTTGCCGAGAGCGCCGCGGTACTCAGGCGGCAGCTCGTCTTCGTACTTCATCGAGGTCTCGTCGATGCGGCGCCGGCCGGTCGAGATGGTTTCCTTGTCGATGTCCGGGATGATGAAAGCGTCGATGTTCTGCAGGCCAGCCTTCACCTCCTGCGGATGAAGCGACTTGGGCGCGAAGCCGTACGCATCGAGGAGCCAGCGCGTCCAGCCTTCGTCGAGGGCACCGCCCCAGGGGTTGTAGATTGCCACGCGCGGCTTGCGCGCCAGCTTCTCGCCGCGCCGGATCACTTCCTTCGTCTCCGGCTTGATCTCCGTGACCGCTTTCGCCTTCAGGGGGGCGGGCATGGTGGTGTGCTCGACCGTCACTCCCATCGCCAGCGGCAACGTCCATGTGGCCACATCGTAGGGTCGGAGGATGTCCTTGCCAGGCTGCATGCGCACCTCGGGGTAGCGCTGAGGCTCGAGCATCTCGGTGACGAACTTGCCGTACGGCTGCGCCATCGGAATCCAGTAGTCGCCGTTGTCGGCCTGGCGTACTTCCACGTTGTGCTCGATCAGAATCTGCGCCATCTGCTGGGCGGTGGGCCAGTCACGCTGCTGCTTCGGGATGCGATACGCCTCGCCGGGAGCTGCCGCGGCGATCGCCGCACGGGCCCTGGTCAGCAGATCGCGCTCGAAATCGAGGCGGCGGTCGGCGGCTGTCTCGAGCAGGGCGTCCGAGGCGATGCGCTCGTAGTCCATGATGTCGCGCAGTCTCCAGACGCCGCCCTTCCACGGGTTCGGGTGGTTGATCGTAGCCTTGTACTCGACGAGGCCCTTCTGACCGCCGTGCAGCTCGCTCGGCTCGATCACGACCGGTGTCGCTACACGAGCCGAGGCGGTCTCCAGCAGGAGGCCGGTGACGTTCTTCCACCAGCCTGTGTTCCGCGTTCCACCGAGCCAGTACGCGTCGAACGAATAGCCGTAGATCAACCCGGACTTGTTCTGCTGCTCGAGGCGGAAGGCCATGTTCGACCCGATGATGTTTGCCTCGCGCCAGATGAGCGGATTCACCGTTGGATCGACCGGATCGGCGAATGGCGGGATGAACATGCGCGGACCGGCGGAGCCCATCTGATGTTCATCGACCCACACCTGCGGGAACCACTGGTGGTAGACGGCGCGATTGAGCTCCTGGGTCTCGACCTGCGTGAGCATGTACCAGTCGCGGTTGTTGTCGTGGCCGACGTAGTGGTGGTAGAGCTCGGGCATGCGGCCGCCCTCGTAGCGGGTGCCGAGGTACTTGCGATACCAGTCCGTGACCATGATCTGGCCGTCGGGATTGAGTGAGGGGACGAGAAGAAGGACGACGTTGTCGAGGCGTCGGCGGGTCTCGGGGTCGTTCGCGGTGGCGAGGTCGTGGACCCACTCCATGGCCATCTGGCTCGAAGCGATCTCGGTCGAGTGGATGTTGCAGGTGACGAGCACGATGGTGCGGCCCTCGCGCATGAGCGGGTCCGCCTGCTCGTCGCTCAGTCCGCGGGGATCGGCGATCTGCCGGGCGATGTCACGCAGCCGGTCGAGCTTCTGCATGTTCTCCTCGGAGGAGACGATGACCATGACGTAGTCTTCGCCGAGAGTCGTTTTACCGAGGCTCTCGACCTTGACGCGCGGCGAAGCGGCGGCGACAGCGCGCAGGTACGAGACGATCTGGCGGTAGTCGGCGAGGGTTCGATCGGCGCCCACGTTGAGCTTCAGGAATTGCGAAGGGGTGGGGACGGTCGCGGCAGAGGCCGCCAGAGCGAGCAGACAGACAGCGAGTGCGGTGAGGCTGATTTTGCGGACCATGGCCGGGCGATTATGCCCTAACGCCGTCTCCGTTTTCCTCTTCAGCCAGGCCGCCGCGACTGCGGATGACGCCGAGGACGGAAGCCCGGCGGTCGCGATAGAGCGACTCCAGTCTGCCGATCAGGGCGTTGTTGGCGGCCTCGATGGGCGCAAAACGGAACGCCGACGTGGCGGCCGCGCGGCCCAGCAGGCCCCGCGAATGCAGGCTGGCGAGCTTGTTCGCTGCGGTCTCCGGCTCGATCCCGAGGTGCCGGGCCACGGCTGCGGGCGCCCAGAAAGTGTCCGGCGAGCGCCGCAGGAGCAGCAGCACGTCCAGAGTCTCGACTGAGTCGATGCAGCGGGTGATGAACGCGAGGATGTCGGCGTCGAATGCGCTCATGACGAACGGCGGCCGGCCGGCTGCCGGCGGCACGACGCGCATATTAGATGGATACCAAAGTAGTCGCTACTCTTTTTTGGAGCGACGGCGCGGTCCGTCTTCGAACAGCATCGGAGCGAGCACATCCGCTTCGCCCATGTCGGCGACGATGTCGGAGAGCAGCTTCGACAGCGCGGCCGCATCGCGCGGCGGCAGGTGCTCGA
The DNA here is from genome assembly GCA_021781455.1 of Acidobacteriota bacterium. Lineage (GTDB taxonomy): Bacteria > Acidobacteriota > Thermoanaerobaculia > Gp7-AA8 > Gp7-AA8 > JAJXWV01. The sequence goes on along the minus strand of JAJXWV010000032.1, from coordinate 2,084 downwards.
GCGCCCGAGCCAGCTTCTGCTGTGGCACGGTCGCCGGCGCTCTCTTCTGTAGCGTCCGTCCCTTCGGCGTGAGCGAGAGCTCGACGCGCCGGCTGTCCTGTGAGGACGTCCCACGCTTGATGATCCCCTTCTCGACGAGCCGCGACACCACCACCGAGACCGTGCTCTGGTCGGTGCGCGTCCGTCGCGCCAGCTCGCCTACGCTGAGCGGCCCCTCGGCGTCGCCCAGACTGGCGATCACGAACAGCTGGGCTCCGGTCAGCTTCATCGCCCCCGCGGCGCGGTGGGAGGTCCGCAGCGCCTGCACGATCCGGCGCACGCTGTCCATGATCTCTTTCACGACCTTTTCGTTGGCCACGGCGTCAGGCTAGCCGAGCGATGTATGGATTGCAATGATTGTCCTAACACGTTGCCCTGTGGCCTTTGGCACCTGGCAGTGTGGAGGTTTTCACGACGGACTGGAACCGTGGGGTCCGCCCGATGCCTGGAGGCGTCGCGATAAACTGCGGCGGTGAACCTGCCGCGTCTGATCGCCTGGCGCTACATCCGCCGCCCGACCGACAAGCTCGTTTCTGCCGTCGGCATCGTCTCCATCCTCGGCCTGGTCATCGGGGTGATGGCGCTGGTCATCTCCATGGCGCTGATGACCGGGTATCGCGGCGACCTGCAGCGCAAGCTCCTCGGCGGGAATGCCGAGGTCTTCGTCTACTCGGTGTCGGGACCGATCCGCGACACGGGCGCACTGGTGTCGGCGGTGCGCTCCGTTCCCGGAGTAGCCGAAGCCTCGCCGGTGCTCTTCCAGCACGCGCTCGTGACCACTGAGCACAACACCACGGGCTCCGAGGTCATGGTCAAGGGATTCGATCCGGCGCGAGCGAAGAGCACGCCGATGCTGGCCAGAATCGTGGGTTCGCGGGGCCGCTTCGAATCGCCCGATGGGGAGAACGGCGTCGCCGTGGGACGCTACCTCGCCGATCGCCTCGGCGTGAAGGAAGGCGATTCCATCAGCGTCACCGTGCCCAGCGACAGCAGCCAGTCGTTCCTGCCGCGCAGCGCCTCGTTCGTGGTCATGAACGTTTTCGCCACCGGCTTCTATGAGTACGACGCGCGCTGGTTGTTCATCGACCTGCACGAGGCCGAGCGGCTGGCCGGCACGCCCGGCGCCGCAAACCTGGTCGAGGTCCGGCTTGACCCGGGGGCGTCGATCGACGACGTGGTGCGCGAGATCGGCCGCCGCACCGCTCATCGCTTCGCCGTCAGCGACTGGCGCGAGATGAACAAGCAGCTCTTTTCGATGCTCAAGATCCAGCAGCTGGTCCTCTTCATCGTCATCGGCCTGATCGTGTTCGTCTCCACGTTCAACATCGTCTCCACGCTGATCATGACGGTTCATGAGAAGCGAAAGGAGATCGGCATCCTTACGTCGATGGGAGCGGGCCAGAGAACGGTGCGCCGCGTCTTCATCTGGTACGGGACGATGGTGGGACTGGCCGGCACAGGGATCGGAATCGCCGTGGGAACGCTGGTCTGCTGGATCATCACGGAGTTCAAGCTGGTGTCATTTCCGCCGGAGATTGCCGAGGTCTACTTCGTCTCGTCCATTCCGTTCGTGACGCGGTGGCGAGACCTGGCGATCATTGCCGCGTTCTCGATCGTGGTGTCGTTCATCGCCACGATCATCCCGTCGATGCGCGCCGCGAGACTGAATCCGGTCGACGCGCTGAGGCACGAGTGATGCTGAAATTGAAAATTGAAAGAAGCTGGAGCGCTTCTCTCAATTCTGAATTCTGGCTCTTCCGGGATTTCCGTGGGTGAGATGGGATTCGGCTTTGACAGCTGGGTTCATGGCTACTGCGTCGATCGTTTGCAGAGAACCCCTCACCCTGGCCGTCTCCAGGTCGCCAGTGGGGCTTTGTCGAGGCGGCGGAGCCGCCGACATCATTTAGCGGCGGCCGTCAGGCCGCCCTGGAGTTTGGACAAATTATATGTAGGTAGGTTACAGGCGTTGCCAGACCTACGCAGATCTGCTACCCTCGTCCACGGAGGTGGCCCTTGGACGAGAAAGAACGAACCACACTGCGCGC
>JAJXWV010000073.1 GCA_021781455.1 Acidobacteriota bacterium | reverse complement strand
CTCCGTGGACGAGGGTAGCAGATCTGCGTAGGTCTGGCAACTCCTGTAACCGACCTACATATAATTTGTCCAAACTCCAGGGCGGCCGTCAGGCCGCCGCTAAATGATGTCGCCGGCCTCGCCGGCTTTGACCGTGACCGGCTCTTCGGTCAGGGCAAGAACAGGCGGCGTAGCCGCATTCGCCGGCTTCGCCGGCTTTGACCGTGACCGGCTCTTCGGTCAGCGCAAGAAGAGGCGGCGTAGCCGCCGAAACAATTTAGCGGCGGCCGTCAGGCCGCCGAACTCGCGTTGGTTCATCAGTGTTGAGGGCGCGTAGCGCCCGACAGAATCTCTTCGCGGCGCGGAGAATTTGGAGGTTCGTAGTTCAGTGCATCCCTGCGCCGGGAGCGAGCTGCTTGACGAGCTCGCCGACGACCGCCTTGGCGTCGCCGAACAGCATCCAGGTCCGGTCGGCGAAGTAGAGCTCGTTGTCGATTCCTGCGAATCCCGGGTTCTTGCTTCGCTTGATCGCAAAGACCATGCGTGCCTTGTCAGCGTCGATGATGGGCATGCCGAAAATCGGGCTGGTCTTGTCCGTGCGCGCGGCGGGGTTCACGACATCGTTCGCACCGACCACGAGGGCGACATCGGCCTGCGGCATGTCCGGGTTGATCTCCTCCATCTCCACGAGATCGGTGTACGGGATGTCGGCCTCGGCGAGCAGCACGTTCATGTGTCCGGGCATGCGGCCGGCCACCGGATGGATCGCGAACTTCACCGTGATGCCGCGCTTCTTCAGCTGGTCGTACAGCTCGCGGATCTTGTGCTGTGCCTGCGCGACCGCCATGCCGTAACCGGGAATGATGACGACGAGGTTGGCCTGCTCGAGGACTTGTGCGGCTCCTTCGACGGTCTCGGACTTGTAGACCTTCGCCTCTCCGCCCACGGTCGCTTTTTGGACCTTGCCGAAGGCGCCGAACAGGACATTGATGAAGGAGCGGTTCATGGCCTTGCACATGATGATGGCGAGAATCAGGCCGCTCGAGCCGTCCAGTGCGCCGGCCGTGATGAGCAGCCGGTTGTCGAGCGCGAAGCCCATGGCCACCGCGGAGAGGCCGGCATAGGAGTTGAGGATGGCGATGACGGTCGGCATGTCGGCGCCGCCGATCGGGATGATGAGAAGGAGTCCGAAGAGGAGTGACAGGCCGATGATGATGGCGAACCAGATGGGTGCGGCCGGTGCCGTCGGGTGGAGGATGACCGCGACCGCGAGCCCGATCGCGACCACGAGGAGCATGAGGTTGACGATGTTCTGGCCCGGGTAGGTGACCGGACGCTGGGGAATCCAGTGGACCTCCTGCAGTTTTCCGGCAGCCAGGAGGCTTCCGGTCAGCGTGAGATAGCCGAGGATGCACTCCAGGACGAGGGCAACCATCTTGAAAGTGGTGAGGTGTCCGGGGCCTTCCTGGAAACCGAGGTAGAACTCGGCCGTGCCGACGAGGCCCGCGGCCGCACCGCCGAATGCGTGGGAGAGAGCGGTTCGCTGCGGGACGGCGGTGAGTGGGACCAGGGAGAGCGGCACGCCGACGATGAAGCCCGCGACGATGGCTCCGATGATCCACCAGTGATGAATGATGAAAGGCTGCGCCCACGTGAAGGCCACCGCGATCGCGGTCGCGGCAACACCGGCCCCGACGCCGCGCCGCGCCGTGGCCGGCGTGTTCATCCAGTGCAGCGCGAAGATGAAGAGAACGGACGCGACGAGATAGGCGAGCTGGGTGACGCCGGTCATCGCCATGGTCTACTTCTCCGCCCCGGGCTTGCCGGGGGTCTTGAACATCTTCAGCATGCGGTCCGTGATGAGGAAGCCGCTCACGATGTTCGTCATCGACGCGAAGAGGGCGACGGCGCCGAGAATGCGGATCTCCAGCGGATAGTCACTCCCTGTCACGATGATCGAGCCGACAACGGCGATCGCGGAGATCGCGTTCGTGATCGACATCAGGGGCGTGTGGAGGAGCCGCGAGACCCGGCGGATCACGCCGAGTCCGATCAGCGAGGCGAGAACGAAGACGAACAGGGTCGGCCAGAAGTCGGCAGTCATCTAGATACTCCTTGGATGCATCGTGAGCGTTAGTCCTGAGTCCTGAGTCCTGAGAAGAGACGGGAATACTCAGGACTCAGCACTCAGGACTGGGGTTTAAGCGCTTCCCGCGTTCGGGCGTGGACGACGCCGCCACCGGTGGTGACCAGCGCGCCCTGCTGAATTTCGTCGCCGGGGTCGAGTTGGAATGCCTTTTCCTTCGTGAACGCCAGCAGGAACGCGGTGAGGTTTCGCGAGAAGAGAAGGCTGGCATGGTAAGGCATCGTCGCCGCGAGATTCGTCGGTGCCAGGATCGTGACGCCGTTGACGACGACGGTCTGGCCGGGCCGCGCCAGCTCGCAATTGCCGCCGCCGTCTGCCGCGAGGTCGACGATCACCGAGCCGGGGCGCATGGAGCTGACGGTTTCCGCCGTGATCAGGCGCGGCGCGAAGACTCCGCCGATGAGTGCCGTCGTGACGACGACGTCCGACTGGGCGCATTCCTGCGCGAGGAGCTCGGCCTGGCGGCGCTTGTCGTCCGCGGAAAGCTCCTTTGCGTATCCGCCGCCGGCAGCGGCGCTCTCGGCGAGCTCGATGCCCGCGTACTTCCCGCCGACGCTTTCGATCTGCTCCTTCACTTCCGGGCGCACGTCGGTGGCCACCACGTTTGCGCCGAGGCGCTTGGCGGTGGCGATTGCCTGCAGCCCGGCGACGCCGGCACCGATGACGAAGACCTTGGCCGGGCGGACCATACCCGCCGCGGTCATGAGCATCGGAAAATACTTCCCGAGCTCCACCGCCGCGAGGAGCACTCCCTTGTAGCCGGCGATGTTCGCCATCGATGAGAGGGTATCCATCGATTGCGCGCGGGTGGTGCGCGGAATGGCGTCGGTCGAGAAGGCTGTAATGCGCCGGGCGGCAAGAGCGCGCACCGAGTCGAGGTTACGCAGTGGCATGAGCGATCCGAGGAGCATTGCCCCTTCGCGCATGGCCCCGATCTCGTCGGCGGCGGGAGCGCCGACGCCGAGCACGATGTCCGCACCGGCGACGATGGCGGCGGCATCGCGCTCGATCAGCGCTCCCGCCGCGGAATATTCGGCATCGGGGAATGCCGCGGATTCGCCGGCGCCCGACTCGATCACGATCTCGTATCCGGCCTGGATCAGCTTCTTGCAGGACTCCGGGACGAGAGCCACCCGGCGTTCACCGGGTGCAGTCTCGCGCGGTACGGCAATTCGCATGGAGTGCTCCGTTCACGTTCGTTGGTTCGCGGGGCATGACAACGGCTGCCGATTGTAGCTGGCGAATTTGAGATTTTAGATTTTAGATTGATGAACCGATGAGCCGACCGCTTCATCGGTTCATCAATCATCAATCATCAATCTCAAATCTCAAATCCTTTCGCACCGTGCTCAGTGCTCCGTTGCACGGAAATGCTCTTCCGCACCGGCGCCGACCCCAGGCGGGCGAACCAGGCCACGTGCTCGGCGACGCAGTCGAACTCCAGGAGATAGGCGCCCGGTCCGAGAGCCGGCAGGTCGAACGTCAGGCTGACGGTCTGGCCGGGTGCGAGCAGCGTCGTCGACAATGGCTGACGGTGATAGTCCAGGTTCACCAGCTGTCCGGTGCTGTCATAGAGATGACAGCCGAGCCAGACCGCGCCGTTGTTCGGACCGGACGGCAACCATGTGGCACTGCCGCTGTTGGTGATCGTGGCGCGCATGCGCAGCGGTTCGCCGGCCGCGTACTCGGCGGCGGCTTCGATTCCGATCGTGGCCGCGAGCCCTTCCGTGCCACGGCTGTCGATCGGCGTCTCTCCGGTCTTGTACAGGAAGAAGTCGCGAACGTCGCGCAGAAACGTTCGTGTGGCCTCGGCCCAGCGCGCGTACGACTCGCCGCCCGCGAGGAGCTGTTCATACTCGCCATGGGTCAGATGGAAGGGCGTGGCATTGAACGCCGCCAGCTCGATGCGCGCGAACCCTGCGCGCTGCGCCTCGGTCCATATCGAGGGAATGTCGACGTCGTTCTCCACGACGCCATAGGTCTGCATCTCGAACTGCGACTGGCCGCTCTTCGAATGATTCGGCCCCGGCTCCGCGAAGGCCGCGATCCCGCCGGGCCTGAGAACCCGCGCGAGCTCGTGCAGCACTTCACCGGGATTGGGCGCGTGATGAAAAGCATCGAAGCAGATGATGCGATCGACGCTCCCGTCGGGTAGATCGATGCGACGGCCGTCGAAGACGAGGAACTGCGGCGCCAGCCCCCTTCCGATCACCGGCATCCGTTCGAAGAGCTCGGCCGCCATCTCCAGCGCCGTCGCCGAGACGTCCAGGAGAATCGAGCGACAGCCGAGCTGGGTCACGAAGCGTGAGAGCCATCCGGTTCCCGCTCCGAACTCGAGCACGGTCAGCCCCGGATAGAGCCGAAGCCCCTGCAGCAGGATGGCGAAGTTGATGAGCAGAGCGGGAGTGTCCTCGACCGATGCGAAGGGCTTCGCCAGATGGCGATCGCGGTCGCTGATGGACGCGAAGTACTCCTCGGCCTTCCGATTCAGCTCCTCGATCGATGTCTCTGCGATCATTCTCCTGACGTCGATGCCGCCTGGTGACGGAGCGGGTTGCTGCTCGCGGACCACGACCGGCTTCTGTGCGAAGGCGGTGACGACTTCGGTGTCACCGTGCCGGCCGAGCACGAGATGCGGTTGATCGCATCCGGCGGCGTGGATGAGCGACAGCACTTCGTTGGCGGAGTACGGACGCGGATGGATCAGCGGGAAGTAGGCCGGTTTGCCTCGCGCGGCGTTTGCGGCGGCGTTGATCGGAAGGATGTGCCGCCGTGCCCACCGCGACGCTCGAACGACAAGAGTGGAATGGTCGTGGAACGGGAACTCGATCGCTGCAACACCTCCGGGTTTCAGACGGCGGAGCATCTCAGCGATCAAGCCGTAGCCATCGGCCGGCCTGATGTGGTGGAAGACGAGCGTCGCGTTCACGAGGTCGAACATCGCGTCACTCGCCCGGTACTCCTCCAGCGTCATGAAGCGGAGGTTGTCCACTCCGGCGTTGGCGGCGTTCTCGCGCGCGACGGCCAGCATCGCCGGGGAGACGTCGACGGCCGTCACTCCGGCCGCCACACCGGCAAAGGCGAGCGCCAGCCGGCCCGGCCCGCACCCGAATTCCAGAACCGACTGCGGCCGCGGCATCGGCGTGATGCGGTTGCGGATCGTGTCGAGCACGAGCTCCACGTACCGCGTGCCGGTGTCGAAGAACTCCGCGCGCGCGGCATCGGTCAGCCTCTCGCGCCGATATTTCGGATCCGTAAGAACTGCGAAATACGGCTCGCGCTCCGCGAAGCGTTCCCACGTTCGCGATGGCCGGTCAGCAGGCATGGCCCAACACAATACGGCGAGACGGCGCCGTCTGTCGCTGGCGGGAGCGAGAGCTCGATAACGACACCGGAGAGAAGAGCCGTTCGATCGTTCCCCCTCTCCCTGCCGCAGCGGGGAGAGGGCCGGGGTGAGGGGTCTCGTTCTCGTTCAAAAGGGGACCCCTCATCCGCCCCGCTCTGCGGGGCACCTTCTCCCCGCTGCGGCGGGGAGAAGGGCAACGAACGCCAGAGCCCGCATGAACACTCGGAGTTTCTTGGAAGCCGGCGAAGCTGCGAGGGGGGGGCCGGTGTGGCGAGAGCAGCGAAACGATGGCCGGCCGGCGATGCAGGAGAAAGGTGGAGGAACGGATGCTGACTGGCCACAGAGGTCGAATCGCAGATCCGTTCACTCCCGCCCGAGTCTCGCGTCGTCCGGAAGAGATCGCAGATGGCAGATCGCAGATCACAGGTGACAGCCTGAGCACTGCCCTCCCCGCGATCTGCGATCTGCCACCTGCGATCTGGAAGGGCCGGCGGAGACGTTTGTGCATTGCAGTGCTGAAGGGAGGTCATCACGTGCACACAAAGGAGAGATCGTCCATGGCTGCTAACGACAAACTCCGGAAACAGGTTGCCGCGCTGCTCGGGTGGAGCGATGCGCATGTCGATTTCGACACGGCGGTCAACGGCATTCCCCCGGGCCTGCGCGGCGTCAGGCCGCGGGCGCTCCCGTACTCGCTCTGGCAGCTTCTGGAGCACTTGCGGCTCGCCCAGCGTGACATTCTCGATTTCTGCACCAATCCGAACTATGAAGCGCGCGCCTGGCCGGATGACTACTGGCCTCGTGCGCCGAAGCCTCCCACGGCGGGCGCGTGGCAGAAGAGCATTGCCGCATTCCGCGCCGACCGCCGAAAGCTGGAGCGCCTCGTCGCCGACCCCGCCCTCGACCTCTACGCGAAGATTCCGCACGGCGACGGCCAGACGTATCTCCGCGAATTCCTGCTGGCCGCGGATCACAGTGCGTTCCACGTCGGCGAGATCGTGATCGTGCGGCGTCTGCTCGGCGCCTGGAGCTGACCGCGCCGCCGCCGGCTGCGCGGTCAGGGACGCGTTCAACGTGGTCAGACGAATCGAGCGTCGTCCGCAGACGGGCCGTAAATCGCCGGGACGTTTGCGCGAGCGTCTCGATCGGCACGCCCACGTATCTGCTCGATGCTGCGGGCTCGATCACGGGGGACGTCGCGTCCGACGACCAGCGATTCGTGCTCGCGAAGTCGCCGAACGTACGGAAAGCGCCGCTGACGGTGGTTACGAACTGGCCGGCAACGCTGCCGAAGTGACCTCTCGATGGCTCGAGTGTTTCGAGAGCCGGGAGCGGAGAGCCTTCTCTCCGTCATGGCGCGTGACAGGCCCGGCATGTAGAATCCGCCGAATTTTCCGGAAGCGAGACAAACCATGCGCGAACTGCTCAGCAAACAGAATCTCGACTACATGGACCGGGCCCGCGAGGTTGCGGAGAAGTACGTCAGGCCGCGGGCGGCCGAGCTCGATCGCACCGCCGAATACGGCTGGGACATCCTCGAGGCTCTCAAGAAATACGAGCTGACCGGGATCTGGATCCCGAAGGAGTACGGCGGCCACGGCGCGGGCGTGCTCGACCTCTGCCTCGTCGTCGAGCAGCTCTCGCGCGCCTGCGGCGGCGTCGGCGTCGCCTACGCGGTCAACGCCCTCGGATCGTTCCCGATCATGCTCAACGCGACCGAGGAGCAGAAGCAGAAGTACCTTCCGCCGATCGCGACGGGCGAGAAGCTGATCGCGTTCGGACTTTCCGAGAAAGCCTCCGGATCGGATGCCGGAAGTCTGCGCACGACGGCGCTCAAAGACGGCGACGGCTACGTCATCAACGGCGAGAAGAAATGGAACACCAACGGCGGCCAGGCTTCGATCTTCACCGTCTACGCTCTGACCGATCCGAGCCGCGGGATGCGCGGCATCTCGGGCTTCATCGTCGAGAAGGACACGCCGGGATTCCGCCTCGGCAAGCGCGAGGACACGATGGGCATCCGCACCGTCTCGGTCCACGAGCTCCACTTCGAGAATTGCCGGGTCCCGAAGTCGGCCCTGTTAGGCGGCCGAGCGGGCGACGGCTTCAAGAACTCGATGATGACGCTGGACCGGGCCCGGCCGGGCGTGGCCGCACAGGCAGTCGGTCTGGCGCAGGGCGCGTTCGAGTGGGCGCTGCGCTACTCCTCGGAGCGAAAACAGTTCGGCCAGACGGTCATGTCGCACCAGGCCATCCAGTTCATGCTGGCCGACATGGCTACGCAGATCGAAGCGGCGCGCCAGCTCGTCTACACCGCAGCGCGCGTCATCGACTCGGGGGCCAAGAACGTCAACAAGATCGCCGCGATGTGCAAGGTCTTCGCGACCGACACGGCCATGAAGGTCACGACTGACGCGGTGCAGATCTTCGGCGGCTACGGCTATTGCCGCGACTATCCCATCGAGAAGTACATGCGCGACGCCAAGATCACCCAGATCTACGAAGGGACCAACCAGGTCCAGCGCATGGTCATCGGCCGGGCGCTCACGCGCGAGCTCAGCGAGCTGACCGCGAACCTCGAGGTCAAGGTCGAGCACTTCGCGGACGAGGCAGCGGGAGAGCTCGTGGGCGCGCCGGAGTAAGAGTGGAGCAACGCCAGCCGCGGAGCGGCGAGATCTAAGTAGCAACAACGCGTCAGCGTTGGGGTGATCGGTGCGCGATCCAGCGTATGAGCCGCGGAGCGGCGACATCTCAGCGAAAGCTTCTTACGTTCCGGTTCTAACAGCCTCGAGGGTTCCTTCGACACCGGTGCGATCCAGGCTCCCGCCCAACGTTCCAGGTGAAGCCGGAGACTTTTCCGTCAGGCGCCCGGTGGATCGTCAGTTTCCACCCTTCGTATTTCTCGAACCAGAGATCGGGAGAGAGCCGGATCAGCTCGCGCTCGTCACCGGGGCATACGGCCGCTTTCAGCTGCTTTCCCGAGATCGCGATCCGGATGACGTGCTCGCCCGCGCGGTACGTGCCGGCGATGTCACGCAACTCTGCCGTGGTGAGCTTTGCCAGCGGCATGAGCTGCGGCATCCAGCGCGGCTTTCCGTCGGCGTTCATCGGCGAGCGGCTGGACAGCCGGAATCGCTCGCCCTTTTCGAGGAAGTAGAAGTGGCCATTTGTCAGAATCAGCGCGGGATCGTAGTCGCAGAAAGGGCGTTCCCCACTCCCCTGCATCCCCTCGCCCCGCTGACTTCGTTCATCGAGAATCGTTGGCCTTCGCCGGCGGGGCGAGGGGACGGCGTGCGGCTGTGCTGATCCGACTCGTTAGGCCGCTGCAATGAGCGACCTCGCTCCTGCCCGGGGGTAGCCCTGGTCCCCTCGCCCGCCCACCCGAATCTCACCAATCAACAGGATCGAAATCGGCGGGGCGAGGGGATGCAAGGGGAGTGGGGAACGCCAGCTTCAAGAAAAAATCTCAGAAACGAACGTTCTACCCGTGGGACAACGTCGGCGATGTCGCCGCGGGTCAATTCTGCGAGGTTGTTCGTCGGGGAGCACGGGGCGAGGGGACCGGTCGCCCTGCTGTTTGTGCAAGGAAAGAGCGAAGTCAGCGGGATCGCCGGGCATCTTCGCCATGACCGATTGCACGCGGGTCGCATAGACTCCCACCGACCATGGCCGAATCGACGTTTGCCGACCTAGGGATTCGCGAGTCGTTGCTGGCGACTCTCACGACCCTCGGATACGAAGCACCCACTCCCATCCAGCAGCGGACCATTCCGCTGCTCCTCTCCGGCCGCGACGTCATCGGCCAGGCCCAGACCGGGACCGGCAAGACGGCGGCGTTCGCCTTGCCCCTTCTGGAAAAGCTCGACCCGCAGCTGCGGCAGACGCAGGCGCTCGTGCTCACGCCGACGCGCGAGCTCGCGGTGCAGGTGGCCGAGGCGGTGCATTCGTACGCCCACGGCATGGCGGCCGTCACGGTGCTGCCGGTTTACGGCGGCGCCCCGATCGTGCCGCAGCTCAAGCGGCTCGAGCGAGGCGTGCAGATCGTGGTCGGGACTCCGGGGCGGCTGATCGACGTGCTCGACCGCAAGAGCCTGCGCCTCGATGCCGTGCGCATGATCGTGATCGACGAAGCAGACGAGATGCTGAAGATGGGGTTCATCGACGACGTCGAGAAGATCCTGGCGGCCGCTCCGCCGGCGCGGCAGATCGCGCTCTTCTCGGCCACGATGCCGCCGGAGATCCTGCGCATCGCCGCGCGCCATCTCCCCAAAGCGGAACGGATCGAAATCGAGCGGAAGAGCATCGCTCCGCCCGACATCGAACAGCGCTTCGTCAACGTCTCGGAGGCGCAGAAGCTGGAGGCGCTCACGCAGATCCTCGAGCTCGAGGAGAACGAGGCCGTGCTCGTGTTCCGCCGCACCAGGACGGGCGCCGCAGAGCTCGCCGAGAGGCTGGAGGGGCGCGGATTCGCCGCGCTGGCGATGCATGGGGACATGAAGCAATCCGAGCGCGAGAGCGTGATCCGGCGGCTGCGCGCGCGGCAGGTGGAGATCGTCGTGGCCACCGACGTGGCGGCGCGCGGTCTCGATGTCGAACAGATCACGCACGTCATCAACTACGACGTCCCCAATGACGTCGAGGCGTACGTGCACCGCATCGGCCGTACCGGCCGCGCCGGACGAAGCGGCGTGGCCATCCTCTTCATCACGCCCCGCGAGCGGCGGATGCTGCGCGAGATCGAGCGCTTCACCGGCACCTCCATCAAGCCGATGAAAATGCCGACGCGCGCCGACATCGCGGCGCGACGCGTGGCGCAGTTGAAGGAGACGATCCGCCAGACCATCGCCGCGGGGGATCTCGACCTCTACGTCGAGCTCGTCGAGCAGATGGTCGAAGAGGGAACGCACGACCTCGCCGAGATCGCGGCAGCGGCGGCCAGGCTGGCCAGCGTGGGC
>JAJXWV010000076.1 GCA_021781455.1 Acidobacteriota bacterium | reverse complement strand
GTCCCAGCGCATCGTCGAGCGCTTCCACGGCCGCGTCGATCGAGTTTTGCGCGGCCGGGACCTCCGCGGACGCATCGATATTGTCGACGACGTCGCGCGTCACGGCGTTCAGGAGCCGCGCCTGGATGCGCACGACGGCCGTGGGCGCCCCGTTCGGTCGGTCGTAGCGCGCGCCGAAGCTGCGCAGATCGGTCGCAAGGTCGTAATCGGCGTGCGCCGCGTCGCTGTCCGGCGCCACCTTGTCGATGCGTCCGCTGGCTTCGAAGGCCTGCAGGATGGCGCTTTGCACCAGAACTGGCAGATTGGCCGGCCACGCGGCATCGGCATAGTAATCCAGTCTCGTGGGCGGGCGGGAAATCGCGATGCGATCCGTATCGAGGCCGGCCGCGGCGTCAGGCCTCAGGACGGACAGCGCCCATTGCACCTTCGGTCCGGGCACCGTGGCGGGGTGAATCCTGAGGACGTAGAGCTTGGGTTCCGCAGCCGAGCCCAGCAGGTCCGATGCGGAGCAGCCGCTCAGGGCGAGACTCGAGGCGCCTGCCAACAACAGGCGGCGGCTCAGCAGCGGAGACGAGGGCGTTCTCATTTTGGCGTATATCCCTTGCGCCGGTCGCCGAAGAGAAGCTTCGTCGGCTGGCGGTTGAGTTCATCCGACAATCTGTTGAGGCTGATGACCAGCCTCCTGGTGTCGGCGAGCAGTTGGGCGAATTGCTCCAGGCCTTCGCCCTTCACGAATTCGTCGGAGTCGCTGGCGAGCAGGTCCAGTTTCCTGACGCTTTTGTCGATGTCGGCGACCGTGCCGGGAAGAGTCCTGGATGCCTCGGAGACGTTGCGGATCGTGGTATCGATGTCTCCCGAACGTGATGCCAACGTGCCGGTCGTCTTGTCGAGGTTTGCCAGGATATGGGCGAAGGCGACCTGGTTGTCGTCGCTCAGGACCGCATTGATCTTGTCCGCCGCTTCGTTGAGCTTCTCCAGCAATTGCGGCGCGCCGGCCGCCAGTTTCTGCAGGGTGGAGGGCGACGATTTGATCACCGGGTAGCGCTGATCGTCCTTCGCTTCCAGGACGGCGGCCCCCTTGCTGCCGCCGCTGATCTCCACATAGGTGCCGCCCGTCAGGCCTTGGCTCTCGATCGAGGTCACCGAGTCGACGCGGATGCCGAGATGCGGCTCGACCTGCAGCGTGGCTATCACCACTTGTGGGTCGTTGGGATCGAATTTGAGGGCGTCCACCCGTCCCACCTCGATGCCATTGTAACGGACGGTGGTGCCTTTCCCGAGCCCGGTCACCGGACCTTTGAAATCGGTCTGGTAGTAGGCGAATTCCTGATTGTATTGCAGGCCCGCCAGCCACAGGAGCGAGATGACAAGCCCCAGCATGCAGATCAGTACGAAGGCGCCCACCGCGACGTAATTCGCTTTCGTTTCCATGATATTACCTCATGCCCCAAGCGCCCCGCGTCCGCGCGGGCCGGAGAAATACTCCTTGATCCAAGGGTCGTCGTCGTCGCGCAGGCTTTCGATGGTGCCCACCTTGAGACGCTGGTTCACAAGAACGGCGACACGATCTGCCGTTGCCTTCAGCGTGTCGAGATCGTGCGTGACCATGAACACGGTAAGATTCAGGCTTTTCTGAAGGCCGCGCACCAGCTCGTCGAACAGGTTTGCCGAGATCGGATCGAGACCGGCCGTCGGTTCGTCGAGAAACACGAGTTCGGGTTCAAGCGCCAGCGCCCGTGCCAAGCCGGCACGTTTCCTCATGCCGCCCGAAAGCTCGGAAGGACGCTTCTGCGCAGTGTCCTCGGGCAGACCAACCATCGATAGTTTCATCGCCGCCACTTCGTTCATCAGGCTCTGCGACATCGTTGTGTATTCCCGTAGAGGGACCTGGATGTTTTCTGCCACAGTCTGGGAGCTGAACAGCGCGCCTTCCTGGAAGAGGACGCCCCAGCGCATCTGCACCACACGAAGTTCGGCGTCGCTCATGTGCATGACATCGCGGCCGAACACTTCCACGCTCCCTTCGGTGGGCCGTATCAGCCCGACAATGGAACGCAGGAGGACCGACTTTCCGGCGCCGCTGCCGCCGACGATCGCAAGTATCTCGCCGCGACGTACGTCGAGATCGATGTGGTCGTGTATCGACCGGCCGCCGATGCGGTTCACGATGCCGCGGAGTCTGATGACCGGTTCCTCGGAGGTCTCGCCCATTCAAATCCCCAAGACCGAGAACAGAACCGAGAAGCCCGCGTCCAGGACGATCACCAGGAACACGGCTTCCACGACCGAGCGGGTCGTCAGTTTGCCAACGCTGGCGGCATTACGCTCAACATTCATCCCTTCGTAGCAGCCTACCATGGCGATGACATAGGCGAAGACGGGCGCCTTGATCAGTCCCACCAGGAACGTGTTCACGGTCACCGCCGTGTGCAGCTGCCGTACGAACTCGGGGATTGTGATGCCGAGGTCGAAGTAGCACATCACCGCGCCGCCGATCAGGGCCATCACGTCGGCGTAGAAGGTAAGGAACGGTAGGGCGATCACCAGCGCGATGATCCGTGGAAGGATCAGAACG
>JAJXWV010000042.1 GCA_021781455.1 Acidobacteriota bacterium | reverse complement strand
CATCCTGGCGCATCGGCTGAAGCATCTGCACGACGCGTTCGCGCAGGCGATCGCCGAGAACGACTACCGCAACCGCTACGCGGCGGTGTTCCCGATCAAGGTCAATCAGCAGCGCCTCGTGGTCGAGGAGGTGTACCGCTACGGCGCGCAGTTCGGCTTCGGGCTGGAGGTCGGCTCCAAGCCCGAGCTGCTCGCCGTGATGGCGATGACCGAGAACGCCTCCGACCGGCTGATCGTGTGCAACGGCTTCAAGGACGACAGCTACATCGAGGCGGTCACGCTAGCGACCAAGCTGGGCCGGACCATCATCCCGGTGGTCGAGAATTTCGACGAGCTGGCGCTCATCCTGAAGCACGCCGAGAAATACCGGGTTCGCCCGCGCATCGGCGTGCGCGTCAAGCTGGTGACCGAGGGCTCGGGGAAGTGGCGCGACTCGACCGGTGAGAAGTCGAAGTTCGGGCTGTTCATCACGGAGATTCTCGAGCTGGTGCGCGAGCTGAAGGCGCGCGACATGCTCGACTGCCTGCAGCTCGTGCATTGCCACCCGGGCAGCCAGCTGCAGGACATCCGCCGCGTCAAGGACGCGATCAACGAGCTCGCGCACGTGTACGCGGAGCTGAAGCGGATGGGTGCGGGCCTGCAGTACATCGACGTCGGCGGCGGGCTCGGGGTCGATTACGACGGCAGCGGCACGAACTACTCCTCGTCGATGAACTACACGCTGAACGAGTATGCGAGCGACGTCGTGTACCGCATCGCGAGTGTCTGCAACGCGCGCGAAGTGCCGCACCCGATGATCATCAGCGAGTCGGGGCGGGCGGTCGCGGCCTATCACAGCGTGCTCATCTTCGACGTACTCGGCTCCTCGGCGCTCGACAAATTTCGCGTGACGGGCCGCGAGGAAGAGGACTACGACGGCGGCGAGGAGCTGCCCCAGCCGGTGCATGACCTGTTCGAGGCGTTTCGCTCGGTCAGCCGGCGGCGGCTGGTCGAGTGTTATCACGACGCGCTCACCGCGCGCGACCAGGTGCTGCAGATGTTCAACCTGGGTCTGCTGTCGCTCGAGTTCCGCGGCCTCGCCGAGCGGCTCTTCTGGGCCACCTGCGCCAAGGTGCGCGACTGCTGCCGGCGCCTGGAGCGCCAGCCGGAGGAACTCGAGGGGCTCGAGTCGATTCTCTCGGACACCTACTTCTGCAACGTGTCGGTGTTCCAGTCCCTCCCGGACAGCTGGGCGATCGATCAGCTCTTCCCGATCATGCCCATCCACCGCCTCGATGAGCTCCCGACACGCACCGGCGTGCTCGCCGACATCACCTGCGATTCCGACGGCAAGATCGATCATTTCGTATCGCTGCGCGACGTCAAGCACACTCTGGAGCTGCACGAGCTGCGCGCCGCAGAGCGCTATTACCTCGCCGCCTTCCTGGTCGGGGCCTACCAGGAGACCCTCGGCGACCTCCACAATCTGTTCGGCGATACCCACGTCGTACACGTTCGCCGGCACGACGAGGGCGGCTGGTGGATCGAGGAAGTGGTCAAGGGCGACACGGCCAACCGCGTGCTCGAGTACATGGAGTACGACGTGGCGGAGCTGTCACCGGCCCTGATGCGCGACTGCGAGCGGGCGATCCGCGACGGACGGATGAGTCTCGCCGAGAGCCAGGTGCTCAAGCGCTTCTACGAGAGCGAACTCGACGGGTACGCCTATCTGGAGCCGGCGGGAAGCTGACTGTTGCGTCGTTGCTACAGACTTCGGGTGCCTTCGCCCGAAGCAACCTGCCAAGTGTTTGCGTCCCGCAAAAGCCGGGAGTAGCATCGGTCCGGTCCCAGTCCGCAGTGGATTGATCACGTTTGAGTTTCCGACTCCTTCGATCCGCTCCGCTCCGCGCATCCTCCATGGGTGAGCCTCTCGCAGGCTTCTGGGCCAGGGGCAGTGTTGGTGCACCCGACCCAAGCATGTCCATCCACGCCCTGTCCTTCCCGACTGATCCCGCGATACCCGCCACCGAAGCGAGCGGCCGGCGGATCGCGCTGCCAAGAGAGACTTCCGGATGACGACGATTTATGTAGGCAATCTGCCTTTCAACGCCACCGAGCAGGATGTGAAGACGCTCTTCGAGCGTCACGGCAAGGTGGATTCGGTCAAGTTGATCAACGACCGGGAAACCGGCAAGCCACGTGGCTTCGGCTTCGTGGAAATGGCACCGGGTGAAGCACAGGGGGCGATCCAGGCGCTGAATGGGTTCCAGATGAGCGGCCGCGCGCTGCGCGTGAACGAAGCCCAGGAGCGCGCCCCGCGACCCCGCTCCGGCGGCGGTCCGTTCCGCCGCTGAGCTCACCGGGGCGACCGCCGCGAGCTGCGCGGCGGTCGCCTCGTCTTGCACGCCTCGAGCCGGCCCGGCACCCCTCGCCGGGCGCGGTACGATTCAGTCATTGCCGGCGTGAGAAGCCGGCCCGGGACCGGCGACGGCCACCGAAAAGCTCCGCCAGAGTCCCAGCGGGGTTTTTTTTGGCCGCGTACCCGTCCACAATGGCAGCCCTCATGCGAGCGCTTCCGAAAGCGGCCCCGGCCGCCGCGACCGCCCTGGCTGCCGTGGTACTGCTGGCGGGCTGCGCCACCACGAGCGGCCGG
>JAJXWV010000002.1 GCA_021781455.1 Acidobacteriota bacterium | reverse complement strand
AAAACGCAGCCAAACCACTAGGGAACCTCTGCACAAGTCGATTTCGTGAATGCTGTGGAAAACGCAGTTCTGGCTGATACTTCGTCAACGCTGATTGGCGGAGGGAAGAGTGGGCAAACAGCAGACGTTCGCGGGACTGGCGTGGAAGGGTAAGGGGAAGGTGACGCGGCGTGAGCAGTTCCTCGGTGAGATGAACGTGATCATTCCGTGGGCTCGGCTGTTGAAGGTGATTGAGCCTCACTATCCTAAGGCGGGAAAGGGACGGCAGCCGCTGGGATTGGAGAAGATGCTGCGGATCTATTTTCTGCAGATCTGGTTCGATCTTTCCGATCCGGCGGCCGAAGACGCGATCTACGACAGTGAGTCGATGCGGCGATTCGCCGGGATCGAGCTGTCGGACGACACGATCCCGGACGAGACGACGATTCTGCGGTTCCGGCAACTGTTGGAGAAGCACGGCTTGACCGAAGGGATCTTCGAGGCGATCAA
This sequence comes from Acidobacteriota bacterium, assembly GCA_021781455.1. Taxonomy (GTDB): domain Bacteria; phylum Acidobacteriota; class Thermoanaerobaculia; order Gp7-AA8; family Gp7-AA8; genus JAJXWV01. Next base: position 10,257 of record JAJXWV010000002.1, on the reverse strand, counting down.
GGATCTGCTGGAGAACAAAGGACTGCTGTTGCGCTCGGGAACGATAGTGGATGCGACCATCATCGCGGCACCGAGCTCGACGAAGAACGGCAGCAAGAGCCGAGACCCGGAGATGAAGCAGACCAAGAAAGGCAACGCCTGGCATTTCGGGATGAAGATCCACGTCGGGACCGACAAGCGCGGCGTGGTCCATACTCTGACGGCCACGAATGCCGCGGCAGCCGACATTACGCAGATGAATGAGCTGCTGCATGGCGAGGAACGTGAGGTTTTCGGGGATCAGGCGTACTGGAAAGAAGCGGATCGACAGCGGTTTCGAGCCGCGGGTGTGCGGTATCGGGTCAACCGGCGCGGCACACATCAACGGCCACTGACCGACTATCAGAAGAAGATCAACCGAGGCCATTGGGGTCAGACCCGCATTCCGCACTCAATTATTCGTAATGAGCCACACCACGCGACGCTCCGAGGTACCATAGCGTCGCCCCACCCGAAGCGCGTTCGCTCTTCCTCGCGCGCCTCCCTTCGCCTCATGACTCGACCGCTGCGCCTGGAGTATCCGGGCGCGCTCTGGCATGTCTACAACCGCGGTGTCGAACAGCGGGACATCTTTCTCGACGATGGCGACCGGCAGCTGTTTGTCGATCTGCTGATCGGAGCGATCGACGAATATGCGTGGCTGCTTCAGGCCTGGGTGGAGATGACCAACCACTTTCACCTGCTCATCGAAACTCCGCGAACGACGCTCTCGCGCGGGATGCAGGCTCTCGAGAGCGACTATGCGGCGCGATTCAACGACCGGCACGGACGCGTCGGACACCTGTTCCAGGGACGCTTCGGAGGAGAGCTCGTCGAAGACGCGACATACCTGCTGACTGTCAGTCGCTACGTCGTGTTGAACCCGGTCGACGCGAAGATGGTCGCGCAGCCGGCCGAATGGCGCTGGAGCAGTTACCGGGCGACGGCGGGGTTGACCGTCAGACCCTCCTGGCTGCAGACGGAGAAGATCCTCGGCCACTTCCATCCGAACGATTCACACGAGGCTGCACGCAGGTACCGCGAATTCATCGCCGCAGGGATTGGTGGTGTTGCGAACCCGTTTGAAAACGTCGTTGCGGGGGTGTACCTCGGAAGCGAAGCATTTATCGAGCGCGTCGCGGAGTTGACGGGCAAATGTCAATGGACGGCAAACCACTCGAAGGCGCAACGAATCGGAGTGGCGCCTTCGCTGGAGTCGATCCGCTCGATCATAGAGGCGGAGTACGGCGTATCTGTTGGCGTGAAGACGTGGAGATCGAAGCGTGCACGTGCCGTGTTCGCACTCGTTGCCAGGCGTGTTCGGTCCGCACCATGGCCGGCGATCGGACGACACTTGGGCATGTCGGAAACCGGGGTGCGCCGCTTGGCCCTGGACGCAGCGAAGGTCGAGCGGCAAGACCGACGATTGCGCGAAGAGATCGAACGCATGATGACGAGAATAAGTGAGTGCGGAATGCGGGTCTGACCCTAGATTGCGAACGGGTGGAAAGGGCCTGACCGCATCGTCACCCTCAACGAGCCCGCAGTGCGGCTGCAATGATGTAGCGCGGAATCAGATCCACGCTCCAGCGGCCCCACGACTGGAACTCTCCGTACGCGCCGCCCGTGAAACCGACGACCATGTCGAGCTTGGGCACGATGATGACGAGCTGTCCCCCATTTCCTCCGGCCGAGTATTCCGTGTACGTGCGGCCGCCGACGACGAGGTGCTGGATGTGCCATCCCCAGCCGTACAGGTGGTCGACTCCGAAGCGCGGCTCGAACTCCGCGTGCGCGGCGAGCGATTGCCTGACCCACTGCGCGCTCAACACTCGCCGGCCGTTCCACGTCCCGCCGTTCAGATACAGCTGACCTAACTTCAACTGGTCACGAGGGCGGATGCTCGCGCCGCCGCCCATGTACACCTCGCCCGTCGGCTGAAGATTCAGGTGGTACGAACGAAACTGCAGGGGCCGGGCCAGAAGCTCGTGGGACATCAGCCGTCGGCGCCGCTGCGGACATTGATGTAGAACGAGAGGCGGTCATCGCGCGGGACGACGCTTCCGTTCCAGACCCGATCGGTCACGCGCCTCATCTCCACGGGCGTCGCGTACGACGCCATTGCTCGCGGCGACGGCCAGGCGGCGCGGCGGCTCGTCGAGGAGCACTGGGCGAAGGCCGAGGGCCGGACCTCGGTGCTCATGAGCACCGCCACCCGCGCGCGGTCCCGCTGATCGAGCGAAGCCAATGACCGGGCGCCGCGGTGCGCCGCGATTCACGAACCAACGCTCCCCCCCACAACCTGAAATCGATTTCACATGCCTCAACCGCCACCACGATTTCAATCGGCGTCAAACCACGGCAGTGTCTTGACCTCGGACACCCGCCCGTCGACGAACGTGATTGTGGTGTCGAGGCGGCGGACGTAATCGCTCGCGTAGCTCCAGACTTCGATTGTCTTGCCGTCGAAGCGTCGCCGGACATCGCGCCGTTCCGGCTCTTTTCCCATCTCGGCGCGGACCTCGTCGAGCGTCTGGCCAACCGTCACCTTGCGAGCGCGGAGACGATTTGTTTCTACGTTGCGGCGCATCCGCGGACTGAGCGGCGCGAGGTACGAGCAACTGGTCAGAAAAAGCGCAAAGTAAATCCCTACAAATGTGCGCATCCACCTACAATAGTCGCACGAATTAGCCGAAGGAGGGATTCCCTGATGCGCTGGAGCTCCCGGGCTGCACTCGTTCTCCTCGTCTTTCTCCTCTCACCGCAACTCTTCGCGCAGTGCGGTGTCGAACGCTGGAGCGTCAAGACCGGCACCGACGCCGACGTGAGCAATGTCGACCTCTCGTCGACGTCGAGCACGACGATCTCGACGATGCGCAGCTGGCCCAAGCCCGCTTCAATCCCGGCGAACAATCGCATCAGCCCCTACGAAACGACGCAGTGGGTGCTCAATGCGACGCTGACGGAGTACAAACTCGAGACCGACTCCGACTATCACCTGGTCATCTCGGACAGCAGCGGCAACACGATGATCGCGGAGATTCCGAGCCCGAACTGCGTCGGCAGCGGCAGTCCGTTTGCGCCCGGCATCCAGAATGCCCGCAACGAATTCGACGCAAGATACAACGCCACCACGAGTTTTCAGACTGCCAACATCCCTGTGCAGATCCGTGGCGTCGGGATGTTCGATTTCCTGCACGGGCAGACAGGCGTCGCGCCTAACGGGATCGAGATTCATCCCGTGCTCGACATCGCTTTCAATCCGGGTTCCGGCGGCGGCGTCACGACGCTTTCGAACGGACAGGCGATCTCCGGCCTCAGCGGCGCGACCGGATCGTGGCAGTACTTCAAGATCACCGTGCCGAGCGGTCAGACCAGCCTGCAGATCGCGATGTCAGGCGGCACCGGCGATGCTGACCTCTACGTGAAGCTCGGCTCGCAGCCGAACGCAACCACCTACGACTACCGTCCGTACCTCACCGGCAACAACGAGTCGGTCAGCGTGACCAATCCGGCCGCAGGCGACTGGTACATCGGCATCAACGGCTACTCCGTCTATTCCGGCGTGAGCCTGAAGGCGACCTACTCCGGCAGTTCCGGCGGTGGCTCCTCGCAACTCCTCGGCAATCCCGGATTCGAGAACGGCTCGTCCGCTCCCGCTCCATGGACGGCGACGAGCGGCGTCATCGACAGCTCGACGTCCGAAGCGCCACACAGCGGCACATGGAAGGCGTGGCTGTGCGGTTACGGTACGACGCACACCGACACGCTGCTCCAGACGGTGACCATCCCGTCGACCGCGACCGCCGCCACGCTGTCGCTCTACCTGCACATCGACACGGCGGAGACGACGGCTTCGACGGCGTACGACGCCATGAAGATTCAATTGCGGAACAGCAGCGGCAGCGTCCTGACCACGCTCGCCACGTACTCGAACCTGAACGCGGCGACCGGGTACGCGCAGAAGTCGTTCAGCGTTCTCGCGTACAAGGGACAGACCGTGCAGGTTTACGTGGTCGGCACCGAGGACTCCAGCAACCAGACCTCGTTCGTGGTCGATGATTTTGCTCTGAACGTCCAGTAGCGATTGAGTCGTTGCGGTGCGGCCGAAGATGCCGCACCGCAACGACGAGCGGTCGGTAAGAGTCTCCGTGGGCAGTGGTTCGCTAGTGGTGTGGCTCCGCGGCTTTACAGCGCTCTCTCTTCAGAAGCGTCTCGACCCGCCGTTCGATCACCTCGAGATCCGTCTCGCCGTCGTAGCGATGCTCGATCCGGCCGTCGCAGCCGATCACGAAGAGCACGGGCAGGCCCAGGATGCCTCCGTAGCGCTCGGCGAGAGCCGCGTCGCCGATCGCCACCGGGTAGTTGAACGCGAACTGACGAAGGGCCGCGCGAACCGCTCTCGGATCGTCGTCGAGCGAGATGCCGATGACTTGAACGCCGCGATCACGGTTGCGCTTCTGCAGCTTCACGAGACGAGGGATCGTCGTCCGGCAGGGAGCACACCACGTGGCCCAGAAGTCGAGAAGGACGACCTTGCCGCGGTACTTCGCGAGATCGATCTGCTTCCCGTTCAACGCCGGGAGCGAGAACTCCGGTGCGAGCGGACGCGCGGCCGCGACCGTTGGACGTTCCGCGGCGCTCGCCGCCGAGCGAGCCGCGGAGCAGGGGACGAGCAGCAGGCCCGCCGCGATAAGCAGCCCCGTGCCGGAGGATCGCATGCGTCTAATCTCCCTTGGCGACTGGATACCCGTGATCGACCCAGTCCGTCCCGAAGTTGTGCGCGATGTACAGCACCTTCACGTTCGTGAATCCGGCCTGCTGCAGCGCAGCGTACGCGGGAAGGACGTTCGGGCAGCGCACCCAGGGACAGCAGCCGCAGTAGAGCACGATCAACTGCGTGTGCGGCAGCGCGGCGACGTGCTGACCGAGCTTGCGGAGCGCTTCGGCGCTCGAGGCCGGCCCGATGAATTCCGAGCCCGGAATGTGTGCCTGCACGTAGAGCACGTGGAAACCCACCTGGATGACGACCGGCTTCGGCGCCTGGCCCGACTTCAGGATCTTCGCGAGCGCCTCCGGCTGGATCAGCGCCGTTGCCGGCACCTCGGACGGAGCCGCAGGGCCGGTGCTCTCCGCAGGCGTACCGGAACCTGCGAGTGGATTCGCGGCGCGCGCCGGAACGGCGAGTCCGCCGGTGACGAGCAGCGCGATCGACAAGAAGACGTTGCCAAAGCCGATCGCGCCTCGCCGCGTGAGCGAAGCGAAGTCGAGCGTTTTCATCTGGTTCCTCCTCCAAAAAAATGGGTCTTCCGGCTATTTCGTGGGTGACATTTACACGATTAACGACGCGTCGGCCAAAGACAGGCGATCCCACATGAGTCACCTGAATTGTTCGAGATGCAGCTGATCGCTCGCCTGTTTTCTTACCACAGAGCACACAGAGAGCACTGAGAGTTCATCGCGCAGGCGCCTCCGTGTTCTCTGTGCTCTCTGTGGTTAAGAAAACCCGTCCCCGGCGCCGACAGTCGAACAGCCCACCCACTGAAGTTCCCGAAGAGCCAATTCGTTGGATTATGGCACCTGAGGGGCAGGAACAGAGGGGCAGGAACCGGGTGGGGCCCGCGGCCGATTCGGATCGCTCGATCGCCGACCGATTCGCCGCTGCGACTTTCCGCGAGTGCCACGGCAGTTCCGACCGACGCTCCTCCCGCCCAAACCCGCTATTCCTCAGCTCAGCCGCGCAACGGTGGGGTTCTCGCTCGACACCGCCGCGGGGTCGCTCCGCGTCGGAGTCTCCGCGGGATCCGGCTGCGATATCGGCGTCGTTGCGGCGTCGACTCCGGCCAGACGCGGTGTGGACTCCGCTCAGGGCTTTCGCGATCGCGGAGTTCCTTGCGCGGCCGCCGAGGAGCCACGTCGCGTTGTGCATCGCGCTCGATCGCTCCGCCGTGCCCAGGCCGAGCTTCGACAGCGACCGTTCGGCAATGATCGCGGCCGCCAGTCCGGACAGCATGACCACGACCCACGGCACAGCGGCGAAGCGAACGATCCTCCGGCCGTTCTCCGACAGAACCGCGACGGGAATCGAGATCACGAGCGCGCTGCCGCACACGACTGTGAACGTGAAGACATGCCGGTAGACGCGCACCGCGCGCGGGAGGCGGTTATGTCGCTGCGGTGGTCGACCGGTGCGCCGGTAGCCTGCTCGGGAGCCATGTACAGCGGAGTGCCGAGGACCGCGCCGGCACGCGTTAGGCCGTCACTCCCGGTCAGACGGGCGATGCCGAAGTCGGCGAGGAACGAGGTGCCGGCCGAGTCCTCGATGAGGATGTTCTCCGGTTTGAGATCGCGATGAACGACGGTCTGCGCGTTTGCATAACGGAGCGCGTCGGCGATCTCGGCAAGGATCCTCCGGGTCTCGTCCGGGTCGATCGCGCCATCGCGGTCGAGCTTGCGGGCAAGCGTCTCGCCGCGCACGTATCCCATGACGTAGTAGAGCATCCGCGCCGCGTCGCCGAGGTCGATCCCGCACCACTCGCAGTTCATGGGATTGAGGCGAAGGATACTCCGGGAGCCGGCCCGCGGCGTCGACCATGGCCAGCGTCGCTGCAAAGGATTGCTCCAGGCGCTCGTCAGCCAGGGCCGCACGCTCGGAGGGATCTCGATCACGTGTTCCGGCGACCATCGCCCTCGGCCACGTCGACCTGCCGGTCTGGCGATGAGCGGGAAGGTGGAAATCTTTCCGCGCACGGAAAGCGGTCAGGCCAGTCGAGGGCGTCTCGAGCCGCGAGTTCACTCCTTCGTGATCTTCGTCGCGACGAAGATGCCGGTCGGGGCCAAGGCGAGATAACGGTTCCCGTTCCTGGTTTTGCCCTCGCCCGCCCTGCTTCCTGCCGTTACTGGTGTGCTCGAACTTGACGCAGCGGCTGTACAGTCCGCTTGCAAGCGCTCCTTCCTGGCAATAGGCTGACTACCGTGCCGACCGAGCCTTTAAGCCCGGGTCTCAGCGGGCCATTGTTTGCCCGCACCTGAAAACAACGACGGGCGCGGCGATCCGCGCCCGCGAGTGGGTTCCCGCACTTGGAGCGATCACAACCACCTGGAGGAGCCGTCATGAAGTGGATCCGTACCGCAGCGCTCGCAGTTTGCGCAGTCGTCGTCTTCGCAAGCCTCGTCTTTGCGGCCGCCCTGATCGATCTCAACAGCGCCTCACAGAAAGAGCTCGAGTCGCTGAAAGGCGTCGGGGCCGTCACGGCGAACAAGATCATCGCCGCACGCCCCTACCATTCGGTCGACGAGCTCTCCAAAGCTGGCCTTTCCGCCAGACAGATCGCGGCGCTCAAGCACCTCGTCACCGTCGGCGCTGCCACCGCGGCCGCTCCGGCCGCAAAGCCATCGCCTGCAAGGGTTCGATCGGCTGCGGCCGTTGCTGCGGCGGGTCCGCTCGACCTGAACCACGCTTCCGAAAAAGAGCTCGACGCCCTCAAGGGAGTTGGTCCCGCGACTGCGAAGAAGATCATCGCGCACCGCCCGTACCGCTCGGTCGCCGACCTTTCGAGGGCCGGCCTTTCGGCAAAGCAGATCAGCGAAGTGACTCCCTTCGTGACGGTGGGCGTGGCTCCACCGCCTCCGACAGTCGCGACCACGGTCCCGGCATCGCACACGGCATCGGTGAAGTCCGTAGCGTCCGGCGGTCCGATCGACCTGAATACCGGATCCGAAAGGGATCTCGAATCGCTGAGGGGTGTCGGTCCCGCCACCGCGAAGAAGATCATCGCCGCGCGTCCGTTTGCGTCGGTCGACGATCTCGCGCGAGCCGGCGTTTCGGCGCGCGTCATCGCCGAGATCCGGCCGCTGGTCATCGTCAGGGGCACTCCGGCCGTGACACGCCCCGCCCCTCTGCGCCACCCACCGACGACCGCGCCCGCAACGGCTGCTCCCGCCTCCGTTGCGACGACCACGCACCCCGCGGTTGCTCGCACAGTCGCTTCGAAGCTCGCGCCAGGACAGATCGTCAACATCAACACGGCGTCGAAGGAATTGCTGGACGAGCTGCCCGGAATCGGTCCGGTCAAGGCTCAGGCGATCATCGACGGGCGCCCGTACGCCACGATCGAAGACATCATGAAGGTCAAAGGGATCAAACAAGGCGAATTCGCGAAGGTCAAGAACCTGATCACGGTGAAATAGCCGAGTCGTTCGTTCGGGCTCCGACAGCCCAAAAAGGAGGAAACCATGGGAATGTTTGGTGATCTGATGAACAAGATTTTCCACGCGGCGGGTACCGCAGCACGTCCCGCCGATGCGGCGGCTCCTGGCGCTGCCGCGCCGGTGTCGAAGCTTCAGGCTGCTGCGGCAGCGGCCGCTCCTGCTGCGCAGGCGGCTGCTCCTCAAGTGGACGTCACCGCGGTCCTCGACGGTTTAGCGGCGCAGAGCAAGGAGAAGCTCGACTGGAGGCACTCGATCGTCGACCTGATGAAGCTGGTGGGCATGGACAGCAGCTTCTCGGCCCGGAAGGCTCTCGCTGCGGACCTGAACTTCACCGGCGACACCAACGACTCCGCGTCGATGAACATCTGGCTACACAAGCAGGTCATGCAGAAGCTTTCGGAGAACGGCGGCAAGGTTCCGGCCGAACTTCTTTCGCACTGACCACAGGCACCGATACGCATCTACACGCGATGCCCCGGCGAGATGTGACATGCAACCAGCGCCGGCGGCTTCGGAAAATGGGGGATGACAATGGGGCTTCTCGACAATCTCGGCGGTCTTCTCAAGCAGGTTCAGACGGGCAACGCGGCGGATGCCGACGTTCACAACGCCTTTGACCAGGTGGCGGGCAACGTTCCAGCGGGCACTCTCGCCGACGGACTGACTCACGCCTTCAACTCCGATCAGACTCCCCCCTTCCCGGAGATGCTGTCCGGCCTTTTCGGGCAGTCGAATCCGCAGCAGAAGGCGGGGCTGATCAACCAGATCGTCGGCGCTCTCGGTCCGGCCGCCGCAACGCAACTGGCAACCTCAGCGGGACTGGGCGGCCTTGCCGGCGCGCTTTCCGGAGGGAACGTCTCACCCCAGCAGGCACAGCAGATCTCGCCCGATCAGGTGCAGGTCCTGGCACAGCAGGCTGCCAAGAAGGATCCTTCGATCGTCGACCTGGCCGCCGGTTTCTACGCACAGCACCCGACGCTGGTGAAGAGCATCGGCGTGGGTGCTCTCGCCCTGCTGATGTCGAAGATTTCGCAGGCGAGGAGCTGACGGTGGGCATCATTGCCTGGTTGATCGTAGGTCTCATTGCAGGCTGGCTGACGGGCAAGATCATGAGCGGCCCGGGCAAGGGTGTCCTGATGGACATCATCATCGGGCTCATCGGTGCGCTCGTGGGCGGCTTCCTGATGCGCCTCCTCGGCTTCAGCTCGCAGGGAGGAATCATCTATACGACGTTCGTTGCCGTCATCGGCGCCGTGATCCTCACCTGGATCTTCCGGAAGCTGACCCGCTCTGCGTAACGCCGTACGCCTGTGGTGCCGCACAGCGGCGCGGCACCACAGGCTGATCACAATGGTGGTGACTTGACGCCGCCTTACCCGGCCCTGCTCCGCCGGGCCGCCTTCTCCCCGGTTCGTGCGATCGGCTGATGTTCTGCGCAAGCAAGAAGGATCTGCGCGAGCGGCGCAACAACCGACGTTCATTCCACGCAACGGTGACGCGCTGGGCTCTGATATGAGAAAAACTCTCCTGGCTTCTGCCCTCCTGGCGCTCGCCGTCGTCGCGTACCTCCAGCGAGCGGCTGCGCCACCGCCGGCCGCCCGGCCGACGATCGAGTCCAGCGGCACGTCGGTGGCGGCTGCGTTCGAGAGGCGCTCCCGCGGTGTGAAAGTGCAGGCCGCGGGTACGGTCGCCGCGATTCTTCCGGATGACGTCGAAGGCGAACCTCATCAACGGTTCCTGGTCCGGGTCGACGACGGACCGACCGTCCTGATCGCGCACAACATCGACCTCGCTCCCCGCGTGTCGCCTCTTCGCACCGGCGACCGGATCTCGTTCAGCGGCGAATATGTCTGGAACCCAAAGGGCGGCCTCGTTCACTGGACTCACCGAGACCCCGCCGGCCACCACGAAGCAGGATGGCTGAAGCACAATGGCCAGATCTTTCAGTAGCCGCATTCATTCCTTGCGGTAGATCGAAGACCCGACCCCGCCAGGTCCCTCTGTACTGGAACGTGCCGACGATCGTCC
>JAJXWV010000088.1 GCA_021781455.1 Acidobacteriota bacterium | reverse complement strand
TCACGAGGTCACGAGGTCACGAGGTCACGAGGTCACGAGGTCACGAGGTCACGAGGTCACGAGGTCACGAGGTCACGAGGTCACGAGGTCACGAGGTCACGAGGTCACGAGGTCACGAGGTCACGAGAGAGGATACGCGACCCGGCTGCGTCGTTCGGTTCAGGGACTGTCCACCGCCATCGCCGACAACCGACACCTGACACCCGACACCCGATCTCAGTTCTGATCCATCCACGCCCGCAGGTACGCAACCTGCTCTCGGATCAGACTGCGATCGTCGGCGTGGGGCATGAGGGTCAGGTAGCGCTCCAGGCACTCGATGGCCGTCGCGTAGGCGTGCATCTGCATGGCCAGCGAGGCCCGGTCGCGAAGCTCGAAGCCATCGCGCTCGTCGAGGATGAGCAGCCGGTCGATGGACGCCGCGGCATGGGACAGGTCGTGCCGTGCCAGATACGCCGCCTTGAGCTGCGCCAGGTCGCGCGCCAGTACTTCCTTTTTCGAGAACGAGCGGAGATGGTGCTCGCGCAACCGGACACCTCCGCCGTAAAGGGTGTCGAGGAGCGTCTGCAACTCGATCGTCGACAGCACCCGTCCGCCGTCGAAGGGATCGACGACGATATCGCCGAAGTAGCCGCTCAGCTTCACCAGAAAGCGGCCCGGCAGCGACATCCCGGCGGCGTCGATGCCGACTCGGCGCGAGATTTCGAGATAAAGAATCGAAAGCGTGATCGGCAGGCCGGCGTGGCAATCGAGCAGCTCGCTGACGTAGGCGCTGCGCGGATCGTAGTAGTCGTCGTCCTGCCCGTGGAAGCCCTCCTCCTCGAAGAGCAGGCGGTTGATGGCGTCGATGATCCGTTCGACGTCGTGCGAGCCCTCCAGGCGGTTCACGATGGCCTCGGTCCACTGGCCGACCTGCTCGAGGTAACCCTCGATGTCGAGCGACGGCTGATCCTCCAGGGCGATGATGAGCGAGGCTTCCACCAGGTCGAGATTGCGGTCGGCGCGCTGGGCGATCTCGCGAAAACGCTGCCGCGCCAGAGCCGGATGCGTCAGAACGCGTGTTGCTCGCATGGGCACCTGCCTATCTCTGGAACGCCTTCACCCTTGCTCTCAATTCTTCGGGGATCGGCATCTTCGACCGCTTGTCCCAGTCGTAGAGCACGACCACCGTCCTTCCGGTAGCAGCAAGCTGCCGGCCATCGTCCTTGCGGATTTCGTAGACGAAGTCCATCGACGTGGCGCGCATCTCGTCGATCCGCACCCGCACTTCGAACGGTTCCATGACGATCGGCTGGCGAAAATCACATTCGGCTCGGGCCACGATGAAGCTGATGTCGCCCGGGGCGCGCTGGCCGGTCAGCTCGAACCAGAGCTGCGTGCGTGCCCACTCGAAGTAGGAGAAGTAGACGGCGTTGTTGACGTGACCGAAGAAGTCGATGTCGCGGAACGTCGCCTCCATCGGGACGACGTACCAGCCGTTCTTCCATCCGCGCGCCGTCATCATTTTGAGAGCGGGAGCGGGTAGCGGCTAGCCAGAAGGAAGCCCTTCCTACCCGCTACTCGCTACTCGCTACGAGCTTTCATTGTACGGCAGTGCTCGGCACGCTCACCGGAGCGGCGGCCCGCATGCAGGCCTGGAGATAACGGCCCGGAAGGGGATGATCGAGGTGCGGTGCGATCACCATGGATGCTTTCACCAGGCGTCGGATGTCGACGCCCGTCTCGATTCCCATGTGGTCGAGCATATAGATCAAATCCTCGGTCGCCAGGTTTCCGGACGCTCCCGGCGCGTACGGGCAGCCGCCCAATCCGCCTGAGGATGCGTCGAAGGCGGAGATGCCCATCTCCAGGGCGGCGAGCGTGTTGGCCAGGGCGGTGCCGCGGGTGTCGTGGAAGTGCATGGCCAGCTTCGAGGCCGGAATGACCTGCCGAAGAATGCCGATGACACCCTGCACCTGCATGGGAGTGCCGACGCCGATCGTGTCGCCGACGGAGACCTCGTAGCAGCCGAGGTCGAGGAGACGAGCGCAGACCTCCAGCACCTTCTCGGGCGGCACATCGCCCTCGTAGGGACAACCGAAGGCCGTCGAGACGTAACCGCGAATGCGCATCCCCTCGCTGCGGGCCCGCGCCATGACCGGCACGTAATTCTCGAATGCCTCGTCGATCGTCTTATTGATGTTGCGTTTGTTGAAGGTATCGGAGGCTGCGGTGAAGATCGAGATCGACTTGACACCGCTTTCGAGGGCGCGCTCGAGCCCGCGCATGTTCGGGACGAGCACCGGATAGTCGACGCCCGGGTCCTTCGGGATCTCGCCATAGACCTCGGCCGTGTCGGCCATCTGCGGGACCCACTTCGGGCTGACGAACGCGCCCGCCTCGATGACGCGCAATCCCGCGTCGGCGAGAGCCGTGATGTAAGCGATCTTCGCCTCGGTCGGAATCGTGACTCTCTCGTTCTGCAGCCCGTCACGAGGCCCGACCTCGACGATCTTCACAGAGCCGACGGTGAGCTTCATCGTTCTAGCAAACGCCGCGCGTGTGGCGTGTCATCCCGTTCCGTCACTCTGAGCCGCCGGCTCAGGATCAGGATGACGGGAGACCAGACACGCCTACTCCGGCTCCTTCTCCAGCTCGACCAGTTCCACACCCGGCTGCACGAGCTCTCCCTCTCTGCAATTCACGGCCCGCACTGTTCCGGCATAGGGGGCGTGGATCTGGTGCTCCATCTTCATGGCTTCGAGGATCAGAAGCGCCGCCCCTTTTTCGACGGCGGATCCCGGCTCGACCAGAATCTTGAGAACGACGCCGGGCATCGGCGCAGCCATGGAGTGGTCGCGATGCCGCGCATGCGAGCGCGATCCTTTGTCGGCCACATCGGCGACGTAGATCTCGCCATCGAAGGCAAAGCTGACCTGCGAGCCGCTGATGACGAAGGGAACCGTGTAGCTCCGCTGGCCGATGCGGATCTCGGCCTCGCGGTCGCGCAGGGAAGCGATTTCGATTTCGTGCGACCCGGCGCGAACCTTCGCTCCGTCGTGATCGACATCGAGCTCGTGCTGTGCGCCGGCGATGGTGACGATTTTTTCGGTCATGAGCTCCTGCTGTATCGCGAGCCGGGAGCATCGAGTGGAGTTCCAGCCTTGCAGAGTGGGCAGTTCGACTCCTCGTAGCTGTCGAGTGCCAGGGTGAGCAGGGAGGCGTAGAGCGCGGGAGCAAACGGATTCGCCTTTCCGCTGCGGTTCAGGATGGAGGCGAATCCGGCGACCACGCCTCCCTGTTTTTGCACGACGTCGGCCGTCTCGCGCGTCGACTTGCCGGTGGTGACCACGTCTTCCACGATCACGACCGGCTGGCCCGGTCCGATCTCGAAACCGCGACGGAGCATCATCTGGCCGTCTTTCCGCTCCGTGAACATCGACGGCACGTCGAGTGCTTCGGCCACCGTGTAGCCGATGATCACGCCGCCGAGAGCCGGCGCGACGACCGCCTGCGCACCGAAGCCCCGCACCTTTTCCGCGAGCGCCTCTCCGATGGCTTTTGCATTGCCCGGACGCTCCAGGAGCCGCGCGCACTGCACGTAGCTCGGGCTGTGCAGGCCCGAGGAAAGGCGAAAGTGGCCGGCGAGGAGCGCACCGGTCTCGCGGAGAAGCGCAGCGACGTCGAGCGCCATGGCCGCGCAGAATAGAATGCGCCGAGGAGCGAACGCAAACATGGGAAAACTCACCGAGCAGATTCGCGCCGACCTCACCGCGTCGATGAAGGCGCGCGACGCGGACCGCACCTCCACCCTGCGCATGCTGCAGGCCGCGCTCAAGAACGAACAGATCAACGCCGGCCACGAGCTGAGCGACGAAGAAGCGCTCACCGTCATCCGCAAGGCCGTCAAGCAGCGCCAGGACTCGATCGAGCAGTACACCAGGGGCAACCGACCGGAGCTGGCCGCGAAAGAAGCGGCCGAGATGGCGATGTTGAAGGAGTACCTCCCTCCCGAGCTCTCCGACCAGGAGCTCGAGACGGGCGTCCGCGAGATCGTCGCTTCCACCGGCGCTCAGTCCAAAAAGGACATGGGCAAGGTAATGAAGGAGGCGACTGCGCGATACAAGGGGCGGGCGGACGGGAAGAAGATTCAGGAGATCGTGTCGCGGCTGTTGCCGTGACCTTGTCATCCACCATGTCATCCGGAGCACTCGAATCGCGCAGGCGCGACCCCCGAGAGAAGAACCGTTCGATCGTTCCCCCTCTCCCCGCCGCAGCGGGGAGAGGGCCGGGGTGAGGGGTCTCGTTCTGGTTCAAAAGGAGACCCCTCATCCGCCTTCGGCACCTTCTCCCCGCTGCGGCGGGGAGAAGGGCAACGAACACCACAGCCCGCATAAACACTGGAGTTTCTTGGAAGCGTCAGCGAGGGATCTGGGCGTGGGGCGAGCACAAATGTTGAATGTTGAATGACCTCACCCCGTTTCTTCATTCAACATTCAACATTCAACATTTACCATTCATCGTTTCTCATGCTCACCTCCTCTGAACGCGCCCGCTACGCGCGGCACATCATGCTTCCCGAGATCGGCGAGGCCGGGCAGCTGCGCCTGAAGAGCGGATCGGTCCTCATCGTCGGCGCGGGCGGCCTCGGCAGCCCTGCAGCGATCTACCTCGCGGCAGCGGGCGTCGGCAGGATCGGTCTCGTCGACTTCGACGCCGTCGATGCGACGAACCTGCACCGGCAGGTGCTCTACGGAACCAGCGACATCGGGCGGCCGAAGCTCCAGGCAGCGCGCGACCGGCTTCGCGATCTCAATCCCGAAGTGACCGTCGAGACGCATGAGGCGCAATTGAGCTCGGAGAACGCGCTCGACATCCTGGGCGGGTACGACGTGATCGTCGACGGCACCGACAATTTCCCGACCCGCTATCTCCTGAACGACGCCGCCGTCCTCCTCGGAAGGCCGAACGTCTACGGCTCGATTTTCCGCTTCGAAGGTCAGGTCTCCGTTTTCGACCAGAAGAACGGGCCGTGCTATCGCTGCCTCTATCCCGATCCTCCGCCGCCGAACCTCGTCCCGTCGTGCGCCGAAGCGGGCGTGCTCGGCGTGCTGCCGGGAATCGTCGGCACGATTCAGGCAGCCGAGGCCATCAAGATGATCACCGGCATCGGCCGGACGCTGACCGGAAGGCTCCTCCTCTTCGATGCGCTGCAGATGAGCTTCCGGGAGATGAAGCTGCCCAAACGCTGCCACGAGCACGCACCCATCACCGAGCTGATCGACTACGAAGGATTCTGCAACCCGTTGAAGTCAACCGACATCACGCCCAAAGAGCTCGCCGCGAGGATTGCCGGTGGCGAGGAGATCGTGCTCATCGACGTGCGCGAGCCGTACGAGTGGAGCGCCGGCCATCTGGAGAGCGCCCGGCACATTCCCATGCAGCAGATCCCAGGTCACCTCGCCGAGCTGCCGCGCGATCGAGAGCTGGTCATGATCTGTCGTTCCGGCATCCGAAGCGCCAGCGTCCAGCAGTTCCTCATGAGCCAGGGATTCACGAGCGTGAAGAATCTCGTGGGCGGGATGCAGGCCTGGAGACGCGACATCGATCCGAAGATCCGCGTGGCGTGAGCGGCACGCGCCCCGCGGGCCGGCGCAACAGCCGTCCCCGTCACTCTGAGCCGGCGCCGCGCCGCCCCGTCACTTCCTGGCTGCCTTCGGGTCGGGATTCTTTGGCCGTCCGAACAGCACCACGATCGACCTTCCCTCGGCCGGGCCGGTCGTCCCGCCGTCGACCACGGCCACGCCGCAGTCTTCGTACAGCGGCGAGAGGATGTTGCTGCGATGGCCGGGCGACTCCATCCACGACGACATCAGGACTTCTGTCGTCTCGAATCCAGCGGCCAGGTTCTCGCCGGCGTACTGGTAGTCGTAGCCCGCCGGTTTGAGCCACACGAACGGCGAGCGGCCGTCCGGCGACTCGTGACCCCAGTAATCGAGATTCTCCATATCGTCGAGTCGCTGGTTGGCTGCCTTCACGAGGCGCTGGTCCTCGCGAAGCGGAGGCAATCCGTACTGCTGCCGATATGCGTTCATGGAGGCGATCACCGACTGTGGAGTGATTTCGCTGCCGAACGAGGGCAGCGCGACTGCGGCGATCACAACTGCGAGGTAGAGCCGGCGCATGGGCAGTTTTCGAAACGCGCGGAACGGATGGGCATTCCCGCGGATCAGGCCACGCCGTCGGGTCGCACGCGCAGGAAGAACGTGCACGCCTTGCCGCTCCTCGCCTCGACCCACACCGACCCGGCGTGCGCCAAGGCGAACTCGCGGATCTTCGACAGCCCGCGGCCGCTGCGCTCGGGACTGGAGGGGTTCCACACGAAGTTCGCCTCGAACATCGGGCGGCGCAGCGCTTCGGGGACGACCGGCCCGTTATCCATGACGAAGAAGAGCAGCAGGGGCTTGCCCTTGTACTCCATCCATCGCACGCCCATGACGATCTGACCGCCGGCGGGAACGTAGTGCAGGGCGTTCTCCATGAAAATGCCAAGGGACTCGGCGAGCCGCTCGTGATCGCGGAAGCGCTCCTCGAGGTCCTGGGCGTCGACCTGCAGCTTGATGCCTTTGAGGTCGGCGCGCGTGCCGAAGCGGCTGGCCACCTGATTGACGATGTCGGTGACCGTCGGAACCTGCGCGAATCCGCTGTCGCTGACTTCGGGAGCCAGCTCGAGTGACGAGAGCACCTGCTCGACGGTCGCAGCCACGTCGTCGAGAAGCGGGTCGCCCGGACCGCGCGTCCGTGAAGCCTGGATGGTCAGATCGCGAAGCGCGCGGAGGGGGCCGAACACGGCCTCGCGCACAAACGAGTTGAAAGAGGCATGCGACTGCGTCGATGCATCGGCAGGGCGGAAGACGAGCACCGCTCCTGCCGCGCCGCCGGACAGCGGCACGAGCGAGTAGAACAGGCTGCGCTCTCCCATGCGAATGGTCGCTGTAGCCGGCACCGACAGATCGCCGATGTGGATTCCGGTGTGGCTCTCGATCGTCTGCAGCGAAAGCTCCGATCCGGAAGCGCCGAACAGCGACCTGGCCTCCTCGGAGACGAACTTCATGCTCCGATCGGGCGCGACGAATGCTGCGGCCACGCCCGTCGCGATCAGAAGATCGACGATGCTGGTGACGGCCAGCGAAGCGGCGCTCACCGGGAACGGCACGACCGGCGCCTTCGGGAACGGATCATGGTCGAGCGCCGGAGCCGTCGCGGTCGCGCTTCGCGCCGGGGAAGCGCCTTCGCTGCGGGGAGCGGACGTAGCCGGCGACGTCGCCGCTGCCGCCTGCGCTGCGGGTGGTGGGGCGGGAGACGGCGGCGGCGTGGCCGCCCGGGATGGTGCCGGGGAAGACGCCTTCGGCCGGCGCGGCTTATCGCATTTTTCGCAGAGGATCCCCTGCGAAATCTGCGCACCACACATGAAGCACTTGGCCAATTCCGGACCCCCTGGGAGGGTCGATGTTACGCGCCTTGGCAGTGGTGGGCAACGTGATATGTTGCACGGCCAACCGTAGCGGGTAGCGCGCAGCGAGTAGGGGGCCTTCCTACACGCTACGCGCTACCCGCTTCATCTTTTTGTCGGAGAGAAATACCTCATGAAGAAAATCGTGGTCATCGGTGCCGGGACGATGGGCAATGGCATCGCGCACACCGCCGCAGCCAGCGGATTCGACACCACTCTGATCGACGTCAACGCGCAGATTCTCGATCGCGCCCTCTCGACCATCTCCGCCAATCTTCAGCGCGGCGTCGACAAAGGACGAATGACGGCCGACGAGAAGCAGGCTGTCCTCGGCCGGATCCGCACCGTGCCCGACATCGGTCAGGCCGCCGGCGCCGATCTGGTGGTCGAAGCGATCATCGAAAACGCCGCCGCCAAGACCGCCCTGTTCGAGAAGCTCGACCAGATCACGCGTCCCGACTGCATCCTCGCCTCGAACACCTCCTCGATCTCCATCACCAAGATCGCCGCCGTCACGAAGCGGCCCGACAAGGTGATCGGGATGCACTTCATGAATCCGGTTCCGGTCATGACGTTGGTCGAGGTCATCCGCGGGATCGCCACATCCGACGAGACGTACAAGAAAGTCGAAGAGCTGGCGAAAGAGATGGGAAAGACGCCCATCGAGGTCAACGACTATCCCGGCTTCATCTCGAACCGCGTGCTCATGCCGATGATCAATGAGGCCATCTTCGCCTTGTACGAGGGAGTGGCTACGCCGGAGTCAATCGACGGCGTAATGAAGCTCGGCATGAACCACCCGATGGGGCCGCTTACCCTGGCCGACTTCATCGGGCTCGACGTCTGCCTGGCGATCCTCCGCGTTCTCGAGGAAGGCTTCGGCGACCCGAAATACCGCCCCTGTCCGCTGCTCGTGAAAATGGTGGACGCGGGATGGCTGGGACGGAAGAGCGGGCGCGGGTTCTACACATACACCAGGTAGCGAGCTCTTCGCGAAGTCCTGAGTCCTGAGTGCTGAGTCCTGAGGGGCAGCAGCGACTGATGCACTGACTGTGACGTATCCGACTCAAGACTCAGGACTCAGGACTCAGGACTCAGCACTCAGCACTCAGGACTGCAGTTGACATACTTCACCGCCCGGTGATGTTCTAGTCGGCGCAAGAGGCCCAATCTACGATGCTCTGTCAGACGTGCAGCGCTCTGAATGACGACGATCGCGAATTCTGCTATCGCTGTCAGAACAAATTGCTCGTCCTCTCGGGCGTGAACGCCTTCGAAGAAGACGAGAGCGAGGATTACGACGAAGAGGACGACGTATCGCTCGATGAGCACCTGCTCGAGCGGGTTTCCGCTCTCGAAGAGATCATCAAGCGTTCCGCGGAGACGATCCGCGGCCTCGTCGACGCCGTGCAGAAGCACGAGCGCGCCATCTTCATCAACCAGACAGGATTGCTCTCGGTCAAAGAGCTCCTTGAGAAAAAGAACGTCGTCTCGGCCGACGAGCTCGTCGAACTGTGGGAATCGAAGATGGGCGAGCAGATGCTGGCCCTGGAGAAGAAGGCCCGCTTCACCGAGCGACGCGACCGCATGGTTTCGCTCTTCCGTGGGGACAAGCGCGACCGTTTCCGCGAGCTGATGAAGGAAGCGGAGTCCGCCTTCGACGCCTTCGATCCCGAACGCGGCATGAAGCTTCTGGAGGAAGCCTTCCGCCTCGACCGCGACAACTACGAGCTGAGTTTCTTTCTCGGCGAGATGTTCTTCAACGGCGGCAATCTGGACCGGGCCAAGAGCTATCTGGAGCGCACGCTCGAGGTGCAGCCCGATCATTTCGACGCGGCGGTCTTCTACGGCGTGCTGCTCCACGAACGGCAGGATCTCAAAGGCGCCGAGCGCTGGCTGCGCCGGGCCATCCAGATCTCCCAGGAATCGTTCCTTCCGTACTTCTCCCTCGGGGCAATCTACGCGCGCAAGGGAAAGCTGCTCCGCGCCCAGAAGTTCCTCGAGAAAGCCGTGCAGCTCGAGCCGATCCCTCAGGCTTACTACCTCCTCGGCACGATCTTCTACGAGAAGGGCCAGCTGGAACGCTCCATCCGCTCGTTCCAGGAAGCGATCAAGCTCGACCCCGATTTCGAGGAAGCGATCTACCACCTCGGCGTCTGCTATCTCGACCGCAACTGGAACCGCAAGGCCATTCAGTGCTTCCAGGAAGCGCTCGAGCTCAATCCCAACAAGATGGAGTACCAGCAGGCCGTCCGCATCTACGAGGGCATCTCCGGCCATGTTCCGGTGGAAGGTCCTGCGGCCACCGAGCTGAACGAGGCCGAGGCGCTGGCCACGAACGGGAACTACGTCGAAGCGCTCGACCACTACCGGCGTGCGTCGCAGGAAGACCCGGAGAACGTCAACATCCTGATGCCGTACGCGCTGCTCTGTTCGCATCTCGACCTCAACGGCGAGGCCATCGCCGTGGCGCGGCGGATCCTCAAGCACAAGCCGACCGAGGTCGTGGCGGCGGCGGCGTACACGACGCTGGTCGAGGCCCTGCGCGCCGAAGGCAACTTCAAGGAGGCGAACCGCGCCCTCGAAGACATGCTGACGGAGTACTCGTCGAATTACGCGAAGTCGATCGCGTACTACGAGAAGGCATACAACCTCGCGGAGATGGAAGAGAACCTCGATGAAGCGCTGGAGAGCGCGCAGCTGGCGTTGCGCTATTCGCCGAAAGAGCTGCGGCAGTTCCCGCTGGCCGCGTTAGGGTGGGTGTACTTCAAGAAGCGCGACTACACGAACGCCGTCGATTTCCTGACCAAGTCCGCCGACGTCGGCCCCACCTCGACAAACCTCATGCACCTCGGCATGGCCCTGCTGGAGAGCGGCCAGAAAGATCGCGCCCGCGTCGTCTTCCGGAAGGCCAAGACCTTCAAGACCAAGGGCGCCGGCCTTGAGGAGAAGATCCTCGAGCAGGTCCGCTCGACTACCAAGCTCATCGACCGCCTCCACCAGCGAAGGCGGAAGGTGGCCAAGAGCTGATCTGGTGTGGGCTGAACCCCCCGTGTGGGGCGGACTTTCCAGCCCGCCCTGGGAGGTTGGCTCACGCGCCTGTCATCCCGAGCGTCAGCGAGGGATCTGGGAGTGTGGGTGGCGCACCAAACATGCTGAAACTGCGCATGTTAGGCGCCGCCCGACCGCCCAGATCCCTCGCTGACGCTCGGGATGACAAGTGTCGCATCGACTGGTGGCCGATACAGGCCGCTAGTTACACCGAGAGAAGTGGCACACGGTCTGGCACATGAGTTCCCTGGGTAGTCCCGCCTCGCCGTCGATCGGAGTTTCGTATTACACTGCCTCGATCGATATCGTGACTCGGGTGACGCATGGCCAGAACGCGAGTTTCGCCGAAATACCAGATCGTGATTCCGAAGGAGATCCGCGACGAGGTCGGGCTCAGACCGGGCCAGGAGCTCCGCGTCGTGGCGAAGAACGGGACGATCACGCTGGTCCCTGACCGCCCCATCGCCTCGCTGCGCGGATTCGTCCGCGGCATCCGCAGGAGCGGCTTCCGCGAGAAGAAGGACCGGGTTTGATCGTCCTTGATTCTTCAGGCTGGATCGAGTTCTTCGCCGATGGCCCGTTCGCAGAGCAATACGCGGAGCAACTGAAGCATCCGCAGCACGTGCTCACTCCGACGGTTGCGCTTTACGAGGTCTACAAATGGATCAAGCGGGAACGGAGTGAAGAGCAAGCTCTCATCGCCGTGGCGGCCATGCAGAAGACGCGAGTGGTGCCTCTGTCCGACGACATCGCGCTCGCTGCAGCCGACATCAGCCTCGCAGAGCGGCTGGCGATGGCGGACTCGATCATGCTGGCCACCGCGCGAACCCATCACGCCGAACTCTTGACCGGCGACTCGGATTTTGCGGGAATGGACGGCGTGACGGTGTTTGCGAAGACGTGATTGCGGCACCATCATCACCTGCCGTCCTGAGCCGCGGCTGCGCGGATTCGTGCGAGGGATCGGTCCAACCGAGCTTCGCCACCTGAATGGACCGCGTTTGCGCCGGCGAGCGGCTGGTGCGCCTAAGCCCTGGTCAGCTTCGCGTACCTGGCCACGAACTTCTTCGAGCCGGCGCGTTCGAAATAGATGGTCAGCTTGGCGTCGGGGCCGCTGCCTTCCATGGTCAGGATCGTGCCGACGCCGAACTGCTCGTGGCGGACGCGCGCGCCGCGCTTGAACTCCGCGGGACCGCTGTTCTCGACCGGACGAGCGGCGCGAATGGCGGATGGATCGAAACGCACGGCGGACGACGAAGCGGCAGCACTGGCGTCCTGTGATTCCGCCGGGACAGGCGGTGCATCCTTGAAAAACGAAAAGACGCTGTTCGCGGATTCGGCCGGCTTCGAGGAGACAGTCCGCGGTTCGGGATCATTGAACCGGCTGGGCGGCGGCGGCCCAGGGTTTGGCGATCTCCGCGTCCCGTCGGAGCGCGGGCTCGGGCCGCGGGAGCCGCCCGGCCGCTGTGATCCATAGGAGCTGCCATAGCGGTCGTTGCGGTCGTACCGACGGTCGCCGTAGCGGTCCATGGGCCGCTCGCGCCACGACGGCTCGGCGACGTACCGCGCATTCGCCAGTCGCAACTCTTCACGCACGGCCTCGGGAATCTCGGTGAGAAACGGCGATGGATTCTGCTCGCGAAACCTGCCGTGCAGGCGGCGCTCGAGCGAGTGCAGGCAATAGAGCTGCTCGCGCGCCCGGGTCATGCCGACGTAGCAGAGGCGCCGTTCCTCTTCCACGTCTTCCACCTGCTCGAGCGAGTTCGAGTGGGGAAGGATCCCTTCTTCCATTCCGGCGAGGAAGACGATGCGGTACTCGAGGCCCTTGGCGGCGTGCAGCGTCATGAGCGTGACGCCCTTCTGGTTGTCGTAGCGGTCGAGGTCCGACATGAGGGTCAGCGAGTCGAGGTAATCGGCCAGCGACGCGCCGGCATTGGCCTCGTGGAACTCGCGCGCGGAGTTGAGGAGCTCGTCGATGTTCTGCAGGCGCGACTCGTCCTGCACGTCGCGGGATTCCTGCAGCATGCGCCGGTATCCGGTGCGGAGCAGGAGGTAGTCGAGAAAGTCGGGAATCGGATTCGAGGCCGCACGCTGCAGATCGTGCACGATCTCGCGGAATTCCTTGACCGCCTTCGCAGCTCGCGATGGCAGGAAGCCGAGGTCGCCGTCGACGACGGTCCAGAGCGAGGCATTGTCGGCCTCGCGCCCCTTCTCGTTGAGCGCCGCAACGGTCGTGTCGCCGATCCCACGCGAAGGGACGTTGATGACGCGCTCGATCGACGGCGTGTCGTGCGGCCGGATGGCCAGGCGCAGGTACGAGAGCACATCCTTGATCTCGGCGCGCTCGTAGAACTTCACGCCGCCCACCACCGAGTACGGCATGTTCGCCCGGAGCAGCTCTTCTTCAAACGGCCGCGACTGGGCATTCGTGCGGAACAGCACCGCAAACTCGCTGAGCGGCACCTGCGACCGCATCGACGAGATCTTCTCGACGACGAACTGCGCTTCTTCGCGGTCGTTGCCGCACGTCACCACCCGCACCGGCTCGCCGCTTCCGGCGTCGGTGAACAGTGTCTTCCCCTTGCGGGCCACGTTGTTCGACACCACCCCGGTGGCTGCGTCCAGGATGTTTCCGGTGGAGCGGTAGTTCTGTTCGAGCTTGATGATCCGCGCGCCCGGGAAGTCGCGCTCGAAGTTCAGGATGTTGTTGATGTCCGCACCGCGGAACCGGTAGATCGACTGATCCTCGTCGCCCACCGCCACGACGTTTCCCTCTTTTCCGGCGAGCAGTTTCACCAGCACGTATTGAGCGCGATTCGTGTCCTGGTACTCGTCGATGAGCAGGTGCTGAAACCGGCCGTGCAGCTCGTCGCGGATGTCCTCGTGCTTCTCCAGAAGCTCCACGTACTTGCCGATCAGGTCGTCGAAGTCCATGGCGTCGTACTCGGCCAGCCGCTTCTGATAGACGCGGTAAATGTCGGCGATGCGCGCGCCGAAGAAGTCGAGGTTCGTCTTGGCGTACTCCTCCGGCCCGATGAGCTCGTTCTTGGCGTTCGAGATCCGGCTCAGCACGGCGCGGGGCGGGAAAGCCTCGTCGTTGACATTGAGCTCCCGCATCGATCGGCGGATGAGCGTCAGCTGATCGCTCGTGTCGTAGACGGCAAACGACTTCGTGTACCCGAGGCGGTCGCCGTAGCGGCGGAGGATGCGCAACGACGTGGAGTGGAAGGTGCCGATCCACGGTTTGTACCCCCCCTCCGGCACCAACCGCCCGACGCGCGACAGCATCTCGTTGGCGGCCTTGTTGGTGAACGTGACGGCCAGGATGTTCGCCGGGCGGACTCCCATTCCGCCGATCAGGTAGGCGATCCGGTACGTGATCACGCGCGTCTTGCCCGAACCGGCACCGGCCAGGACCAGAAGAGGTCCCGTCCCATGCATGACTGCTTCGCGCTGTTGAGGATTGAGTCCGGAGAGGTCGATCATGTGAAGCGGGGATGGTAACAGCGGAAAGATCGTCCGGATTGCGTGCTCTTGAAGTGCTGAGTACTGAGTGCTGAGTACTGAGTGGACTCGTTCCGGGACGGGGAATCTCCACTCAGTACTCAGCACTCAGTACTCAGCACTCAGTACTCAGCACTAACCCCGCCCTGCGATACACTTACGGACGGTCCACCTGGAGGCACCATGGGTTCACTGGGATTTCCCGAACTGCTCCTGATCCTGCTGATCGTCATCATCGTTTTTGGCGCCGGCAGGCTCGGACAGCTCGGTCGCGGGCTGGGCGAGGGCATCTCGAATTTCCGGGACAGCCTCAAAGGCAAGCCTGACGACGACAAAGCGAAGCTCGACGAAAAAAAGAATTCCTGATCAGAATCGAATCTGAATGGCATCGGCAGGCGAGAACTCCCCGTCCTCAGCTCCCCTCTACCAGACCGATCTGGCGCAGACCCCACTGGCCGAGATCCTCGTCACGATTCACCGCTACAAGGTTCCAGGGGTGGTCGAGTGCCGGCACGCGGAAGACGTCAAGCGCGTTTACCTCGACCGCGGCAGGATCATCTTCGCGTCCACGAACCAGATCTCGGAATCGCTCGGGGACATGCTCCTCGGCGAAGGCCGCATCACTCGCGAGCAGTACGACGAGAGCGTCCGTCGGGTCAAGGCCACCGGCAAACGCCACGGCGTGACCCTGGTGGAGATGCGCCTGCTGAAGCCCGACGAGCTGTTCGCAGCGGTGCAGCACCAGATCCAGGAGATCATCTGGTCGCTCTTCACCTGGACGAGCGGGTCAGCGACCTTCACCCCCGGACGAGACAAGAACCTGGAGTTCGTGAAGATCGACATGTCCGTCCCCGACGCCATCATCCACGGCGTGCGGAGAATGCCCGACGCCCGGGCCATCACGGCCAGACTGGGGACGAAGGCCACGCTGTTCACTCGCACCGACCGCACCCTGGAAGACCTCGGCGTCGACGAGGACGAGCAGCGCCTTCTCGATGCCGTCGACGGCCGCAGCGCGCTCTACGAGCTCGTGCAGATGCCGCCCCTGCCGGCGGGCGAGAACGCGCGCCTGCTCTACGCCTTCGCCGCCTTGCAGCTGATCGCGCCGGTCGAGGCGAAGAAGGTCAAGATCCAGGTCCAGACACCCGGCGGAAAAGCGGCGGAATGAGTCCACTGCGCTGGATGATCACCGGCGCCGGCGGCATGGCCGGCCGCGATCTCACCGACGAGCTGCGCTCTCGCGGTGAAGACGTGCTCGCCTACACCCGGGCCGAGCTCGACATCGCCAGCCCTCGCGCTCTCGGCGCCATCATCCGCGAGAACAAACCCTCCATCATCGTCAACTGCGCCGCGTACACGAAGGTCGACGCTGCGGAAGAAAACGAGGCCTTAGCCAACGCGGTCAACGGCTCGGCCGTGGAGTTCCTGGCCAACGCCGCCACCGCCGGCGACGCGCTGCTCGTGCAGATCTCGACCGATTTCGTGTTCGACGGGTCGCAGCGCACTCCCTACGAGATCAACGACGAGACCAATCCCCTGTCGGTCTACGGCAAGTCGAAGCTCCTCGGGGAATTCGCCGCTTCGCACGCCGACAAACATCTCGTCATTCGCTCGTCCTGGCTTTTCGGCACGCACGGCCCGAACTTCGTCGAGGCCATCCGCAACCAGATCCGCAAGGGGACAACGCCACTGCGCGTGGTCGACGATCAGCGCGGCCGGCCGACCTACACACCGCACCTCGCCCACGCCATCATCCGCCTGGCGCAACTCGCCCAGCAGTCCGCGGACGCTCGCGGCACAGTCCACTATGCCGATGCCGGCGACTGCACCTGGTTCGACTTTGCGAAGGCGATCGTCGAGGAGAGCGGTGCCACCGTCGACGTCCGGCCGGTAACGACCGCCGAGTATCCGCGACCGGCGAAGCGTCCCGCCTATTCGGTCCTGTCGACCGAACGGTACGAGCGCCTGACCGGCGTAGAGCCGGAATCGTGGCGCGAAGGACTGCGGGACTACCTGGCGCTGAAACCGTGAGCGGAAGCCCAGCGCTTCGACCGGCCGCCGCCGCGCTCCGACGGGGCGTGACCGCGCTCCGACCGGGCGCCGCCGCGCTCTGACGGGGCGCCGCCGCACTCTGACGGGGCGCCGCCGCGCTCCCGTCACTCTGAGCCGGCGAAGCCGCGAGGAAGGTCGGGGGGGTGGAGCGGCGCAGCGCGGCGAAGAGTCTCCAGATTGCACGATCGCGGTGAGCCTGCCGTCCCCCACGATCCGTTCCAGCCTGACAATCGTCCCGGTAAGAGACTCTTCGCCGCGCTTCACCGCTCCCGCCCGTCCACCGCCCACGCGGTTGCGCCGGCTCAGAGTGACGGGGAACCGCCGGCTCAGAGTGACGGGAAACCCGCCGGCTCAGAGTGACGGGAAACCCGCCGGCTCAGGATTCCGCGGGCGCGAGCGTCGCCCACATCAGGTATTCGACATTCCCCTCGGCTCCCTTGATCGGGCTCTCGATCACACCCTTCACATCGAAGCCGAGATCGCGCGCAAACGACACGACGGAATCGACGGCCGCGCGCCGCTTCTCCTCGTCGCGGACGATGCCACCCTTGCCCACCTCGTGCCTGCCCACTTCGAACTGCGGCTTGATGAGCGCTACGAGCCCGCCGGCAAGGAACGTCCTGACGGCGGGGAGGATCAGCTTCAGCGAGATGAACGACACGTCGACGGATACGAAGTCGAGTGGCTCCGCGAAGTCGGCGGCCGAGAGGTAGCGGGCATTCACCTTTTCGCGATTGGCGACGCGCGGATCGTTGCGCAGCGAGGCATCGAGCTGGCCGTAGCCGACATCGATCGCATACACCTTGCGTGCGCCGTTCTTCAGCATCACATCGGTGAAGCCGCCGGTGGAGGCGCCGATGTCGGCGCAGATCTTGTCGCGCAGATCGATCGCGAACTCCTGGACGGCATGCGCGAGCTTCATGCCGCCGCGACCGACCCAGGGATGCTCGAGCTCCGCAATGGCCAGCTCGTCGTCGCCATGAACCGGCGTGCCCGGCTTGTCGATGTACGTGCCGTTCACGAGGACGCGCCGGGCCATGACCAGCGACTGAGCCTTCGAGCGCGTCTCCACGAGTCCCCGATCCACCAGAGCGACGTCGAGGCGTGTCTTGTTCATCGAAGGAGTGCAGGTGCGGCGAAGCTCGCCTAGCGCCGGATGCCGACGACTTCGCCGCGCTTGAACACTTCCGGCTCGTTCGCGCCGCGCAGGAAGTCGCGCACCCGCCGTGCGATCCCTTCCGCGTGCAGATCGTACTGGGCGCGCAGGATGTCCTGCGATCCGTGATGTACGTACTCATCGGGGATCCCGATGCGATGGAAGGCCACGTCGACGATGCCGAGATCCTGGACTCGCTCCATCACTGCCGAGCCGAAGCCGCCCGCCAGGGATCCCTCTTCGACGGTCACGATCTTGGCGTTCGGAACGCAGTACTTCGCGATCAGCTCGTCGTCGAGAGGCTTGATGAAGCGCGCGTTCACGACGGCGACGTCGACGCCCTCGCTCGCGAGCTGCTCGGCGGCGTGGACCGCCGGCCAGACTTCGTTCCCGACGGCGAAAATTGCGCCGTCACGGCCGTCGCGCATGACCTCGCCCTTCCCGACCGGCAGCGACTTCAGCTCCGCATCGAGCGGCACGCCCACGCCGTTGCCGCGCGGGTAGCGAAGCGACGTCGGATGGCCCGTCTCGAAGGCCGTCTTCAGCATGTGCCGCAGCTCGTTCTCGTCGCGCGGCGCCATGCAGATCATGTTGGGGAAGATCCGCAGGTAGGCCATGTCGTAGATGCCGTGGTGCGTCGGCCCGTCGGCGCCGGCGATGCCGCCGCGGTCGAGCGCGAACACCACCGGCAGATCCATGATGGCCACGTCGTGGAAGACTTCGTCGAAAGCGCGCTGCAGGAACGTCGAGTAGATCGCTGCGATCGGCTTCATCCCCTGCGTGGCCATGCCGCCGCAGAACGTCACCCCATGCTCCTCGGCGATCCCGATGTCGAACATGCGATCCGGAAAGGTCTTGGCAAACTTGTCCAGCCCCGTTCCTTCGGGCATGGCCGCGGTGATGGCCACGATCTTCGGATCGCGCCCGGCCAGTTCCGTCAGCGTGTCTGCGAAAACGGCGGTGTATGTCGGAGGCTGCGACTTGTCGGATTTCTTCGACTCGCCCGTCTCCATGTCGAACGGGTTCACGCCGTGTGACCAGATGGGCTTGTTCTCCGCCGGCGTGTAGCCCTTCCCCTTCTTCGTGATCACGTGGATCAGCAGCGGCCCGTCATAGGCCTTGTTCTCTTCAAAAATGTCGATCAGGCCCTCGAGATCGTGACCGTCGTACGGGCCGATGTACTTGAAGCCGAGCTCCTCGAACAGCGTTCCCGGCACGATCATGTGCTTGAGGACCTGCTCGACGTCGGCGGCGAGCTCGGTCATGCGTCCGCCGATCAGGGGAACGCGTTCCATGATCCCCTTGGCCAGATCCTTGGCGTGTTTGTAGTGCTGCGCCTTGATGATCGAATTCAGATACCCCGACATGGCGCCGACGTTCGTGGAGATCGACATGTCGTTGTCGTTGAGGATGATCATCAGCCTGCGCTTGAGATGTCCGGCCTGGTTCAGACCTTCCAGGGCCAGTCCGCCGGAGAGCGCGCCGTCGCCGATGATGGCGACGACGCTGTAATCCTCTTTCCTGAAGTCGCGCGCCACGGCGATGCCGAGGGCGGCGGAAATCGACGTCGAGGCATGCCCGGCGTTGAAGACGTCGTACTCGGATTCTTCGCGCTTGCAGAACCCGGAGATGCCGTTGTGCTGGCGTATGGTGTCGAACCGCTCGCGCCGCCCGGTGATCAGCTTGTGCGGATAGCTCTGGTGGCCGGTATCGAAGACGATCTGGTCGCGTGGTGTGTCGAAGACGTAGTGCAGCGCCAGGGTGAGCTCGACGATGCCGAGGTTGCCGCCGAAATGACCGCCGACGCGCGAGACCGTGTCGATGATGGTCTCGCGGATCTCCTTCGCCACCTGGGTCAACTGGCTGCGATCGAGAGCCCGCAGATCGGCGGGCGTGCTGATGTGGTCGAGCAATCGGGTCATGGTTTCGCGGCCGCCTAGGACCGGCGTTCGCAGATGTAACGTGCGATATCCGCCAGATAATTCAAAGGGCCGGCGATCATATCAGCATTATCCACAGCCACTTGCAGGAGTCTGGCGGCCTCTTCGCGAGCCCGCTCCACCCCGATCAGCGACGGGTAGGTGAGCTTGCCCTGCGCCACGTCCTTGCCGGCCGTCTTTCCGAGGGCGGCGGAGGATCCCTCGACGTCGAGAAGATCGTCGACGATCTGGAAGGCCAGCCCCGTGGCATGACCGTAGCGATGAAGCGCCGCGAGCTTCTGATCGGACGCGCCGGCCAGGATGCCGCCGAAGACCGCCGCAGCCGTCAGCAGCTTGCCGGTCTTGTTCTCGTGGATGAACTCCAGCTGGCGCATCAGCATCTCGCCATCGGCGCTCCGCTCCTGGGCCCGCTCGGACTCGATGTCGGCCACCTGTCCGCCGATCATTCCCTTGGAGTCGACCGCCACGGCCACCTGGCGCAGCGCGCGGAGCTGGCGCGCGGCGTCGATGCCCGCGATCGGCGCAGCCATCCAGACGAAGGCCTCCGTCAGCAGCGCGTCGCCGGTGAGGATACCCAGAGCCTCGCCGAAGACGACGTGCGTGGTCTTGCGACCCCGCCGCAGGTCGTCGTTGTCGAGTGCGGGAAGATCGTCGTGAACGAGCGAGTAGGTGTGGATCAGCTCGAGCGCGGCGAAGGCCTTCAGCAGCGGCTCGATCGCCGCGCCGCAGGCCTCAGCCGCAGCCATGGCCATGACCGGACGGATGCGTTTGCCGCCGCCAAGGACCGCGTAGCGCATGGCCTCGTGAATGCTCTGCGGAGCAGTGGCCGGCGCCGTGAGCTCGCGGTCGAGAGTCTCGTCCACGAGCTTGCGCCGCGAGGCCAGGTATTGCTGGAGGGATTCGCGCTGGGGAGTCATTCGAGCTCGGCCTCGCCGTCGCCCTCCGTCTCCGGCTCTTCGAAGGCCTCGGTGCGCGGCTCCCCTTTGGCGTCCGCCAGGATCAGCTCGATCTTCTTCTCGACTTCCTCGAGCCGCTGGTGACAGAAGCGGGAGAGGCGGATGCCCTCCTCGAAGAGCTGCAGCGACTCGTCGAGCGGCAACTCCTCCGCCTCCAGCCGCTGCACGATCTTCTCGAGTTGCTGGAACGCTTTTTCGAATTCGTTGGCGCGAGGCTGAGTCATACGGATTTGAGATTTGAGATTGATGATTTATGAACCGATGAACGAATTTGAGATTTTAGATTGATGATTTATGAACCGATGAAAGCCGCTGCGGTTCATAAATCATCAATCTCAAATCCTAAATCTTCGGTAACCGTTGGTAATCGTCAGTAGTAGTCACTTTATCTCATCCACTACCGGCCACACGCTCTCCAGGCCGAGCGTGCGCGCGTCGACTGTGCATTCCAGCCGCCCCTTCTTGAGCTGTACCTCGATGGCGTCGCCGGCCTGCACGGCGTTCGAATCGAGGATCGGCTTGCGGCGGTTTTTCACGCGCGAGAAGGCGATGGCGTAGCCGCGCGAGAGCACCGACAGCGGCGAGACCGCATTGAGCGTGGCCACCGTGGCCTTGAGGCGCTGCCGTTCGCGCTCGATGCGAGACGGAACCTGCGACAGCGGGACGTCGCATGCCGCCAGGCGACGCCGCAGAAGTTTGGCGTGCGCGTCGAGCAGCCTGAACAGCGAAAGCCGCCGCCGCTCCAGCCGCTCCCGCGTGGCCGCCACCCGACGCGGCAGCAGCCCCAGGCGATCGGACGACGTCAGGTGTCGCAGCTCGTGGCGGTAATTGAGGACGCGCCCTTCGACCAGGCTGCGGATCCGGTGCACGGCGTGATCGACCTGCGTGCAGATCTCGCTTCGTGTACGGATCACGATTTCCGCGGCCGCGGAGGGAGTGGGTGCGCGAAGGTCGGCCACGAAATCGCAGATCGTGAAGTCGGTCTCGTGGCCGACTCCGGAAATCGTCGGGATCGCGGAATCGGCCACCGCCCTTGCCAGCACTTCCTCGTTGAAGGCCCACAGGTCTTCGAGCGATCCTCCGCCGCGGCAGATGAGGATCACGTCGTGCAGCTCCCACCGGGAGAGATTGCGGATGGCTGCGGCGATCTCGCGAGCGGCCGTGGCGCCCTGCACGCGCACCGGGTAGATCTGCACGCTCAGTCCCGCGTAACGGCGGCCCAGCACGTTGAGGATGTCGCGAATGGCCGCTCCGGTCGGGCTGGTCACGATGGCGATCGACTGCGGCAGCATCGGGATGGCACGTTTCCGCGCGGGGTCGAAGAGTCCCTCGGCCTCCAGCGTTTTCTTCAGCTGTTCGAAAGCGAGCTGAAGCGCACCGATGCCCGCCGGCTCCGCGGAAACGGCGTTCAGCTGGAACTCGCCCTTGGCTTCGTAGATGGCCAGCCGTCCCCTAACGATCAGCTGCAGTCCGTTTTCGATCCGGAAGCGCAGGAATCTCGCATTCGCGGCGAAGAGCACCACCCGCAACTGCGCACGGGCGTCTTTGATCGAGAAATAGCAATGGCCGGCGGAGGAGCGGGTGAAATTCGTGACCTCGCCTTCCACGGAGACGTCGTTGTACTTGAAGAGGTCGAGGTTCACCTGCCGGATGAGGTCGCCAACTTTGAACGTGTTCACGATGCCTCGATTATCGCAAGCCTCGAACAGGCATTGCCATTGCTCATCAGTTGCTGCGGCCAGCTGACAAAGAGCTGGTCCAGCTTGAACAGGAGCCAATATGAACGTTCGATCGATATTGAATAGAACCGCAACGGCAACGGTGTTCGCCGCATCGCTCGTGTTCGCGAGTGCGTGCGCGCACCACAACGCGACATCGGCCGACAACGACTTCGGCCATGTGGCCCAGAACGAGCCGGCCCAGGCCGCCTCCAACAATGGCGTCACCCCGATTCCCGGCCCCGCCAAGGTCGACAATTCGGGCAACGTCTACACCAGCAGCGCCGCCCCCGGAAGCGGCAACGCCTCGGGCGTCGGAACCAACACCAACGTCAACGTGATCCCCGGTAAGGTCGAAACGAGCAACGTTACTTACACGACCGCGGAAAACACCGCACCTGCACCCGTAGTGGTTGAGACGCCGGCCCCTGCGCCCGCGACGACCGAGACCACCACCGAGACCACGACCGAGACCACCACCGTCCCGATGACGAGCGCGACGACCACAACGCAGACCACCGAGACCACCGAGACCACCGAGACCCCGCATCACCGCCGTATGCGCAAGGACTAGTCTCTTTATCAACAACTCTCCCAGGCAGGAACGGCGCGCAAAAAAGAGCGCGCCGTTTTCTTTTTGGTAACGGTGAGCGATGAAGGATGAACGATGCACGGCCGGGCCCCCCGTTCCTTCATCGTTCATCGTTCATCGTTCGGCGTTCCGCGTTCAATCACTCGTTGGTCCCGTCCGTCAGCGGGCCTTCCGCGCGCCCTTCGATGAACTGCTGCACGATCGGATTCTCGGAGCGCTGGAACTCCGCGGGAGTCCCATCCTCGACGATGTGGCCCTGGAACAGCATGGCCACGCGGTCGGCGATCTTGAAGGCCACCTTCATGTCGTGAGTGATCGTCACGGTCGTGGTGTTGAGGGTTCGATCCATCTCCACGATCAGATCGGCCACCACGTCGCTGATGACCGGATCGAGCCCCGTGGTCGGCTCGTCGAACAGCAGGATCTCGGGCTTGAGCGAGATCGCCCGGGCGAAACCGACGCGCCGGCGCATGCCTCCGGAAAGCTCCGAGGGTCGCTTGCCGTCGACGCCGTGCAGATGGACCTGCTCGAGGCACTCCTCGACGCGCGCCGCAATGGCCTCTTCGGTCATTTTGGTGTGCCTGCGCAGCGGAAACGCGATGTTCTCGAATACCGACATCGAGTCGAAGAGCGCTCCTTCCTGAAAGGCCATTCCGAAGTGCTGCCGGAACCGGTTCAGCTCGACCGGCCGCATCTCGGTGATGTCGCGTCCTTCGATCATGACGTGCCCGCTGTCGGGCCTGAGCAGCCCGATGATGTGCTTCAGCGTCACGCTCTTCCCGGTTCCCGATCCGCCGACGATCACCACCGACTCGCCGCGGGCGATGTCGATCGACAGGTCCCTGAGCACTTCCTTGCCCTCGAAGGACTTGTAGATGTGCTGCAGAGAGATCATCGGCTCCGCGTTTGGGTCGCTTTGCGGCTCCATGTTCGTCGCGACTGTCATGAGTTGGTGGCCCCTGGTTGCGCGGTTGCGCGGTTGCGCGGTTGCGTGGTCACTTTACCAATCGGGCGCCCGAACTCGGCGACCTGGCAACTCTGTGACCCGGTCATCATGATGATCGTGCCTCCAACCACCTCGGAACCTCGGAACCGCGTAACCGCGCAACCGCGCAACCCCAAAACCGCGCAACCTCAGAACAACAACTTGGTCAGGAAGAAATCAGACAGCAGGATGATCAGCGACGCGTTGACCACTGCTGCGGTCGTGGATCGCCCGACTCCCTCCGCGCCCCCTGTCGTGTAGTAGCCGCGGACGCAGCCCGTGAGCGTCAGAATCAAACCGAATGCAGACGCTTTGATCAGTCCACTCCACACGTCGTTCATGTCGAGGAACTGGTACGTGTTGATCTCGTACTGCACCGGATTGGCGTGCATCAACCGCACCGCCACCAGATAGCCGCCGCCGATGCCCAGGGCATCGCCAAGGACGACCAGGAACGGCAGCATGACGATGCCGGCGATCACGCGCGGCACGAAGAGGTACTGAATCGGGTCGGTGGCCAGCGCCTCGAGCGCGTCGATCTGCTCGGTGACGCGCATCGTGCCGATCTCGGCGGCCATCGACGATCCGACGCGGCCCGTGACCATCAGCCCCACGAGCACCGGCGAGAGCTCGCGCAGCATGGCCAGGGCCACGACGCTGCCCACGAAGCTCTCCGCGTGCACGCGCTGAAAACCGATGAACGTCTGCAGCGCCAGAACCATGCCCGTGAACATCGCGGTCAGAAACACCACGGGGATCGAATCGACGCCGAGGCGCACCATCTGCCGAAACCACTCGCCGACTCCGTAGGGTGGACGAACCGACCAGGCCATCGTCCGCCACAGCATCGTGAACCACAGCCCCGTCTCCTCGAAGAGCCGGAGAAAGACTCGCCCGATCTGCTCGAGAACGCGGATCATGAGGTGAATCGCGATCGGACCGTCATGCGGTCTGCCTCGCGGTAGACGCGCGGAACGCGCGCGCTGACATTGCAGAACACTTCATAGGAGATTGTACCGGTGAGCGCCGCGATCTCCTCTGCGCTGATGGTCTCCGAGCCTTGTGACCCCAGGAGCACGACCTCGTCACCGAACTGCACGTCCGCGATGTCGGTGACGTCGATCGTGACGAGATCCATCGAGACACGCCCCACCACGGGAGCACGCCGCCCGCGCACCAGCACTTCCCCGCGATTGGAGAGGAGGCGGTTGTACCCGTCCGCGTATCCGACCGGCAGCGTGGCGATGCGGCTCTCTCGCGTCGTGCGAAACGTCTCGCCGTACCCGACGGGATGTCCCGCCGGCAGCGTCTTGAGGCGCACGATCTCCGTGCGCCAGCGCATGACTGGCTCGAGCTTCGAATGTCCCACGTCGAGCGCCTCCGCACCGTAGAGTGCGATCCCGACCCGGGCGAGCTCGCCGGGAGCGACCAACCCGCGCATGGTCGCGCCGCTGTTCGCCTCGTGAAGCTTCCCCTCGATGCCCACTTCGCGAAGCACCCCCACCATGCGCCGGAAGTTCGCGATCTGCGTTTCGGTGTACGCATCGCGCGGATCGCCGGCATTCGCAAAATGCGTGTAGATGGCGTCCACGTGCAGGCCCGGCGACCGGGCGATGGTCCCGATGGCCTGCTGGAGATCGCCCTCCCTCAATCCGACCCGGCCCATCCCCGAATCGAGCTTCAGTGCGATTCCCACTCTGCGATCGCGCGATGAAGCGGCGGCAATCTCCAGCATCTCCGGACTGGTCACACCGATCGTCATGTCCTGGCCGGCGGCCAGGGCGACCTGGTCCGCACTGCCGACCGAGCCGAGGAGGAGGATCGGCAGATCGATCCCGGCGCCGCGGAGCTCCAGCGCTTCCTCGAGCAAAGCCACGGCGATCATGGCCACGCGCTCCGGTGAGCAGCGTCGCGCCAGTTCCACCGCTCCATGTCCGTACGCGTCGGCCTTCAGCACGGCGATGAGCCGCGAGCCGGCAGGCAGCCGCCTCACGATCGCGTCGACGTTGCGCGAGAAGGCATCGAGATCGATGTCCGCCCACGTCGGCCGGAGAAGGCCGGCTGCAGCGAGCGCTCCGGCGTCGTCCGTCGAGCGGCTCTTCGCCGTCACTCCCGCATCTCCTGCGCCGCGAGCCGTCTCGCCATCACCACAACCTCAGATTCTGCCCGTTCATCGGCCGCGAGCGGTCGGAGGCCAGAAACACGACCGCTTCCGCGACTTCCTCCGCTGTCATGTCGGCCGGCGCGCCGCCGCCGGCCCGCTTCCACATCTTCGTGTCCACCGAGCCGGGGCTGATGCAGTTCACTCGCACGTTTCGCTCGCGGATCTCCACGGCCAGGGCCTCGGTCAACGCGATGACCGCCGCCTTGCTCGCGCAATACGAGACGAACCCTGGAAACTTTTCCGGGCCGACAACGCCCGAGATGGAGGCTACGTTCACGATCGCTCCGCCGCCGGCGCTCAACATCGACGGCAGCGCCCGTCGAGATGCCAGAAACGCGCCGCGCACGTTCACGGCGAACATCCGGTCCCACTCCTCGGGCGAGGTTTGCACCATGAGGCGCGGATCGATCATCCCCGCGGCGTTCACGAGAATGCGGCAGGGGCCGAAGCGCCGCTCGGCTTCCGCAAAGAGATTCTCGATCGCCGCAGGGTCGGAGACGTCGCCGGCGACAGCGATCATCCGCTCTCCGTGCTTTGCAGCGAGGGATCCCAGAGCCTGGCGCGTGCGTGCGAACACCACCACGCGCGCCCCTTCGCCGGCGAGCCGTTCGGCCGTGGCTCGGCCGATACCGCTCGATGCGCCCGTCACCACTGCGACTGTGTCTCGGAACTCGTCAGACATACGTCTATAATCTTTTCAGCCTCCCGGACGACAACTCAACCACCGCGGGTCTCAGCTCTCGGGCGCACGGTGCGCCAGTCGATCACAACCTCCTGCGACCTGCCACCTGCCACCTGCCATCTAAGGAGAGGACATGCCTAGTCAAGTCAACGACCTCCTTCAGCTCCTTTTCCGTTGGGCCCACGTCGTCGCCGGTATCACCTGGATCGGTCTTCTCTATTTCTTCAACTGGGTCAACGGCCCGTTCCAGGGAAAGATCGATGGACCGACCAAGCGCGCCGTCAATCCCGAGCTCCTTCCGCGAGCACTTTACTGGTTCCGCTGGGGTGCTGCCTGGACGTGGATTACCGGCATCCTGCTGGCGGGCCTCATCTACTACCAGTCCAAGCTCGTCCTGTTCGATCCGGATCACGTCGGCAACCCATGGCTGTGGGTGGCCATCTTTTTGATCCTGCTGGCCATCGGGTTCGTCGTCTACAACGCCCTCATGAAGGCCATGAGCAACAAGCCGCTGGCGGCCTTCATCTGCATGATCCTGTTCGCCGCCTTCTACTTCTTCCTCGAGTTCGTCGGCCACTACAGCGGCCGGGCGCTCTACATCCACGTGGGAATGATCTTCGGAACGATGATGGCGCTCAACGTCTGGATGGTCATCTGGCCGAAGCAGAAGCAGATCATCGCCGCGATCAAGGCCGGCACGCCGCTGGCCGCGGACTCGCCCGAGGTGAAAATCGCCGGCTTGCGGTCACGGCACAACACGTACATGTCGGTACCGCTCGTGTTCGCGATGATCAGCAATCACTACCCGACGATGTACAGCAACCCGTTCCGCGACGCCTGCCTCACAGGCGTGATCGTGGTGGGCTTCTTCATCGTCTGGCTGCTGTACAAGAAGGCCGCAACGGTAGAGGGGTTCTGAAACGGGGTTACGCGGTTCCGCGGTTGCGCGGTTCCGCCGTGGCGCAGTTCCGTCACTCTGAGCCGGCGGAGCCGCGTGGGAGGTGGGTGGGCGGAGCGGCGTAGCGCGGCGAAGAGTCTCAAACCTGCTGATCGTCCCGGTAAGAGACTCTTCGCCGCGCTCCACCGCTCCCGCCCGTCCACC
The DNA here is from genome assembly GCA_021781455.1 of Acidobacteriota bacterium. Classification (GTDB taxonomy): domain Bacteria; phylum Acidobacteriota; class Thermoanaerobaculia; order Gp7-AA8; family Gp7-AA8; genus JAJXWV01. The sequence goes on along the minus strand of JAJXWV010000088.1, from coordinate 19,678 downwards.
GCCCCCGCGGTTGCGCCGGCTCAGAGTGACGGGGGCGCGGTTGCGCCGGCTCAGAGTGACGGTGGCGCAGCGACCGCGGTAATCTCGCGCCATGCGCCTCCTCCAGATCGACGCCTTCACCGATGTCCCGTTTCGCGGCAACCCGGCCGCGGTCTGCCTGCTCGACCGTGAGCGCGATGCGGCCTGGATGCAGAGCGTCGCCACGGAGATGAACCTTTCGGAGACGGCCTTTCTGCTGGGACAGTCCGATGGCTTCTCCCTGCGCTGGTTCACGCCGAAGGTGGAAGTGAATCTGTGCGGCCACGCGACGCTGGCCAGCGCGCATGCGCTCTGGCAGGAAGAGATCCTCGAGGGGAAACAAACGGCGCGCTTTCACACGAAGAGCGGACTTCTGACTGCCTCGCGTGACGGCGAGTGGATCGAGCTCGATTTTCCGGCTCAGCCCGACCAGGAGTGCGAGCCCGCTGCCGGCCTGCTCGAAGCGCTCGCCATCGCCGGGCCGCGCTATGTCGGCCGGAACGTGGCGGATTACATCGTCGAGGTCGATTCTCCCGACGCCGTTCGGGCGGTGCAGCCCGACTTCGCGGCCCTTCGCAGGATTCCTGCGCGCGCCGTCATCGTCACCAGCCGCGGCGAGGGAGAGTACGACTTTTTCTCGCGATTCTTTGCGCCGGCCGTCGGCGTCGACGAGGATCCGGTGACCGGATCGGCGCACACCTGCCTCACGCCTTACTGGTGCTCGCGACTCGGCAGGGAGAAGCTCGTCGGTTACCAGGCCTCCGCACGGGGAGGTGTCATCCGCGTCCGCCTGGCGGGTGATCGGGTGAAGCTCGGCGGAAAAGCAGCGACCGTCCTGCGCGGCGAGCTGGAAGTGTGATCACCATTCGCGAGGCGGACGACCTGGCCGTCGTCCGCGAGCTTCTCCTGTGGGGCGCAGCTGCGCCCTGCTTCTACCCCGCGTAGAGCCGGTCACAACATCTCGCGCCTGCAATTCCCCTCCTCCACAACCCGCCGGAACCCGCGCCGACGCTCGCTAGAATGAGCGCATGAACATCCGCGAGATGCTCGAGAAGATCGAGTCCGACACGCTGGTTCCGCAGGCCGCGAAGAGCGCGGAAACGCGCGGACGCGACCGCGAGGAGCCGGAGGACGACCTCCGCCCGTCGTACCAGCGCGACCGCGACCGCATCATCCATTGCAAGGCCTTTCGCCGGCTCAAGCACAAGACGCAGGTCTTCCTCGCGCCCGAAGGCGACCACTACCGCACCCGCCTTACACACGTGCTCGAGGTGATGCAGATCGGACGCACGATCGCCAAATCGCTCCGCCTCAACGAGGTCTTGACCGAGGCGATCGCCCTCGGCCACGACGTAGGCCATTCGGCCTTCGGCCATGCCGGCGAGGCGGCGCTCAACAAGCTCATCAAAGGCGGCTTCGATCACTACCGCCAGTCGGTGCGCGTCGTCGAAAAACTCGAGCGCAACGGACAGGGCCTCAACCTCACCGTCGAGGTCCGCGACGGAATCCTCAAGCATTCCAAGGGCGAAAAGGGAGAGCTGCTCCGCAAGCGGCCCAAGTCCCGCGCCCTGACGCTCGAGGGAGACATTGTCCGGATCTCCGACATCATCGCCTACGTCAATCACGACATCGACGACGGCGTGCGGGCCGGGATCATCGCGGAGAACGACCTCCCGAAGGAGGTTCGCAAGACGCTCGGCGCCGCGGGCAGCAAGCGCATCGACCGGATGGTGCGCGACGTCATCAACTCCACGCTGGCCTGTGACTACGAGGCCATCTCCATGTCCGACGAGGTGCTGCAGGCGCTCGAGGAGTTGCGACGCTACATGTTCGAGAACATGTACCTGACTCCCAGCGTACGCGACGAGTTCGAGAAAGCGCAGAAGGTGCTGATCGCGCTGTTCGAGCACGTGGTCGCACAGCCGCACGAATTCCTCGACACGGACAGCGACGAGCCGGTCGAGCGCCTGGCCATCGACTTCATCGCCGGAATGACGGACCGCTACGCCATCTCGATGTATGAGCGGCTGTTCGTGCCGCGGGCGCGCGTGTAGGGACGCGAAGCAGCGCGTCCGCAGCTCTCGTCATCCTCCACCAGAGTTGCGGACGCGCTGCTGCGCGTCCCTACTCCAACGAAAACGCCCCGCTCGGCGCGGGGCGTTCGAATCATGACGGGCGGGTGAGTGTTACTTGCGGCCCTTGGCGGCGCGCTTCGGAGCGTTCACGGCATCGCGAAGGTCCTTGCCTGCCTTGAACCGGACGTTCTTCGAGGCTGGAATCGTGATCTTTTCCCGGGTCCGGGGGTTGCGGCCTTCGCGGGCCTTGCGGTGCGACACCGAGAAACTTCCCAGCCCCGGAACCGCGCAGCGTTCACCCCTCTGGCACGTCTCGGAAATGTACTCGACGAAAGCATCGAACGCGGCCGTGGCCTCTTTCTTCGAAATGCCGGCCTGCTCGGCAATCGCGTTGATGACGTCACCCTTGCCTGCCATAACAATTCCTCCTCGTTCAACGGCGAAAAACTCTGGAGTTATGCGGGATTTTTCGACAATCTAGGAGAGATGCCGGGGATTGTCAACGGCATCTGACCGCTCGTTGTGCAGTGATTCCTGGCCTTGTATCTCGCCGGATTTGTGGCGCAGTCGTCCCATCGCCTCGGCGTACCGGTTGACCACCGAGACCAGCTGGGCATGGCTCCAGGTCAGCGGCGCCACCGAGAGCGCCGATCCATCGTATGGATTGACCTGCTCGGGGAGGACGAGCGACGGCAGCGCCTTCGATCGCACCCACCAGATGATGTCGGACGCAGCGCGCAGGTCGTCGAGGCTGGACGCCCGAGCCAGCAGGTACTCCGCCATCCAGAGCGTGCAGACGATCCACGGGTTTCCCGGAACGCGCGCGGTCTCTTCGCTGATACGGTGATAACTGTCGCCCTCGTAACGGGCGATGCCTCCCACATCGGTGTCGACGTTCAGTCGCTCACGGATGGCCCGCATCGTTCCCTCGGATATGGCGCTGGCGGGCGGGAAGACGCCGAGGTAGAACACGCCGAACGTGGAGGCATCGACGGCAGCGTCGAGCTCCAGCGACTCGTCGCGCAGCAGCAGCCCGCGGGCGAAGCGCTTCTCCGAATCGAGCCAGAGGTGCTTGACCATCGCCTCGCGAGTTTCGTTTGCGGCCGTGGCGTACATCTCCCCCCGCTCCTGGTCGTTGAACAGATTGGCCAGCTTCGCAGCGGCCAGCAACCCCGCCACGACGGCGCAGGTCGTGAACGTGAAGACTCCCTGCCGCTCCTCCCAGATGTCGAAGCTCGGCAGCGGCAGACCGGTGTCAGGATCGCGGTAGGAGAGAAGGAACTCGGCGGGCTGCACGACCAGTCTGCGGTACACCGAACGAAGCAGGTCGAGATCGCGGCTGCGCTCGTAATGGCGCGCGACCAGCCAGATCACCAGAGCAGTCTCGTCCTCCTGGATCGGCAGCTGCGGTTTGCCATTCCGGATCCACGGATGCCAGAGGGAGGCCACCGAGCCGTCGGGGTTGTACTTGTGCAGGAAGTAACCCTCGTCGCGAATGACGTCGTGGGCAAAGCGGAGAAACCGCCGGGTGAACTCCGGATATCCGGCGCGGTCCGTGGCATCGCAGACAAACACCGCATCGCGCGTCCAGGTGTACGAGTAGTTGTCGTTGTGGCCCCACTGGATGTCCGAGTCGTTGGCGGCGAGGACGGCGCCGTCGCGGTCGCACTGCGTGTCGATGATCAGCAGCGAGCGTCTGTAGAGATCGACGATCTCGTCGGGGAGATCGCCGAGTTGCTCGCCGTTCTTGTTGACCCACGTGTACCAGTAGGAGGCGGTTCGCGACATGACCCGCGCCGGCGTTTCTTCGCGCACGGCGCCGTCGAGACTGCGCACGGACTCGTAATCCTGTCCCGCGCAGATCCACGACCAGACCGTGGTCGTCGCTCCGGCCTCGAGATCGAGCGCCACGGCAAACGTAGAATCGACCGCGCCCTGCGCGATCGCGCTCATCGACAGCCGGCCGTCTTCGGCATCGCGCCACGTCCCCTCGGCTCCGCCTATGCCGCTTCTCCCGCATGCGTACTCCGCGATTCCGGTCCCCGCCTCCGTGGCGGCGTTCATCAGGAAATAGCGGCGGGCCTTGTAATGCACGATCGACTGCGACTCCGGATCGAACATCACGGTGTCGGCGATGGCGCTGCCGTAGAGGTTGAAATCGTGATGGAAGAACAGCTTCACCGTGCGCCGTTCCGCGCGGAGATTGCGAACCACGATCTTGCGCACGTAGACGTTCGCCTCGGAGTCCACGGCGTCGTAGCAGCGCAGGCGCAGCCCGGCGTCGATGTTCTCGAGCCTTACGTCGGTAACCAGCGTGTCCCTAAGGTAGACGAGCTGCCTTTGCCACTCAGGATCTTCGCACCAGTGCAGACTCTCGTCGGCCCATACGCCGAAACGGAAGCGCGAGGCGGCGTGGTTCTCCATCCCGACATGCGGGAAGTAGAAATCGGCCAGCCGGTACTGAGCGTCGAAACCGATCAGCAGCGAGCCGTTGCCAATGACGAGATCACGAGGCATCCGCGGTCATCCGAAGAAGCAGTTGGGGCGAGACGAACCCTGTGCCATTCGCAGCCGTGAGCATATCGCTTGCTCCGTCACTCTGAGCCGGCGGAGCCGCGAGGAAGGCCCGGGAGGTTGGAGCGGCGGAGCGCGGCGAAGACTCTCCAGATTGCACGATCGCGGTGAGCCTGCCGTCATGCGCGATCCGCTCCAGCCGACCAATCGTCCCGGTAAGTGACTCTTCGCCGCGCTCCACCGCTCCCGCCCGTCCACCGCCCCCGCGGTTCCGCCGGCTCAGAGTGACGGAAGGAACCCCGCACCCTGGTGACCTCGTGACCCGGTGACCTCGTGGCCTCGCAACGATCACTTCCTCCGCAGGACGTGCACGATGAACCCGTCGGCCCCCGACTCGGGCGTGAGTCGCAGAACGCGGCCATCGATCCAGGGACCAACGCCGGGCGGCGAGTAGGGCCGAACATCCGCGAGCTCGAACTCCGGATTCGACGCCAACGCCTCCGCCACGACCGCGTCGTTCTCCTCCGGCTCGAGCGAGCACGTCGAATAGACGCATGTCTCGCCGGCCACGCCTAACGCCGAGGTCAACAGGTCGCGCTGCAGCCTCGAGAATGCGGCCAGATCGCTCTCCTGCAGCCGCCACTTGATCTCCGGATTCTTGCGTATGGTTCCGGTCGCGCTGCACGGCGCGTCGAGAAGGACCGTCTGGAACCGGCGCGCAAAGGGCGGCCTCCTGCCGTCGCTGACGACGACGTGCCGCGGATCGCGGGTGATCAGCGGCCGAAGCCGCGCCATCGAGACGTCGCTGCTGAAGACACGTCTGCCGCGCGTCGCCGCGTACAGCGACTTCCCGCCGGGAGCTGCCGCCAGGTCGAGCACTTCCTCGCCGGCATTCGCCGCAATCGCCGCAACCACGGCACTCCCCTCGTCCATCGGCCACCAGCTGCTGCGGTCGAGCGCCGCGCTCGATCCGTGCAGTTTCCAGATGCCGTCGACGAGATCCGACCTGACCGAATCGGGCGGCACCTCGCCGCTCAACGTCAGCACGTCGGGATACGAGAGCTGCTGATCGGCGAGAGCGATTGCCACGGCTCGCTCAGCGCCGAAAAAGCTCGTCCAGCGATCCATCAACCATTCGGGATGAGCCGTGCGGGTGGCGACGCTGGCCGGCTCAGGAGCCTTTCCCGAAGCGATCTTCCGCAGGATGGCATTGACGAACCCGCGCGCCCACCGCGGCGCGAGCTCCACCGTCTCGGCCACGACCGCGTACGCGGCCACATCGGTGAACAGGAGCTGAAAGGCCCCGAGGCGCAGGACGTCGAGGATCTCAGGCTCGATGCGTCGGGCGGCGAAGGACGAGATCGCAAAGTCGAGCCGCGAGCGCCAGCGCAGCACGCCGAGCACGAGCGTGCGCACGAATCCGCTGTCGTTCTGCAGAACCAGAGACGCATAGAGCGACTCGCCTTCGATGCGGCGAAGCAGCGTCAGCGCGCGCTCGCGATCGTTCACTCCAGACGCTCTCCGGCGCGCCAGCCCAGGCCTCGGGCCACGTCGGCCGCGGCGGCGCGAGGCTTGCCGGGACGCTGCATCTCCACGATCCGGAGCGCATCGTCCACAGTCGCGATCACCACGCCGTGCGCATCGAGCGATTCGATCGTTCCGGGCTCCGGTGTGGCGCCGGCTTTCGAGCCGGCGCTCGGGGGCAGGCTGGAAAGTCTGCCCCACACGAGATCCGTCAGCTTCACCGCTTCGCCTCGCCATTCGAAGAAAATGCCCGGCCACGGGTCGAAGGCACGGAAGCGGTTGTAGATCGACGCCGCGGAATCGGTCCAGCGGATCGCGCCCTCGTGCCTGGCGATCTTCGGTGCCACCGTGGCCTGCGAATGATCCTGCGGCGTCTCCTTCGCGCTCCCTTCGTCGATCGCGGCGAGCACCGGAAGAATTGCGCGCGCCCCGAGCTCCGACAGGCGGCGGGCGAGCGATGGCGTGCGCTCGTCGGGCGCGATCTCGAGCGTCTCGACCGAGAGCATTGGCCCGTGGTCGAGCTCCTCGTCGACCCGCATGATCGTCACGCCGGTCGTGGTTTCCCCCGCCTCGATGGCCCGCTGGATCGGTGCGGCCCCGCGATACTTCGGCAGGACGGACGCGTGCACGTTGATGAAGCCATGCCGCGGAATCGCCAGGAGCGCGGCCGGAAGGATCTTTCCGTAGGCGATGACGACGCCGACGTCGGGCTTCAGCGCGGCCACGGAATCGAGGAGCTCAGGAGTGCGGATCTTCGCCGGCTGCACGAGCGGCAGCGGCAGTTCGTTCGCCCTGACTGCGACCGCGGGCGTCTGCATGCGCATGCCGCGGCCGGCCGGCTTGTCGGGTTGTGCCACCACCAGCGCGATTTCATGCGACCGCGCCACCGCATTCAGCGTCGGAACCGCGAACTCAGGCGTGCCGAAAAAGACGATCCGCAAAGCGGCCGAATGCTACGACAGTTCCGGAGCGCGGAGGGCAGAGCGCAGAGGGCAGGTGGAGATCCTGACAAACATATTGAGGTCGCGACGACCTGCGCTCTGCACTCTCGTTGAAGCGGCAGCGCCAGATGCGATCGGTCACGGCCATTTCTGATAATCGCGCGGCACCGGCTCGCCGCGACAGGCGCGCAGCGCCAATACCGTGGCGACGACACCGACGAGCAGGCGCAAACCTACTGTCGAGTTCAACCCTACTGTCGAGTTCAACCGCTGTGCCATGACGTAGAATCCACCCCATGCGAAAGACGATTGGGTGCCTCGGAATGGTTTGCCTGTTCTCCGTCGCCGCCATGGCCCAGGTCGCTGAGGGCGATCAGCATTGGGCCCTTCGCGCCGAAGGTCATCAGGCCGGACATGCGAAAGCGGCGCAGGTCGATGCAGCCATCGCCGCCTATCAGCGCGCCATCGCGCAGAATCCGAACGACATCGAGCCGCGCTGGAAGCTGCTCCGGGCCCTGCGCTTCAAGGGGATGTACGTCGCCACCACTGCCGACGAGAAGAAGCAGGTCTACAACGAGGGCAAGGCGGCCGGCAAGGAAGCGCTGGCTCTCGTCGACAGGCAGCTCGCCAGCCGCGGCATCAAGTCGCCGGCCGATGCCGGCGAAAAGCAGGTCGCCGATGCGGCGCGCGCCATCCCCGGCGCCGGGGAAGTGTTTCTGTGGGACTCGATCAACTGGGGCGAGTGGGCCCTGGTGTACGGCAAGCTCGCGGCAGTCAGGCAAGGTGCTGCTGACCGCATCAAACGCGAAGCAACGATCGCCATGCTCGTCGACCCGAAGCTGGAGGGCGGCGCGCCGGCTCGCGTCCTCGGCCGCCTGTACGACCAGACGCCGCGCGTTCCGTTCCTCACCGGCTGGGCTTCGAGCAAGGAGGCCATACGCCTGCTCAACGAGTCGTTGAAGATCGACCCGTCGAACAAGATCACGCGGACTTTCCTGGCCGAGGCCCTGGTCGACAACGACAGCGACAACAAGCCCCAGGCCATCCAGATCCTCAAGGAAGTCATCGCCGCGCCGAACCCGCCCGATTACGAAGTCGAGCAGGCCGCGGCGACCGAGGATGCCCGCGCGCTGCTGAAGAAGTGGGGCGCGTAAGGCGCAATAACGCCGGCACCCGTCACTCTGAGCCGGCGGAGCCGCCCTGGGCGGCGGAGCGCGGCGGAGAGTCTCCTACCGGGACGATCAGCAGTTTGAGACTCTTCGCCGCGCCGCGCCGCGCCACCCCGCCGTCCGCCCACGCGGCTCCGCCGGCTCAGAGTGACGGGGCCTGCTGGGCCGGAATCGCGGCGATGAACTGAGTATCGCCGCTCGGGTCGACGACGCTGGCGAAGGCCACGCCGCTGCCGGCGATCGCGGTCAGGCGGATCGTCGTGGTCTCGTCGATCGGCACGCCGAGCTCCCTCGCCGCATCAGGGACAAACCACGTTTCGCCTTCGGCCACACCCGATTCAACGGGCCTGCCGATGACCGCACCATCGCGGCTGCACGCCGTGATGCGGAAGGTGGCCGGGATCATCCCTGAATTCACGACGCCGATGTTGAGGTGCCCTCCGGGCGCGCTCACCGACGGAATGCCGACGATGGTCAGCTCTGCGCGGTCGCCACCGGCGGTGGCGGCGTCGGCGCTCGACAGCGGTGTCTCCAGCGAGGCGCGGCCACCGTGTGCGACGTCGGCCGTCCTGACCGCGGCGATCGGTGCGCGCCCTGCCCGGTATTCGATCCACAGGGCGCCCATCCCGCCGGGAAGACGGAAGAAGCTCCGGACGACGTCGGGCCATGTGACCGTCTGCCGTGGCGCGATCTCCAGATGGCGGTCGAGCCGCACGTCGCCGGAAATGTAGCGCAACGACACCGAGACCGGCTCGCGCAGCGCGTTATGCAGGATCAGGTCGGAAACCCAGAACGAGCCGTTCGCGCCGGCCACGCTGCCGACCAGCGGAAAGACCATCCGCTGCCGCTCGGCCGTGACCATGTCCTTCTGCGCGGGAATGTGGAACTTCTTCAGATACGTCGCCAGCGGCGCGGGGCGAGCGTTCGGGAGGCGCGTCCACAACTCGACGCCGCGCTCGGATCTGTAGAAGCGATAGCAGTCATCGAGGTACGCGGCGACGGCCTGGGCCCGAATCGCATTCGGAATGCCGTCGAACTCGTCGAACCCCTCGGGGGCGGTGCGAATCACGACCTTCGGCTTCCGGCGCTCCAGGTCGCGGATGATCTCGGCCTGGTATTCCGGCGGCGAGGCGATGGGCACCTGGTAGAAGCGCGTCGGATTGGGGCGGTTGGCGAAGAAGTAGAACGCCGGCTGATTGGAGAAGTCGTAGATCGGATCGTCCGGCCTGGTGAGCCTGTCGATCTCGCCGCTCACCGCGTTGATCCGCTGCCATCCCTCATCCGCATGCGCGTCGGGCAGAACGTGGATGATGCGCCGCTGATAATTGATGAGATCGTCGATGCGGGCGTTGATCAGGTCGGGGATCCAGAACAGGACGCCCACCACGGGGATCACCGCGACGACGACGGCGACGATGAACGCGTGCGTACCCTGCCCGTCGTCGGCCCACGCCCTCCGGAGCGTGCGGATGGCGAAGATCGCCAGCAGCACCAGCATCGGCCCGATCAGAAAAGCCGCGAAATACTGATGCCGGAACTCCGCACGGCCGAAAGCAGTGCGCTGCGTGATCGTGGCGAACACCGTCAGCACGATGAGAGCGTGGTCGAGCGCATCCACGCGTCGCCGCAGCACGCGCTGAAGGTAGTAGACCGCGGCCACGGCGATCGTGAGCGGACTGAGGATCAGATGGAACTTCTCCCAGAGGATGAAGTCCGAGAGCGTGTGCAGGTTGAGGTCGCTGCGAAAACCGGAGACGAGATCGGGAAAGGGAAGCGACCACACCGCGTCGATGATCCGTGGGATGGCGACGAACGAGGTGTAGACGAAGCCGCCTAACGCGTTGCGGGAGACGAGGTAGGCCACGAAAGGAACCGCAGCGATGACCAGCCCGGCGATGAACCAGGCCGCCGTGCGCAGCGGTGCGAATCCCTTCCACTCGATGAACCTCCCGACCAGTGCCAGGAGGATGGCGCTGGCGACGGCGCCGGCGATCGTGTACAAGCCGATCTCGTAGCTGAAGAACAGCGCTACGCCGGCGAGGATCCCGCTGGCCGCTGCGGAGGGTGCGTTTCGCCTGCGCAGCGCATTCCAGAACAACGCCACGGCGGCCACCTGGAAGAACGTCCGGTCGTTCTCGGCCGTCGTCCAGGAGCCCATCGCCACGACGAAAAGAGCGATGGGAATGGAGTCGAACACCACCACGCCGAGATACCACAGAGAGACGCCGAGAAAGCCGCCGACGATGGCATCCCGGGCGATCGCCACCGAGAGCGATCGGCCGAAAAGCTTCATCAGCCAGGCATCGAGCAGCCCGTCCTGCAGCATGCCGTGAAGAGCGAAGATCTGCCGGTACGGCGCCTTCCCGCGAAGGTAATCGGAAGCCGGTCCGATCGACTCACCGCGATGGAACAGGTCCACCCACTGCGACAGCTGCGCCGTCGACGCGTAGCTGACGTAGAACACCAGCAGCGGCATGAAGAGATAGGCGGTCAGCGCCCACGCCATCCGTCCGGACAACGGCTCGCGCTGCCGGATCACGATGAGGGCCGTCAGCAGGAAGGCAACCACGACCGCCGCCGCAGCGTGCGTCGTCGGGACCTCGAACATGGGAACCAGCGGAAGCAGCGTCAGCGGGATCGCCGCCGTGGCGATGCGGCGGAAGACCGCTTCGCTGGAGATGCCGAGCGCGAGCTCGGTCAGACGCGCGATCAGCAGCGCAGCCGCCCACAGCAGCGCCAGAAACAACGCCACGAAGACGGTCTCCAGAAACAGCGTCGGGATGTGCGCGATCCGCCGGCCCGTGACCAGGTACCGGAACACGATCCACGACAACGCTTCGGCGAAAACAAGGGCGTGGTAAGGGTGAAACTCGCGGCTCAGAACCCGCCGCAACCACAGGCTCCGCTCGTAGACCAGCAGCAGCCGGACCCCGGCGTAGGCCAGTGCGACGGGCAGCAGCAGCACCCAGCCCGCCTTCCCGGTGGTCAGGTAAAACAACGGCGAGAGAAAAAACGGAATCGTGAACAGCAGCGCCACGGCATCCTGGCGTTCGTTAGGCCGCCAGGCGAGTCGCCGCTGTTCCCCGGCGATGAGTCGCCGCCCGATACGCTGCAGCCACAGCGTCAGCAACGGCACGAGGACGAAGAACAGCGCCGCCGCGAAGTAGTCCTTCGATTTCGCGTAGTGCTGGATGGTGACGACACCCACCGCAACCGGCTTCGTCGGCGGGAAGACGCCGAAGAACATCGTCAGGCAGAAGAAAACGCCGGTCGCGTAGCAAAAGGCGGCGATCCAGAGAAATGCCGCGGCGATCCGGTCATAGAGCGGTCTCTGCCCGTTCATCCCGCGGCGAGTGTATCAGCGGCCGATCAGCGCCTATTCGCCCGCCAGTGTTGCGACACCCTTGCCCCAGTGCTCCTTGCCGAGCCAGTAGCCGACGAGGCGGCCACCGTCCTGCAGCCAGCTCCCGATGTAGCCCGCCACCTCGCCATCGAAAAGAATCGTCTGCGTGACCGTGCTCGGATTGCCGATGATGTTTTTCGCCCAAGCAGGCATTAGTCAGGCGGCGCGTGATGCCCGAGAATCGGACGCGGAGCGGCGGACTCTACGTAGCCGAAGGCGTGAGCGCCCTCGTCGTCGTGCATAGCCCGCGTAGCCGAGAGAAAGATCAAGCCGACCGACGATGTCGCGTCGTTCGAACTATCCGCTCTTCAGAGGTCCGGCGACCTTGTAAGTATTGAAAATGACTCCGGAGGGCATCGCTTTCGTGCTGACAAGCTCGAACGAACGTGCGGGGGCTCCCTCCGCAAGGAAGCGCTTCCCCGTGCCCAACAGGACCGGATAGACGACCAGCAGCACTTCATCCCCAAGCCCATGTTCGAGCAGCTTTCTCACTTGAGTCTCCGTGTTCTGGGGTTGGAGTTTCGCCCTTACGACTCCCGGGCTCTCGACGTGTTGACTCTCACGGCTTCGCGAATGAGCGCGGAAAGAGCAGCCTCGTCGACCGTGGCGCCTTCGCTGAAATCGATCGCCCGCACCGTATTGCTCTCGAGGCGCGTATTGAAAAGCCTCTTCGGATCCTTCATCCGCGCACCTTTGGGGAAGGTCAGTCTCACGGCGTTCTTGAGCGCATCGGCGACGCAGATGATCCCGTCATGCGACCAGACCGGGACTCCCTCCGGTCTCGACGGCTTCTTCCATTTCACGTCCTCGACCACACCAGGGTCGGCTTGCCGGATCACAGCGCGAAGCCGCGACAGTGTCTTGCCTCGCCAGTCACCTGACTTCCTGATCATGGCGTCAATCTCCTGCGAGGGTGACTTTGCTTTCCGCGAGGGATTCGGACTCGTGTTCATACGCAGCTCACAGCTCACGACGCCCGGAGCGCCGCCGTTGACCGCTGACCACGCGGCCCGCGACGCGAAATGGTAGCGCACACGGGTAGAAGAAGCATGCACCGCTGAAGGATGGCCTGAAGCACTTCGCGTGGCAGCGTGGCCATGCGTTCCGCCTTTCGGGCGCTCCAGTCGAGACTCTTCATCTGATCGCTCAGAACTGCGCCGCTGACCGGTAAGCCTCTCGGCAGCGGAACCTCGAACTATCCCTGCCGGGATGGAACGGTACCGTTGTCACCCGCTCGTCGGAATGCCGGAACTGTTTGTGCGATCCACGCTGCCGGACCTCCACAAACCCGAGTTTGCCAAGGATGGCAACCACCTCACGAGGCTTGAGAACCGGCAGTTTCGGCACTTCTCAGCCCACTCGGACGAGTTGGGTACCGACGAACTCCGACTGCACGGCCGGCTCCCCATCTTCAAGGAGCATCTCGATGACTTCTCGAAGGTTTGCGTTCAGTTCATCGAGCGATTGGCCTTGGCTGTGTGCTCCCGGAAAGCCGGGGACAAACCCGACGTAGAGCCCGGTTTCGGGAGAGCGCTCGACGACTGCGGTGTAGGCCTTCATGCTTGAAGCGTAACACGGGACGCCGGGTGCGTTGTTCCGGTCGCGGCGGGCTAACGGACCCGCGCCTCAGCGGCACGGCCCGCGACGCAAAATGGTAGCCAAACTGCCCTGCCACTGCCACGCGGGCCGGGTCCGCTGCAGGCGCTAGCTAGGCCACCTTTGCTAACTAATATACGGCTGCGACAACGATGGTCCCGCTGTCGTGTGAAGCAGCAGCTCGTGCAAGGATTTTCTCGATGGCGACTGCCGGCTTAAGCAGGTAGACCCGCCCGTCTCCGACATGGATGCCGACCAGCTCCGAGCCGACGAATGCGAGGAGGTCAAGAGTGGTGCCACTCCCGCGACCTTCCGACCTAGTTCGCATCTGCTCCACTACCTCCGTGTTGGCGTGCTGAACGGCTACGAGGAGGCTCTCGAAACCAATCTCTGACTCGGCAGACCCGAACTGTCTTGCAAGGCTCTCGACCACAAGATCCGCAACGATCCCGCGGCCACCGCACCCATCCAATACTGCGCAAAGACGCCGATCGGCCGACACCCAGTATCGGTCCTCGTTGTGATACCGGTCGGGGCCCTTTTCGGAACCAGTGAAGAACTCGATCATCTTGCGCTCTGGGATGGCGGCCTAACGGACCCGCGCCTCAGCGGCCTGGCCCGCGACGCGCAATAGTAACCAAGTCGCAATGCCGCTGCCAAGCGGGCCATGTCCGCTGCAGGCGCTAGTTAGCCGCACGCCCGGATGTGCGCGCTGATGCGACCAAGGCCGCGACTGCCCAAGCAAATGCCGGAAGCGCAGAGCAGAACAAATGGGAGCATGGCGCCGGAGCAGCCACCCATCGGGTCGTTCGTTTGCGCTCGTACTCCCCAGACGTAGCCGGTGACGGTTGCCACGCAAGATATGCCGACGAGTACTGCGAAGACTCTCTTCCACGATGGCTTAAGCACGTGCCGGCTAATGGACCCGCGCCTCACCGGCGCGGCCCGCGATCCGGAAGTGTAACGCACTTGGAGTACGGCTGCGAAGCGGGCCGCGGCCGGTGCAGGCGCTAGTTGGGCCGCACGCCAGAATAACTCACGACCTTAGGGCGTGCCGACGGAACTCACAACTGCCGAATCGCTTCGCGCTCGTCACTTGACCTGGGCGGCATCGGGCGACGGCTTACGCAATTTGCCCGCAACAGCGATTGCTACGATGATCCAAAACGCACCAAGTGCAAAGAAGATAACGTTCATCGAGTGGCCGCGAAACATCGGCAGAACCCCAGCAAGCATGAGGAGCATGCCAAGTCCAAAGAACGCCAAAGCAGCAACAATCTCACGCTTCATCGTGGATGCCTTTCTGTCAAATTCCTCGTGCGGCCCAACGGATCCGCGCCTCACCGGCCCGGCCCGCGACGCGAAAGTGTAATCCAGCTGGCATGCGGGAACGAAGCGGGCCGGGTCCGGTGCAGGCGCTAGTTGGGCGGCTGTTTCCGCCACCAAGAGTCGCTCTGGAATTCCGAAGGTACCTTCTCTTCTCCCGGGTCGGCGTATCCAAGCGCGTAGAGCCGTTGGTACCACTCGTCTGCCAAGGATGGTCCGAGCGAGGCGCCGCAGAACGGGCAGTATCTCAGCTGTGCCGCCGTATGCCCATCGTGGGCAACCGGCACGCGGTATTCGTTCCAAGCGGCAGACCAGTCGACTTTTCGGGACGGACCCTGATGTTCGGTGACGATCGGCATCGCGATCGCAAACGCCATGTCCAGGCAGCAATGATGCTGCGGCTCTACTTCCGCCTCAGCGCAGCGCCTGCGTTTTACGTCTTCGCCGATCTCCCAAAGTTTGAGCATCACAGCCGCCCAAGGGAACCGCGCCTCAGCGGCACGGCCCGCGAGGCGAAAGTGTAACGCACTTGGGAGACTGGAACGAAGCGGGCCGTGTCCGCTGCAGGCACTCGTTAGCCGGCGCGAAATGGCCGAAGAATGAGCGGTTGACGGTTCGCGCAGCACTTAGGCAAAATTTGCAGCCGTTAGGGTGCCGGCTGTGTGTTGGGTCGCGCTTCTGGACTCAGGAGCGGGATCGCGGCCCTCGAAGCGGCTGAAGAAGAACCGTACCGACCGACCTCAGTCGCGCTCATTTTTTCGAAAAAGACGTGGAGCGAGGAAGTATCGAGAGCGCCCGCCGAATCGTATCGAGAACACCCGCGAGTCTCGACGCCGGTCGGCGGCACGTACCCCAACGCGCAGTTGAGAAGTTCGCCGCGAGCGTTCTTCCATTGTGCGCTCCAGGACAGTCGTATCGCACCCGCGAGATCGACCGGCTCGCGCTGCCACCCGCGAACGAATCCGGATGGTTCCGAAGGGGTGTACCAGTCGTTGGCCAGAGGTCGCCACCCTCGCGCGACAAGCCTGTCGGACAGACTGTCAATCACGCTGGGAGCGGGATATTCGGCAGCTAGGGTGTACTCCAACAGTTGATGGTCTTCTTCATAGCGTGACCACACGTGACGCGCGCCTGCGAGCCTGATGAGATCCTCCGGCACCCACTGGTTCGTGACGGGGCGAGATCGGAGAGCGTAAAAGGCGTCGAAACGCCCGTATTCCAGTACGGCGCACGAGGCGAGAAACAGAAGCGAGAGGCCGGGCATAAGCACCCAAAGACTGGATTCCTTCTCCGCTGGCTGGCGCCTACGATTGAGCGCGAAGACCAAGCCCGCCGCAGCGAGGGCGGACAGGCTCGTCGCAATCGCGAGAGTGAGTGCCGATGCAATCGCGCTCAGCCGGGCCGCGACGAACGCGTTGGCGTCGAGCGCGGCCGTGGAGTTTAAGAGAAAGTCTTCCAAACTACCCACCGTGCGGAGTGCCAGCGCTGCACTACCTGCCGCTGCCAAGACGAAGACCCACGAGATAGAGAGCCGAGGCCGGCGGTGGTAGTCGTGGGCAAATAGAATTGAGAGAACGCCGACCACAGCCGCGATCAGCGACGACCCAACGCCTATGGCGAGAGCAACCCGCGCCTGGTGATAGAAATCGAGAAGATAGCTTCCGTTAGCAGCCCAGTCCGACCATCCGGCCGTGCAGAGCAAGGCGTACAGAAGCGCAGTAGCCGATGCAACAATCGTCACAACTGCGGAGGAGAGAAACGCCAGAGTGCTCCGTGCCGCGCGATTTCGAGTCTTCGCGATCAGTAGGGCGGAACCGCTTGTTGCGAGCAACGGCAGGAGCGCGAACGTGAGCGCGGCAATCCAGGTACGACGTTGGACGAAGTTGTGGGACAAAAACTCCGGTATCTGAGCCGACACCACTGCGTTCAGGAGTCTTGTGTGCGCGACAGCCCAGAGTTTAGCCACGATCAAGAGGCCTTTGTTGGCGCCTTCCTGCAGCCGAGCGCCGGCTAACGGACCTGCGCCTCACCGGCACGGCCCGCGACGCGAAATGGTAACCCAGTTAGGCTGCGTGAACGAAGCGGGCCGGATCCGGTGCAGGCGCTAGTGGCCTGTATCGGCTGAATTGGTACCACCTGGCTTGGTCTCGACGCCGGCGCCACTGGTACCAATTCAACCAATACAGGCCACTAGTTGGGCGGCGCTGAGCCTCGTCCTCCACCTTGCCGAGCTAGGGGCCGCACTTCGTCAGTGAGGATCTTGAGGATCAGAGAAAGCTCGGGCACCGATGGCTCGTGGCCGGTCCCCGGCACCAGATAGAATCGCTTCCGCGGCGCTTTGATGGTGTCGAAATACGATTTCGCCAACTCAGGCACAGCGACCAGGTCCTCTTCTCCTTGAATCATGAAGATTGGAATCGCGAAGTCGGTTCCCAATGACGGAAGATCGACCCGCGTGATGGGGCCCGACATCGTCATTCCCACGAAATGCAGAAACGAGAAGTCGTCGGCCGCCGCGTATTGTGCCCGCTCCTCTGGCGAATCGTATTCGGGACTACGTGTCATATCCGGTGCCGCCGCAGTCGCCGTCTTCGCCTGATAGGCGCGTTGCCACTTTCGGAATTGAGGCCACTTCGCGAGCGAGCTCCAGGGTGGTGGCCCGATTGCCGTCAGTGCTGCGATTGCGGGCCGATCGTCAGCGGCGCGCGCCAGTTCGAGCACGCGCATGTAGCTCGCGCCCACGTTCTTCTGCCAGTTCACCATCTGAGCATCGCCGACGTACGCGTAGAACAGGTCGGGCCGAGCATGGGCCAGATAGATACCGAGCATCGAGCCCCACGAACCACCGCAGATGATGATCTTTTTCTTTTCAAGGTGCTTCGTCAGGAACTGGGCGACCTCGACACCGTCCTGGACCATTTGGGCGACGGTCATCGTCGGCTCGATTGATGGGCCGCTCTTCCCGTATGTTCTGCCCGCGCCGCGCTGGTCCCACTGCACGAGTGTGAGACCTTTGTCCCATCCGTGGAAAAGCGCAGCAGCAAACGGACTGTACGCGTCTCCCGGTCCGCCGTGCAGAAAGAGCACAACCGGATTCTCGCGATTCTTTCCTTCGATCGTGAGCCACTGGTCGATGCCCCCGATGCGCACGAACATTTCTTCCTTCACGGGTTGCGGCGCGGAGGGGGCGGGCGCTCCTGGTGCTGCCGCTGTCGCTTCTGCCATCCTGAGCAGGAGCGTGCAGCACACCGCGAAGAAGGCATCCGCTCTGTATTTCATGATTTCTCCCCAGGTCGTATCGTGAGCAGTTACGGGCGGCGAGCACAAAGGTTAACAGCGGGTTGCCCGCCGATGTGCCTGAGGCGTGCCGCCCAACGTTGAGGTCTCTTTCCGGAATCCGGCTTCACGATGATCGCGGCACGGAGCGAGGCCATGAAGTGGCGATGATAGCGCCGGAGGGGAGAACTAAATTTTGGAATCGGCTCCTCGTCGTACCTCCCGGGTATGTCCGAAAAGTCGTGGTGGGCTGGCCGACAGGAACCCACCGACCGACCTCCTCGTGCCGCCCAACGGACCCGCGCCTCACCGGCGCGGCCCGCGACGCGGAATGGTAACGCACTTGCGATGCGGCTGCCGAGCGGGCCGCGTCCGGTGCAGGCGCTAGTTGGGCGGCCGCCAGCCCAAAGCGGCCGCCACGGCTGCTGCGCACTCCCGGCAGAGATACCCACGGTCAGGAACGGCAAGCGAGCTGGCGAGTGGGACCTGGAGGCGGCAGATACTGCACCACAGGGCGTGCTCCGGTTGCTCCGATGCCGGTGTGCTTCTCTTTCCTTGCGGCCTCTCGGGGGCAAGAACGTCGACGCAGATCTCAACGCACTCATCGCAGATCTGCACGTTCGGACCTGCGATCATCTTCGCGACGTCGTGCTGTGACTTATTGCAGAACGAGCACCGGTTGGTCCGCTCGCGCGGTTGTTGCGATCTCTTCTTCCAACCGAACATGTTCGGCCGCCCAACGGACCTGCGCCTCAGCGGCCCGGCCCGCGACGCGCAATGGTAGCCAAGTTGCCGTGCGGCTGCCAAGCGGGCCTGGTCCGCTGCAGGCGCTCGTTAGCCGGCTAGAAACAGTTCGAGATTACGACCCACAGCTCGACGGGCTCACGATCGTCGGTGAGCAACAGCGTTATCCCCGCCGGATGCTCGTAACAATCACCCGGCGCGGGACCGCATGGTTTAGCGTTCAGCCCTGCGCGCGCTGCGAGTTCCCGAACGAGGTCGCTCCGCTTACTGTTTCGTGGCAGAACGACGAAAAAGGCCTCGAGTTCGTGCTTCGCGTCGTCCGACCATTTCATGCGAACGCGACTACCCGCGAACGTGGTGCGGCTGGCACCGGAGCCGCACGCTTCTACGTACGGTTTCTTCGTGATCACAAGCCGACGTCCCAGTCTGCGTTCAACCGTGGAGTGCGATGCGAATATCTCGAAAGGACCCCATGAGACGCCACGAGGGTTTACGTTTAGGCGATCAAGTGGTCCGGGCGTAGTAGCCGCGGTCAGGAGGATCGCCGCGATCAAGACGTTCATAGCCGCCCAACGGACCCGCGCCTCACCGGCCCGGCCCGCGACGCGAAATGGTAACCCAGCTGGCACGCAGGAACGAAGCGGGCCGGGTCCGGTGTAGGCGCTAGTTAGCCGGCCGAGACCGTGTCCGACCGATAGCGAGTGCAAGCAGCCCGGGCGTTGCCAGGATCGCTATCCACACGGGCACTGCTACGGAAAGATGACCCCAGAGGTTTCCCGGCGGTATGCCGAAACAGAATCGGGTCGAACCGTAGCCGAAGAATTGCATGTAGACGTCGACCGCGCGGTCACGAACCTGAGCTGGCGCAACCAGGCCGAAGATAGCCACGGGCACGTCGATCAGTGAGACGGTGCGCACTAACGAGGAAGCTCGCCAAGAAGCTGGGCGTGAGCCACTCGGTCATCGCCACGGCGTGGAGGCGCGCGAATCTGAAGCCGCACCGTATCGCGCGGTACATGGCGTCGGACGATCCCGATTTTGAAACCAAGGCCACCGACGTGATCGGGCTGTATGTCAATCCACCACAGCATG
>JAJXWV010000082.1 GCA_021781455.1 Acidobacteriota bacterium | reverse complement strand
CCGATCTCCCATCCGTCCCATAAGTCCCATTCCAAGGAAATCATGCGAACTTCCGTGCAGCGCCTCTGGAACATCACCATCGTCGGGCTCAAGGCGATCTCGCGCAACAAGCTCCGCTCGTTCCTGACCATGCTCGGCATCGTCATCGGCGTCGGCTGCGTGATCGCGGTCGTGGCCATCGGCAACGGCGCCACCAAATCGGTCGAGAATACGATCAACTCGCTCGGGACGAACTTCATCATGGTTTTCCCGGGTGCCGTGACCTCCAGCGGCGCGCACATGTTCACGGGGAACTCGACTCTCACTCCCGAGGATGCCGACGCCATCAAGGCCGAGTGCCCTGCCGTCGCCTACGTCTCGCCGATGGTCCGCACTGCGGCGCAGATCGTGGCCGGTGAGCTGAACTGGGGAACATCCATCCAGGGCACGGGAGTGGAGTATCCGCTGATCCGCTCCTGGAACGTCGAACAGGGAGAGTTCTTCACCGACGCCGACATCCGAGCAGCGTCGAAAGTCTGCGTCCTCGGCCAGACCGTCGTCGACAACCTCTTCCCGAACGATGCCGCCGTCGGCCAGATCGTGCGCATCAAGAACGTGCCCTTCAAGGTGGTGGGAGTTCTGGAGAAGAAGGGCGGCAACATGATGGGACAGGATCAGGACGACACCGTCATTGCGCCGTACACCACGGTCATGAAGCGACTCTCGGGAAAGACCAGAATCGACATGCTGCAGGTATCGGCCGTCGCGCCCGACCAGGTCGACGAAGCGCAGAACGAGATCGACGCCCTGCTGCGGCAACGGCACCGCATTCCGCCTAACGGTGAACCCGACTTCCAGATGCGCTCGCAGGAAGAAATCGCTCAGGCCCAGGCCCAGCAGATGGGCATCCTGCGCACGCTCCTGCTGTCGATCGCCGCGATCTCGCTGCTCGTGGGCGGGATCGGGATCATGAACATCATGCTGGTCTCGGTGACCGAGCGAACGCGCGAGATCGGCATCCGCATGGCCATCGGCGCCAAGGGCCGGCACGTGCTGCTGCAGTTCCTCTTCGAAGCCGTGACCCTGGCCATCGTGGGCGGGCTCATCGGCGTGGCCCTGGGCGTGGGCGCATCCGAGGCCGTCGGCAAGTACCTGAAGTGGCCGATCGTCGTGACCCCGATGTCGGTGGCGCTGTCGTTCGGCGTGGCCGCCTGCGTCGGAATCTTCTTCGGCTTCTACCCCGCCAGGAAAGCCTCACGGCTCGATCCGATCGACGCACTGCGCTACGAATAGGCTCCGGCCTTGTGGGCCGGACAGGCTGAGAGCCCGTGCTCCAGGCGGCCTAACGACCCAGGTGCGGACGCGGCGCGTTGGCCAGGGACGGCGGCAGACGGACCGCGCAACAGGCGCGCGTCAGCAGCTCGCGATCGCGCTGCGTCTGCTTCTCGCCCGCCGAAGCCTCGAGCGCAGCGTCGAGAACACGCGACAGTGCCGGGTCCTGCAGTTTCGCCAGCGCGTAGTGCACCCATTTCCCGTCGCGACGTCCGTCGACCATGCCGGTACGGCGCAGGTAGGCGAGATGGCGCGAGATCTTCGGCTGCGGATCACCGAGAACCGCCACCAGATAGCAGACGCAGAGCTCGCCGGCGCGAAGAAGGTTGAGCAGCCGCAGGCGGGTGGGATCGCTGAGCGCCTGGAGCAGCGTGACCAGATCGGGAGTGCGCTTCACGGGTCGATTATACATTCGTGCGAACGCATGTGTATGGCCCCGTCACTCTGAAAGGCCTTGCAGAGTCGGCTCATGGCTGCTTGTCATCCCGAGCGTCAGCGAGGGATCTGGGGGAACGGGCGGCGCGCTGAGTGTGCTGAAACCGCTCAGATGGCGCGCCCCCGGCCCTCCCAGATTCCTCGCTGACGCTCGGAATGACATGTAGCGCGTCCGCGCCGTTCTCGATTTCTGCACAGCCTCTCCGGATGACGGGCAACGGCTCCCACGGCGCGCCGTTTGCAAGTCTCTATTCGCATCGCTTCAGCCGGAGGGATCGGCGCACGACGACCACCGACCCTCCGACGTATTTACAGGACGATGACTCCCATGACTCCCCACGACCTGCGCGCACGGCGGCTTCACCTGGGCTGGAGCCGCGGACAACTCGCCCATACCCTCGGCGTCCCCATCGACGAGGTCGCCGAGTGGGAGAACGGCAACCTGCCCATCAAGCTCCCGGCCGCCATCGAACAGGTCCTCCGCCAGCAGGAGTCGCGGAACCGCTGGCCGGGCGAGGACGAAGCACGGCCGTCGTGACCCGGTCTCCCGTCACTCTGACTCTGAGCCGGCGGAGCCGTGGGAAGGGCGGTCGGGTGGAAGCGGCGCAGCGCGGCGAAGGGTCTCCAGCTGACAAATCGTCCCGGTAAGAGACTCTTCGCCGCGCTCCGCCGCTCCCGCCCACCCGCCGCCCCCGCGGTTTCGCCGGCTCAGAGTGACGGGGCTGCGGTTTCGTCGGCTCGGGATGACGGTGGCGTCGCACCCCGCGCAACCCCGCAACCCCGCAACCCTACGAACCGAACCGACCCCACCGCAACGCCAGTGTCGGCAACACGACGAGGTTCAGCACCGTCGAGGTGATCAGGCCGCCGAGAATGACGATGGCCATCGGGCCTTCGATCTCGCGTCCCGGTGAGCCGCTGGCGATGGCCAGAGGAAGCAGGCCGATGCCCGTGACGATGGAGGTCATCAGGATCGGGATGAGCCGCTCCGACGCGCCGCGGATGGCGGTCTCGCCGTTCCACTCGCAGCCCTCGCGGCTCACCAGATGCTCGTAGTGCGACAGCATCATGATGGAGTTCCGCAGCGTGATTCCGAAGAGCGTCACGAATCCGACGAGCGAGCCGACGGACAGCTCGCCGCGGCTGACGACGAGCGCCAGCACGCCTCCCACGAGCGCGAACGGAAGGTTGACCGCGACCAGCGCGAGGTTCCGCGCGCTGCCGAGGACGATCAGCAGAAGCAGGAGGATACCGATGCCGGCCACCGCGGAATGGACGATCAGGTCGTGGCGCGAGCGGGCCTGCGCTGCTGCCGCGCCTGTGAAGTCGATGTAGGTGCCGGTGGGCATGACCACGCGGGAGGTCACGAGGCGGCGGGCTTCGTCGACGAACGAGGGGACGTCGCGGCCGGTCACGTTACAGGTCACGGTCTGCACGCGTTTGGCGGAGTCGTGCAGGATGACGTAACGGCCGGACGTCTGCTGGATGTCGGCGACCTCGCGCAGCGGGACGAATGTTCCGGCGCCGTTGCGCAGCGGCAGCGAGCCGACGTTGGAAAGGCTGCGGCGAAGCTCCGGCGCGAGGCGCACCGCCACGTCGAACGAACGCGCCCCCTCGTAGACCTGGCCGACGACCGAGCCTTCGTACGCGGTGTGAATTGCTTCCAGCACGTCGACGGGCGCGAGCCCCCAGCGCGCCAGGGCGGCGTGATGGAGGCGGATGTCCAGCTGCGGTGCGCCGGGAGGCGATTGCATCTGGATGTCGGCCGCGCCGCGAACCCTGCCGAGCGCAGCGGCGACGTCGCGGGCCGTGGCGTCGAGCGCGTCGAGGTCGTCGCCGTAGATGTTCACCACCACCGGCGCGGTGTAGCCGGTCATCGTCTCCTCGATGCGCTCTGTGAGGAAGGTGTTGACCGAGAAGGCGGCGCCGGGAAAAGCGCTGAGTGCCTCGCGCATCTTCGCCGCGGCCGTCGCGGCTACGTCACCGCTGACCGGCTTCAGGTCGACTTCCATCTCGCTGGACTGCGGGCCGAAGACATCGTCGGTGGCGGCGCGGCCGACCCGCTGCGCGACCGTGCGCACGAACCCCAGCGAAAGCAGCTCCCGGGTCACGGCGTTGCCGACGTGGATCGACTGCTCAATCGAAGTGCCGGGCGCCATCTCCAGGTGGGCAACGTAGTGACCCTCGTGCAGCTCCGGAAGGAACGACTCCGGCAGGAAGACCACCAGCGAGAGGCCGATGCACGTCAGGATGGCGGCCACGGCGATGACCTCGCCGGGATGGCGCTCCACCCGCGCCAGCAGCGTGCCGTAACCCGACTTCAACCGGGACTGCAGCGCGGTCTCGTGAACGTCGATGGAGAGGTCGCCGCCGTTCACTTCGGCGGGCCTCCGCTTGACGAGCAGCAGCAGCGCCAGCGCCGGCGTCACGGTCAGCGCCACGAGCAGCGAAGCCAGGATCGAAGCGATATAGGCCAGAGCCATCGGCCCGAACAGCCGGCCGGCCAGGCCCGACATGGTGATGATGGGAATGAAGACCAGGGCCACCGCGAACGTGGCGTAGACGACCGCGCCGCGCACTTCCATCGATGCTTCGAAGACCGCGCGCAGGGCATTTTCGTGCGGCTGCCGCAGGCGGCGCAGGATGTTTTCGACGTCGATCACCGCGTCGTCGACCACCTCGCCGATGGCGATGGCCAGCCCGCCTAACGTCATCGTGTTGAGCGTGAAGCCCAGCTTCTGCAGGATGGTGATACCGACCAGCAGCGACAGCGGAATGGCCGTGCAGGAGATGGCCGCCGACCGGAAGTCCGCCAGGAACAGGAACAACACCACGATCACCAGCACCGCGCCGATCAGCAGCGAGATACGGATGTTGTGCGTGGCCGTCTCGATGAACTTCGAGGCCCGGAACAGCTCCGGCCACAC
Source organism: Acidobacteriota bacterium (assembly GCA_021781455.1). GTDB lineage: Bacteria > Acidobacteriota > Thermoanaerobaculia > Gp7-AA8 > Gp7-AA8 > JAJXWV01. Next base: position 42,585 of record JAJXWV010000082.1, on the reverse strand, counting down.
GGTGACATGCTGCTGTGCGCAGGCCGGTTTCAGATCCTCCAACGCCAGGTCGACACCGTGCGTGGTCTCGAGCGTGTTCGCGCCGTACTGCGTCCAGAGGTTCATGACCACGGCGGGCTTTCCCTGGACCGTGGCTCCGCTGATCGCCGGCGCCGGAGCGTCGACGACCCGGCCAAGGTCGCCGAGAGTCAGATTGCCGGCCGCCTCGTGCCGCACGACCGTGCCCGCGATCTCCCGGGCACCGATCGCTCCGGAATCGGCGCGCAGCACGATGCGCTGGTTTCCCGTATCGATGAACCCGGCGCCGCGCAGACCCGCAGCCCGGCGCGCGGCAGCGAGCACCTCCTCGACGCCGATCTCGTGCTGCACGAGCTTGCGCGAATCGATCTCGATCTGGATCTGCCGCACCTGGCCGCCGTAGACCGTCACTTTGGCCACGCCCGGAACGGCCAGGAGCCGCTGCTGCACCACCCAGTCGGCGAACGTCCGTAGCTGCATCGGCGTGAGCACCTCGGAGGTCAGGCCGATCGTCATCAGGCCGCCTGTCGACGAGGTGAGCGGCGTCATCACCGGCGCCTGCACGCCTTTGGGCAGCGAGGCCCCCAGGGTCGAGAGCCGCTCCGCGACGATCTGCCGCGCGCGATAGATGTCGGTGTCCTCGGCGAACACCGCGGTGATGTGCGAGAGGCCTTCGATCGACTCGGACCGCAACGCCTCGATGTTCTCGCTTCCGTTCAGCGCATTCTCGATCGGACGCGTGACCAGCAGCTCGACCTGCTCCGGCGCCAGACCTCCGGCCTCGGTCTGGACCTCGATCTGCTTCGACGCGAATTCCGGGAAGACGTCGTAGCGGGCCTGCGCCAGCGAGTAGACGCCATACGCGATGGCCACCACCGCCAGGGCGATGACCACTCCGCGGAAACGAAGCGAGAAGGCAACGATAGCGCCGAGGATCGAGCCGTGCGGCATGACCTCGCGGTCATCCGGTGCCGTCACGGGCGCCCCCGCGTCGGGGCGACAGGGTCACTTCCAGCCGAGGACCAATTCACCACAGAGGCACAGAGAACACCGAGATTCACGGAACGCACTCCACCCAGTGCTCTCTGTGCCTCTGTGGTGAAAATCACCCGCCTCATCAATCTTCCACCTTCGGCCTGTTCTCCTCGGACAGCAGTTCCTGCGCGCCGATGGTGACGACGAGCTGGCCCGGCTGGAGCGTGGTCACGAAGTAGCCGTCGCCCATCAGGACAGTGGCGTCGATCGGCCGGCGTGCGTACTGGCCGGGCGCTTTCTCGACGTAGACCCAGGCACGACCGGAGGACCAGACGATTGCATCGCGCGGGACGAGCGCACCCTTTTCGACGTTCGCGGTGGTGATGCGCGCGCTCAGGTTCATGCCTGGCACGATCGCCCCGGATGGCGCGAGATAGAGCCAGCTCCTTCCCTGCACGCGAGGATCGGTGCGGGGCGACGCGGAGAGGAGCTCCGCCGCGATCGAGCCCTGCGGCGTCTCGATGGCAATGCGCTGCGGAGGCTTCACGGGCGAGACCACCTGCACGAGAACACTTCGGTTGGCGATCAGATCGTCGACCCAGCGCGCGTTCGACGCAAAGGCGCCGGCCACGGCATCGCCCCACCGCTGACGCACCGTTCCCTCGGCCGCCGTCATCGTCGCCGCGGCCGCGTCGGCGTTGGCGCGCTCGGCGCTCCGGTTGGCCCCTGCCTCCTGAAGCACACGATCGGAGATGTTTCGATTGTCGTCGTGGAGTGCCTTGAGCCGCGCGTACTCCGCCTCGGCAGCCGCGAGACGGGATCGCGCCTGCTCCCCCTGCGCGGTAGCGACTGCGTACTGGTTGCGGACCTTCACGAGGTCTCTTACGTCGATGGCGGTGGCGAAGGCGTGCGAGCCGTTCGCATGCTGTGCCGCGGCGAGCGGCGCGACGCCGATGTGACTCTTCTCGGCGGTGGCGGCGTCGATGCTGACCACGGTCTCGCCGTTCACGACGGCGACTCGTTCGGGTCGGGCAGACTCTGCGGCGTTTTGTTCGTCCGCTTCCTTCGCTCCGCCGCGAACGATGGCCAGGGCGATCAGCGCACCCGCAATCGCGGAGCCGAGCGCGAGCAGAACCGCGCGCCAGTACTTCATCGCTTTTCCTCCAGTCGCGGCATGGCCGCTTCGAGCGGCCGCTGCAGCGCATCCTCGACGGCACCGGCGGCGCGCTGAACGTCGACGTCCGCATCGACGCGGGCCAGCGCGGCAGCCTCGCGCTCGAGCTCCGAGCTGCGCAAAGCGAGCCTGTCGACTTCCCCCGCGTCGAACTGTTTCCGGGCGGTGACGACCTGCTCGTCCTCGGAACGGACGAGCGAGTCCGCGTCGGCGAGCTTCTGCTCGGCGGCCGCGAGCTGCGCCCGGGCCAGGTCGAAGGCCGCAATGATCGAGGCCTGCAGGGCCGTAAACCGGGCCGCTGCCTCGTCGCGTCGGGCAGAGGCTTCGGCGATCTCGCCGCGATGCTGATTGAGGAGGGGCAGCTCGGCCGAAGCGGCCAGCGCCCAGGTGCGCACGCCCTGGTCCCATCCCAGGGCCGGACCGAGGTGCAGGTCGGGATATTGCCGGGTCACTTCGAGGCGAAGAGCGGCCTCCGCGGCGGCGTAATCGTGAAGCCGGGCGAGGATGTCGGCGCGGCCGGTGAGGGCGGCATCACGAAGGGTCTCGTCGACGACCGGCGGCGGCCCCTGGAATGTATTGATATCAATCGTTCCGTCCCCCAGGGCCGCCACGCCCACCCCCACCGCTCCCGCCGCGCCCTCCCGCCCTTCCGCGGCCAGGCGTCGCGTGTCCTCGAGGAGCAGCGTGGTCTGGGCGAGGGCGATGCGGGCGCGAGTCAAGTCGGGCTGGGCGGCCTCGCCGAGCTGCAGGCGCCTGGTGAAGATCTCCACGATGTCGCGCTCGATGTCCAGCTCGCGCTTCAACACGGCGGCGCGCTCCTGCGCGGTGTACATGTCGAGGAGGCGGCCGCGAAGCCGGCTGCGGATCGCCCACGCCACCACGCTGACGCGCGATCGCAGTGCCTCGGCTGCGGCGATGGCCTGGTCGGTGCGGGCCCGCCGCCGGGCAGGCAGTTCGAGCGGAAGATCGAACCCGAAGGTCGATACCCACGGGCTCTGCTCCGGCGTCGGTGCCTTGTGCTCGAGCGAGACGCTGCCGGTCGGGTTCGGGCGCTGCCGCGCCGTGCGGATCGCGGCCAGTGCGGTGGCGTGCTCGGCCCGGGCCACGGCGATCTCGGGATTGAAGTAGAAGGCGGCGGCCGTGAGCAGGTCGAGGTCCCATTGCGCCGGCGGCCACTGCGCAATGTTGCGGCCAAGGCTCTCCTGCGCATAGGCGTGCAGCGCCGGGTCGTCGAGGCGGCGCGACTGGAGCGTTCTCGCATTCGCCGCCGGATCGACCGGTCGCGGCACGTAAGTGACACATCCGCACAGGATCAGAAGCGGGAGGAGGGACCGGCGCACGGACGAAATCATAATCGGTCCGGTCATCCTGAGCCGGCGCAACGCGGGGGCGGTGGGTGGGTGGGAGCGGTGGATGAGCTGGAGCGGTGGAGTGAATTTCCCGTCACTCTGAGCCGGCGGAGACGCGGGGAGGGCGGTTGGGTGGAGCGCGGCGGAGCGTGGCGAAGAGTCTCCAAATTGCACGATCGCGGTGAGCCGGCTCTCCTCGATCAAGGGCAAGACTCATCGATGCGCGCATTTTGAGACTCTTCGCCGCGCTCCGCCGCTCCACCCGCCCAACCTCCCCCGCGGCTGCGCCGGCTCAGAGTGACGGGGACGCGTGGTGGGCGGGTGCCCGGGCTTCCCGCTACTCGGCGGTCTTCACCTTCCTCGTCGAATCGAACCAGACGTAGAGGCACAGCGCCACGAAGATCGCGCAGGAGACGAGCTGCGAGACCTCGTCGTTGCCGTAGAACGGTGTCCGGATGCGCTCTTCGGCGTACCGCGGAAGGAGGTTGGCCATCGAGGAGTACCAGTGCCCGGCGGAGGCCGGGTCCTTCGGGCCGGGCAGCAGCCGCAGCGCCGCCCCGAACACCCCGCCTAACGCGCCGCCGGCCATGAGGCCCGAGGCGATGATCACGCCGCGCTCGCGCATCGTGCGGCCGCGCTCTCCTCCTTCGCGCTCAGACTTGCGCGTCACCAGGTGGGCGATGAACCCGCCCACGAGCGCCGGCGTGTTCAGCTCCAGAGGGAGATACATGCCCAGCGCAAAGATCAGCGCCGGCGCGCCCAGCATCTCGATCGACACGGCGATCATCCCGCCGGCGAAGAAGAGCATGTACGCGATCGGCTGCCGGTTCATGAAACCTTCCACCAGCGCCATCATGATCGAGGCCTGCGGTGCGGCCAGAATCGTCCGGGTGTCGCCCGGCGCCGCCTCGCCGAACTGGAACACCTGCGCCAGCATGACGATGGTCAGACCGGCCGCCGCTGCCGCCGCGATCACACCGAGAAACTTCACCTTCTCCTGCTTCGCCGGAGTGGAGCCGATCCAGTAGCCCGTCTTCAGGTCCGTGATGGTCTGGCCCGACGTCGACAGCGCCGTGCAGACCATCCCGGCGATGGCCATCACGAAGAACATCCCCGTCGTCCCCGACAGGCCGAACTGCAGCAGGACCACGCACGAAATGATGATCGTCAGCATGGTCATGCCGGACACGGGATTGCGCGCGGTCGTGGCGATGGCATTCGCCGCCACGGAAGTGAAAAAGAACGAGAAGACGAGCGTCAGCAGCAGGCCGGCCACGAGGACAAGCGGAGTGGGGCGGAGCGTCCCGAAGAACACGGCCACGCCGATGGCGCCCAGGATCACGCCGATCAGGATGGTCAGGACGCTGATGTCGCGATCGGTGCGCTCGGGAGCGGCCCCTTCGCCGTGGCGGAACGCCTTCACGGCGATGCCGAACGAACCGACGATCACGCGCAGCGACTTGATGATTCCGAAGATCCCGGCCGTGGCGATCGCGCCCACGCCGACGTAGCGGACGTAGCTGCGGAAGATCTGCTCCGCGGTCATCTGCGCGATGGGCGCCGTCCCCGGATAGACCAGTCCCGGCACGTGGCTGCCGACCATGAAGATCAGCGGCACCAGGACGAAGTTCGCCACCACGCCGCCGGCCACGAGAATCATCGACGAGCGCAACCCCATCACGTAGCCAAGACCGAGGATGAAGGAGATGGCGTCGAACTTGACGACGATCTTGGCGCGCTCGGCCAGCATCTTCATCTGCGGGATGAACTGGAAATCGAGGAGCTCCTTCCACACCTGGAACGTGGTTACGAAGAAGTCGTAGACCGCGGCGATAGCCGTGGCCTGCAGCAGCAGCTTGGCCTGCGAGCCGCCCTTCTCGCCGGTGACCAGGACTTCGGTGATGGCCGTGGCCTCGGGATACGGCAGCTGGCCGTGCATCTCGCGGACGAAATAGCGGCGCAGCGGAATGAGGAAGAGCACTCCCAGGCAGCCGCCGGCCAGGCAGATGAAGATGGTCTGCACCGGATGCGGGTTGAGGTGCAGCGTGTAGAGCGCGGGAAGGGTGAAGATCGCGCCGGCCACGACCGAGCCCGCAGCGCCGCCGATGCTGGTGATGATCACGTTTTCCAGCACGGTGGAACGGCGGCGATAGACGCGGGCCAGTCCGATGGCCAGGATCGAGATCGGGATCGCCGCTTCCATCACCTGGCCGACTTTCAGGCCCGAGTAGGCCGAAGCGACGGTGAAGACCACGCAGAGGAACAGGCCCCATCCGATGGCGCGACCTGTCGACTCCGGCGGTTGCTCTGCCGCCGGGACGATCGGCAGATACAGCTCTCCGTCCGGAAGCGGGACGTACGCGTTCTCGGGAAGCGACTTCGTTTCGGTAGCTTCCATTCAGTTCCTCCGGCGGAGGGCCACGGCTCTCCCCTGCTCGTTTGTGGAATCGATGAGGACCGACTGCGGCGCCTATGATGCCGGAAAAGCGGCGGGGAGCAATGTGATGGATCGCGGTGGACCCTCCCCGTCACTCTGAGCCGGCGGAACCGCGGGGAAGGTCGGGTGGGTGGAGCGGCGGAGCGCGGCGAAGAGTCTCTTACCGGGACGATCAGTAGGTTTGAGACTCTTCGCCGCGCTCCGCCGCGCACCGCCCAACCACCCGCGGCTCCGCCGGCTCAGAGTGACGGGGGGCTCCGCCGGCTCAGAGTCAGAGTGACGGGGGGAGGCGGTTTCACGCGTTCAGGATGGCGGGGTTCGGCCTAACGCCACTTCAGGATCCCGTCGATCGTCCCCCGCGAAACCGCGTGATACGTCGGCCGCGCCTTCCCGTAGATGGTCTTTGCGCGCGTCCGTCCGCTCTCGGTCTCGGCGAGCTTCTCGTAAAGCGGCTTGAGGAACTTTCGCCGTCCCTGGCTCAGCAGGAACTTCTCCAGCGCATCGAAGGCCGGCTGGTAATCGTGCTGGATCGCCTGCAGCAGCCACTCGTGCAGGATCTCCGAATTGCCGCTGGCACTGAAGCCGAAGGCCTTGTCCAGCTGCGCCATCTGGGTCGTGGTCAGGGCTGCCGGCAGGTGCCGGAGGAAGTGAATCCACTCGTGGGTCGACCAGCCGGCGGTCTTCAGCTGATCGGCAGGCGTGCCGCTCTCGAACCTGCGCACCTGCTCCTCGACCTTTTCGAAGGCGTCGGACTGCACGCGGGGAACGTTAGACGGAATCCCCGGCCCCTCCACCCATCTCCCCACTCCGATCCGATCCTCGGCACCGGGATGCTTCGACAGGAGGTTCTTGCGCAGGTCGTCGACGAAGGCGCGGGTGGTCATCGACTGGAAGGCATGGCGCTCGAAGTAGTCGCGCAGGAACGCGTCGAAGGATTCCCGGCCGACCGTCTCTTCGATGAGACGCAGCAGGAAGTAGCCCTTCTCGTAGGCGAGCTTGTTCGCCGCATCGTCCGGATCGCGCCCGGTGAGGTCGAGCAGCAGGTGCGTGTCGGCGCTGTCGGGGCCGAGCTCGCGCACGGTCGCTTCGAGGTCCTGCAGGCCGAGGCGCGCCAGCATCTCCGAGTAGTCGCGGCCGAAGACCGCCTCCATGATGCGCCGCTCGAAGTAGACGGTGAATCCTTCGTTGAGCCAGAAGTCGTTCCAGGTGGCGTTGGTGACGAGGTTTCCCGACCAGGAGTGCGCCAGCTCGTGGGCGACGAGGCTCACCAGCGAGCGGTCGCCCGCCAGAATCGTGGGCGTGGCGAAGGTCAGCCGCGGGTTCTCCATGCCGCCGAAGGGAAAGCTCGGCGGCAGGACCAGCACGTCGTACTCGCCCCATCGATAGGGGCCGTACAGCTCCTCCGCGGCATCGATCATCCTCTGCGTGTCCGCCAGCTCCCAGGCCGCCGCCTCCACCACCGGCTTCTCCGCGTAAACGCCGCTGTTGCGGCCTAACCGGCGGAAAGCGAGATCGCCGACGGCCAGCGCCAGCAGATACGACGGGATGGGCTGCGGCATGCGGAAGCGGTAGACGCCGTCCGCGTTCGGCTCCGTCGGATTCTCGGCGCTCATCACGGCCACGAGCCCCCGCGGTACGCGCACCGTCGCTTCGTAGGTCATGCGCACGCCCGGCGTGTCCTGACACGGCACCCACGTGCGCGCCAGGATGGCCTGCGACTGCGTGAAGAGGAACGGGTGCTTCGTGCCCGCGGTCTGCTGGGGATCGAGCCACTGCACCGCGGCCGCATCGGGCGAGGTCTGGTAATCGATCTTCACGGACTTCGTCTGCGGCGCGATGGCGATGGTCAGGGCGCGGCCGAGGTACGGCTGCGATTCGCCGAGCGAGAATTTCGCGCAGGTGCCGTCGTCCAGAGTCACGCCGCCGACGGACAGGCCGTTGCTGTCGAGCACGAGCTCGCGCGCGCCGCGATGCTCGATCTGCAGCGTAGCCGAGCCGCTGAGCTGATGGCGCGTGAAGTCGACGGACAGGTCCAGCGCCAGATGCTTCACCACCGCTTCATCGGGCCGCGCAAACGAATGGATGTCTCTCACGGAACCTCCTGGCGCCTTCGCGCGCCGCGGAGGGAAGCATATCGGACGAGGAAGCAGCGGGCAGGACGCGTGTCATCCTGATCCTGAGCCGGCGGAACCGCGCCCCGGTCAGGGCGCAACCGTGCCCCCGTCACTCTGAGCCGGCGCAACCGCGGGGGCGGCGGAAGGCGGGAGCGGTGGAGCGCGGCGAAGAGTCTCTTACCGGGACGATTGGGAAGCTTGAGACTCTTCGCCGCGCTACGCCGCTCACCCGTCCGCCCTTCCCCGCGGCTCCGCCGGCTCAGAGTGACGGGTCCGTTGTGTGCTAGTGCGAGCTCGACGTCATCGTGGTCGGATACCGACGCTGCATCGCGTCGTACGTGGGATCGTCCTGCAGGCCTCTGGGATTGTTCATCCTGGCGATCCGAGTGGAGATGTCGTTGATGCGATTCTGCGTGCCCGGATGGTCGGCGAAGAAACGCGCCACGGAGCTGTTGCCGCCCTGCTCGAGCGCCAGCAGCTTCTGAAACAACGCCAGCATGCCGTGCGGGTCGTAGCCGGCCGCAGTCATGTACTGCAACCCGAGGTCGTCGGCTTCCTTCTCATCGGCGCGGCTGAAGCGGGCCATCGCTCCCCCCGCGACCACCTGCGCCACGATCTGTGTCAGCGCGTTCGGATTCTGCCCGAGGAGAATCGCGCCGATCGTGTTGATCTCGTTCTGCTGCTGGATCTGTTTGAGAACGTGGCGCGCCACCACATGGCTGATCTCGTGGGCCATGGCGCCGGCCAGCATGTCGGCTCGGTTGGCCTGCCCGATCAGGCCGCTGTTGAGGTAGACGTGCCCGCCCGGAATCGAGAACGCATTCACCGACGGATCGTCGATGATCTCGAACTCGAACGGACGTCCGGCCAGCGGCGTCTGCGCCACGATGCGATTGCCCACGGCCTGGATGTACGAGTGCATGGCCGGGTCATTGACGAACCTGTACTGCTGCGCGACCTGCGCAGCCATCTGCTGACCGAGCTGCCACTCCTGGTCGAGCGAAACACTGCTCACTCCTCCCGGACCGGACGAGGCACAGCCCGCGAGAAGTGCAACGACTACGAGTGAAGAAAATCCCAGGATCTGAATGCGACGCATGTTGTCCTCCCGCGCGGGGACAGAGCACAAAGCGTGCACAGCGGGTAGCGGGTAGCGGGTAGCGGGTAGCGGGTAGCGGGTAGCGGGTAGCGGAGAGAGCGTACAGCCATCGATCAGCGAGCTCGTGCGCATGCGCCTAACAAGCGAAGCCCGGCAAGACTTGTATGGCGAGCCCTACTCGCTACCCGCTACCCGCTACTCGCTACCCGCGACTCGCTACCCGTTCGTTCAATGGCCCCACCCTGGCCGGCGTCCGCCCATTCCCCCACGGCCGCGTCCACCGGGGAAGCCGCCGCGACGATCCTGCTGGCGCTGCGAGCGGGCGTTCTGCAACTCGTTCTGCAGCGCCATCCACTGCTGGTTCGACAGCACCAGCCGCTCCTCGTACGTCGGTGTCGCGAAACGCGTAACGATCGTTCCCATCCGTGTGTGGGCTTGTGGCACCGACACCCAGCAAGGGCCATATTCGACCACGGAGCGAATGAACTGGGGCTTGGACTGGATCCGGAGCGCAGACAACCCAAATCGGTTCCATCGCCCAGCGCTGGTAAGCATGAGCATGTATGTTCGCCCGAACGACGCGCTGCTCGCAGCGCACGAGTGCGTCATCAATCGAATTGTTTCCGACGGAACAACTTTCGACGGCTTTAACTGGTCGGGAATCACGGTGATCGCCTCTGCCAACAACCACGCTCGGGGCGACATTGATCACCCGAATGACACATCACCGGCGCGTTTGTCGTACCGGAATGACCCGAGCGTCGCGTTTCCCGGCGTCCCGAGTGTTGCACGTGTGATTTCGGTCGGTGGAAGCGGTCGTGCGACGGTTGGCGGTGTGCTTACGGATGTTCGTTGGCAGTGCCCGATGTTCGCCGGTGAGCCGTGTTATACCGAGTCCTACGTTAATCGCGGCGATGTGCCGATCTATGGCTCGAACCACGGGAATAGCGTTGATATCTACGCGCCCGCCCACGACGTTGAATCTGCTTTTGGATCGGCGACGGACGCATATCGTTCCCCAAGACCACCTTTCTACGTTCCGTATGAACTCAGATCTGGCACCTCATACGCCGCGCCCTTTGTCGCGGGTCTCGCGGCGCGTATTCTCCAAGCCAAGCCATGGCTCACTCCGCGACAAGTCTGGGACGAGATTCGTAACAACGCGCAGACGGTGCCAACGCCGTTCGATACCGACGGATGCCGCGCCGGTCATTACACCGCCGAAATGACGCCAATCTGTGATGCTTTCACCAGTAACAGCCTGCTCGCGAACTGGCGCTACAACAGCTCCTCCTGCACTATTCAATACCCGTAGGAGATAAAAAACTTCGGAGGATCTGGTCCATGGATCGAACAGCGACTGTGGCAGTAGTCATCACTGTATGCGCTCTCATCTCGTGCACGGCTCTCGCGCAAATGCCCGGCATTACGTACGAGCGGCTTCTCGTCCCCGTCGTCATCAGTCAGCCCTTGCCGGGTGCGTATGGTTCGTTGTGGAGCTCCGCTCTTATTGCCCGAAACGACACAGACGCGGACGTGCCGACATATCCCATCGTCGTGACGTGCCAAGTGGCTCTTTGCCCCCCCGCGCAGACGCTGGCCGCCCATCGTTCCGTCGATCTCACAAACTCGGTTATCGTTCCCGGTGAAGCCGCGGCGCTGCTATTCGTCGAACGCGACCAGGTCGACAATCTCTCATTCTCTCTTCGCGTCCAGGATGTCTCGCGTCAGAGTCTCACATGGGGTACGGCCGTTCCTGTCGTTCGAGAGCGCGAGTATCGCTCGTCGCAAGTGACCTTAATTGACGTTCCCGCGGATAACCGCTTTCGCAACACTTTGAGGGTGTTTGATCCGGACGGCGTTCCGAACGGGCAGGTCACGATCTCACTCTGGAGAATGACGGAGGGTCAATACCCCGGCTCTTCTGATCAGTTCCTTGGCGAAAATACATACGCGCTGACGCCGCCTCCAGCGGGTCACGAGTGGCACGCCCCAGCGTACCTCCAGCTTAGCGGTTTCTCGGACTTTGGACCGTTAAACGCGACGGACCGCCTAGCGGTGCGAATCAAACCCGCCACCGCCGGCATGCGGATTTGGGCATTCGACAGCATTACGAATAATGATACTCAACACGTCACATTGGCTTTGCCCCAGTAGTACGTACGAAGGGAGCCGGTCCGTGAGGGTCGGCTCCTTTCGTAAAACTGACCGTCACAAAACAGGTATTGTCTCGGCCGTGAATGCCGACACCGCCTCGCGGTGAACCAGCGGGCGGACCCAGAAACTGCGATTCGGAAGATACGTCAACTCCTCGGGATTCAGCGTTCCGTTCAGCTCCTTCGCAAGCTTCGCCGCATCCCCGCCACCCACACGGAAGACCACGAGCGTGCCGATGTTCCCGAGAATCGAAGTCCGGATCTCCGGTGCGAGCTGATCGAGGTACTGATTCGCGAGCACAAGGCCGACTCCGTACTTCCGCAGCTCCGACAGCATTCCGGCGAGTGCGAGAGTCGTGAAGCTCTGGAATTCGTCGAGGTAGATGTAGAACGGTCGACGACTGCCTTCCGGTGAATCCGAACGGGCCAGGCCAGCCAGACCGAGAGAGGACACCAGAAGACTGCCGAAGAGCGCCGCCGGTGATTCGCCGATCTTGCCCTTGGCCAGGTTCACGATCAGCACGCCGCTGCCGTCGATCATCTGCCGCGGGTCGAAGCTGCTCTCGTTGCTCGTAAGAATCCGCGAGACGAACGGATCGACAAGGAAACTTCCAAGTTTGTTCTCGATTGGAGATACCGCCTCGGTTCTGAACCGCCCGGGATACTTCTCAAACTCTGTCGTCCAGAAGCGCTTCACCTGCTCGTTCGTTGCTCGCTCGGCTGCCTCTCTTCGGAAGCGGTCCTCGTGAAAAAGTTTCAGAACATGGGCAATGGTCGCCTGCGGCTGATCGAGTAAGAGCAGAAGAGCGTTCCGGAGGACGTACTCGAGCCGGATGCCCCACGAATCCGCGAAGAGCTTCTTAAGCGCTTCCACGATGCCGTTCGCCGTTACTGATCGCCTGAGCGGCGGCACGTTCGCCAGCGGGTTGAACGCGAACCGCTGGCCGGGATCCGGCACATCGAGATACGTGAGATCTTTCGCGCGACTCTCCGGCACCCAGCGGATGATCCGTTCCGCCAGATCGCCGTGAGGATCGAACAGGGCCAAACCCGAACCGTTAATGAGGTCCTGACGGACCAGCATTTCGAGAAGACTCGACTTCCCGGCGCCGGTCTTCCCGACGATGTACATGTGCGCGGCGCGGTCCTTCTCCGGGATCCCGAAAGGCCGTCCCTGTCCGCGCCAGTTCGTCCGACCAAGATACGTGAGCCGTCTCTCTCCGCCGCGTTCTTCGCTCACGCCGCGGCAGGATCTGAGTCGACCTTTTCGGGCACGACACCGTAGCGGCGGTACAGCGCTTCGAGCTTCGGGATCTCCTCCGCACCGAGCGTGAATGTCCCCGTTGACCGGCCCGGCCGCAGTCCGAGACGTCTTCGGATGATCGAGCCGATCCATCGGGGCGTCACGCGACGCGCGTACTCTTCGCCGAAACGTTTCGTGAATTCATCCGTGATCGCCTGGACCGTGAGCCGCTCGCCAGGACCCCTCGAAATGAGATCGTGGATCACGGCAAGAATCTGTGCTTCCGGTCCGCCGGCTCGTTCCTCCGCGAGCTCCTCTCGTGAGTATGGGTTTGAACATGAAGCTCAGCTTATGAAGGACCGCTGAGCGTCAGTAGGGTGCACGGATGACCACAAGTGGTCACTGGAGCACCCTCGGCACATGGACGAACGCGAGTAGTCTCGATTGGATGAAGAAACAAGAGCCCCACAACGACACACTTGAGAGCGAGAATCTGCGGCGTTATGTCGAGCTCGCGATTGAAATCGGGCGCACTGTTTTGGCCCGATCGCCAGATTTGACGGCTCCGCCAGCGGAGGGTAGCGTTTCTGAGGGGGTAGTCGACCCCGGCACACTCAAAAAAACCGGATGAAGCAACCGCTGCCCGCAGCGGCGCCACGGTATCCACCACCAAGGCCCATTCCACGACCCCGCTCGCTCTGAGGCGGTTCGTACGGATCACTGCTCGAACAGGCTGCGACGATGATGGCGATCGCAAACAGGAGGACCGTGGCTCGTTTCATGGTTGAGGCTCCTTCTCGACACGCTACGACTCCCGGGCGGAATCGTTGAAAAGCGAATGCTGCCACTGCGCGCTCAGATCGTGTTTGGAAGAAGGGAAATTGGAGCGGGCGACGGGGATCGAACCCGCGACCTTGAGCTTGGGAAGCTCCGACTCTACCAACTGAGCTACGCCCGCTCGCTCGGGAGGCGAAATTCTACAACGGGAGCTCGCCCGGCGACCATTCCGTAACTCGTCATCCCGAGCGTGAGCGAGGGATCTGAAAGAGGGCGGGAGGCGCGCAATCCGCCCATCGTGCCGCCCCTCCCACCCAGATCCCTCGCTCACGCTCGGGATGACAAGTCGCTCAGGATGACGATCGTCCCGACAGGTTCACGGCCACCGGCTCACGGCCCGGGCGTGATCACGTCGTTGAACATCCGCGTGAACGCGCCGTGTGGCGATTCGAAATAGGCCAGGCCGCGAACGTCGATCGGCAGCGACGACGCCAGATACCCGCCCGTTGAAAAGCCCCAGGCGCTCATCGTCAGCGTGGCCGTCGAGTTCGGAAGAACGGTCTTGTTGACCGGCGTCGTGCCGGTGCGCATGCGAAACGATCCCGGCCCGATGGTCCGCAGGTCGAGCGTGCGGAGTGTGATCGTGTCCGCAGTCGGATTGGTGATCGTCATCTGCAGGGCCGCCGACATCGGCCCGCGAAAGTAAAGCGTGTTCGTGCTGAGGTTCGTCGCCGTGACGTGCATCGCGACCGCCGGACCAGCATTCTGGTTGCTGCTCGCGCAGCCGGCGAGCACGGCCAGCGCAAGGATCATGAGGGACTTCTTCATGGCCGCCTCCGCTTTGCACCAGATGCAAAAGGGATGCGAGGGAGGGAGGAACGAAATTGAAAATTGAAAATTGAAAAAGGCGCCGGGACGGAAGGATACGCTGAGAGCCTGTCCTTCAGAGCTTCTTTCAACTTTCAATTTTCAATTTTCAATTTTCGATTTCGTTCCTACCCACCGGCGATGGCGGGCTCGCCCGTGACGACCTCGAGCTCGGCCTCTTCCCGGACCCATTCTTCCGTCCGGAACGCTTTTTCCCATCGCGCCACGACCACCGTGGCCAGGCAGTTGCCGATGACGTTGACGGCCGTGCGGCCCATGTCCATCAGCTCGTCGATTCCGAGAATCACGAGCACGCCTTCGACCGGCAGGTTGAAAGAGGCCAGCGTGGCCAGAAGGATCACCAGCGATGCGCGCGGAACTCCGGCCACACCCTTCGAGGTCAGCATCAGCGTGAGGAGCATGAAGATCTGGTGGGTCCAGGTCAGATGGACGCCCGCGGCCTGGGCCACGAAGATCGTCGCCAGGGACAGATACAGCGTGGTGCCGTCGAGGTTGAAACTGTAGCCGGTCGGAAGGACGAAGCCGACGATGCGGCGCGGAACGCCGAGCCGCTCCATGTTCTCCATCGCCTTCGGCAGTGCCGACTCCGACGACGTGGTGGCGAAGGCGATCGTGGCGGGAGTCTTCACGGCCCGGAAGAAGTCGCGCAGCGGAACGCGCGCGATGATCGCGACGGGCAGAAGAACGCAGAGGATGAACACGGTCAGAGCGCCGTAGAGCGTCCCGACCAGCATCCCCAGGTTCTTCAGGACGCCGAGGCCGGAATGAGCGACCGTGTTGGCCATGGCCGCGCCCACCCCCACCGGCGCGAACTTCATGACGAACTCGGTGAAGCGGAACATGATGTCGGCGAGCGACTCACACCAGTTGATGACCGGCCGCGCCTTCTCGCCGATGCTCGTCACCGCGAGCGCGAACATCACCGAAAAGACCACGATCTGCAGGACGTCACCATCTGCCATCGCCCTCAGAATCGAGGCCGGCGCAAGGTGGGTGATGATGTCCCCGAGCTTCGCCGGCTTGGCCGGAGGATCAGGAGCGGTCAGGCCCCTGGCCACGGCCTCCGCAGCGAGCCCAGCCTTCACCGCGGCCGTCTTGCCGTCGCCGCGCTGTGCCGCTGTGGCTGCTTCGGCGGCGAGCCCCTTGGCCCGGCCCGCGAGGGTGGCCTTGTTCTCTTCCTGGTGCACGCCAGCCAGAGAGACGCCGACGCCCGGCTTGACGAGGTTCACCGCGCCCAGACCGATGAAGAGCGCGAAGGTCGTGACGATCTCGAAGTAGACCAGGGCCTTCACGCCGATGCGACCCACCTGGCGGATGTCGCCGGTTCCGGCGATGCCGATGACGAGAGTCGAGAAAATCAGCGGAGCGATGATCGACTTGATCAGGTTCAGGAAGAGCAGGGAGAGCGGCCTGACCGCTATGCCCCAGTCCGGTTTGAGCCATCCCACGAGGATGCCGAAGATGAGGCCAATGAGAATTTTCTGAGTCAGCGAGACTTTCGGGAGGCGCATGCAGGCGGCAGTGTAGGGGCGGCGGGTACTGGCCGCAACTCGTTTCATCACAGGAAGAAGGGCCGGCAACGAACGGCCAGGAGCCCCCGCTCGACGGGCTCGCGGGGTGCTCGCAAATGTGAATGTGACGCTTCAGCCAGGCAAGTACCTTCTCTATTGCCCGATCCTCGATCATAAACAGAAAGGCGAAAGCGTCGACCTCATCATCAAGCCTGTGAACGCACCGCCGCCGTCGTCCGCCGCGGTTCCCGCGTCGCCGACCGACACGGCCTCGACCGACCCCACGACGACGACGGCCGCGACGAAGGGAGCGCCGAAGCGCAAGGGGAAGTAGAGCGGCTCAACTCGCTCTGCGCCGCCTAACGCCCGGGTGCCTCTCTGACGCTCGGGGTGGACGACCAGTCGGTCCCCAAAAGGCCCCAAAAAGAAAAGGCACAGACAATTCCGTCTGTGCCATGGTCCTGCGCGATCGATTGCGCCTAACGCTTCTTGATCGTCAGTTTTGCGGCGGCGGGATCGGTGAAGACGCGCGCCGGCAGCGCGGCGGCAGGGCGACGGCCCTTCTGGATCGGCAGCCGCGTGTAGACCTGGGTCGAGAGGATGGAGGCGTGACCAAGGATTTCCTGCACCTCCCGAATGTCGGTGCCGGAGGAGACCAGCATTGCGGCCATCGTGTGCCGCAGTGCGTGCGGCGTGACGTGGCGCTTGATGTCTGCGATACGAACGTGCTTCTTGAAGATGTTCTCGATCGAGTAAATGGTCAGGCGCGTGCCGGAACGTCCGACGAAGAGGGCCCCCGTGTCGAGCGTCCGGTCACCGCGCAGTTCCAGATACGAAACGAGCGCGTCGCCGACCGCCGCGGACAGCGGGACGACCCGGCCGCGCGTGGCGCGGCCCGTGATCTGCACCTGATGCGTCGAGAGATCGACGTCGGAAACGTTGAGCGCCACCAGTTCGCCGATCCGGATCCCGGTCGAGAACAGCAGCTCCAGGATGACGTTGTCGCGAACGGCGCAGAAGTAGCGGTTGCGGCCCCCCGCCGATTGATCGCGGGCCTCCGCCAGCACCGTCACCTGCGCCTTGGGTGCCGCCAGCAGCGCCTTCACTTCACGCCCCGAGAGAACGGTCGGCACTCGGTTCTCCACCGGCTTCTTGATCTTGAGCTTGCGGGCCGGCGATTCCGTCACGATCCCCTGCTCCTCGAGGAATCGGAAAAACACCTTCAGCGCGGCAACCTTTCGTCGAATGGATGTGTCGCGATACGGACCGGTTCCGAGCTTGTCGAGATAACTCTCCAAATGCTCGGGCGTGATCTCCGAGGTGCCGGTGCCGTCCATCTGCACATAGAACTGCGTCAGATCTGAGTTGTATGCGCGCAGTGTGCGGTCGGAAAGATTCCGGACACGCTGGCCGTGCTGCAGAAACTCAGCGATCGCCTGCTGCACATTCATCGACATCGGCTTCTCTGAAATAAGGCTTGCTGAGGGCGGGCCTGCGTTCGAGTCTACGCGAGGACCCTACAAACCTCAAGAAATTATTTGCTGAGCTACCATGCTGTAAGAGCATCGAATCGAGGGGGTTGCATGAGGGGACAACGGCTCTTTATTCGACCCATCGAGAGCGAGGACCGAGACACCATCGACTCGTTCCTGAAAGCGCAAGGCAAGGAACATTCTGTTTCGGCATGCGGTCTGCTCGGCAAGCTGGTCGGCGATCTCGTGGCGGTGCTAACCATCGAAATCACGCCCGAAGCGGTGCGCGTGGAGCAACTGGTCGTGAAGAACGAGCTGCGGCGCAAGCGCATCGGCCGGGCGATGCTCGATGAGCTCGAGCGGTTCGCGCGGAAGATGGATCGCGAGCGTTTGATCGCCGAGCCGGGCCAGGCGCGCGAGTTCTTCCGCAGGTCCGGATTCACGGACGAGGGAGAGACATGGATGGTGAGGAGAGTACGGTGAGCATCTGCGCCGCAGCGACGGCGCGCGGGGTGGTGCCGGCTTCCAGCCGGCCGGTCGTCGGGCTTCCAGCCCGACGACTTCCGATCGCACAAACAGCGACCGGGCAGGATGCCCGGCCGCCGGCCGGCTGGAAGCCGGCACCACAAGGATGGCTTCGTGCCGCAGCCGGCACCGCGCTGCTGGTCCTCGTGCTCGGCTGTGCGCACAACGTCCCCGCCCCCCTCCCGCCCATCCCGCCCCCGCCGCCCCCGGCGCCGGTGGCTGATCCGACGGCCCCAACGATCGAGGCAGCGCGCAGGCTTTACGATGCCGGAAACCTCACTCAATACGAGCGGAGCCTGGTCGCGCTCGCGGCGTCGCGAGACCCCGTCACGGCCCGGCGCGCGACTGCGCTGCTCGGCCTGTTCGATGTCGAGCAGAAGCGCTGGGACGCTGCGTTTGACGTGCTGACGACGGCCGCGACCGCCGATCCGCGTGTTGCTCCGTTTCTCCAGCTGAGGCTGATCGATGTCGAGCAGAACCGGAATCATCTGCGGGAAGCGGCAGCGATCGCGTCGCAGATCATCGCCAGCGCGCCCGGCAGTTCGGCCGCGACGGTGGCGCTCCTTCGCCTTCCCTCACTCGAAGCGCAGGCCGGCGACACGGCGGCAACCGAATCATCGTTCGCTCGAGCGATGGACACTCCGATCGACGAGCTCAGCGAGGGTGAGCTCGTCGACCTGGCCGGCAGCCTGGACAAGGCCGGGCGTCACGATCTCGCCACGCGGTTGCGCATGCACCTGCTGACGGATTACCCCCAGGGGCGATTCACGGAGAAGACATACGGTGAGCTCGCTTCGGATCCCGCGGCGCCGCTCGACGCGCTTTCTTCGGAGCAGTCGCTGACGCTGGTCGGGCACCTCGTGCGCGACGACCGTTACGATCAGGCGTTCGACCTGATGGCGCGCGTTGCCAGGCGCGATCCCGTGGAGGAAAAGAGCGCCGCCTATCGCAATCTCCGTCTTCGTGCGCTCTTCGGCTCGAGAAAGTACGCCGAGCTGCTGGACGAGACTTCCGGTGTACGGCTCGATGCCCGGCAGATGCTGATGCGG
This sequence comes from Acidobacteriota bacterium, assembly GCA_021781455.1. Lineage (GTDB taxonomy): Bacteria > Acidobacteriota > Thermoanaerobaculia > Gp7-AA8 > Gp7-AA8 > JAJXWV01. The sequence goes on along the minus strand of JAJXWV010000082.1, from coordinate 23,798 downwards.
GCGCGTGCTGCCTGGCGCGCCGGACAACCGGAGCTCTTCCTCCGCGGCCTGGCCGAGGTCGAGCACGAATTTCCTTCGAGCGGCGAAGCCATCGAGGCGAAGGTCCTCCGCGCCAAGTACTACGTCACCGACGTGACCGATTACGAGAAGTCGGTTGCCAACCTCCGGCAGGCCATTGACGAGGGCGACACGGGCAACGAAGGCGAGAACCTCTGGACCCTCGGCTGGACTTATACGCTGTGGGGCCACGACGCCGACGCGCTCGGCACATTCGAGGAATACGTCAAACGCCTTCCCGACGGCGATTACACGAGCAATGCGCTGTTCTGGTCGGGAAAGATCCTGGAGAAGTCCGGCCGAATCGACGAGCGCGATGCGAAGTTCCGGCAGCTGATCGCGGAGTACCCGTTCTCGTACTACAGCTACCGCGCAAGGGAGATCATGGAGGGAAAGGGGCAGTCGGTGCTGCTGTCCCGTCACTCTGAGCCGGCGGCTTCGCCAGCTCCGGGTGACAGCTCTGCGCCCGACGCGCAGCTCTTTCCCGACGTGCAGGCGCAGATTGCCGCGGTGGCCGATCCGCGCATCGAGGCGGTGCGTGAGCTCGAGGCCATCTACCTGGCGCGCGATGCCTCGAGGGAGATGAAGCGGCTCGCCGCCGCGTATCCCGAGAACCTCGGTCTTCAGTTCATGCTCGCCGACGTCTATGTGCGCGGCGGCGAGCCGTTCGAGGCGAACGGCATCCTGCAGAGGCGGTTTCGCGAGTTCGTGCGCCACGGCGGCGCCAACATCCCGCAGCGCTTCTGGGAGATTCTCTATCCGCTGAACGACTGGCCGATCATCAGCGCCGAGGCGCAGAAGCGCGGCGTCGATCCGTACCTGGTGGCGTCCATCATCCGGCAGGAGAGCGGCTTCGAGCCGACGACCGTCTCCAACGCCGGCGCCGTCGGGCTGATGCAGATCATGCCGGAGGAAGCGCAGGCCATCGCTGCGCGCGCCGGGATCGAAGGTGTCACCCGCGCGTCCCTTTTTCATCCAATGGTGAACATCGAGATCGGAGTTGCGGAGTTCTCGCAAAAGCTGGCGGACATGCACGGCAATCCCGTGCTGGCCGTTGCCGCGTACAACGCGGGCGAGGAAGCCGTTGGCAAATGGATTGCTGATACGCCGATCGACGACATTGACCTATTCGTTGAATCAATTCCGTACGCGGAGACGCGCCTCTACGTCAAGACGGTCACGCGGAACCGCTTCGAATACCGGCGGATTTATGAAAGCAGCACGGCGGTGGCTTCGCCCCTTTGAGGCACAGATCCTCATTGCGGCAGTGACTCTTTCCCTGACCCTCCTTCATCCTTCTCCAGCCGAAGCGAACACAACAACTCAGCTTCTCCTCAGCCGCAAAGTATCGGATGGCATCGCTGGCGAATACAAAGGGGTTGTCGCGCTGACCGTCGACCCGCCGTTCGACGGCGCGAAGGTGGCGATCTCGGTCGACGGGGCGAAGATCACGGATGCGCTGCTGTCGCCCTATCGGGCCACCGTCGATTTCGGACAGCGCACGGTCGAGCACCGCATCACGGTGACCGCGTGGTCGGCCGACAAGAAGAAGCGCGTGCAGTGGAGCGAGACCGTGAACCACGGGCACAAGCCGCTGACGGTCAAGCTGCGCGCGCTGAATGCCTCGAAGGGTGAATTCCAGGCGTTGACCACGGCACCGGGCGACGATCCGATCACGACCGTGGAGCTGTGGGAGAACGGGCAGGTCGTGGCCACGGCTGCGACGGCACCGTACCGGTTCGAAGTCACGCCCGACCATCTGGCGGGGGGATTCCTGCAGGCCACGGCGCGGACGAAGTCGGGCGAAGAAGCGGCCGACTTCTGGTCGAGTGCCGGCGACGTGCACGTCGAGAACGTCGATGTGCGGACGGTTCCGCTCTACGTCTCGGTCGTGGACCGCAACGGCAACGCGCGCGACGACGTCGACAAGTCGCTGTTCCGGATCATGGACGGGAACAGCGAGGGAAAGATCATCGAGTTCGGCAAGGCGTTCGACCAGCCGATCTCGATCGCCCTGCTGCTCGATGCGTCGGCCAGCATGACCTACTCGATGAACGACGCCACCCGCGCCGCGGTGGGCTTCGTGGAGCGGACGCTCAAGCCGGGCGATCGCTGCGCGGTGTTCGGCATTCACGACGTGCCGCGGCGGCTGCAGGAGCTGACCTCGGACAAGGCGCTGATCGAGAAGGCGCTGACAGGCATGAAGCCCGCCGGAGAGACGGCGCTCTTCGACGCCATCGACTCCGCGGTTCGCGAGCTGAAGAACGAGAAGAACCGCCGGGCCATCGTCGTCCTCACCGATGGCGGCGACAACTCCTCGCTGGATTCCTTCGACGACGTCGAGAAGACCGTGCGCGAAGCCGGCATCCCGCTCTATTTCGTCGCCTATGACAGCCTCGAGCCGACGGCCGAGGAAGATTACGACCACATGAAGTTCCTGGCCGCCGAGACCGGCGGGTTCGTGGCCGGCGGAACGCAACAGACCCTCAGCGCGAAGTACACCCAGATCGAGAAGGACCTGCGCGCGCAGTTCGCGATCACTTATCAGATCGCCGACTTCTCGAAGCACAACGAGTGGCGGACCGTGCACGTTGTGCTCAAGTCGCCCCGGCTGACTGCGCGAACGATCGGCGGGTACTTCGCTCCCTGACCAGGAGTGCGGACGTCCTCGTCCGCTTCGATCGGACGTCCCGTCCGATCGTTTCTTTCACCGCCGGACGAGACGTCCGTCGGTTGCGGACGAGACGTCCGCACTCCGCTCCCCTGATCCCCGCTTCGCTCGGGATAGACTCTGCCGCCCGTGACCCGCAACGACCACCTCATAGCCCAGCTCCGCAAAGACGTCGCCGGCAGCGCCGCGCTGCGCCCGCTCTTCGGGTCAGGCGAACGCGTCGAGCTGACCGGTGCGTCGGTCGAGGCGCGAGCGCTGATCCTGGCCGCGCTGAAAGAGCACGAGCATCAGCGGCTGGCCGTGATCGTTCCGGGTGACGCCGCCCTGGACGATTTCGAGTCGGCCCTGCGCCTCTTTCACGACGATCCGCTGTGCGTCTCGATGTACCCGTCGCCGTCGCTTTCTCCCTATCAGGACGTCGAGCCCTCTCTCGGCGTTGCGCGCGAGGAGGTGCGAGCCCTCGGCGAGCTCGTCGACAGCCACTCCGACCTGCTCGTCGTTCCGGTGCGCGCGCTGTTCTCGCGGCTGCCGCAGCCGGCGTCGTTCCGCCGGCGCGTGCTCCACTTCGCGGAGAACGAAGACATCGATGTCCGCGAAATTCTGCAGACGCTCACCGACAACGGCTTCGTGCGCACCGATCTCGTGGGCGAGGCGGGCGAGTTCGCCTTCCGCGGCGGGATCCTCGATCTCTTCCCGCCGAACACCTCGCGCCCCGTGCGCATCGAGCTGTTCGGCGACACGATCGAGTCGCTGCGCTGGTTCGAACTGGAGTCGCAGCGTTCCGAGGAACCGTCGGGAGCGGTGACGATCCTGCCGATGACGCAGTTCGCGGTCACGCGCGAGGTGCGCAGCGCCCTGGCGCGCCGGCTGTCGCTCGATTTCAACGATCTGCTCTGGAAACGCGCCGAGGTCGAGAAGATCGAGCGGCTCAACGAGAACGGCACGTTCCCGGGGATTGCCAACTACATCCCCGCCGCGACCGAGAGCGCGTCGTTCGCGCAGTACCTGGACGGATGGACTCTGGCCCTCGTCGAGCCGGAGCAGATCGTCAACACGGTCGCCAAGTACGAGTCGCTGCTGCGCACCGAGTACGAGGCCGCCGCCGAAAAGGGGCGCGCGGTCTACCCTCCGCAGAAGCTGGTCACCCCCGGCGACGAGATCCTGCACTTCATCGGCACGGCCCGCGTGTCGCTCAGCGAGATCCACGTGACGCGTGCTCTTCACAGCCCCTCACCCGAACCGAGAGCCTTGCCCCCCGCCGCAGCGGGGGAGAAGGTGCCGAAGGCGGATGAGGGGGTCGCCACGGCCGGGTATCGCGAGCTCCGCATCCACGCCCAGCAGACCGATCGCTACACCAACCGCCTGCCCGACTTCGCCTCCGACGTTGCCAGACAGCGAGCGGAAGGGAAGCGCCAGATCTTCTTCGCGGCCACCAAGGGCGGCTCCGAAAAAATCGAGCGCCTGCTCCGCGAGTTCAACATCGCCTTCACCACCGACGAGAAGAATGCCGACGAGCTGCTGGTCACGCACGGCACCATGGCCCGCGGTTTTTCGTTCGAAGAGCTCGGCCTCGTCGCCTACTCCGAGTGGGACCTGTTCGAGCCGCCCACCTCCACACGCGTCGGATCGCGCACCCGCAGGACCACCGAGGCCTTCATCACCGATCTTCGCGACCTGAAGACAGGCGACTACATCGTCCACGTCGACCACGGCGTGGGCCGTTTCCACGGACTGCAGCGCATTCCCTTCGGCGAGACCGAGCGCGAAGTCATGGAGATCGAGTACTCCGGCGGCGGCAAGCTGCTGATGCCGATGGAGAACCTCAATCTCATCCAGAAATACTCGGCCGGCGGCGAGGATGCCGCGCAGCCGCAGATGGACAAGCTCGGCGGCACGACCTGGGCGCGCAAGAAAGCCTCGGTCAAGAAAGCCATGCGCGACATGGCCGACGAGTTGCTCGAGCTCTACGCCACGCGCCAGATGGTGCAGGGCCATGCCTTCAGCAAGGACTCGCCGTGGCAGTTCGAGTTCGAGGAAGCCTTCGAGTTCGACGAGACCGAAGACCAGATGGCGGCCATCGACGACGTGAAGTCGGACATGGAGAGCCGCAAGCCGATGGACCGCCTCCTCTGCGGCGACGTCGGATACGGCAAGACCGAGGTGGCCATGCGCGCCGCGTTCAAGTCCGTCATGGACGGCAAGCAGGTGGCGCTGCTGGCTCCCACGACCATCCTCGCCTACCAGCACTACCGCACGTTCCTGCGGCGCTTCGCCTCGTTCCCCGTGACCATCGAGCTGCTCACCCGCTACTACTCCGCGAAGGAGCAGAAGGAGATCGTGCGCAAGCTCGAATCGGGCGAGATCGACGTCGTCATCGGCACGCACCGCGTCCTGTCGAAGGACATCCGCTTCAAGGATCTGGGCCTGATGGTCATCGACGAGGAACAGCGCTTCGGCGTGGCCCAGAAGGAACGGCTCAAGCAGGTCAAGAAGGCCATCGACGTCCTGGCCATGTCGGCCACTCCGATTCCCCGAACGCTGCACATGTCGCTGGTCGGGATCCGCGACATCTCCGTCATCGAGACTCCGCCGAAGGACCGCCTGGCCATCCAGACCGCGGTGGTCCCCTTCAACGACGAGTTCGTCCGCGACGCCATCGCCTTCGAGGTCGATCGCGGAGGCCAGGTGTTCTTCGTCCACAACCGCGTGGAGTCGATCTACGCGATGAAGGAGTACCTCGAGCAGGTCCTTCCCGGCCTGCGCGTGATCATCGGCCACGGCCAGATGGACGAGCGCGAGCTGGAGAAGGCCATGTCGGCCTTCATCAGCCGCGAGTACGACGTGCTGCTGGCCACGACCATCATCGAAAATGGTATCGATATTCCAGCATGCAATACTATATTAATAAATCATGCTGAACGCTTCGGCCTCTCCCAGCTCTACCAGCTCCGCGGCCGGGTCGGCCGCAGCGACCGGCTGGCCTTCTGCTACCTGCTGATCCCCGGCGAGCGCGTCCTGGCCGGCGACGCGCGCAAGCGTCTGGCCGCGATCCAGGAGTTCTCCGACCTCGGCGCCGGCTTCCGCATCGCCGCCCGCGACCTCGAGATCCGCGGCGCCGGCAACATCCTCGGTGGCGAGCAGTCCGGCGAGATCGCCGCCGTGGGCTTCGAGATGTACACCCGGCTCCTCGAGGAAACCATCCGCGAGCTCAAGGGAGAGAAGATCGAGGAGGAGGTGCAGACCTCCATGAACCTGGGCGTGGACATCTACATCCCGCAGGACTACATCACCGACGAGAACCTGCGCATGACGTTCTACAAGAAGATCGCCTCGGCCACCACGGACCTGCGCCTCGACGACATCCGCAACGAGATGCGCGACCGCTTCGGCGCCCTGCCGCCCAACGTCGACAGCCTGCTCCATTTCGTGAAGGTCAAGCAGTTCGCGCAGAAACTCGGCGTCATCTCCGTCGTCCGGGAAGGGTCCCGCGGCGTGGTCAAGCTGACGCCCCAGGCCCGAGTCGATCCCAACAAGCTGCTGCAGCTGATGCAGCAGAACCCGCAGGTGAAGTTCTCCCCGAACGGCGTCCTGTCATTCCCGCTGAACTCGCGCGGCGCGGCGGTCATCGAAGTGATCGAAGGCCTCCTGCAGACGATCGCCGCGTAGGAGTGCGGGCGTCCCGCCCGCACGCAGGGGGGCTTGCGACGAGACTCCGCGTTTCCAACGGCGGCCGGTTCTCGGCGGCCGGAATTCGTCCCCTGGCCCCGCGGCGCGGTCCTGGGTGCAGAAATCCCCAACGAGTCCGGCCTCGGTCCAGAGTTTCAACCACAGAGACACAGCGCAGGCTCGCTCCGCTCGCCCGCAACCGAAGATCGCCTCATAGGTCCCCTCGCCCCGCGGCGCGATGCATCAACCGCTCGGATCGAAGGTCCGCGGGGCGAGGGGATGCAAGGGGAACGTCCGCAAGAGGATCGTCCGCAGCGGCTTTGGTCCGTGTCTGTTAAACTCCGCGCGACTCGTTCATGCGTCGTCCGGCCGCGATTTTCCTCATCCTGCTTGCGCTCGCCTGCCATCGAAAACCGTCGATTCCGCCGGATGTCGTCGCGCGCGTGGGCGACCGCATGATCACGCTCGGCGACTTCAAGCGCTACCTCGACCGCAACGCCGGGACGGATCTCTCTCAGATCGGTCCCGAAGTGGCCAGCGCCATGCTCGACCAGTATCTCGAGGAGGTCATCCTCTCCGAATACGCCGCCACGCACGGCATCGAAGTCCCGGCCGAGACCATCGCCACCGCCGTGCGCCGGGATCCCGGCTCCACGGTCATGGAGAAACGCGACGAAATGCGCCGCCAGAAGCTCATCGGCCAGCTGGCTTCGGAGGTCGCCGAACCGAGTGATGCCGTGGTGCGCCAGTACTACGATCAGCATCCCGCTGAGTTCAAGAGCGGCGAAGAGGTTCACGTCCGGCAGATCCTCGTCCACGACGAAAAGCTGGCCAACGACATCGTGGCCCGGCTGCGGAAGGGCGAGCGTTTCGAGGATCTCTCCAGCCAGTACTCGCTCGCTCCGAACGCGAAGCGCGGAGGCGACATCGGCTACGTCAGCCGCGGCGAGCTCCCGAAGATGTTCGAGGACGTCATTTTCGGCCTCAAACCGGGGGCGATCAGCGACGTCATCGGCACCGACTCGACCTATCACGTCTTCAGGGTCGACGACCGGCGCGCACCGGGCCAGATCGATTTTCAGACCGCCGCTCCGGTCGTCCGGCAGCACCTCCGGGAGGATGCCATTCGCGAGCGAATGGCCGAGTTCGTCGAGAAGAGCCGCCGTGACATACCGGTCAACGTCCTCACCCGCCGGCTCCCCTTCCGGTACAGCGGGACCCTGACGAAATCGGAGAACGAATAAGCCGCCGTTCGAGGCGGTTTGTCAGTCCTGAGTCCTGAGCGCCGAGTCCTGAGGCGAGCGGGGCCGAGACAATTCCCTCAGGACTCAGGACTCAGCAAAGGTCGCAGAGAACACACATGAAGAAATTCCTCATCGCAGTGGCAATTGCCGCGTCTGCTGCAACGCTCACGGCGTCTCAGGTCGTCGAGTCGATCGTCGTTCGCGTCGGCGATCGCATCGTCACCCGGACGCAGTACATGAAGCGCCTGCAGGACGGCTACAACGAGATCGCCCAGACCACGCCTCCCGACAAGGTCGAGGCCAAGAAGGCGGAGTTCAAGAAAGGGCTGATCAACGATCTCATTTCGGAGCTCCTGATCAAGGACCGCGCCGACCGTCTCGACCTCAGCGTCACGGATGCGGAGATGAAGGACGCCCTGGCGCGCCTGAAGCAGCAGTACGGCATCACCACCGACGAGCAGTTCGAGCAATCGCTGAAGAGCTCCGGGATGACGCGTGCCGACATGGAGGCCCGCCTTCGCGACACGCTCCTGACGAACAAGGTCTTCGCCCGCGAGCTTCGCAACCGCGAGGACCTCACAGACAAGGAGCTGCGCGAGCGATACGACCGCGACAAGGAACGCTACCGTCTTCCGGAACGCGCCAGGCTCTTCGAGATCATCGTGCAGAAGCCCGACGACCCGACCGCAGCGGCGAAGCTCGGCCAGCGTGTTCACGAAATCGCCGAGCAGGCCCGCACCGCTCCCGATTTCGCGAAATTCGCCGCGTCCGTTCCCGAGAATGCCGTGAAGGAAAAGGGCGGCGACCTCGGCGAGGTGGCCAAGGGCGAGCTGCTGCCCGACCTCGACAAGGCAGTCTTCAACGCCAGCAGCGGTGCCGTGCTCGGTCCGATCGAGGCAAAGTCCGCGTGGCACATCATCAAGGTCCAGCAGCGCCTCCCGTCCGAGGTTCCGGCGTTCGAGTCCATCAAGGACAAGCTGCGCAAGGACGTCAGCGACGAGACTTTCCAGCGCGACTACAAGGCCTACATCGAGCGGCTGCGAAAGGACGCCTTCGTCGAGGTTCACGAGAACAACATCCCGTCGGTCTGACCATCGTCCCATCGATTGATTGAACGCCGGCCCCAAAGGCCGGCGTTCTTGTGTCCCCGTCACTCTGAGCCGGCGAAGCCGCGGGGGAGGGTGGTTGGGTGGAGCGGCGGAGCGTGGCGAAGAGTCTCCAGATTGCACGATCGCGGTGAGCCTGCTGTCACAGGCGATCCGCTCCAGCCCAACAATCGTCCCGGTAAGAGATCCTTCGTCGCGCTCCACCGCTCCCACCGTTCAACCACCCCCGCGGTTTCGCCGGCTCAGGATGACGGGGGCGCGGTTGCCCGCTGCATGACGGGCGCTGCCGGGCGCTCTACGGCCTGAAGAGGCCATCGCCCCATTCCCTCCCCTCGGGAACGCGCCGATCTCCCGCCACAGTAGATTTCGCCGACGCTCTGCATGCATCGCCATAAGCTTTCCTGCATGACAGAGCTCGCCGATGCCATCGCCGCCATCCGCCAGCACAAGCCGCGGCGCGTCGTCGCCTTCACCGGTGCCGGCGTCTCCGCCGAGAGCGGAATCCCGACCTTCCGCGGCGCGGGAGGACTGTGGCGCAGCTTCCGCGCCGAGGATTTGGCCACGCCTGAGGCGTTCGCGCGCGATCCGAAACTCGTGTGGGAGTGGTACGAGTGGCGGCGCGATCTCGTGCGCAGCGCGGAGCCGAATGCCGCACACCGGGCCATCGCCCGCCTCGGCGGCGCGGTGGTGGTCACGCAGAATGTCGATGCACTGCACGAGCAGGCCGGATCGAGCGATGTCATCGAGCTTCACGGAAACATCTTCCGCGTTCGATGCACGCGCGAGGCGAAGACGCTGGCCCGCCGTGACGCCTTCTCCTCGCTCCCCCCTCGCTGCGAATGCGGCGCCCTGCTGCGGCCCGACATCGTCTGGTTCGGCGAGATGCTTCCCGCCGGAGCGCTCGAGCGCGCAGCCGCGGAGATCGCGTCCGCGGACCTGCTGCTCGTCATCGGCACGTCCGGCGTGGTCTATCCCGCGGCCGGCCTGGTCGAGCTGAGCCGCGGCCTGTCGATCGAGGTCAATCCTGCCGCCAGCGGCGTGAGCTCCGCCTGTACATTCGCGATTCCGATGACCGCCGCCGCGGCTACACCGGCCATCGTCGACGCCGTTCTGGAGGGCCAATGAGATCGCAGATGGCAGATCGCAGATCGCAGGTGGTGCCCGTCAGAACGAAGCAGAAGTGCGGTAGCCGAAGGCCGATTTCGACAAAAGCCGCCTGCGATCTGCGATCTGCCATCTGCGATCTGACCCATGACTGACCTCATCGCCGATCTCCCCCGAGACGACCGGCCGCGCGAACGCCTCGTCGAGCACGGAGTGGCCACGCTGTCCGATGCCGAGCTCCTGGCCCTCCTCCTCGGCTCCGGCACGCGCGGAAAGAACGCCATCCAGCTCGCGCGCGAGCTGCTCCGCGAAGGCGTTGCCGACCTGGCCCGTCGCGACGTCCGCCACCTCGCCCGCACTCACGGAGTCGGCGTCGCGAAAGCGGCGCGCATCGCCGCCGCTTTCGATCTTTCCCGCCGCCTGGCTGCCGATCGTGCACAGCCGCAGCCGTTCGATGCCGAGACCGCCGGGCCGATGCTCATCCGCACCCATTCGCAGCGCCTGCAGGAGCATCTCGGCGCGTTCTTCCTCGACTCCCGCCACCGCATGCTGCGGCAGTGCGACATCTTCGTCGGGACCGTCAACAGTGCACTCGTCTCGACGCGCGACATCATCCGGTTCGCGCTCGACGAGAACGCGGTCGGCGTGGTGCTCTTTCACAATCACCCTTCCGGCAACCCTATGCCCTCGGCCGAGGATCTGGTCTTCACACGCAAGGTCAGGGAGTCGCTGAAGCTCGTCGACATCGAGCTGCTCGACCATCTCATCATCGGCGCGAGCTCGTTCTCGTCGATGAGGCAGAAGGGACAGATCTGATTCCCGTCACTCTGACCCGGCGGTGTAGGGCAGGCTTTCCAGCCTGCCCCTCCCGGGCGGGCTGGAAAGCCCGCCCCACACGAGGGCCTTCACAATCGTCCCGGTAAGAGACTCTTCGCCGCGCTCCACCGCTCCCGCCACCCACCACCCCCGCGGTTCCGCCGGCTCAGAGTGACGGGCGGCCGCCGTCGAGCGAATTGCGATGTGCGGACGTCTACCCTGCTGCGAGCACCGGCTTGCGCGCGGCTGCGGTGCGCTCCGGATACACGGGGCTGAGCCAGCCGTAACGGTCGGGGATCTCGCCACCGATGTACGCGAAGAATTCCTTCTGGATGCGTTCCGTCACCGGCCCGCGCCGGCCGATCCCGATCTGGATTTTGTCGATGCTGCGGATGGGCGTGACTTCCGCGGCCGTGCCGGTGAAGAACACTTCGTCGGCGACGTAGAGCGCCTCGCGCGGGATCAGCGACTCGATGACTTCGAAGCCGAAGTCGCGGGCGATCCTGATGATGCTGTCGCGCGTGATGCCCGACAGGATCGACGCCCCGATGGGCGGCGTGTACAGCTTGTTGTCGCGGACGAGGAAGATGTTCTCGCCCGATCCTTCGCTGACGTAGCCGTTGACGTCGAGCGCGATCCCTTCGCTGTACCCGTCGATCGCCGCTTCCTGGCGGATGAGGATCGAGTTCATGTAGTTGCCGGTGGCCTTGGCCAGTGCCGGGAACGTATTCGGCGCCATGCGGTTCCAGGAGGAGACGCAGACGTCGACGCCCTGCTCGATCGCCTCCGGTCCGAGGTACTTGCCCCAGTGCCAGGCCGCGATCATGACATCGACGGGGCAGGCCGCCGGTGAGACGCCCAGCGAGTGAAAGCCGCGGTAGACCACCGGACGGATGTAGCAGTCCTCGAAGTCGTTTGCGCTCACGATATCGAGGCAGGCCTGCCGGATCTCGTCATAGGTGAAGGGAATCTGCATCCGATAGATCTTGCAGCTGTCGAAGAGCCGGCGGGTGTGGTCCTCGAGTCGGAAGACGGCCGCGCCCTTGTTCCTGGTTTTATAGGCTCGGATGCCCTCGAAAAGTCCAGAACCATAATGAAGCGCGTGCGTGAACACGTGAATTTTCGCGTCCGCGAAATTCACGAGGTTCCCGTTCATCCAGATTTTCTTGACTTCTTCGAAAGGCATTGAGCCCTCCTGGCTAGGACGTGCCGCGGCCACTCGTTGCGGAGGGACTGAGGTCGTCGGAGTATAGGTGCCGCTGAAATGTCAAGTCAATGCTATAAACCTGCCACGAAAAACGTTCATGAACGCCGCTCGAAACGTGAGTGAGCAACCGCACTGACCCGGCGGGAGGGCCCTCGGCCGCATGTCACAAAAGCTGAAAAACAGGACTGCCGTCATCACCGGAGCATCGTCCGGAATCGGTGCGGCCACGGCGATGGAGATGGCCCGCCGCGGGGCGAACCTGGTCATCGCCGCCCGGCGCGGCGAGCGACTCGAAGAGACCGCATCGGCCTGCCGTCGCCTCGGCGTCCGCTGCACGACGGTCGTCGCCGACGTCACGCGCCGCGAGGACTGCCAGCGGCTCATTGCGGAGTCCGGCACGGTGGACGTCCTGGTCAACAACGCCGGCTTCGCGGTTTTCGACTCCATCGCCGAGGCCCGGCCGGACGATCTCCAGTCGATGATGCAGACCAATTACTTCGGCGCGGTGTGGTGCACGCAGGCAGCGCTGCCGCAGATGCTGGAGCGCGGCAGCGGCACGATCGTCAACGTCGCCTCGATCGCCGGCATCATGGGATACGCCCGCATGGGGGGATACTGCGCGACGAAATTCGCGCTCATCGGATTCAGCGAAGCACTCCGCGATGAAGTGATCGGCCGCGGCGTGCGCGTGGCCATGGTCTGTCCGGGGACGACGCGCACCGAATTCTTCTCGACGGCGGAACACGGGAAGATGCCGGGAGCTTCACGCCTGATTCTGGCGATCTCGCCGGAGCGGGTGGGGCGCGCCGTCTGCAATGCGGCCGAAGATGGAGGGTACCGCCGGATTCTGCCGGCAGGGGCGGCGCTGTACATGCGCCTGAAGGAAATCGCGCCGCGGCTCGCCCATCTCCTCATGCGCCGGATTTCTTCACTGCTGGAGTAGAATCCCGCCGCCTTGTTCCGCTTCCGCCGTGCACCGGTGACCTTCGCGCTCCTCGTCATCATTCTCATCGTGTTCATCGTTGAAGTAGCGAAGGGCGCGATCGAGAACGACGACGTGCTGATCCAGATGGGGGCCATCGTCCCCGGCATGCTGGCCTTCCACGAATACTGGCGCGCCGTGGCGGCCATGTTTCTCCACGCGAACTTCATCCACTGGGCGGTGAACTCCTGGGCGCTGTACCAGCTGGGAACCTTGTACGAGATGATGTTCGGCTCCGTCCGATTCGTCGTCACGTACTTCGTGACCGGGATCATCGCCTCGTGCGCCAGCTCGATCTGGATGCACGGACCGTCGGTGGGAGCCAGCGGAGCGATTCTCGGAATCCTCGGCGCGTTCATCTTCTCGATCAAACGCCACCCGCAGTGGCGCGATCAACCATGGACGCGCTCTCTTCTGGCGCAGCTCGTGTTCTGGGCCGTGCTGAACATCATCCTCGGCTTCACGGTCAAGAACATCGACAACGTCGCCCACCTCGCCGGGCTCAGCTCCGGTCTGCTGATGGGATTGATCCCGCACCGCGTCCCTCCCCCACCGCCCGGCCAGGCCGTCATCGACGTGACGCCGCACCACTACGGAAGCGAGTAGCCCGCCGTGCGTGGGACAGGCTTTCCAGCCTGTCCTCCCACGAGCAGCTCATCGGTGTGAGGCACGCTTTCCAGGGGAGGACAGGCTGGAAAGCCTGTCCCACACGGGGCTCACCGCTTGCGCAGAATCAGCCGCAGATCCTGAGGTGCGAACAGGCGATCGTTGACCGCGGCGATGACTCGCCGCAGCTCGGGGGGATCGCTCGGCGCCACGGCGATGCGCGTTCCTTCGGGGAAGGGATGCACGGCGCGGATCTCGTCGATGTCGAAGCCGCGCTCGCGGCCGAGGAGAGTCAGGGCGGCGGGATGGCGCGGAGCGAGGTGCGTGGGGTCGCGCCAGAACTCCGAGCCGCTGACGAGGATCGACTCCGCATTGGGAGTCTCGATCATCAGCATTCCGCCGCTCTTGAGAACGCGTCCGGCCTGCTGGAAGAAGATGAACAAAAGCTGGACCGGAAGATGCTCGACAACGTGGAGAGCGGCCAGGGAGCCGAGCGAACCATCCGCGATCCCCGCAAAGCATTCCGGCACGCCGGCCAGGGTCACATCGAAGCCGCGCTTCCGGAGATCGGCCACTGAGCGCTCGTTGGTATCGCAGCCAAGCGCCTCGACTCCGGCCGCGCGGCAGGCAGCCAGCAGCTCGCCGCGCCCGCAGCCGACGTCGAAGAGCGGTTGATGGTCGCGTGCCCGCTCGACGTAATCGACGACTGCCGCCCGGATCGCCGCTTCACTGCCGCGAAGGCTGTCCTCGAGACGCCGATAGCCGAAGTCCAGGGCCCGCCGCTCCGTGCCCGCGTTCTTCTCGATTCCTGCGTTGCTCAGATCGCGCAGCCGCACCGCCAGGGTCTCGATCTTCTGGTCGAGCGCGGCGATGAGCGAGTCGTTCCTCTTCGCCGCCACCGGAATGAGCTCGCGCGCGCTCTTCACGTCCGCGGCAAGGGCCTCATCCGCGGCGCGAACATCGCTCTGCACGCTGGCCAGATCCGATTTCAGATCCGTTCTCAATTTCTCGATCTGACTGCGAAGATCGGCGACGAGATCGAGCACGACGACGTTGAAATTCTTCTGCCGCTCGGCGTCCGCCTCCATGGCCCGTCGCGTGATGCGCCTGGCCGTGCGCAGGAACCACTCCTGGCGCGAGGCGCGCGGCTTGTATCGCCGGTCCTCCTCCCACACTTCCCGCCATGCATCGGAGCCGGCCGGCGGACCGTCGACAAACTTCTCGTCGCTCATCTGCTGGCGAGAGGATACAGAAAAAACGGTTGCGCGGTTACGCGGTCGAGTGGGGAGGCGCATTGCACCGGGCAATACACCGCGGAACCTCGCAACCGCGCAACCGCGCAACCGCGCAACAAAAAAACGAGCAGGATCTCTCCTGCTCGCTTTCACCGGATTGCTGCGCGTACCGTTATTCGGCTGACTTCTGCGCCGGCGCGGGCTCAGGCTCTTCGAGCTTCTCCACGCCGATGGGGATGACCTCGACCTGGATGTGCGCGGTGACATCGCGGTGAAGGCGCACGTCGACCTCGTGGAGGCCGAGAGTCTTGATCGGATGATCGAGCTCGATGCGGCGCTTCTCCACGTGGATGCCCTTGACCTCGAGCGCGTCGGCGATCTCGTTGGCGGTGACGGAGCCGAAAAGCTGACCGGACTCGCCGGTGCGTTTCTGGATCGTGACCTTCACGCCCTTGACGGCCTCGGCGGCCTTCTCGGCGGCCACTTTTTCCTGCTGCGCCAGCAGGTTCCATTTCTTCTTTTCCTGCTCGATGGCCTTGAGGTTCCCCGCGGTCGCCTCGCGACCGAGGTTCTTCGGGATCAGGAAATTTCGCGCGTAACCGTCCTTGACGGTGACGATGTCGCCGCGCGAACCGAGCCCGCGGATCTCGTCAGTGAGGATGACTTTCATCGGAGTGATCCTTTCGTCTGAAGTGTCGAAAATCGAAAAATGAGTCGAACAGACCGGCGATGCTCAGCAGCAGCGGAGCGATCCCGGTGATCGTCAGAAAGATGAGCAACAGGTAGCCGAACATCACGCCCATGAAGCCCGCGCCGACGGCGACGAGCAGCGAGCGAAAGATGGCCAGGCCCTGAAGCAGATAGAGAAACGTCACCACGGCGAGGACGTTCGCGGCCACCTTCTGCAGCATTCCGGTGGCCAGTGGCGTCAGGCCGCCGGCGACGAACGCGAACAGCAGCCAGTCCGGAAGAGAGAGGTTGCGGAACAGGAACGCTGCCGTCGGCGCCTCGGTCGGCTGACGGGTGGCCATGAACTGTCTCCAGGCGCGCAACCGGCCGAACATCACCACGCTGAGCACGAACACCAGGGCCACGTCGATGAGGAAGAAAGCGGGGAGACAGGAGATGCCGATGTCCATCCAGCGGCGCAGAGTTCCCACGGCGTCCGAAGGCATGCCTGCCTTCTGGTAAGCCACGACGAACTCCTCCACCGTCTGGTGAGCGCGCACGACCTGCTCGCGATACGGCGAGAAATGAGTCAGCAACTGCGTGCCGGCCTCAGTCGCCGCCAGGCCGGCCATGCTGGCCAGCAGGGCGATGACGAGGATACGGCCGAAGCTCTCGCTCCGCTCCACCATCGGCAGCACGAGCAGCGCCGGAACGGCCACACCGAGGACGAGCGCCGCCAGGTAGGCGTAGCCCATCAGGGAGTCGGTCGCGGTGCTCGACGGGCCTTGGGCCGTCTGCATGGCGATCAGCGCCGCCACGGCGGTGGCGATGGCCAGAGCCAGCACGGTCGCAGCGCGCCGATTGCGCACGCCGCAGGCGAACACCGCCGCCGGCACGAAGACGAACAGCGGCGAGATGAACATCAACCCCAGCAGCAGACCGTAGCCGAGCACACTCCGGACAATCCGCCCGAACGAGCGTTCCGGAAGAACGACCGGCTCCTGCTGCAGCGTGGAGGTGGCGATCATCGAATCAGTCGGCAGTGAAGGGCAGCAGCGCGGCGATGCGGGCGCGCTTGATGGCGTTCTGCAGCTTGCGCTGGTGCAGCGCGCAGGTCCCGGAGATGCGGCGGGGAAGGATCTTGCCGCGCTCGGGAATGAACTGCTGGAGCATCTTCACGTCCTTGAAGTCGATGTACTCGATCTTCTCGACGCAGAACTTGCAGACGCGTTTGCGGCGATAGAAGAACTTCTTCTTTCCGGCCTGCTGGCCGCCCTGGGCATTGCGGTCCGAGGATCTGCGCGGACCACTGGAAGTCGTAGCCATTTTGTGTCTCCTCTCTTCGCGTTAGGCCTGCGGCGTTTCTTCGGCGGGGGGGACAACCGGTGCGGGCGCGGGAGCCGGCGCCGGCTCGGGCGCGCTCTCGCCCGCGGCCATGGGAGCGGCCGGGCGCACGCGTTCCTTCTTGGGATTGCGCTTGGCGAGCTTGTCGGCGCGCTTGAGGTCCTCGTCCGTGCGCACGATCATGTGCCGCAGGATGCGGTCCGAGTTGCGCATGCGCCGATCGAGCTCCGAAAGCGAGCTCCCGCTCTCGAAGACGAAGAGGTGGTACACGCCCTCGTTGAACTTGTGGATGGGATATGCGAGACGGCGGCGGCCCCACGCTTCTTCGTTCTTGAGCGTGGCGCCCGTCGATTCGGCGACGCGCTTGAACTCGTCGACAAGCGTCTTCGCCTCTTCCTCCTGCACTTGCGGAGAAAGGATGAACAGGACTTCGTATGTCCTCATGAATCCTCCTTCTGGCCTAGCGGAATCCCGCCTCATTGCGGGATTCAAGGAGCTGGCAGATTGTCCAAAGAATTGAGTCCGGACCCCGGACCGGGGGCCGGCAAGTGTATGGAAATGCGGCCGGAGCGGCAATTATTTCGTCAACGGGATCATCGTCGACCCATCCAAAGACCGATGAGCGTCGGAGACGCGTCCGCCGGAGGTCGGCGCGACGCCGGCGGCCCTTGACATCTTGATGTCCAAAGCCTACATCTTGATGCGTGGCGAGAACGACCATTGCTATCGACGACGACCTGCTCCGGCGAATGAAGGAGAAATCCGCCCGAGAGGGGCGCACCCTTCAGGATGTCGCCAATGAGCTGCTCCGACAGTCGCTGGCCGAACAGACAACGCGAAAGCGAGTCAAGGTACGACTCCGCGGCTGGAAAGCAGTCCAGCAGCCGGGCGTCGACCTGCTGGACCGTGACAAGCTGTTCGACCTCATGGATGGGCGCTGAGGCGTGCGCGCCATCGACACGAACATCCTCGTCTACTCGGAGATCATCTCTTTAGAGCACCACGCGAGAGCGCGCGATCTTCTGGTCGGCCTCGCCGAGGGCTCCCTTCCCTGGGCAATCCCCTGGCCCTGCGTGTACGAGTTTCTTCGCGTCGTCACCCACCCGCGCGTGTTCAATCCTCCCGTGCCGGTGGAGGTCGCACTGCACGACCTGCAGCAGATTCTGCAGTCCCCCTCGCTCCGTCTGCTTTCTGAAACTGCAGGCCATGCGGAGGTCATGAACCGACTGATCGACGATTCGGGCGTCACGGGCAACCTCGTGCATGACGCGCATATCGCCGCGCTCTGCACGGAGCACGGCGTGACGGAGCTCATCACCGGCGACCGCGACTTCAGCCGCTTTCCGTTGAAAGTAACCAACCCGTTCCGTCGGTAATCCTCAGGCTCGAGATTTAAAAGAGAAGCGCTTCCGGCTTTGGAGTGGGTCAAGGACGGATGTCGAGCCGCGGAGCGGCTGGAGTGCTCTCTTCGGAATTTCGCCGGACCCACTGGATATCCTGAAGAGCCAAAAAAAAGGCGCGCCTCACCGCGGCGCGCCTGACGGGTTTCGAGAGTGGAGCCGTTGACCAGACTTGAACTGGTGACCTGCTGATTACGAATCAGCTGCTCTACCAACTGAGCTACAACGGCCTGCTGCGGGTCGCCTCAACAGGGAGGCGCGGGATTATATTCACGCTTTCCGATCTGTCGACATTTTTCGGGTAGACTCGCCTTCAGTGCGCCCTTAGCTCAACTGGACAGAGCATCAGACTTCGGATCTGAGGGTTGGGGGTTCGAGCCCCTCAGGGCGCACCATTCACAACCTTCACAATGCGCCAGGAGATCGGCCGCCATCCCCTTCGGAAGCTGCTCGAGGCAGGCGACGCACTTCCACCCGCGGCGCGGCTCGCATTGGGCCTCGTGCTCCTGCTGGCAGTGGCCACCGCCGACTGGCTGACTCACTACGAAGTCGCATTTGCCTCGATGTACGTCCTGCCCATCGCCGCGGTGGCGTGGTTCGTCAGCCCGAAAACCGGAACGGCGTTTTCCGTCGGCTCAGCAGCGATCTGGTTCGCGATGAACTATCCGGTCGAGCACGGATCGACGTGGCTCGTAGGCGCCTGGAACATCTCCATGCGCCTGGCCATGTTCCTGTTCGTGGCCGCGCTGATCGGCAGTGCGCGCTCTCTCCTCGACGCCGAGAGGCTCCGGTCGCGGACCGATGCGCTCACCGAGGTTCTCAATCCTCGGGCCTTCTACGAGAACGCACGCCAGGAAATCGAGCGCACCCGCCGTTTTCATCGGCCCATGTCGCTGGCATACATCGACGTCGACGACTTCAAGAAGATCAACGACCGCTTCGGCCATGCCGTCGGGGACGAGGTCCTGCGGAGCTTTGCCGGTATCCTTAGACTGACAATGCGCACCATCGACACGGTGGCCCGTCTGGGGGGCGACGAGTTCGTGGTCCTCATGCCGGAAACGGCCACCGAGGGCGCCCTGGTTGCCATCCAGCGCCTCACCGACCACCTCTCCTCGATCGATGGCCTGCCGGTCCGCGTGAGCATCGGCATCGTCACCTGCGACGACCCGGTGCCGCTGTCGATCGACCAGATCATCCAGCGCGCCGACACACTGATGTACACCGCCAAGCGGCTCGGCAAGCACCGCTTCATCCACGGCCGCTTCAGCGACGCCCTCGACTCCCTTCCCACCAGAGAGACGGCAGACCTCCCCAGCAGTTAGAATCGCGCGCCGACCCGATCGTCCCGGCTTTCCACGTGCAGAGCGAACGAACCCAGACCACCGCCGGCGAGCGCATCACGCTCGTCATCCTCACCGCCGTGTCACTGGCGCTGCGGGCCGTGGCCTATTTCCGCTATCGCTTCGACTCCGACGAGCCGCAGCATCTGCACGTGGCCTGGGGTTGGACGGCCGGACTCGTTCAGTACCGCGACCTGTTCGACAACCACGCTCCACTCTTCCACATGCTCAGCGCGCCACTGCTGGCGCGGCTCGGCGAGCGCCCCGACATCCTGCTCTACATGCGGGCGCCGATGCTGGTGCTATTCGCCATCGTCCTGATGACGACCTATTCCATCGCCCGGCGCTTCTACTCGAAACGAGTGGCGCTCTGGTCGGTCGTTCTGCTCAGCCTCTATCCGTCGTTCTTTCTCAAGTCGCTCGAATACCGCACGGACAATCTCTGGAACACGATCTGGATCCTGGCGCTGCTGGTGATCATGACCGGACCGGCCACTCTCCGGCGGATGTTCGCGGTGGGCCTGATCCTCGGAATCGACACGTGCGTCTCGCTCAAGACGCCGTTGCTGGTCGTGGCACTCGGGCTGGCCGTGCTGGCGATGCACTTCGCGCTCCGCGAGCCCATCGCCTGGCGCGCTGCCGCGGCGCGCTGCGCGGTCTTCGCGGCAGGCTTCGTGATCATGCCCGCGGCGATCGCAGCGTATTTCGCGCATCTTCACGCGCTGCCGAACCTCTTCTACTGCGTGTTCGAGTTCAACACCCTCATCGCCCAAACGCACCGGCACGTGGTGCTGTTGCGCCTCCTTTATCCATTCATGCTGGCTCTGGTGTTCTGGGAAGCGCGGCGCGTCTGGGCGGGCGATCCCGCGGACGAGAAGGACCGCGGACGATTCTTCCTCGGCCTCCTGCTGGCCACGTTCGCCGTGACACTGATCGGCTTCTGGGTGCTGATCGGACCGCGCGACTACATGCCGGTCATGCCGTTGATCACGATCTTCGTCTCGTCGTTCCTCATCGGCCATGCCCGCGCCTCGTGGCAGCTCCTGACCTCTTTTGTCGCGCTGGCCGTGGTATTTATCCTTGCCGTCGGCTATGGCGCCTCGTGGTTTCTGCAGAGCACAGCCGAAGACATCACGATGATGAACCAGGTGCTGCGGCTGACGCGTCCCGGCGAAACGCTGATGGATCTGAAGGGCGAGACGATCTACCGGCGCCGGCCCTACTACTACATCTTCGAGACGATCACGCGGGCCGCGATTCGCGACGGGCTGCTGCCCGACCGCGTGGCCGAGTCGGTCGTGGCCGCTCGCTGTCACGTCGCCCAGGCCGACGGAGCGTCCTTCCCGCCCCGTTCGCGCATGTTCCTCAACGAAAACTTTTTGGACCTCGGCCGCCTGCGCGCCTCGGGCCAGTGGATCCGCCGGGACGGTTCCTTCGACATTGCCATTCCCGGACGGTACGTGATGCTCGACAAGGACGGTGAGAGTCGCGGCATGCTCGACGGCACGCCGTACACCGGAGCGCGGGAGCTGTCAGCCGGCTCTCATCGGTTCGAGCCGGCCGTGCCCGAACGCGTGGCCTGTCTCTGGGCACCGGCGTTCGAGCGCGGCTTCTCGCCATTCCATCTGCGGGACCGCGATTTCTGATGGAGACACCCGACCTCACCCGTGTGCTGGTCATCGCCACCCACCCGGATGACGACGTGATCGGCGCAGGTGGGCTCATCCAACGCACCATTGCCGCAGGCGGGGCGTTGCGCGTCCTCTTCGTCACCGGCGGAGAGAAAAACGAGTGGCCGCAACGGGCCATGCTGCGGAAGTGGCGCATCACCGCCGCTGACCGTGCCGACTGGGCGCGGCTGCGCAAAGGCGAGGCGGAGTGCGCGCTCGATCGCATCGGCGCCGGAGCGACGTGCTCGTTCTTTCTCGGCTTTCCCGATCAGCACCTGTCGGAACTGGCGCGCCGCGGCGACTCAGCGCTTCTCGACCAGATCGCCGCACATGTCGCGGAGTTCCGGCCTTCGCTGGTCGTCGCACCTTCGCATTTCGACGTCCACACAGACCATCGCGCCTCTTCGTACTTCACCCACCGCGTGGTCGGCGGGACCGTTCCCATCGCCACCTATCTCGTCCATGGCACTCCGCCGACGACGCGTATGCTCTTCACGATTCACCTGACTGCCGAAGAGCAGGAGCGAAAGCGCGCCGCCATCGCCTGTCATAAGTCGCAGCTGTTTCTCAGCCGGAAACGCTTTCTCGGTTACGCCCGCGACACCGAGACCTTCTATGGCCCGGAGTACGACCTCGTGCTGGTCGATTCTGCGATGAGCGACAGGGTGAGCAGCTTGAGGCACGCATTCGCCGCGGTGTTCGGTGCGCTGCGGCGATGAGGTAGGGACGCGCTGCTGCGCGTCCCTACGCCTTACGTGTACAAGCCGCCGCTCACGTTCAGCACCGTCCCGGTGATGTAGCCCGCCTGCTCGGAAGCGAGAAAGGCCACCGACCAGGCCACGTCATCAGGCGTGCCGAGGCGTTTGAGAGCGATCCGGTTCTCGAGCGCTTCCCGCGCTTCCGCCGTCATCATGTCGGTCATGGCCGTGGCGATGAATCCCGGCGCAACGGCGTTCACTGTGACGTTGCGGGATCCGATCTCCAGCGCCAGTGCCTTCGTAAACCCGATCAGCGCCGCCTTCGAGGCCGCGTAATTCGTCTGCCCGGCGTTGCCCATCAGTCCGACGACCGAAGAAATGTTGATGACCCGTCCCCAGCGCGCCCGGATCATCTTCTTCACCACTTCCTGCGTGATGTGAAAAGCGGAGTCGAGATTCGTGCGGATGACGTCGTTCCACGCCTCCGGCTTCATGCGGATGAACAGGTCGTCCTCGGTGATCCCGGCGTTGTTCACCAGGATGTCGATCGGCTGCTCGGCGAGAAGCGCTTTCACCCGCTCCCGCACATCGGGGCCGGTGATGTCGAGCACCACTCCCGTGGCCCTGAAGCCGCTGTTCGAAATTGCAGCGGCGACCTCGGCGACCCGCGCCTTCGTCCGCGCCGCGCAGAGCACGTGCGCTCCGCTCTCGGCGAGACGGCGCGCGATCGCTTCGCCGATGCCGCGCGAGGCGCCGGTGACGAGAGCTGTCTTCCCGGTCAGGTCGACTTTCATTGGATGGCCTCTGTTCCGTCTCCCGTCCCGAGCTTGCCGAGGTACGCCTCGATCGAAGCCACGTCGGAGACATTGATCAATTCGACGCCAGGATCGATTCGCTTGATCAGACCCGTCAGCACGCTTCCGGGTCCGACTTCCACGAAGCGGCGGACGCCCATCGAGATCATCCGCTGCACCGACTCGACCCACCGCACCGGCGAAGCCACCTGCCGCAGCAGGGCATTGCGCATGGCCGTGGCGGTTCCGATCGGAGAAGCGTCGACGTTCGACACCAGCGAGACCCAGAGGTCTTTCAGGGGGGCCGATTCGAGCACCGGACGCAACCGCTCTTCCGCCGGTTTCATCAGCGCACAGTGGAAGGGCGCGGAGACCGGCAGCAGCAAGGCCCGCCGCACGCCGCGCTTCTTGGCCACGTCGATGGCGCGATCGACTGCGGACTTCGTTCCAGCGATGACGATCTGGCCCGGGGCGTTGATGTTCGCGACCGAGACCACTTCGCCCTGCGCAGCCTCCTCGCAGATGGCGCGCGCGTCCTCGACCGTGGGTCCGATCAGCGCGGCCATGGCGCCGCTGCCGACCGGCACGGCCTCCTGCATGAACTTCCCCCGCAAGTGCACGATGTGCGCGGCCTCGGCCGGCTCGAGGCCGCCGTCGCTGACGATCGCGCTGTACTCGCCCAGCGAGTGCCCGGCCACGAGGTCGCGGCGGGCGGCGCCTCGCTCCTCGAGCACCGCGTGAATCGCCGAGGACACCGCCAGGATCGCCGGCTGCGTGTTCTCGGTGAGCTTGAGCTGCTCCTCGGGACCTTCAAAACAGAGTTTCGAGATCGAGTAGCCGAGCTCCGCGTCGATGTCGTCGAAGACCTTCTTCGCCGCCGGATACTTTCCAGCGACGTCTTTTCCCATCCCGGCGTACTGGCTTCCCTGGCCGGGGAACACGAATGCTGTCTGATGCTGCATGGCGCGCGAATGATAACTGGAACAGCCGACCGGTCTCGTGATCACGAATTGCGAGCCGTGTCCCCGTCACTCTGAGCCGGCTCAGAGTGACGGGGGCCTAGTGGCCTGTATTGGTTGAATTGGTACCAGTGGCGCCGGGATCGGCGACGTGAGCGAGGCGCGCCGACGCAGGCATAGCGGTGACTATGCTGAGGAGGCGCAACGAAGCTCACGGCGTCGAGACC
>JAJXWV010000045.1 GCA_021781455.1 Acidobacteriota bacterium | reverse complement strand
GCTCATGCGCGCATTCTAGCGGGCCGTGGGCAGGAAGCCGGGCGGAGACGTTGACGCTCACTTACAATTCGCTCCGATGGACAGCGATTCGAGCACCAGACCCGATGTGTGGCCCCTGCCCGCTGCCCGCTACCCGCTGCCCGCGTCCGACCGCGCACTGCTGTGGCGTATCACAATCGTGGTCGTCCTCGGTTTCCTCTTCATCGCCGCGTTCACGCGGCTGAACCTTCTCTATTCGCACAAGTTCTTCGACGTCACCGGGCGGGCGGCATGGATCTGGGCGCCCGTCGACATCAGCCTCAACGACCCGGTGGTCTTCTTCGCCACCCGCGATTTCGACCTGCCGCCTAACCGTTACTACACGCATGTCAAAGTCAGCGCCGATCCGGAGTACACACTCACCTTCAACGGGCGGGAGATCGGCGGCCGCCGGACCGGCGAGAACAGCCTCCTCGATGTCTACGACGTGACCGCGCTGGCCAGAGATCACGGGAACCGCATCGTCATCGCCGTCCGCAGCACGAAAAGCGTGGGCGGAGTCATCGCCGCAGTCGACCTTTCGCCGGAAGTGGAGAACTTCATCGTCACCGATGGTGCCTGGCACATCGTCCGGAAATGGACACCCGGCCTGATTCTGCGCGATCCGGCGGTCACAGAGCGGCCGGCCATCGTCGGCCAGCCGCCGATCGGCCGCTGGAACTACCTGAAACCGGTCGAGCGGCCGCTGGAGACCCTGCCGACGAAAGCGATCGAGCCGCAGTCGTCGACGTGGCTGAAGACGGCGTTGCCGGAGATTCGCGACACGAGCGGGATCGCCATCGTGGTGCGGCGTCCCGAGCGCGCGAACGCCTACGACTTCGGCGGCTTCGTCGACGGCAGGCTGCGCGTCACGCGGCTGTACAACATCGGCGTGCCGGAGGTCGTGAACGTCCGGTTCGCCAATGCACCGGATGAGCTCAGGCTGATCGAGGCGCCCGTGCAACCATTCGTGTTTGCAGCAGGGGAGGCCTCAGTGGTCGACACCGACGTGCACCACTTCCGCTACGCCTCGATCTACGGCAGACCGGCACGCGCAGACGTGCTGAAATGACACGTGCAGCGCAGGGCCCGCTCGTCAGTAAATCACGCGGCGCACGAAGTAGTCCTGCTGCGAGATCTTCTTCGAGTCGAGAGCCTGGGCGTCGTCCTGCGACATCTGAAAACGCCCTGACGATCCGCCGGTGGTCGTCTTCATGAACAGCTCGACCATGTCGATCTGCGCGCCCGGGACGCCGGCGTTGCGCACCATCAGGAACGATGTGGCCGAAATGGCGTTGAAGACTTTGTCCTCGCTGTCGGCCGTGAGCTCGGCACGCAGCGAGTGGGGACCGGTGGCCGTCAGCTTCTGCTCGAACAGCCCGACGTTCTCGTAGGCACGCGCGAACTTTTCGACGACGTCCTGACCGAGCAGGTTTCCGCTTGCAGGAACGTCGGGGGACGGAGCGGTCGTAGTCGTGGCAGGCGCCGCCGGAACGGCCTGAGTGGGCGGCAGCTTGCGAAGGCGGATCGTGGAGCCGAGCGAGGGCTGTTGCTTCACCGGCGCGGTGTCACTCGTTCCGACAGCGATGATGCGGGCGTCGCCGAGCCCCGATCGGGTCATCTGCTCGGAACGGGCCTCGTCGATGAGCGAAGGATCGAGCTCGAGCGTCTCGCCGCTTTCCAGGGAGACATAGGCCTTGCCGCCTTTGACGGTCCACTTGGCCTTGGCCTTATAGCTCGCGCCGGTCTTGAGGGCGACGATATAGGTGGCGAAGGCGTTCGCGCAGAAGAACGCGGCGACGGCGGCCAGTGTCAGGGAGAGTCTCAGCTCTTTTCTCATCGGGGGCTCCGGAATCTCACACTCGAATGGTCGATTATACTGACCTCCGGAAACGACTCCTGACGGACGCCGATTCCGCAAACGACGCGGGCAGCGTGCAGCGGGCAGCGGGCAGGGGTTTCCTGCCCGCTCCCCCCTGCCCGCTTCGCGCATTCCCGAGGACCCCCAATGCTTGTTGTCATGGATGCCGGCGCGAGGCCGGAACAGATTGAAGCGGTCGTCCGCCACATCGAGAAGATGGGGCTGAAGGCTCACCCGATTCCCGGCGCGAACCGCACCGCCATCGGGATCACCGGCGCCCAGCGCACCGCCGATCCTGAAGTGCTCGAGAATTTTCCGGGCGTCAAGGAAGTCATCCGGGTCTCCCATGGGTACAAGCTCGTCAGCCGCGAGGCCAAGCCGGACGACACGATTGTCAGTGTCGGCGGTGTGGATGTCGGTGGAAGAGGAATCGTGGTCATCGGCGGTCCCTGCGCCGTGGAATCGCTCGATCAGACGCGCACGATTGCCCAGGGCATCAAGCGGGCCGGAGGACAGCTGCTCCGGGGCGGTGCCTACAAGCCGCGAACCTCACCGTATTCGTTCCAGGGGCTCGGCGAGCGTGGCCTCGAGATCCTGGCCCGCGTTCGCGAGGAATTCGACCTGCCGATCATCACCGAGGCGATCGACGAGGGGTCGCTGAAGCTCGTCGTTCAGTATGCCGACTGCATTCAGATCGGCGCCCGCAACATGCAGAACTTCGCGCTGCTGAAGGCCGCCGGCCGCACCCGCACTCCTGTGCTGCTCAAGCGGGGCATGTCGGCCACGCTCGAGGAACTGCTGCTCTCGGCCGAGTACGTCATGTCCGAGGGCAATTACGCGGTCATCCTGTGCGAGCGCGGGGTGCGTACGTTCGCCGATCACACGCGCAACACCCTCGACCTCTCCATCGTCCCGGCCATCAAGCGCACCAGCCACCTGCCCGTTCTGGTCGACCCGAGCCATGGCACCGGCAAGCGCAACAAGGTCCTTCCGATGTCGCGTGCGGCCATCGCCGTCGGATGCGACGGAGTCTTGATCGAGGTTCACCACAAGCCGGAAGAGGCGCTCTCCGACGGCCCCCAGGCCATCCTCCCGGAGGATTTCGCGCAGCTCGTCCGCGAGTGCGATGCCATCGGACAGGTCGTGGGGCGGACATTGCAGCCGGCGCTGGCCGCGTCATAGGCAGTGCTGAGTGCTGAGTGCTGAGTGCTGAGTGCTGAGTCCTGAGTGGCATCGCAGGGTCTCCGCGCTTCGACTCAGGACTCAGGACTCAGGACTCAGCACTTCGTATGCGCCGTACAAAGATAGTTGCCACCCTCGGCCCGGCCTGCAGCAACGCAGACACGATCTTCAGCCTGCTCAAATCGGGCGTGGACGTTTTTCGCCTGAATTTCTCCCACGGAACCCAGGACGAGAAGAAGAAGCTGATCTCGACGATCCGCCAGGCCTCGATGGACCTGGGCCGCTACGTGCCGATTGTCGGCGACATCCAGGGTCCGAAGATTCGCATCGGCGACGTCGAAGGGGTGATCTACCTTCAGAACGGCGCGTCCTTGGAGATCACCACGGAACCGATTCTCGGAAACGTGGTGCGGGTCTCCACTCCGTTCACCGCGCTGCCGCGCGAAGTGCAGATCGGTCATCGGATCCTGATCAACGACGGCCTGGTCGAGCTCGTGGTCACGGCCGTCGACGGCAACCGCGTGCACACGCGCGTCATCCATGGCGGTCCGATCTCCTCGAAGAAGGGGATGAATTTCCCCGATTCGGAGCTGAGCATCCCGGCCATCACGGAGAAGGACCGCGGTGACGTGGCCTTCGCCGCCGAGCAGAAGCTCGACTACATCGCGGCGTCCTTCGTGCGCCGCCGCACGGACATCGAAGAGCTGCGGGAACTGCTGGCCTCCCTCGGTGCGGAGGAGATCAACGTCATCGCCAAGCTCGAGAAGCCGCAGGCCATCGACAACCTCACCGACATCCTCTCGGTCAGCGATGGGGTCATGGTGGCGCGGGGCGACCTCGGCGTGGAGATGCCGCCCGAGGCCGTGCCCATGGTGCAGAAGCGGATCATCACGCAATCGAGCCGCTGGGGACGCTTCGCCATCACCGCCACGCAGATGCTCGAGTCGATGACCACCAATGCCCGCCCCACACGCGCGGAAGCATCGGACGTCGCCAATGCGATCTTCGACGGATCAGACGCGGTGATGCTTTCCGCCGAAACCGCATCGGGCAAGTACCCGGTGGAATCGGTGCAGATGATGGCGCGCATCATCACGGCCGCCGAGCAGGACGGATCGATTTACAGCGCGCGCCAGCAGCTGCCCTTCGAGAAGACGAGCATCTCCGACGAGATCACGGACGCGCTCGCGGGAGCCGCGAACTACGCCGCGGAAGGGATCAACGCGAAGTACATCGTCGTGTTCACCCAGAGCGGCTTCGCGGCGAAGCTGATGTCGAAGTTCCGGCCGCACGCACCCATCATCGCTCTGACTCCTTCGAGCTGGGTGGCCCGCCGGATGAACATCCTCTGGGGTGTTCAGCCATACGTCCTGCGCGACGCGGGCGAGTTCCACGAGCAGATCGTGGAACGAGTCGACGAATACCTGCTGCAGAAGGAGATCGTCCGCGCCGGCGACCGCCTCGTGATCCTGATGGGCTCACCCATTTACCAGCGGGCGAAGACGAATCTCCTGCGCGTCCACCGCGTCAGGGGATGAACGAAGCGGGTAGCGGGTAGCGGGTAGCGGGTAGGGGAGGTTATCCCGTAAGAGCCCGCTCGAGATAATGGATGAGTCCGTTCACAATGCGGATCACTTCTTCGGTGGCATTCACCAATCCTTCACACCTCGAATCAGCGAGGTAGTGCAAGTCCTTGGCAAGAAGCAGCTGGGTCTGCAGTTCGAAGAGCGATCCACGAGCGTTGTAGAGAAATCGTCTGTAATCGCGGGCGCTGCCGTGACCTCTTCCCTCAGCAATATTGCTGGGAACGGACGCGGCTGCCCGCCGCAGTTGCTGCGTGATCCCAAAGACCTCTGCGCGTGGAAACGAAGCCGTGGCATCGTAAACGCCTGCTGCCAGCCTCATCGCTTTCTGCCACGCGACAAGTTCACGAAAAGTACTCTTGGCCATCCAATGTCTGGTGCGATCGGACAGCCGCGGAAGAAGAGACCTCGAACAGTGTGGGGGAACCGATCGTACCTCGGACTGCGTCCCTACCCGCTACCCGCTACCCTGGGAAGAACCCGCCCGCCTCGTCATGTTTCGACTCCCATGGTGGTAGACTCGCTGCGTCTGTAAAAAAGAGGAGGATATGCGCCGATTTGCTGCTGTCGCGCTCACAAGCCTCTTCGCGGCGCTCGCGCCCTCCGCGATCGCGGATCTGACGGTCGTCCCTCCGGTACTCCAGATCTTCGGGAGCGTGACGAACGCAGCACGGCCGGTCGCCAACGCGCTGGTCATTGCCCTCAATCTCCAGGACCTCGGAGCCATTCAGACCTACACCTCGCTCGATGGCAGCTTCAAACTGCCGTCCATGCCGGCCGGTGTCTACAAGGTCATTGCCGTCAAGCAGGGGCTGAAGCCGGCCATCGCTACGGTCGTTCCCGGCAAGGCGTTGCAGCACGTCAAGCTGTCGATGCAGAACGAGAAGAAGGCCGGCACGAGCTCGAACGACGAGATGTGGGAGATCCGCGCCTCGCTCCCGCCCGACATCCTGCACGAAGTGGACATGGTGCTCGCGGCTTCGTCATTGCCGGATTACCGCCTGCCGCGCCTGCGCGGGCAGATGGTGTCGATGACCGCCGTGGGCGATCAACCCGACACTCCGATGTCGGCCCAGACGAGCGTGGGTGTGCAGAGCCGGCTCACCGACAGCTGGCAGCTCGGCGTTCGGGGCAACATTCACCGGATTGACGATCCGACCGACTCCAACGGGGGATCGTTCGGGACAACGGCGGCGCAGTCGAGCGTCATGTCGATGGAGCTCCGCTCGGCCGATAACGACGCCTACCGGCTCGCGTCGACGAAGAGCTTCTGGCGCCTGCGCAGCGACTCGCCCCAGACTGCCGAAGCAGACGTCCGCTCGCACAACTTCGAGTGGCAGCATGGGAACGCGAATTTCCACGTTCGCTACTTCGCGCAGGAAAACCTCTTCGCCTCGGTTCCGAACGGATCCGACCTGATCGAGGTGGCCGGCGGAACGACGCTGATGCAGACGCGGCACAGCGATCTCGGCGTGTCGCTGCGCGTGACGCAGGAGAACGTGCGCGGCGCTCCGCAGGCCCTGCAGAGGACTGCGGACTTCACCACCACCGGCTCCTACGGCGTCCTGCCGGAACTGCTGCTCCGATACGGTGTCTCCAGCCGCGTGGGGCTGACCGGCACGGAACTGGCGCCCCGAACCGGCGCGGAGTGGAAGTTCGGGAAGGACAGCGCGCTCGTGGCCACCGGAATGTACAAGGTCATGGACTCGTCGCGAGATGTTTCTTCGCTGCCGAGCGTCGTGATCTGGTCCGAGGACGGCCGCGTCCTGCCGCGCTACACGTATTCGTTCGGCATCATCTCGGGCGATGAGAACGCGAGCCACCTGTCAGCGATCGCCACGGTCACAGCGGTCGAGTCGCCGCTGCGCATGGTGGTCAGCGACGGGACCGAGCAGTTCTGGGACGGCCTGTACATCGATTCCGGAGACATCCGCCGCGATCTGCGCATCTCCTACCGCAGGGATCTCGGCAACAAGGTCGCCATCGACGTCTCCACGAGCGCAGGAGAAGCCACACCTTCGCACGGCGGCGCCGCCAAGGTCTACATCACCGGCGACGTGCAGTCGATCTTCTTCCCCACTGGTACCTCGCTCATCATCTCGTACCGCGGCATCGACCAGCCGCAGGCCGCCCACGCCGACTATCGCAGCGAGCGCGTGAACGTGCGCATGGCGCAGTCACTTCATCTGCCGCTCGATCTGAAGGTCCTGCTCGGCGTCGAAGTGGCCCGGGCGGAGAACTCGCCCTACCTGCTCGACACGCTCGAGCCCAACGGCGCGTCGCGCAAGTACGTCGGCGGCCTGGCCGTCAATTTCTAGAGCGCTTACAGATCGCAGAGGGCAGATCGCAGAGCGCAGGCAAGGCGGTGCCTTCTGACATTTTTGCGCACTGGTCATGAAGCGACCCCGGAGTTGCGGACGCGCTGCTGCGCGTCCCTACGCGAGTCAGGTCGCTCGCGCTGACCCCACCTGCGATCTGCCCTCTGCGCTCTGGTCTAGGGCTCGTCGCTCGGACCGAGAACCGGCCGGATCTCTTCGACCAGGCGGGCGAAGCGCATGGAGATCCCCTTCGTCACCACGATCTGCTTGAGGTAGTTCAGCGAGGTGATGGCGGCGGGGATTCCGGAGATGGCCGTGGGAATCGAGGCCAGACGCCCGGCCAGCTGGATGGTCTTGTCGACGGCGCTGTACTCATTGGACATCAAGTCGTGGCGGGCCTCGCTGTTGTACGCGATCGTCAGCAGATAGATGTCGGCCACGAGCTCGCGGAAGCGCATCTCCGAGCCCCAGGCGAAGCACTCCCCGGTACGGACGTTCTCCAGGAACTCCGCATGCGTCTCGCCTTTGGCCACGGTGTGGACCTTGGCCACGTGCTTGAGCGTGTGGGCGTCCGAGCCGCCAACCATGGACACGGTCCGGCCGTGCTCCTCGCGAACATGCGCCACGAGCTGCTGGACCATCTTGTTGTGGAACGAGGCCATGGCCCCGTTCAGCACTTCAAAAACGTCGAACATGTCGATCAGCTCGGAGATGTACCGGCCGGCCACGTTCTTCATCCTGTAGTTCTGGAAGAGGTGGTTGACCCCGAAGATGAGTCGCTGAATCTTCATGTAGGGGACGAGCTCCCGGATATTGGGCCGCAGGCGCTGGATCTCCCGATGCTGCTCCTCGTCGAGGCCCCACACACCGACGTGAATGCGCTGGCCGGTCTCGGGGAAGTAGGTTTCGACTTCTTCACCGATGAAGAAATCGGTCATTTCCGGGTACTTGTTGAGGAGATAGAGCGCGCCGTCGATCGAATCGTGGTCGGTGAGAGTCACATAGGTCATGCCTCTCTCCTTGGCGATGCGATAGACGTCCTCGGGAGCGTTGTAGCAGTCGCGAGTATTGGCGCGGCGGAAGTACTTGAACACCGAGAAGCGGCTGTGGCAGTGCAGATCTGCCCGCTTCAGGTTCGTATCGGACACGACATCCGGCGCCCCCGCGTCGTTCATTGAGTTTGCAGTCGCCCCGGGGATGATTGTTCCACCTCACGGCATTTTCTACAATTCGCATGCCCGTGAGATCGAGGTGCGGCGGCATGAGGATGCACGGCGCGCACGGCGGTTGCGGGAACACGCGGGTCCGAAATCCGCTTGTCGTTCTTTGCGAATCGGATTCTGGCTGGAAAAGTGATGGCCCAAACCAAACCTAACAAATCGCCCGATTCTTCGGACTGGCTGGACGTCGAAGTCCCGACGCGTCTGCCGGTGATCCCGCTGGTCTCGTCGGTGCTTTTTCCCGGCGGCGTGTTGTCGCTGCAGGTCGGCATCGACCGCAACGTGCGCCTGCTGAAGGGCCTCCCCGATGATCAGAACCTGATCGCCGCCTTCTGCCAGAAGAGCGGGGACAAGGAGAATCCGCGGCCGGCCGATCTGGCCAACATCGGCGTGCTCGCCGCCATCGTGCAGCGCCTGCCGCTGTCCTCGGACCGTTACCAGCTCTTCCTGCAGGGCCGCCAGCGCGTCGAGCTCGTGCAGATGCTGCAGAGCGACCCTTACTTCGAAGCGCGCCTCCGCGAAGTGGCGCCCCGCCCGATTGCCAAGAGCATCAAGACCGACCAGCTGATGAACAGAGCTCTGTCGCTCTTCGAGAAGCTCGTGGAGAGCGATGCCAAGTATTCGAACGAGCTCCTGAACATCGTGCGCATGAACATGAGCGAAGGCCCGGACACCTTCGCCGATCTCCTGTCGTCGTTCGTCAACGTTCCGCTCGAGGAGAAGCAGCTTCTGCTCGAGACGGTGAACCCCGTCGAGCGGATCGAGCTGCTCATCGACTGGATTCAGCGCGACCTCGGCAAAGCCACGGTCGACCGCGAGCTGCAGCGTCAGATCCAGACCTCGATCGACCGCCGCGACCGCGAGAGCTATCTCCGCGAGCAGCTGCGCATCATCCAGGACGAGCTGGGCGACAACAACGCCTCGGAACGCGAGGCCGACACCTATCGCGACCGCGTCGAGGCTCTCCCACTATCGGAAGACTTCAAGCAGCAGCTGCGGCGCGAGGTGACCCGCATGGGCCAGCTCTCGCCGTCGTCTTCGGACTATGCGGTCCTGAAGGGGCATCTCGACACGGTTCTGCAGGTGCCCTGGACGGAGAAGACGGAAGACCAGCTCGATCTCAAACGCGCCGAGGAGATTCTCGACGACCGCCACGCCGGCCTGGAGAAGGTCAAGGAGCGCGTCCTCGAGTTCCTGGCGGTGCTGAAGCTGAAGGGCGACCTCAAGGGACCGATCCTCTGCTTCGTCGGGCCGCCGGGGGTGGGGAAGACCTCGTTAGGCGCGGCGATTGCCGACGCCCTTGGCCGCAAGTTCGTGCGCATGGCCGTCGGCGGCGTGACCGACGAATCGGAGATCCGCGGCCACCGCAAGACCTACATCGGCGCGATGCCCGGAAAAATGATCCAGAGCTACACCCAGGTCGGCGTGAACAACCCGCTGATCATGATCGACGAGATCGACAAGATCGGCAAAGACTTCCGCGGCGACCCCGCCTCGGCCCTCCTCGAAGTGCTCGATCCGAAGCAGAACCACGCCTTCGTCGACCGCTATTTGGAGATTCCCTACGACCTCTCGCACACGCTGTTCATCTGCACGGCCAACGTGCTCGACACCATACCCGGGCCGTTGCGCGACCGCATGGAAGTGATCCGTCTCTCGGGCTACACCGAAAGGGAGAAGCTGCAGATCGCCAGGAAGCACCTGATCCCGCAGTTGCTCATCGACCACGGCCTGGAACCGGCGCAGGTCGAGATGACCGACGAGGCCATCATGACCACCCTTCGCGACTACACCGCGGAAGCGGGAGTGCGCAATCTGGAGCGGAAGCTGGCCACCATCCTGCGGAAGATCGCCCGGAAAGTCGCAGCAGGCGACGCTGCGGAGGAGCACTTCAAGGTCGACGTGGCGGACATCGAGCCTTACCTCGGCCTCCCGTCGTTCGAGCACGAGTTCGCGGAACGGACACCGGAAATCGGGGTGTCGACCGGCCTGGCCTGGACCTCGTTCGGCGGGGAGATCATGTTCATCGAAGCGACGCGCATGACCGGCAGCGGCCGAACCACCGTCACCGGACAGCTGGGCGAAGTCATGCGCGAGTCGGTCTCGGCGGCCTATTCGTACGTCCGCTCCAAGGCCGGTGAGCTCGACATCCAGGACCGCCTGTTCAGCGACTACGACATCCACATTCACTTTCCGGCCGGAGCCATTCCGAAGGACGGGCCGTCCGCCGGCGTGGCCATCGCCACCTGCATCGCCTCGGTGATGGGGGAGCGTCCGGTGCGGCACGA
Organism: Acidobacteriota bacterium; assembly: GCA_021781455.1. Classification (GTDB taxonomy): domain Bacteria; phylum Acidobacteriota; class Thermoanaerobaculia; order Gp7-AA8; family Gp7-AA8; genus JAJXWV01. The sequence goes on along the minus strand of JAJXWV010000045.1, from coordinate 37,616 downwards.
CGTGGCCATGACGGGCGAGATCACGCTTCGTGGTAAGGTTCTGTCGGTGGGCGGAATCAAGGAAAAAGTGATGGCCGCGCACCGCGCCAACGTCAAGACCGTTATCCTGCCGGAAGGGAATCGCAGGGACCTCACCGAAGTACCCGAGGAGATCCGCAGCGAGCTGCGATTCCTCTTCGCTGAGCGGGTCGAGGACGTCTGGAAGGAAGCGCTGATCCCGCTGTACGTCGTGCGTGGCAAGGAACGCAAGTACGACGAAGCCGAATACCGCGCTGAGCGCCAGAAAAGCGAGCGAGCCGAAAGGTAATGAAACGGGGATGCTTCGATAACCTGCTGTTCGTCGCCATCGTCGTCATTGCCTTTGCGGGCAGCACGTATTTCTGGTTCAACTTCTTCGTGCGCGGCAAGTCGCTGCCCACTCCGAACCTGATCGGAAAATCGCTGGCCGACGCGCGTGCTACCTGCTCGGACCTCGGTGTCGCGCTCAAGGTCGACCCCAAGATGCGCCGCAACTCCGACAAGGTGCCGGCCGACCACGTGGCCTGGCAGAACAGGACCCCAGGTGCCACGAACCTCATCAAACGCGGGACGAACATCATCGTCGGGTTGAGCGACGGGCCGCTCGTGCTCCACGTTCCCGACCTGCGGGGTCAGTCGAGCGGCACCGCCGTCCTCCGGCTCTCGCAGTCCAACCTTCGAATCGGGAGTCTCGCGTACGCCGAAGTGCCGGCCTCGGTCCAGTCGGCCATGCCCGCTGCGGAGACGCTGAACGCGAATGGCGGCGGGCAGGCGCCCGTCCCGGCGCCGCGAGAGCGGATTGTCGCCGCGGATCCTCCGATCGGCACGGTGGTGGCGGCGCAGACGCCGATCTCGTTACTGATATCCACGCCGCCGCAACCGCCGGCGTACGTGATGCCCGACCTGATCGACCATTCGCTCGACCAGGTGCGCCCGTATCTCGAAGGGCACGGCCTGAAGATCTCGACGGTGAAGTTCGAGGAATATCCCGGGATTGCGGATGGCATAATCATTCGCCAGTTCCCGACGCGCGGCTCACCGGTGAGTGCGCGCGATGCCGTTTCGGTAGTGGTGAGCAAGCAGGAGGGGACGAGCATCACCGAGCAGCCGCCACCTCCGCAGCCCGTCCTCGGCCCAAGGACGACCACACAGTGAACTTTGAGACCGCAGACCACAGACCACAGACCACGGACCACGGACCACAGCGGCGGAGTCCGAGATTCGCGCCGAAAGCGCTGGCGATCACGCTGTCCCGTCACGCGTTCAACTGCGGTCCGCGGTCTGCGGTCCGTGGTCTGTGGTCTGAGTCGAGAGAATCATGAACGTGAAGATCGCACCCTCGCTCCTGTCGGCCGATTTCTCGATGCTGGCCGATGAGCTGCGCGCCGTCGAGTCGGGCGCGGACCTGCTGCACCTCGACGTCATGGACGGCCACTTCGTCCCGAACATCACCATCGGGCCGATGATCGTGAAGGCCTGCCGGGCGCACAGCCGGCTTCGGTTCGACTGCCATCTCATGATCTCGAACCCGCAGCAATACATCGCGGCGTTCCTCGAGGCCGGCGCGAACATGATCTCCGTGCATTTCGAGGCAGAGGCACATCTTCAGCGCGCACTGCAACTGATTCGTGACGGCGGGGCGCTCGCGGGCGTGGCCATCAATCCCGCCACCCCGGCCGAATCGCTGACGACCGCCCTGGAGTTCTGCGATTACGTGCTGGTGATGACCGTCAATCCCGGCTTCGGCGGCCAGACGTTCCTCGAACCTGTGGTGCCGAAGATCCGTCAAATCTCACGGATGATCACGGATCGCGGCCTGGCAGTGGAAATCGAGGTCGACGGTGGGGTGGACGCCCGGACGGCACCGCTCGTTGTCGGCGCGGGCGCAACGATTCTGGTCGCCGGTTCGGCCGTTTTCGGCAAAAACGACCGATCCGCTGCAATGCAGTCGATCCGAAGCGCTGTTACGGGTCTGCGGGCATGAGAGAGACTGCCGACCGCGGACCGCGGACCGCAGTTCTTTCAGCTGTTCCCGGCCTGCCGTGGCCGGGTGAGGCCCGCTCGAACAGTGCACGTTTCCTGGAGGAAGATTGAATCGATTCCGAATCACCCTGGCGGCCGTCGCCGCCGTCATCCTGATCGCGATGGGCTGCCATCATGGCCCGCGGAGTTACCGCCCGGTCGTCAATCCCGAGTTCGCCAAGCTGACCAAGGAGCAACTCTTCGATCGCGGCGAGCAGTGGTACGCCAAGAAGAAGTGGGCGAAAGCGCGTGTGTATTACCAGGACGTCTACGAGACCTATCCGAATGACGCGCTCGGCCGCCGCAGTCTTCTGCGCATTGCCGACACGTACTTCATGCAGGGCGATCCGGTGAACCTGGTCGAGGCGCAGTACAAGTACCGTGATTTCATCAACCGATATCCAGGAACGGAGAACGGCGACTACGCGATGCTGCAGATCGCCATGGTTTCGTTCAAGCAGATGGACAAGCCCGACCGCGATCAGACCAAGACGCGGGAGGCAGTGGAAAAGCTGCAGGACATGATCCGCGCCTATCCACGCAGTCCCCTGCGCCCCGAGGCGGAGAAGCGGCTGCAGGAAGCGTTCGACCGGCTGGCCAGGCACGAGTACATCGTCGCCAAGTTCTACATGAAGCGGGGCGTCTATCTCGCAGCGGTGCAGAGACTCAATTACCTGATCGACAAGTATCCGAACTACAGCGACCGCGCCGCGGTCTTCTACGACCTTGCCGACTCGCTCGATCATCTCGGGCGTCACGGTGAGGCCCGCCTGTACTACGAGCGCGTGGTCTCCGAATTCCCGAAGAGCGAGTACGCGGGCCGCGCCAAACAGAAACTCAGCGAGAGCAAGGCGGCATGAGGAGAGTAGCGGTCGTCGTCTTTGCGATCCTGTTCGCGGCGTGCGCGTCCTCGCACGGCGATCAGGACGAGACGATCACCGCCGCTCCGGCCGCACCGCAGACGAGCGCCGACACCGAGGCGCGCCTCGCGCAGATGCAGACGTCGATGACCGAGTTGCTCGAGCGCATCGACGTGCTGAACGACCGCATCAACAAGCTCGAGTCGGCCGTGGCCGCGTCCGCCGCTCCGGCCCAGGCCCGTTCGTCCGCCCCGCCGGCCGTCGGGCCGGCAGCGCCTCCGGCAACCGGGAATGGCCCGCTGGCCAGCGCGCGCATCGCCGAGACCTATCGCAGCGCCCTCGTCCTCTTCGGGCAGGGAAAGATCGCCGAAGCCCGCAGCACTTTCCAGCGCGTGTTCGACGAAGAACCTTCCGGCGATCTCGCCGACAACGCCCTGTTCTGGATCGGCGAGACGTACTACCAGACCGGCGACTACACCGACGCGGTGCGCTACTACCGGCGGGTGACCACCGAATTCGCCGATCAGAACAAGGCTCCTGACGCCCTGTTCAAGATCGCCCTGTCGCAGGAGAAGAGCGGCGATCTCGTCCTGGCGCGGCAGACTCTCGAGGAAGTGATTCGGAAATATCCCTACTCGTCCCCGGCTGCTTCGGCAAAGACCGAGCTCAAGCGCATAAAATACTGAGTCCATGGCCGAAGAAACCGAGAGTGGCGCGTCGCTCCTTGCAAAACGCGAGTACGCTCGCGCCGTTCCCCTCCTCAAGCGCGAGCAGGAAAAGTACCCGAACAATCCGCGCATCCGTCTTCAATACGCGGACGCCCTGGCCGGCGCGGGCATGAGCAGCGATGCCCTCACGCAATACGAAGCCACCGCCCGCTACTACGACGACAACGGCCTGACCGTTCAGGCCATCGCCGTCCGCAAGAAGGCCGAGAAGCTGCAGGCCCAGGTCGGCTCGAACGCGCCCCATCCGGTGGCCGGCAAGAACGAGCCGCTCTTCACTCCCAAGGTTCCGAAGAGCGTCCTCTTCGAAGCCCTGACGGAAGAAGAGAGGCAGGCCCTCGTCCGCGAGATGGATCTCGAATCGCACGACCAGGGAAGCGTCATCATCTCCGAAGGCGATCCCGGCTCGTCGATGTACCTGATCGTCTCCGGAGAGGTGAAGGTCTTTACACGCGCCGCAGGCCAGAGCTCGACGGTCTACCTGGCCATGCTCGGCGAAGGCGATTTCTTCGGAGAGGTGAGCGTGCTGACCGGAAAGCCCCGGACGGCCACGATCACCGCTTCCGAACGCACCGAGCTGCTGCGTCTGGATAAGGAAAAGCTCGACAATGCGCTGGCGAAGTACCCCGGCATTCGCAAAGTTCTCGACGATTTCTACAGGCGCCGGGCCAAGCACACCGTCGAGGCCATGATCGAAAATCTCAAGAAGAAGGGCGTGTAGGAGCGAATTGAAAATTGAAAATTGAAAATTGAAAAAGCAGGGCGGCCTCTTTTCAATTTTCAATTCCTCTCTCCTGGCGCTGCAGCGAGGATCACGATTGGCTGTCCTTCCCATCGTCAAATTCGGCAACGACGTCCTGCGCCGGCCCACCGAGCCGATCTCGGAGCTCGACGACGCACTGCAGAAGCTCATCGACGACATGGTCGAGACGATGTACGCCGCCCCCGGTGTCGGTCTGGCCGCCAATCAGGTCGGCGTTTCCAGGCGCCTGATGATGATCGACCTATCGGTCGGCAAGCGTCCGGGCGAGCTCTACGTCTGCCTCAATCCCGAGATCGTCGAGACTGAAGGCGAGCTGACCGAGGAAGAGGGCTGCCTCTCGATTCCGGATTTCACCGAAGTCGTCGTGCGGCCGCAGAGGGCCAGGCTCCGCTATATGGATCGCCATGGCAAGGTACAGGAGATGTGGGGCGACGGGCTGATGGCCCGCGCCATGTGCCACGAGACAGATCATCTGAACGGCACGCTGTACGTGGACCGGCTGCGCGGACTGCGGCGTGACCGGATTCTCAAAAAGATTTCGAAACTCGCAAAATCGGGCATGTGGTACTAGTGGCCTGTATTGGTTGAATTGGTACCAGTGGCGCCGGGATCGGCGACGTGAGCGAGGCGCGCCGACGCAGGCATAGCGGTGACTATGCTGAGGAGGCGCAACGAAGCTCACGGCGTCGAGACCAAGCCAGGTGGTACCAATTCAGCCGATACAGGCCACTAGCGCCTGGCCGTGCGCATCGAGGACGCGCAGGGCTAAACTCTTCGGCACATGCCGACCCACGCCGCAGTGGTGACCGGAATCGAGCAGCTCGCACCTTCCGTCGTGCAGCTCACGGTCAAGCTCATCCATGACGATTTCACATTTGCCCCCGGTCAGTGGGTGAACTTCCATTTCCCCGAGGGAGTGTCACGGGCCTATACGATCGCGTCGGCACCGGAATGGCCGCAGGCGCTGGAGCTCTGCATCAGGGTGGGAGCGGGAAGGGGCGGCGCGGCATTGCAGAGGCTCGATTCCGGCGCGGAAGTCTCGATCGAAGGTCCGCATGGAGCGTTTCTGCTGCCGGTCGCGGACGACCGTCCGGTCGTTTTCCTGGCCGGCGATACCGGCATCGCGCCGATTCGCAGCATCGTCCTGCACATGCTGGCGGCGAATGACCCGCGGGCGATCACCGTGCTGTACGAACCCGATCGACGGCACATTCTCTACGCTGCCGATTTCGATCCGCTGGCGCGCAGCGGCACGATCGTCCACGAGAGCGGAAACATCGAGGCGCTGATCGCGCGTAACCGGCGCACCGTCTTGAGTGCCACGATCATGGCGGCCGGATTCGACGGCTTCCTGAGTCGCTGTCGCAAGGCACTCGACGATCTCGACCTCGACGCGACGGCGATAATCAGCGAGTCGTTCGGCCCGGAACCGTGAGCACGAAATTGAAAATTGAAAAGGATGCCCGCTCCTCCTTTTCAATTTTCAATTTTAAATTTTCAATTTCACAATCACCGCACCCAGCCCGGCTGAATGCCTCGCCGGCGCGCTTCCTCGAGAAAATCGGCGAAGGCCCGTTCCGCACGGGTAATCTGCAGCTCCGCGTACGGGATCTGCTCGAGCGTGAACTGAAGGACGGTCGTGTCGTAACTGAACTGGTTCGGCTTGTAGCCGAGCGAGATCAGGCCGGAGATGTGCGAGCGCAGCGCATCGGCCTTCGATGCCAGGAGGTCGCGGTCCTCACGCGCCTGCTGGACGGCTTCCCGCAGAGCTCTGGAGCGATTTCGCCAGGTCCATTCGTCCTCGGTCTGAGCGGCGACCTGCTCCAGCGTCGGGGCAGGAGGGAGCGGTTCGATCTTCACCGGTGCAGCCGGCTGGCCGGAGTGATTCTGCTCGAGGTCCTGGATGAGCTTCTTCCGTTCGGAGTCGCTGGCCTTGAGCTTTTTCGGCGCGGGTGCCGGAGCAGGCTGCCGCGTTTCGACGGCCGGGACGGAGCGCGTCGCCGTCAGGTCGACTTCACCGACCGGCAGCGAATAAAGAGCTCCTCCCGGCGTGCGGAAGACGATGCGCCCGTCTTCCTCGTGCGCAGTGATGACCTCGATCTGCTGCCCCGAGCGAAGCACGATCACATTGGTCGGGAGGGTCAGCGCGGTAAGCAGGAGAATTGTTGCGGCGGTCATGGTCGTTGCCCTCGAGAGCGAACCTCAGCACTTGCTGTAACGTTGCACCCTGATGCCAAATATTCTCTACATCCTCGTCAGCTTCGCCTACCACCTCGCGCTGGCGCTCTGGATCGGCGGCGCCATCGCCCTCGGAGCGCTGACCGCACCTGAGCTTTTCCGGCAGTTGCCGCGGCAGCAGGCCGGCGGAATCTTCGGGCCGATCCTGCGCCGCTTTGCGCGCCTGAGGCTCGGGGCGGTGGCCGTGGCCATCCTCGCTGCTGCGATCCGGTACGCCGTATGGGAAACGCACACTGCCAGCGGCTGGATCGTCATTCGATGGATCAGCCTGGCATTTCTCGCCGTGGTCGTCGTGGAGGAGATCGTCCGGATCGAGCCGGCCATGGAGCGGCACCGGGCCGCGTTTCAACCCGCGCTCGGCGATGACGATCCGGAGCGCCGGGCCTTCATGGCTTTGCATCGCCGTTCGGAAGGGGTTATGAAGATTTCCATGGCGGCGGCGCTGATCGCCTTGTTCCTTGGATAGATCAGATAGAATCCGCCGCACGATTCGACATGGGAAGTAGCGGCCCGCACATATCCTCCCTCGTAATTGCCGCGATCTGCGGCATCCTCTATCTGATCTTCGACGCCGCGCGGCACTTCGCGCAGCAACTCGGGCCGGTGGGGCTTCGCCGTCTGGCGGGGGATGCCGAGGAGCCGGCCGACGGCCGCTGGAGCCGTTTCGACGAGGAGAATTTCCAGCTCGTCAGCGGCTCGCTCCTGCAGATCGCGCTGATCCTCGCCGTCAGCGCGACCATCGTGGCCGTGGAGGGCGAACGGCCGCTCCTCGATGCCACGCTGATCGCCATCGCGATCTGGCTGCCGCTGGTGATGATCTGGAAGTTCGTTCTGGCCCTGGTTCCGGAAAAGGCCAGCGAGATCATGCTGCGCGGGATCATTCCGATCTCGCACTTCTTCTACTACGCGTTCTGGCCGCTGCTGTATCCGCTGCGGCGTCTGGCCGCGCGCATCGACCGCGCCGAGGAGCTGGCCGAACAGGAGGAAGAACCGAGCGAGGCAGAGGTCCAGGCTTACATCGACGTCGGCGAAGAAGAGGGAATCCTGCAACCGTCCGAAGGGAAGCTGTTGCAGCAGATCGTCGATTTCGGCGACCGGCTGGCGCGGGAGATCATGACCCCGCGCATCGACGTGCGCGCCTTCGACGTGAAGGGATCGCTCGACGAGCTGGCCCGGCTGTTCAGCGAGTCGAAGTACTCGCGTCTGCCGGTCTACCGGGACTCCATCGACCAGATCATCGGCATCGTGCACATCAAGGACATTTTCGACGCCGTGCTGAAAGGCGAGAAGAAGGCCGTGCCTGATGTCCTACGCGCGCCGTACGTCGTCTCGGAAACGAAGAAAGTCTCGGAACTGCTCCGCGAGTTCCAGAGCGAGCACATCCAGATCGCGGTGGTCGTCGACGAATACGGCGGGACTGCCGGGATCGTCACGATCGAGGACGTCGTCGAGGAGATCGTCGGAGAGATCGCCGACGAGCACGAAATGGAGGAGCCGACCATCGTGGACATCGGCGACGGCTCTTATCTGGTCAGCGGCCTGCTCCGGGTGGAGATGCTCGAGGAGAAGCTCGGCGCCGGTTTCGCCGACGAGAATTACGAGACCGTGGCCGGCCTGATCTTCACGAACCTGGGACGAGTCCCCAAAGTCGGCACGATCGTGACGAAGAACGGGTTCCGCTTCGAGGTCGACCGCGCCGACAGGCGCCGGATCTATCGCGTGAAAGTCTCCCGCGACCCGGCCTGGCGCGAAGAGAGCGAGCAGGAAGCCTCATGAACGGAGTGCGGACGTCCCGTCCGCATCCGCCGGACGTCTCGTCCGGCGGTATTGAACAAGAGAGACACGATCGGACGAGGACGTCCGATCGAAGCGGACGAGGACGTCCGCACTCCGAGGGAATGGAAATGCCCGAACCCAACGAAAAGAAGTCCGGCATCGTGGCCTTCGTCGGCCGGCCTAACGCCGGCAAGTCCACGCTCCTCAACCGCATCCTCGGCCAGAAGGTGTCCATCGTCTCGGAGAAGCCGCAAACGACGCGCAACCGGATCGTAGGGCTGCTCAACGAGCCTCGCGGCCAGATCGCCTTTCTGGACACGCCCGGCATCCACCGCCCCCTGCACAAACTCAACGTGCGGATGATGGATCACGTGAGGTCGGCACTGTCGGAAGCGGATGTCGTCGCGCTGATGGTCGACGTGACCGAGCCGTTCGGGAAAGGCGACCAGTTCGTGATCGAGATGCTGAAGGAGCAGAGTGAGAAGGAAGCGACAGAGCGCAGCAGTGTCATCCGGAGCCGCCGGAGCCGCGGGAAAGGTCGGGAGGGTGGAGCGGCGGAGGACGGCGAAGGACCCCACGAACGTCAGCCCGGTGGGGCGGGCGGCGCGGCAACCTCGGGGTCCTTCGCCGCGCTCCGCCGCTCCCCCCACCCATCCGGCCCCGCGGCTCCGCCGACTCAGGATGACACTGTCCAGCGGCCGCTTCGATTCGCGCTCCTCAACAAGATCGACCTGCTGAAGAAAAATCAGCTGCTCCCGCTCATGCAGCAGTACGCCGGCTTCGGACTCTTCGACGAGATCGTCCCGATCTCCGCGACCACCGGTGATGGAGTCGACGACCTGCTGAAGCTCTTCTTCGGGGTTCTTCCTCCCGGTGCCCCGCTGTTTCCGACTGGCGATTACACCACCCAGCCCGAGCGGTTCTACGCCGCTGAGCTCATCCGCGAGAAGTTGCTTCACCACACCTCCGACGAGCTCCCGTACACGACCGCCGTCGCCGTCGACCGCTTCGAAGAGGACGAACAAAAGGGCCTGATTCGCATCTGGGCGACGATCGTCGTGGAGCGTGAGACGCAGAAGCCGATCGTGATCGGGAAGAACGGTCAGATGATCAAGAAAATCGGCACCGAGGCGCGCCTCGACCTCGAGTCGATCCTCGGCGCGAAAGTCTTCCTCGACCTGCACGTGGCCGTTCACGAGCGGTGGCGCGAGGACGAGCGCTTCCTCGGTGAGCTCGAGTGGCCGCTCCGGGAATGACTGGCGGCCATTTACACGGCTTCTCGCGAAGGCACTCCGTCATTCCCTCACGAAATCTTCACGAGAGAAGAAAACTTCGGGATTCCCGAAGTGAGTGGACTGTTTCAGTTTCGTTTACAATCCCGCGAGTAATTTCTCGCAGTCGTCCAAAAGGAGGAGGTTTTCTATGTACTTGCGCAGTCGTCTTTTGCTTGCGCTGACCGTGCTGCTTTTCGCGATCCCCATGTTCGCGCAGCAGACCGGCGCGATCCACGGGCGCGTGACAGCCACCGACGGTTCAGCACTTCCAGGCGTCACGGTTGAAGCCCGTTCCAATGCCCTGCCGCAGCCTCGTGTCACAACGACCAATTCCACCGGCGATTACCACCTGCCGGCTCTGCAGCCGGGCTCGTACACCCTCACGTTCTCGCTCTCGGGGATGCAGACGACAACGCGTCGGGCAGACGTGCTGCTGGCCCAGGACGTCGCCGCCGATGCGAAACTCGGCGTACAGGGCGTCGCGGAAAGCATCACGGTTACCGCGCACTCGACGCTCGTCGACAAGACTTCGACGGAGTTGCAGGCGGGAATCTCGCAGCAGCAAATCCAGGCTCTTCCGCTCGTGCAGAACTACGGCGACCTGCAGAAGCTCGTCCCCGGCGTCCAATACACGCAGGACAGCGTCCGCGGTCCGAGCGCCGGCGCCAGCGGTCAGGACAACGTCTACCTGTTCGACGGCGCGAACATCACTATGCCGCTGTTCGGCGTACTGCTCGCGCAGCCGAACATCAATGACATCGCGCAGGTCAACATCACGCGCGGCGGAGCGAATGCGCTTGATTTCAATCGCGCCGGCGGATTTCAAATCGACTCCGTCAGCAAGTCGGGCACGAACAAGTTCGCCGGTCAGCTTGGATTTCAGCTGCAGAATCCGAATTTCGTAGCGAAGCAGGCTGGAACCCAGAATATCTCGTTTCAGAACAAGAAGAACTGGACGACCGTCAACATCGGCGGACCGATTCTTCGCGACCAGTTGTTCTTCTACGGTTCGTACTACCGGCCCTATGCATCGCGCGGCAATCCGGCCAACCTCTATGGAGATTTGCCCAATTACCGCGACGTTCGCACCGAGGAATTCGGCAAGCTGACGTACACGCCGACGCAGTCGTGGCTGCTGAACGGAAGTTATCGCAACGCGCACGAGATCGAGTCCTCGAAGCTCGCCTTCACGACGCGCACTGCGCCGACGGCGGGCACGGGTTACGAGAGCCGCACGAAACTCGGCAACCTCGAAGGCTCGAAGATCATCAACGACAAGAGCTATGCGACGTTCAAGCTGACGAGCTTCAGTCAGCCGGGCTTCGGCCGCGCGGACCATCTCGCCAGCGTGACTCCGTCGACAGCGCTCGGCACGCAGCTCGACCTGGCCAACCTCGCTCAGATCGGCCATCTGTCGGTTCCTCTGCTGATCGCCGGCAATGCCGCGCAGAACGCATTCGTGCAGCCGTTCATCAACAAGTACGGCTACATCTGCCCTCCGGACGCGGCGGCGCGTGGTCTGAGCTGCACGCCCGGCCAGCCGGCCGGTGGCGGCGTCGTCGGATACGGCGTCAACTCCAAGGACAACGACGGATTCGGCCGCAAGAGCGGTCAGTTCGCGTACAACTACACCCTCGGCACGAACGTGACGCACGATCTGCACTTCGGCTACATGCGCGAGAGCGCGTATGAAGACCTCAATCGCGCATCGAACGGCTGGGGGGGAATCAGCATCCCCGCCGGCGTCGGCGCGGCGGGCACCTGCCCGGCGAGCGCGTGCGGCACCGACACTCCGGCGTTCTTCGTGGCATCCTTTGCGGCCCAGGGCATCGGTTCGCTACCGGTCATTCACTCGGAGTTTCACTCGCAGAACATCGAGATCAATGACTCCATCCACATGGCCAACTGGACGTTCAATCTCGGCGTCCTCGACAGCCAGGACAAGTTGTACGGCCAGGGCCTCAAGAAGGCCGACAACGTCGCCGGCTTCGTCGCCTCGCCGGGCACGAAGTACCTGATGCACGTATTCGACTGGAAGGACATGATCCAGCCGCGCCTCGGCGCGACGTGGGCCTACAACGGACGCGACACCGTCTTCGCCAGCTTTGCCCGGTACAACCCGCCGGCGAACTCCGACGCGCGCGCCGCGTCGTGGGATCGCGGCCTCGTGCAGACCGTCAACTCTTACTTCGACGCGAATGGAAAACTGATCGGCGTCTCGCCCGTAGGTTCCTCGTCCGGCAAGTGGTGGCAGGAGGGCATCAAGCCGCCCGAGATCAAGGAATTCGTGCTCGGCACAGCGCGGCAGTTGAGCAACACCTGGTCGGTCAAGCTCTATGGCCGTGCGCGCAAAGGCAGCCATTACCTCGAGGATACGAACAACAACGCCCGCGTCGCGTTCGACCCGCCACCGGGCGTGCCTCGGCAGCTTTACGTTCCGAACCTCGGGACCGTGGCCACGCCGGGCACGATCCGCAACGCCATCGGCAGCGGTTCGAGCTACGTCATTGCCAATCTCGACGGCGCGTTCACGAAGTACTACGAAGCGACGGCCGAGACCGAGTGGCACGGCAGCAAAGCCGTGCTGCACGGCACGTACACCTGGAGCCACTACTACGGCAACTTCGACCAGGACTACAGCACGACAAGCACCGGCGGCACCAACGACGCGGCGATCTTCATCGGATCGTCGAACATCGGCGACAGCGCCGGACGTCAGCTGTGGAACTTCAAGTACGGCAATCTGCGCGGTGATCGTCCCATGATCATCAAGCTCTACGGCACGTACTTCCTGCCGTGGAACGCGACGGCAGGTTTCTTCGGCGTTCTCGAGTCCGGTCAGAAGTACCAGCTCGAAAGCGCGCTTCCCTACCGCAACCTCACGTACTCGACGAGCGAAACGGATCGCTACGCGGAGAACGCCGGCAGCCGCAAAACGCCGATGCAGAGTGATCTCGACCTCAATTACACGCAGACGTTCCCGCTGACCCGCGGCCTCAACTTCCAGCTTGCCGTCGATGTCTTCAACGTGCTGAACCGGCAGACTGGCTACAACTACGCCGACCGCGTTTTGTCCGACCTCGGCATTGTTTGCACCGCGGGTTCGGCGTGCGCCAAGCCGTATACAGGCGCAACGGTCCCGATTCCATCGTCGATCTCGGATGCGGTTTTGGCGAAACAGCTCGGAAACCCGGCCGACTTCAACCGCGCCAACTACGCGGTCGTGGCGCCGTACGCGACCTCGTTCCTCAACCCTCGCCGGTTCCAGGTCACCGCGCGCATTCAGTTCTAGCTCGCGATTCATTCGCTGTTCAGCAACGGCCCGGCGGAAACGCCGGGCCGTTGTGGTTTGTGGGGAGTCGAAGAGATCTACGCGCTGTAGGGACGCGCAGCAGCGCGTCCGCAGCCTTCGTCGTCTCGTCTTTCTTTGCGGACGTCCTAGCGGATCACGGAAGTTGCGGACGCGCTGCTGCGCGTCCCTACAGGTGAACCAGAGTTGCGGACGCGCTACTGCGCGTCCCTACGCGTGAACCGGGATTGCGGACGCGCTGCTGCGCGTCCCTACACTGAACGTATCTACGGGTTGTAGAAGGCAACCGGAAATCAACGGACCGAGGTAGCGTGATGTCATGCGCACCAGTGCCGGCCGACCTTTCCGGTTCACAACGCGACTACAGGGCTACTCCTATCGTGGCGCTTCGTACTTCGTGACGATCTGCGCGTGGAATCAGCGTTGCCTCTTCGGTGAGGTCGACGATTACGCGACTCATCTTTCCGCACTCGGCGAAATCGTCGAACGTGAGTGGCTGAACACGCCGATCATTCGCCCCAGCGTGATTCTCGATCGCCACGTGGTGATGCCAAACCATTTCCACGCGATCTTGTTTGTTCCTCCAACGCTGGCAGACCAGGTGGAGAAAGCTCACATACTCTTCGCTCCGCCATCGTCGCCGTTTCATCGCCAGCCGAGGTCGCCCTCCTCGCTCATCGGCGGATTCAAGGGAGCCGTCCCGCGCGCGGCCGAAAGGCAGCTCGGGATGAAACGGCCGTTCTGGCAGGAACGGTTCGACGATCGGATCATTCGCGGGCCTCGCGATTTGGCAGCGCGACAGGAGTACATAGCCAACAACCCTGCACGCTGGACCGCTGATCGCTACCATCCGGTGGCACCCAAACGCTGGTAACCCGGAGTAGCAACCCGGAGTAGGGATGCGCAGTAGGGACGCGCAGCAGCGCGTCCGCAGCTCTGGTCGTTTGTCTTGTGTGGACGTCCAGCACGGGGGTTGCGGACGCGCTGCTGCGCGTCCCTACGCGTGAACCGGGCGGATGCGCTGCTGCGCGTCCCTACGCGTGAACCGGGATTGCGGACGCGCTGCTGCGCGTCCCTACAACGATCACATCCCTGCGAACAGCCGCTCTCGCGCGATCAGGGGAGCCGTGATTGCGTTCGAGTGCTCTCTCGCGGCGGCCACTCGGGCGGGGGCGTCGGGCTCGTGGAGTAGGACGCTCACCTGGGCGCGCTTGAAGAGCGCCATCGGATACGCGGGGCTGGCGGGCGGAACGCGATCGAGCGACGCGCGGGCGTCCTCCATGCGACCGGCTGCCATGTACAGCACTCCGAGCTCGAGATCGTTCCTGAACGCAGGGCCGAGAGCCGCGCGCGCTTTCTCGAATGATTCGATGGCCGGCACCGTCTGTCCCAGCGCCATCTCCATTTCGCCGAGGTGGAGGAGGTCCCCGGCAGACGGCTCTCGCATCGCGTACGCCTTCTGCCAGAGCTGAACAGCTTCGGCGATGCGTCCCTGCCGCTCGCGCACGACGGCCAGCGCTTCCACGGCCGGAAGCCGGTCCGGCGATTCCGCGACCACGCGCTCGAGCAGCGGAACCGCCTTTGGCCATTCACTCGTCCGCGCGTAGTGCAGCGCCAGATACGTCCGCACGTCCTGTGAGTCGGGCGCGATCGCCTCCGCCTTCCTGAATGCCTCGAGCGCCTGAGCGTTTCGGCCGAGCGATGAATACGCGGTCGCCACATGCAGCTCCGCGGCGAGGTTGTGAGGGTCCTCCGCGAGGACCTTTTCGAGCAGGGGAATGGCCTCCGCGTACTGGCCACGAACGAAGAGCCCAGACGACTCGTCGAGAATCGGCAGCAGGCGCGCCATGTCCGCGGGCCGTGGCGCGTCTTTACGAACGACCGGCTTCACGTCGGAACCGACATAGCCGAGAGCCGCGAGCTTCTTCTGGTCTTCGCTGGTCAGGGCAGTCGGTGCCTTTGCCAGGTCGGCTGAGGGAATCGGGTAATCGTTCAGCGCGGAACGCGCCGCGCGCGAGATGCTCGCCGTCGCCACCAGGTTGTGCGTCTCTCCCGGATCGGCGATCACGTCGTACACCTCGGTCCTGCCGGCCAGGATCGTCTTCAGGCGGCCGTCCACCGCCATGACCTGCGGCTGCCATCCGTAATCGAGGAACGGCTTCATCGCTTCGCCGACGACGACCTCCTGATCGGAGCGGCGCAGGCTGTCGGTCGAATCGATGCCCGCAAAGTCGAGAATCGTGTGGAAGATCCGCCGCGTGCTGACCGGTGTGTCGCTCACGCCCTTCGCCACGCCCGGACCGACGATCACCATCGGCACGTGCATCGTGGCCTGATACAGCAGATCGCCGTGCTGCGCCTCACCGTGCTCGCCGAGGCCTTCGCCGTGATCGCCTGCGACAACGATCGCGATCGGACCCTTTGCCGATTTCTGGAACGCATCGACGAGACGCCCGAGCTGCGAGTCCATGTACGCGACCTCGCCGAGGTACGGGTTCTTCGCGTACCGGGTGCGATACGGCTCGGGTGGCGTGTAGGGGTAGTGCGGATCCCAGTAATGAACCCAGAGGAACAACGGCTGCGAAGAGGGATGCTGCAGATAGGCCAGCGCGCGATCGGTTGTCTCGCCGGCGATGCGTTCCTCGCGTCCGGCGCCGAAGTCATCGTCGTAAACGTCGAAGCCGCGCGCCAGTCCGAAGCGTCGGGCAAGGACGAACGCGGAGACGAATGCAGCGGTGCGGTAGCCCGCTGCGTGGAGCTTTTCGGGGAACGTCGGAAGCGTGGCTGCGAGGTAGCGCGCGTTTTCGTGGACACCGTGTCCGGCAGGGTAGAGGCCGGTAAGCATCGAGGTGTGCGAGGGGAGGGTCTGCGGGACCGTGGCATAGGCCTGCCGGAAGCGCCGTCCGCGAGCGGCGAGGGCGTCGAATGCAGGCGTCTCGATCCCCTTCGCTTCGGGGCCGATTGCGTCGGCACGCGTGGTGTCGAGGGTGACGAGGAGAATCGACGGCCGTTCCGCCGGGGCGGAGTTTTCGGCTGGCTTTCGGCAGCCTGCCAGCACGAGGAAAGCGACGCACGCAAGGGCGCGTGCAGCAAGGGATAAGCGGCTCTTGAGGTTCAGGGACGGCTCCAAGACTGAAGTCCTACCTCGTAACAGCATCGGCTAAGTGTCATTCCGGCGAATCGATCGAAGAGATAACCAGAGAAAGACAGCGCAGCCTCCCGCCGCAACTCGGGAGGGTGAAGCGAAGCCATGATGGTTGATCGCGAGCTCGCCCCCTCATCCGCCTTCGGCACCTTCTCCCCCGCTTTACTGTTCGCGAGAGCACGGGCAGCGTAACTCGTCGCGGGGGAGAAGGTTCTCGGTGGTGTTGATTCGTGAAAAACGTGAAATCGAGACCCTTCTCCCCACCCTTCTCCCCCGCGTCGCCTCGCGGAGATCGAGCAGGCAGCAATGCGAAAGCGGGGGAGAAGGTGCCGAAGGCGGAGGGGGCGTTTCGCCGAAATCTTCGCGGAGCGCCCGGAAACTTCGACTCAGCAGTACGGAGCCACAGGGACGCAAAGAGCTCTGGGACCTCGGTGTCTTCGTGGTGGGCTGGGTGGGGTCGGAGACCGGCGCGTGACGCGCATCACCGCCCCATGTGCCTGCGGTCGCGACTCCGAATGACCACCCTCTGCAGAATTCACATGTCATTGTGACGACGGAGGTTATTTCAATGTTCGCGATCGTTGACGCGAAATTCCTCGGCCCGGGCGTCAAACAGTTCGAAATCGTTGCACCTCGCATCGCGCGCGCCCAGCGCCCTGGCCAGTTCGTCATTGTCCGGCTTCACGACCGTGGCGAGCGTATCCCTCTCACGGTCAAGGCCTCGGATCCCCAGAAGGGGACGATCACCCTTGTCGTCCAGGGGATCGGCAAGACCACCATGCTCTTCAACGAGCTCGGGGCCGGCGATGCCATCCTCGACGTGGTCGGACCGCTCGGCAAACCATCGGAAATCGAGCAGCTTGGAACGGTCGTGGTGATCGGAGGCGGCGTCGGCACAGCGATCGCGCTTCCCACCGCCAAGGCACTTCACGACGCCGGCAACACGGTCCTGACGATCCTCGGGGCGCGCACCAAAGACCTGCTGATCCTCGAGGACGAAGTCCGCGCGGTCAGCGACGAGACCTTCATCATGACCGACGACGGCAGCTACGGCGAGAAGGGGCTGGTGACGGACAAGCTCAACAAGCTCGTCGCCGACCGCAAGATCCATCTCGTCCTCGCCATCGGTCCGGTCCCGATGATGAAAGCTGTCGCCGAGTCGACCCGCGCCGGAGCGATCAAGACCATCGTCAGCCTCAACTCGATCATGGTCGACGGCACGGGGATGTGCGGCGGCTGCCGCGTGGTCGTCGGTGAGAAGAGCGCCTTTGCCTGCGTCGACGGCCCCGAGTTCGATGCGCACCAGGTCAACTTCCAAGTGATGACGCAGCGGAACGCGATGTACCGCGACAAGGAAAAGGTGGCGCTCGACAAGTTCCTGGCGAACAAGGACGCAGAAGTCGAGTACCTCCGCAGCGCCTGCCGCATGCGGCAAGCCGAGGACGAATTGAAGACTGCCGGGGAGCACGTCGCGTATGCCTAACACGATTCCGAACAAACTGCGCTGGGAGATCCACCGCCAGCACATGCCCGAGCGCGACCCTCAGGTTCGCGCCCACAATTTCGAAGAAGTGAACCTCGGGTTCAACCCCGCGCTGGCGACGCAGGAATCTCTGCGCTGCCTCGTGTGCGCGAAACCGACGTGCATGTACCAGTGCCCGGTGGCCGTGAAGGTGAAAGAGTTCATTGCCCTGATCATCGAGGGCGATTACCTCGGCGCCGCGGCCAAGATCCGCGAGGACAACGCGCTGCCTGCCATCACCGGCCGCGTCTGCCCGCAGGAAGAGCAGTGCGAAGGCAGCTGCCTCGTGGCCAAGAAGACCGACTCCATCGCCATCGGCCACCTGGAGCGGTTCGTGGCCGATTGGGAACGCCAGACCGGGCAGATCGGCATCCCAAAGAACGCCCCGAAAACAGGAAAGAAGGTGGCCATCGTCGGCAGTGGTCCGGCGGGGCTTTCGTGCGCAGGCGACTTGATCCAGAAGGGCCACGAAGTCCGGGTCTTCGAGGCGTTGCACGAGCTCGGCGGCGTGCTGGTCTACGGCATCCCCGAGTTCCGCCTCCCGAAATCGATCGTCCGCCAGGAAGTGGACGTGCTCCGCAAGATGGGCGTCGTCTTCGAGACGAACGTGGTCGTCGGCAAGACCGTCACGATCGACTCGCTGATGAAAGGCGAGGGCTACGACGCGGTCTTCGTCGCGACCGGCGCGGGCCTGCCGCAGTTCCTCGGAGTGCCGGGCGAGAACCTCAACGGCGTCTACTCGGCCAACGAGTTCCTCACGCGTGTGAACCTGATGCGCGCCTACAGGTTTCCCGAATTCGACGAGCCGGTCTATGACTGCGCGGGCAAGGACGTCATCGTGGTCGGCGGAGGCAACACCGCGATGGATTCCGTACGCACGTCGCTGCGCCTCGGCGCGAAGACGGCCACGCTGGTCTATCGCCGGAGCGAGGCCGAGATGCCTGCCCGCCTCGAAGAAGTGAAGCACGCCAAGGAAGAGGGCGTGATCTTCAAGACGCTGAACAATCCGGTGGAGATGTTCGGCGACGAGAAGGGCTGCCTGAAGGAAGTGAAGGTCCAGGAGATGGAGCTCGGCGAGCCGGATGAGTCCGGGCGCCGGCGTCCGATCCCGAAGAAGGGTTCCGAGTACATCATGCCGGCGTCGATCATGATCATCGCGGTCGGCACGACGGCGAACCCGCTGGTGCAGTCGACCACTCCCGACCTGAAGACGAACAAGAAGAACTACATCGAAGCCGATCCCGAGACGCTGCGCACCTCGAAGCAGGGCGTCTTCGCCGGAGGCGACATCGTCACCGGCGGCGCGACCGTGATCCTGGCCATGGGCGCAGGACGCAAGGCGGCGAAGGGAATCAACGAATACCTCGAAACCGGCAACTGGTAAGCCGCTTTCGGGGTGCCGGCATCCTGCCGGCCCGTCGCCGGGCTTCCAGCCCGGCGACTCTGTTTTGGGGAAGGAAGCGAACTGCCGGGCGGGATCCCTGTCGGCAGGCCGGCTGGACGCCGGCTTCGTTCCGCGCGTGGTCAGCCGCCTGTTCGCACCAGCTGTGCGGCGGCGGGTGGTGAACCGCTGACGCTCGGGATGACAAGTAACGCCTGGGAAGACAAGCAGCGCGCGGTGATACTTGACCGATAGTCTTCGCGTTCCTCCCGATTACAATCCGCGGCCATGTTGAACTACATCTGGTTTGCGCTGATGGCGATCGCCGTGATCGTCGCTGCGTTCAAGGGGACGGCCGCCGGGGTGACCAAGGGCGCCGTCGACTCCGCGAAGACCGCCGTCGAGATCTCGCTGGGGCTGATCGGGATCATGACGCTCTGGCTCGGCATCATGCGCGTCGCCGAAAAAGCGGGCCTGATCTCGATGCTCGCTCGTCTGCTGCGGCCGATCAGCCGTCTGCTTTTCCCCGAGGTCCCGGGCGACCATCCGGCGATCGGCGCGATCATCATGAGCGTCGCCGCGAACATGCTCGGGCTCTCGAATGCCGCGACGCCTCTGGGCATCAAGGCGATGGAAGAGCTCCAGGAGCTCAATCGCGATAAGGAAACGGCTTCGAACGCGATGGTGACGTTCATGGCGCTCAACACGTCGGGGATTCAGTTCATCCCGGCGACGATGATTGGAGTCCTGGCCGCGGCGGGATCGAAGAATCCGACTGCGATCATCTCCACGAGCCTCATCGGAACGCTCTGCGGTGCCGTCGCCGCGGTGACGAGCGCGAAGCTGCTGCAGCGGTTCTTTCCGTATCCCGCCGCGAACGACGCGCCCCCGCTTCCACCGGGAGAAGGCAGCGCGCGAACCGGGGTGAGCGAATGATCCGGGCCATCCTCGGCGGCATCTCGCTCTGGGCCATTCCCGTCCTTCTCGTCGGCATCCCGCTGATCGGGATGATCCGAAAGATCAAGGTCTACGACGTCTTCATCGACGGCGCGAAGGAAGGCTTCAACGTGGCGGTGCGGATCATTCCGTTCCTCGTGGCGATCCTCGTGGCCATCGGAATGTTCCGGGGATCGGGTGCGATGGACCTGATGACCAACGCGCTGCGGCCGCTGATGGCGCGCACCGGATTTCCGGCGGAGCTGTTTCCGCTGGCGGTGATGCGCACGCTGTCGGGGAGCGGATCGCTGGCGTTCACGACCGATCTGGTCAAGCGATACGGCCCCGACTCGCTGATCGGCCGGCAGGCGGGAACGATGTACGGCTCGAGCGAGACGCTCTTCTACGTGATCGCGGTCTACTTCGGAGCGATCGGAGTGAAGCGGACCCGGCACGCGATTCCCGCCGGGCTCATCGGCGATTTCGTTGCGGCCGTCGTAGCCGTAGCCGTCTGCGCCTGGCTGTTTTGAGTACAATCGGGGGCGAACCCCCTGATCATGGAATGCCCACGCTGCGGTGCGGAGAATGCCAGAGGCAGCTCGACATGCGTCGCATGCAAGGGCGATCTGTCGGAGCTCGAGGCCACGATGGAGCGCAACTCGCCGGTGGAGGCGACGCAGCTCGATTCGCGGCGCTTCTCCGGCTCGAGCCGCTCCTGGAGCAACGCCGAGCGGCTGAGTCCCGGCACGAAGCTCGGCCAGCGTTATGAGATCGAGCGCCAGTTAGGCGAGGGAGGTGGTGTACGCGAGATAAACGTTCTGAGCGGGGAAGGTCTGTCCGTTCACCGTGCACGGTGCGGCGCCCCTGGGTCCTGGTGCGACGGCGATCCTCGGCTTGTCGTCGAACTGGCCCGCCGTGCCTCGATCGATCATCGACGTGCCGAGATACGCGACCGGGTCTCCATTCTCGGTGTTGTTGTCGTCGATGAAGCGGGCGACGAAGACGCCGCCGAGCGGGTTGTTGGGATCGCGATTCAGGACGATCCCGCTGAAGTAGAACATCCCGTTCGCACCAGCCCGGACGACCGGATCGGCCGCGGCCTGGAAGCCTTTCAGCGGCGAGGCAAAGCCGGGGCTGCTCGAGTCCTGCGGGTAGCCGGGGAGGAGAGTGCTCTGCCAGGTCTGTCCGCCGTTGGTCGACTTGAACACACCGAGCCACGCGTCGCCGGTCTCGCTACCGTCGGAAGAACTGGAAACTGGCATCTTTCCGCCGCGTGGCGCGTGAATGTAGGGACGCGCAGCAGCGCGTCCGCAGCCTCGGTCGGTCGGGAAACGACGAGAGTTGCGGACGCGCTGCTGCGCGTCCCTACTTATCCCTCGACCGCCTTTACGCCGTGCCCTCGGCGATGCTGTCGCGGGGCCGCGATGCCGCATAGATGACTGCGCCGACGCACAGCGCCAGCCCTGCCGCGAGGAAGTTGAATCGGTTCAGCGAGAAGAAGAGCGCGAGCGACACGAGTGTGCCGAGGATCGGTATGATCAGGCCCGGGGTCCGGAAGCCTTCGCTGAGCTTTCGAAGCCGCGGCACGGCCGCACAGGTGAACAGGTACGTGGTCAGTCGCGCCACCGCCGACAGCATCGCCAGTTGGGCGAACGAGCCGGCCAGCGCCAGGATCATCGCCACAAGGACGTGGATGGTGATGGCCACCGTCGGCGTGCGGAACTTCGGATGGACGTAGCTGACCGGTCCCATGCGGCGATCCAGCGACAGCGCGAAGAGCATGCGCGAGCCTTCGAGAACGGTCCCGGAGTTCGTTCCCGCCATCGACAGCAATGCGCCTAACGTGACGATCATCGCCCCGATGGGGCCGATGATCGAGGCCGCAGCCGTGGCGATCGGCGTGGCGGTATGCGACAGGTCGGGGACCGCGCTCATCGCACCGAGTTGCGCGAACACGTAGATCGCCGCGATCGCCAGAATCCCGGCGAGCAGCGCTCTCGGCAGGTCTTTCTTCGGGTTCTTGAACTCACCGGCCGGCACGCCCATGTTCTCGAAGCCCGCATACGCGAACAGCATGAACAGGGCGGCCCCGTTCCAGTCCGTTCCCGGCCCCGGAAGATGCATCGACGCTGGAATCGGGTTGTGCTTGAACGTGATCATCGCCAGCACGATGAATCCCACCAGCGGAATCAGCTTCCCCCAGGTGAATACGTAGATCGATGCGGCGCCGTAGCGGACGCCGACGAGGTGGATGGCCGCCAGCACGGCGATCGATCCCACGATGATGGCCGCGCGTGGTCCGCCTGTGGAGACGACGGGAAAGAAGAGCGCCAGGGAGAGCACGAATCCGTTCGAGAGCGACGCCAGGGAAGTCACGCGGGCGATCCAGTTCATCCACCCGGTTTCGAAGCCCACGAAATCACCGAACGCCGTCCGGGCGTAGAGGTACGCGCCGCCGGGCTCACTGAAGTGACTGGAAGCCTCGGCGAAGCAGAGCACGAGGATGAACACCGGTACCGCAAAGATCAGCGGTGCCCACAACGAGAATGGCCCTAACAGCTTGTAAGACTCTGTAGGCAGAAGAAAGACGCCGGAGCCGACGACGGAGTTGATGCACATCGCCACCAGGCCCCAGAAGCCGACGGTGCGGACG
This sequence comes from Acidobacteriota bacterium, assembly GCA_021781455.1. GTDB lineage: Bacteria > Acidobacteriota > Thermoanaerobaculia > Gp7-AA8 > Gp7-AA8 > JAJXWV01. The sequence continues at coordinate 14,993 of JAJXWV010000045.1, read as the reverse complement.
AGAGATGGGTGGTGCTCTTGCGCGTTCAGGCGGCCTCCCGTTGGGAGCGACGTAGACGAAATTGAAAATTGAAAATTGAAAATTGAAACAACGAAAGCAGAAGGCTCGACGCAGAACGATGAATTGAGGAAACCCGAGACGTGTTCTTCATTCTGAATTCTGCGTTCTTCGTTCTGAATTCAGTTTCTTCTTTGATGGCATTCGGATCCGTTGCACATCCACGAATCCCAGGTCTAACGCTCATTTCTTCACGTACCCCGCCCCCCGGATCGAGTGCCCCGGCAGCGCGGGCGTCATCGCCCCGTCCAGCAGCACCGGAACGCCGTTGACTACGACGTCGATGACGCCGGTCGAGAACTGGGCCGGATTCTCGAAGGTGGCCACGTCGCGGATCGTCTGCGGATCGAACACGGCGATGTCCGCCTTCATCCCCGGCCGCAGCACGCCGCGGTTTTCGAGATTCGCGCGGTCGGCCGCCTGCGAGGTCATCTTCCGCACGGCCTCCTCGAGCGAGAAGAGCTTCTCGTCGCGGACGTAGTGCCCCAGGACTCGCGGAAATGTGCCGTACGCCCGCGGGTGGCTGTAGGAGCCTTTCGCCCGCGCCTGCGGCGTCGGTGAACCCGAATCCGACCCGACCGAGACCCACGGCTGCTTGAGCGCGAACTTGACGTCGTCCTCGTTCATCGAGAAGTAAACGACGTTCGGCGACGACTTCGTCTCCGTGAACAGGCGAGCCAGGGCCTCGTCCTCGGGCAGATTCATTTCGCGGGCAATGTCCTCGAGAAACTTCCTCTGATACCGGGCCAGAGCAGGATTGTCGATGTTCGCCACGAAGATGCCCTTGCTGCCGCGCCGGGCGAACTGACGGTTGAACTCCACGAAGATCTTTGCGCGCTGAACGGGATCCTGGAGGCGCTTCTGGAAGTCGGCATATCCGCCTTCCATCGCCCAGTCCGGCGCAAGCGTCGAAAGCCCCGTCCCCGAAGCGGGATACGGATAGACGTTCGCAGCGACGTCGATGCCTTCGCGGCGAGCCTGCTCGATCCGCTCGATGACGTGCGGCATCCGTCCCCAGTTCGCCACTCCGCCGACCTTGAGGTGCCAGATGTTGACCGGGATGCTGGCCTCACGGCCGATCCGGAAGGCCTCGTCCAGGCCCATGTCGATCCGGTCCCCCTCGTCGCGCATATGGGTGAAGTAGACGCCGTGGTATTTCGCCGCCACACGGGCCAGGTTCACGATCTCTTCGGTCGTCGAGTACATCGCCGGCAGATAGATCAGCGACGTGGAGATGCCGATGGCCCCGTCGCGCATGGCCTGGTCGACGATGGCCTCCATCTGCTGCATCTCTGCGGCGGTGGGTTGGCGGTTGATCTCGCCGATCACCATCTCCCGGGGATTCGACGCACCGACTAGCAGCGCGAAATTGATGGCGCTTCCCTGGCGGTCGATGGTGTCGAGGTAGTCGCCCAACGTGCGCCAACGGCCCTTGCCGGGAAGGGACGGGCCGGGTGAATGCCCTTCGCCGGTCACTTCGGTGGTCACGCCCTGGCGGACTTTCGCCTCCAGGTGAGGATCGACGATGACCGATCCCTGCGATTGGCCGAGCAGATCGATGAAGCCCGGCGAGACGATCTGGCCGTGAGCGTCGATGGTGCTCTTTGCGTTGACGCGCGAAAGGTCGCCGATCTCGGCGATCGTGTCGCCGCGGACGCCGATGTCGCCGCGGTACCACGGCGCGCCGGTGCCGTCGACGATCCGGCCGTTGGTGATTTTGAGGTCGAGTGGCATGGGAGCTTTCGTGCTCAGAGAACAGGCGGAGACGAGGAGAAGAAATCCGAGGCTGGTGATGATTGCACGACCCCTCATCCGGCCTTCGGCCACCTTCTCCCCGCTGGCGCAGGGAGAAGGGCAACCGATACGCCCGGCGCGATGATCGCGAGCGCTTGACTTCATCATTCCATCCTCCTCACGAGATCTTCATACGACTGCCGTGTGCGCACCAGGTGGGCGTCGCCGCCCTCGACGAGCACTTCCGGCGGCAGCAGGCGGGCGTTGTAGTGCGAAGCCATGGAGAAGCCGTAGGCACCGGCATCGCAGAAGGCCAGGACGTCTCCATTACGGGCTCCTTCCAGCCGCCGGGGGACGAGAGCGCCCTCCGAATCGCGCGTGAAGACATCGCCCGATTCGCAGAGGTTCCCCGCCACGACGGCCTCTTCGCGCATCGACGAGGGATCGAAGCTGTCGCGGAGCGAGGCGTCGGTTCCGTGCGAGGCGTTCACGATGTGGTGATAGGCGCCGTATTTCGACGGCCGCACGAGGTGGTTGAAACCGGTGTCCACGCCGATCCAGGTCAGGCCGCCGCTGACGCGCTTGGTCGTGACCCGCGCCAGCAGAACGCCCGATTCCGCGACGACGTAGCGCCCCGGCTCGAGAATCGCGGTCAGGTCGCGGGCATCGAGCGTCTTCGAAGCGAGGGCCGTGAGCTCGGCTCCGTACTCGTCGATCGGAAACTCGCGGTCGCCCGGCCGATAGGGCACGGCCAGGCCGCCGCCGAAGTTGATGAAGCGGAGATTTTCGAAGGCGGGGGAAATGTCGATGAGCCGCCTGGCGGAAGCGAGCAGCGGCGCAAGATCGTCGATGCCGGAGCCGATATGGGCGTGGATGCCGACCACCAGCCGTCCCGCGTCTTCGACGAGCATGCGCGCCGACTCCACCTCGGCGATGTCGATGCCGAACTTCACGCCCCCGCCCGCGGTCACGACGTCGTGATGGTGGCCCGCGCCGATCTCGGTGTTGATCCGCAGCGCGATGGGGTTGTGCAGGCCGAGGGCCAGAACGCGATCGATCTCCGACATGGAGTTCACGTTGATGACGATGTTCTGGTCGCCGATGGCGCGAAGGTCGTCGTCCGACACGTTCGAGCAGGTGAACCACATCTCGCTGCTGGCGAAGCCGGCCCGGCGGGCAATGAAGATCTCGCCGGGAGAAACGGCATCGCATCCGAAGCCGTACTCGTGCACCAGCCGGAGGATGGCCGCGTTGCCGTTGGCCTTCATGGCGAAGAATGGCCGGAAGCGCAGCCGCGAGAACGCACGGCGCACGCGTTCGGCCTGTCGCCGGATCACGGCTGCGTCGTAGACGAAGACCGGAGTGCCGTAGCGGGAAACAACGTCGAGTGCGGAAATGTTGCCGATCTGAAGGACGCCCTGGGAGAAGTGCATATCGCGGCGTGCATGATACGGATGCGAGTGCCCTCTGGCCAGTGACTTAACCGAGTGCTGAGTCCTGAGTGCTGAGTCCTGAGTAAGAGCGGCCGGGCTTGGCACTCTGTACTCAGCACCACGGCTGTCCACGTCGGATGGGTGCCTGTGTCAAGGCGGCGGAGCCGCCGAGCGATGAGGCGGCGAAGCCGCCGTAAGAATCTAGCGGCGGCCGTCAGGCCGCCGTCCGATCAACCAAGACCAGCGTCTGAGCACGCGTAGCGCGCGACAGATCCGCGTAACCACTAACCGCAATTCTGTCGGGCACTTCGCGCCCTCGTTCGCTGTCGTGACCGCTCGTTCCGGCGGCCTGACGGCCAACGCTAAATTCTCACGGCGGCCGCGCCGCCTCTCCAGTTCGCGTTTTGGTGAAGGGGTCGCGACCGAGTTTCGGCGAGAGTCACTCAGCACTCAGCACTCAGTACTCAGTACTCAGCACTCAGTACTCAGCACTCAGTACTCAGCACTTCGGTTTGTATCGTTTGACTGCGATAATTCGCAGATGCAGCAATACCACGCTCTCGTCCGCCACATCCTCGATCACGGCGCGAAGAAGAGCGACCGCACCGGCACCGGCACGCTCAGCATCTTCGGCCACCAGCTGCGCTTCGATCTGGCCGCCGGCTTCCCGCTGCTCACGACCAAGAAGCTCCATCTGCGGTCGATCGTCTACGAGCTGCTGTGGTTTCTGCGCGGCGAAACGAACGTCGCCTTTCTTCACGAGAACAACGTCACGATCTGGGACGAATGGGCCGACGCGAACGGGGAGCTCGGGCCGATCTACGGGTATCAGTGGCGCTCCTGGCCGGCCGCCGACGGCCGCCACATCGACCAGATCACGAAGGTCATCGAGGACATCAGGCGGACTCCCGACTCACGCCGACTGATGGTGAGCGCCTGGAACGTCGGCGATCTCGACCGCATGGCCCTCCAGCCGTGCCATGCACTCTTCCAGTTCTACGTGGCCGAGGGGCGGCTGTCCTGCCAGATGTACCAGCGCAGCGCCGACGTCTTCCTCGGCGTCCCCTTCAACATCGCCTCGTATGCCTTGCTGACGATGATGGTCGCGCAGGTCTGCGAGCTCGAGGCAGGGGAGCTCATCCACACCCTCGGCGACGCGCACCTCTATCTGAACCACCTCGATCAGGCGCGGTTGCAGCTCGAGCGGCAGCCTCGTCCGCTGCCGACGATGAGGTTGAATCCCGACGTGAAGTCGATCTTCGACTTCCGATTCGGCGATTTCACTCTGGCGAACTATGATCCGCACCCGGCCATCAAAGCGCCGATTGCTGTATGAGGCTGTCCATCATCGCTGCCGTCGCCGCCAATCGCGTCATCGGACGGAATAACAGGCTGCCGTTCCACCAGAGCACGGATCTGAAGCGATTCAAGGCCCTGACCATGGGGCATCACGTCCTCATGGGGCGCAAGACGTACGGCGACGACGTCGCCAAGCCGCTGCCCGGACGCGCGAACGTCGTCATCACGAACAATCCCTCGTTCGCGGCACAGGGTGTCGCCATCGCCCGCTCGGTCGACGAGGCCATCGCCAAAGCCGGCGCTTCGGGTGATGACGAGGTGTTCATCCTCGGAGGCGGCGAGATCTTCCGCCAGACCATCCACCGCGCCGACCGGATGTACATCACGCAGATTCATGCCGAGGTCGAGGGGGACACGTTCTTCCCGGAGTTCGACGACGTCAACGAATGGCACCTGACGGATCGCGAGGACTTCGAAGCCGACGAGAAGAACGAGTACCCGTTCTCGTTCCTGACCTACGACCGCGCGTCTGATGCCGCCGGGAATCCCGTCCCGTTCGACGAGCAGGGCGGATGACGCTTCCGGGAGGCTCGCCGTGTTTATGCGGCTCGCCCGTTCGTTGCCCTTCTCCCCGCCGCAGCGGGGAGAAGGTGCCCCGCAGAGCGGGGCGGATGAGGGGTCGACCTACTTCGCTTTCTTCACCGGGTGCCGCAGGATGGTCTTGATCTTTTCCGGCGCGCAGCGTCGCGGATCGTTCAGGTAGATCTCGTGGTGCAGCCCGTGCAGCTCGTACCCCGCTTCACGAATGAAGGCGTGCATCGTCTCGATGTCCTCCCACTCTTCGTCGTACGGGCCAAGGTGGAGCATCTGGACACACTTCCCTTCGGTGATCGTTTCCAGCCGCACGGAATCGCCGCCGCTCTTCCCGCGCTTCGCGAGTTCCTTCTGCGCGGCTTTCAGCGCGGTACGGTTGACTTCCTCCGGCTGCGCGATGAGCAGAGTCCAGCTCCATTCGGAGAGCGGAGCGACCGGGTCCTCGCACGACCAGAGCGCCTCGAGCGGCATCATGCGCTGAGTGCTTCCGCCCTGCTTCTTGAGCGCGAACTTGATCGTGAACGCCACTCCGAACAGCGCCTGGATCGACTCGGTGAAAGGTGGCTCGTTGGGATCGCCCTTGCCGTCGATGGCCAGGAAGCGGAGCTTCGGCACGTCGACGATGGCCGGTTTTCCTGCGCGCGCCGCATAGAGCGGGCGCAGCCGGTCGCGAAGATCGCTGGTGAGCTTGTGCATGGAAGGTCCTCCTGGCAAGCGGATACGCCCGGACGAATCACGGCTATGTGCAGCCGTTCACGGCTGCTGGTGATCAGCCGGGACTGCTAGGATGCGCGGCTCATGTACTGGCGCCTGCTCCGGCACAATCGCGACTTCCGGTTGCTCTATGTCGGCAGCCTGATCTCGCTGGGAGGGGACTGGTTCCTCACGGTGGCGCTGCTCGACCTCGTGCTGACGCTGACGGGGTCGGCGGCGCTCGCGTCGGTGATGCTGCTCTGTCAGTCGCTGCCGATCTTTCTCGTGACGCCGATGGCCGGTCATGTGGTCGACAAGGTGGACCGGCGCAAGCTCATGATCGCCGTCGACCTGGTGCGCACGGGTGCCTGCCTTCTGCCGTTGCTGGCGCGGACAACGGCGACGCTGCCGTTCGCGTTTCTGGGCGTGGTGCTGATCTCGATCGGCTCGGCGTATTTCGAGCCAGCGTCGCAGGCGGCTTTGCCAAACATCGTGGCGACCGAAGAGCTCGGGCCGGCAAACGTGCTGATGGGATCGACATGGGGCACGATGCTGGCGGCCGGTGCGGCGATCGGCGGCCTGGTGACGATGAAGTTCGGCCGCGACTGGTCGTTCCTCATCGACGCGGCAAGCTTCCTCTTTTCGGCGGTCATTCTCTCGATGATGCGCGCCCGGTTCTCGGAAATTCGGGAGAAGCAGTACGAACATCCGCCGCTCGTCGAGTCGCTCCGTCAGACGTTCGGATATGCGCGATCGCATCCGCGCGTTCTGGCGCTGCTGACCGTGAAGGGCGGATACAGCGTCGGCGCCGGCGTGATCGCCATGCTGAGCGTCTTCGGCAAAGAGGTCTTCAAGGCGGGGGCGATGGGCATTGGATTGCTCTTCGCGGCGCGCGGGCTGGGCGCGCTCTGCGGGCCGTTCGTCGTCCGGGCACTGCTGCGCCGCGACGACGCGCAATATCGCTCGATTGCCGTGGCGATTCTCGTATTCGGGCTCGGCTACATGGGTCTCGGCCTTTCCGGTTCCCTCGTGGCGGGGTTGTTCGCGATCTTCTTCGCGCATCTCGGCGGCGGCGCGGCCTGGCAGGTATCGACCTACGGCCTGCAGCGCGAGACCGAAGATTGGATTCGGGGCCGGGTCTTCGCAGCGGACTACGGCCTGCTCACGCTGGCGATGAGCGTGTCGAGCATCTCCACAGGCCTAGCGGCTGATCGCTTCGGAGCGCCTGCAGCGACGATCGTGACCGCCTCGGTCGCCGTCGCATTCGCGGTGGTCTGGGCAGCGTGGACCTGGCGTATGTGGCGGCTACGGTCGGATTGAAAACAACTGCTCTGAAGGCCACGCGCTACCCGCAACAACCGACACGCTGGTAAAGTCCGCGCCCATGATTGGCAGGCGTTACAAAGGGAAACGGCCGCGAGTCGGCGAAAAAGTGTTCATCGCCGAGAACGCGACACTGATTGGCGATCTGGAGATCGCGAACGATTGCTCGATCTGGTTCGGCACCGTTGTTCGGGCGGACGTGAACATCATCCGGGTGGGCTCGAGGACGAACATCCAGGACAACTGCGTGGTCCACGTCACGGCCGGCACGGCGCCGACCATCATTGCCGAGGAAGTCACGATCGGTCACGGGGCGATCATCCACGGGTGCACGATCAAGCGCGGAGCGCTGATCGGAATGGGGGCGCGCATTCTCGACGGTGCGGTGATCGGCGAAAACGCTCTCGTCGGCGCGGGAACGCTCGTTCCGGAGGGTATGCACGTACCGCCGCGCACGCTGGTCGTCGGTGTACCGGCGCGCATCAAACGCGAGCTCACGGAGAAAGAGATCGAACTGCTGGAACAATCGTGGCGGCACTACGTCGAGTACAAAGAGGAGTACCTCAGGGATCGTGAGCCCGTTACGCTCGGCGACGTGCTCAAGCCTCAGGGCAGCGACAACGTGAAGAAATCATGACCGAACGTGTATATGCAGGAACCCTCCGCCGGGAGAAGGTCGGACGCAAAGTGGCTCTGGCCGGATGGGTGCAGAAGCGGCGCGATTTCGGCGAGCTGATCTTCGTCGATCTGCGCGACCGCAGCGGTATCTGCCAGGTCGTCGTCGATCGCGAACGTGGAGCGAGCGAGGAGACCGTCAACACGGCCAAGGAGCTCCGCTCGGAATTCGTCGTCCGGCTCGAGGGGGAGGTCGTCGAACGAACCGAAGGCCAGAAGAATCCGAAGCTGGCCACCGGCGACGTGGAAATCGTGGCCACGCACGTCGAGATCCTCGCCCGCGCCGATACGCCCCCCTTCGCCGTCGAAGACGACACCGACGCCGCCGAAGAGCTGCGGCTGAAGTACCGCTATCTCGACCTGCGGCGGCCGTCGCTCACGCAGAACATGATGCTTCGGCACAAGGTGGCGTTCGCGGTCCGCGACTACATGAACCGGAACGGCTTCCTCGAGGTGGAGACGCCGATCCTCACGAAGTCGACGCCGGAAGGGGCGCGCGACTATCTCGTGCCGAGCCGCGTTCACCATGGCACGTTCTACGCGCTGCCGCAGTCGCCGCAGATCTTCAAGCAGCTCTGCATGGTCGCGGGCCTGGAGCGCTATTTCCAAATCGCGCGCTGCTTCCGCGACGAGGACCTGCGCCGCGACCGCCAGCCGGAGTTCACGCAGATCGATGTCGAAGCCTCGTTCATCAACGAGGAGTTCATCTATACCCTCATCGAAGGGCTCTTCACGGAGGTCTTCCCACTGGCCGGAATTCCCGTGCCGGTGCCGTTCCCGCGCATGTCGTGGCACGAAGCCATGGAGCGTTTCGGCATCGACCGGCCGGACATGCGCTTCGGGATGGAGCTGAAGGACGTGACCGCCGTGGCACGGACGATCGAGTTCGAGCCTTTCCGCGCCGCAGCCACCGTGCGCGCCATCGTCGTTCCCGGCGGCGCGTCTCTGTCGCGCAAGCGCATCGACGACCTGACGGAGGAAGCGAAGAAGCTCGGCGCCAGCGGCCTGATCTGGGTCAAGTTCGACGCCCAGCACGCCTCGTCGATCAAGAAGTTCCTGACCGACGCGTCGTTCGATGCGCTGCGGCAGACCCTCCGCGTGAACGAGAACGACCTGGCGCTGATCATCGCAGGCAAAGAACTGAAGGTCCTCGACGCCCTCGGACAGCTGCGCCTCCGCGTGGCCAGGGAGCAGGGGATGATTCCCGAGAATCGGTTCGAGTTCCTTTGGGTCACGGACTTTCCACTGTTCGAATGGGATGAGGAGACACAGCGCTATTTCGCGCGGCACCATCCCTTCACCTCGCCGGCGGCAGCCGACATCGAGAAGCTGGAGAGCGATCCCGGCGCCACGATGGCTCGCGCCTACGACGTCGTGCTGAACGGCCTCGAGTTAGGCGGAGGGTCGATCCGCATCAACCAGCCCGAGGTCCAGGCGCGGATGTTCCGCGCTCTCGGTATCACCGACCAGGAGGCCAGGCAGCGCTTCGGATTCCTCATGGAAGCGTTTCGCTACGGTGCTCCGCCCCACGGCGGCGTGGCCCTCGGACTCGATCGCATGGTGATGCTCATGGCCCGTGCCGAGTCGCTGCGCGACGTGATCGCCTTCCCCAAGACCGCTCGGGCCCAGGACCTGATGAGCGATGCGCCGGCCGCGGTGGACGAAAAGCAGCTCGACGAGCTGGGGATCGCGCTGAAAAAGGGAACTTGATGATCCGAGGTCACGAGGTCACGAGGTCGCGAGGTTGCGAGGTCGCGGGGACGAAGGTCTCCCGTCGCCCGCCTCGAAACCTCGCAACCTCGTGACCTCGCAACCGGCACATGCAGCCACTCATCATCACCATCAAGCAAGCCTCTGCGACGTACCCGGTGTACGTCGGCCGCGACCTTCTCGACGAAGTCGGCAGGCTCGCAACGCCGCGCGGGCGGGTCTTCGTCATCACGTCGGAGGCGCTGCGGGCGCGCTTCGGCGATCGGGTGGCAGCGTCGTTCGAGCCGGCCGCCGACGTGATCGTCGTCGAGGAAGGGGAGTCGGCGAAGACTCTGCAGAACGCCGAACGCATTGTCACAGCCCTGCTCGATCGCGGGGCGAAGCGGGACTCGATGGTGGTAGTCGTGGGCGGCGGCATGCTGGGCGATACCGCCGGATTCGCGGCGTCGATCTTTCTGCGCGGCATTGACCTGGTGCAGGTCCCGACGACGCTGCTGGCGCAGGTAGACAGCTCCATCGGCGGGAAGGTGGCCGTGAACCACCCCAGAGGAAAGAATCTGGTCGGAAGCTTCCATCCGCCGCGGGCCGTGTTCTCCGACACGGCCGTTCTGCGGACGCTTCCGCCGAACGAACTTCTCAGCGGCCTCTTCGAAGCAATGAAGGGCGGCGTGATTGCGGATCCGGTGCTGTTCTCTCTTTTCGAGGAACGGCACAAAGAGATCCTGGCGCTCGAGCCGGCGCTCGTCGAGGAGCTCGTCGAGCGCGCCATCCGAGTCAAAGCGGAGATCGTCTCCGCGGACGAACGCGAGGCCGATCTGCGCCGCCTGCTCAACTACGGCCACACCATCGCACACGGAATCGAGGCGGCCATGCAGTATCGCGGCATCACGCACGGGGAGGCGGTGGCCTGGGGAATGATCGGTGCGAACGCAGTGGCCGTACGGCGCGATGTTCTCGAGGAAGCTGCGCGACAGCGGATCGACGCGACCATTCGCGCCTATGGTCCGTCGCGCCTGCCGCTCCTCGATCCGGCAGCGATCCTCGCCGCAACGGAGCACGACAAGAAGAACACCGGCAGCGAGCGGATCATGGTTCTGCCCCGGCGAGTGGGCGCGTGCGAGGTGTTCGGGGTCAGCGACGACGACGTGCGGTTCGGGATCGACGAAGTGCTGGGCGTTGCCTCCGCCGGCTCAGAGTGACGGTGGCGCCGCGCGATGGCGTCCCTTACGCGGCCGCGCGCTTGACTGGGAGCGTCACCACCATGCTCGTGCCGACGCCTTCCACGCTGGCGACCGAAATCCTGCCGCCGTGCGCCTGCACGATCTGACGGACGATGTACAGACCCAGACCCGTTCCGCCGCCGCCGCGCAGCGACTTGTTCTTGGTCTGCTTGTACTTCTCCCAGATCTGCTCGATCTCGCCTGACTTGATGCCCATGCCGCTGTCAGTGATCGTCACGACGATGGTCTCAGGATGCTGATCGCTGTCGCGGACGACCTGGGCACCGACCGAGATCAGGCCCTTCTTCGGCGTGAACTTCAGCGAGTTGGAGATGAGGTTGATGATGGCCTGGGTGAGCTTTTCGAGGCTGCCGCTGATCTGAGGGATGTCGCGCGGGTGAGCGCTGAGCAGGAAGATGTCGTCGCGCTGAGCGACCGACTGCAGGGAGCGGACGGCGCGCTTGAGGATGCCTTCCACGCGTACCGGCTCGGGATCGATGACGAAGTTGCCCGACTCGATCTTCGAGAAGTCCAGCAGCTCGTTGATGAGGTTCATCATCCGCTCGGACTCTCGCTGGGCCTCGGTGAGCAGGTCGAGGTACATCGAGTCGATCTTCGAGCCTTCCTGGCTGAGCACGAACTCCAGCGTTCCCTGGATTCCAGACAGAGGGCCGCGCAGGTCGTGCACGATCATCGACGTGAAGTCGGACTTGGCCTGCTCGGCCTCGCGCTGGGCGGTGACGTCTTCGAAGCGCAGCGCCACCGACCGCGCCTCCCCGTCGACGTTCATGATCTTGTCGATGCGGTAGACGCGACCGCTGATGTCGGTGTCCATCGTGGTCTGCTCGTCGCCGCCGGTCAGGAAGAAGCCCTGCAGCCATCCGCGCTCGCCGGCCACGGCGCGTGCGGCCTGGTTGAGCCAGGTGGCGGCGTTGCCTCCGAACGACTCTTCGAAGGCGTTGTTGCGGTACTCGATCGATCCCGTCTCGGTGACCACGGCCACGGGAGCGGGAAGGCGATCGAGAAGGGCGATGGCGAACGAGCTCATTGAGGCACCGTGATGGCCCGCTCCTGCTGGAGCTTGGCCAGGATGAACATCGTCGTGAACGGGTCGAACGGGCTGAGGATGGTCAGTTTCTGGAGATCGAGGCGGCCGTCGATCAACGACACCAGGTAGCCTTCCTGGGCGTTCAGGTTGAACCGGTCGAAGTTCGTCAGGAACTCCGCGCTCAGCCGCGGCACGGCCTGCATTCCCTTCGGATGGGTGAGGAACTCCCGGACAATGGCGTTGCGCAGGATTTCGACGTATCCGCGCAAAGCGAGGTCATCGGGATACGCTTTGCGCGCCTCCAGCAGCTTCGCGTGGGTGTGCCAGGGCCCGTACTGCTTGAGCGAGTCGCCGACGAGGCGGCTCCACTCGGGGACCGGCGGTGCGATGGGATTTGCGGCCGTGGACATTCGAGTTTGTAGTTTATCCTGACGCGCTGCGGCTGTGAGAGCTCCTCGATTCCGACACCTCACATTCGCATGCGGTCTGGACGCTGACCGCTTTAAACTGAATAACCGTGGCCGAAGAGCAGATCATCCCGCAGACGCCCTCGAGGCGCGGCCGCAGCCGCCTCCTGGTCGTCCTCATTTTCATCGCCCTCGGCATTCCCGGCGGCTTCGTCCTGGCCCACGCCGTCCGCATGCCGATGGTCACCTCGCTGGAGGACTACAGTCCCGCGATCATCACTCGGATCTACGACCGCAACAACGTTCCTTTCGCTGAGTACGCCATTCAGAAGCGGATCGTGATCCCCAAGCGCGACATGTCGCCGCTGCTGGTCAACGCCATCGTGGCCACCGAAGACGCCGATTTCTACCACCACGGCGGCATCAACCCGAAGGCCATCCTCCGCGCCCTGTTGAAGGACGCCATCGCCCGCAAGAAAGTCCAGGGCGCCTCGACGCTGACCCAGCAGCTCGCCAAGCAGGTATTCCTAACCCCCGAGAAGAGCTGGCACCGGAAGATCAACGAAGCTCTGCTGGCCATCGACATCGAGAAGAACTTCACCAAGGACCAGATCTTCGACCTCTACGCCAACCAGATGTACCTCGGTCACGGCGCCTACGGCGTGGAAGCCGCCTCCCGCATGTACTTCGGCAAGCACGCGAAAGACCTGACCCTGCCGGAAGCGGCCACCATCGCCGGCCTCATCCGCGCGCCGATGTACTACAGCCCGATCTCGCATCCCGATCACGCGATCTCGCGGCGGAACTTCGTTCTCCACCGGATGCTGGAAGAGCGTTACATCACCCGTCAGCAGTACCAGCAGGCCGCCAATGCCCCCATCGTCCTGGGCACGTACCGCGAAGAGGCGCCGCGGGTGGGCGCGTACTTTTCCGAGGAGATCCGACAGGGCATCGAGCGCGATCCGGAGTTCGGGGTCGAGAACCTCTACCAGAAAGGGCTGAAGGTCTACTCCACGCTCGATCTGCGGCTCCAGGAAGCGGCGGAGCTGGCCGTGCAGCGGGGGCTCCGAGCCTTCGATCACCGCCGCGGATTCCGCAGGCCGTCGCGAAATCTGGTCGGCGAGGGAATCAATCCGGACAGCTACAAGGATCCGAGCTGGAGCAACGAGCCCTACGTGCCCGACAAGCTCTACCCGGCCGTGGTGCTGGGCGTCGATCGGGGCGCCACCGTCCGTCTGAACAAGGACCAGATCGACTTGCCGCCGGCGTCGTTCGTCTGGACAGGCAAGAAGTCGATGGACGGGATTCTCAAGCGCGGCGACATCGTCTACGTCCGCCTCAACGAAGACCCGAAGACGAAGCAACGCAGCTGGGTGCTCGATCAGATGCCGCAGGTGCAGGGGGCGGCCGTGGTCCTGGACGTGAAGACCGGCGAGGTGCGCGCTCTGGTCGGCGGCTACGATTTTGCCATCTCGAAATTCAACCGGGCCATCCAGTCGCGGCGCCAGACGGGGTCGTCCTTTAAGCCATTCGTCTACGGCGCAGCCTTCGAGAAGGGGCTCACGCCTGCGGACACGCTCTTCGACGCGCCGATCGCCATCCCGGTGGGCAATCAGATTTACGCGCCGAAGAACTACTACGGCAAGTACGCCGGGATCGTCACCATCCAGCGAGCGCTGGAGCTGTCGATCAACGTGCCTGCGGTCAAGACACTCATGATGATCGGGCCCGACGCCGTCGTCGACTTCGCGCGGCGTTGTGGCATCACCTCCGATCTCCCGCGGTATCCCTCGCTGGCGTTAGGCGCAGCCGGCATTGCGCCGATCGAAATGACGGCGGGCTACAACGTCTTCGCGAACAACGGCGTCTACGTGAAGCCGCGCTTCGTGAGGCGGATCACGGATCAGACGGACAAAGTGCTCAAGGAGCCCCTGGCCGAGCTTTCCGAGGCCACGCAGCCGCAGGTGGCGTACGAGCTCCAGCACGTCATGCGAGGAACGATCGATCGGGGGACGGCTTACGCCGCGCACGTGCTCCCACCACCGCTGGCCGGCAAGACCGGTACCACGAACAGCTACACCGATGCGTGGTTCATCGGCTTCTCGCCGGAGTACACGGTGGGTGTCTGGGTGGGCTACGACGATCCGAGCCGCAGCCTCGGCGGGGGAGCGACCGGCGCCGAAGTGGCCCTGCCGATCTGGATCGACATCTTCAAGAAGATCGACGAGCTGAAGCTCCGGGTGGCACGACCGGATTTCGATCAACCGCCGGGCGTGGTGATCGTGCCGATGGATCTGAAGACCGGCCGTCGCGGCGTCGGTCCGTGCGAGCGCGTCATCCAGGAGGCGTTCATCGCCGGCCAGGAGCCCGACAAGGACTGCAACGGGACGACGGTCGCGGTGAGCAAATTGCCCTACTACCTCCAGCGCCCGTTCTATCAGCCGAAGGAGCTCGAGCCCACGCAGCCCGCCGCCGACGCATCGGCGCAGTCCGGCGAGAGCGCTGAATCGCCGGCTCCGGACGTCGACGAATCGGCCGGCAACAAGTCCACCGCTCCGCCGCCGGCACCGCCCGCGCCCCCGCCTCACGAGACGCCGCCGGCAACCGCCACGACTCCGCCGCCGGGTTGACTCCACCGTCATTCCGCGCCGGCGGAACCGCGGCCTCCCCCTCACTCTGAGCCGGCGGAGACAGAATGGAGTGACCCGTCCGCTCGCGTATCTTTTTCGTGGGTTACACCCGAAAGGCGCAGAGCCACATACAGGAGGAACGGGTCATGACGATTATTCACTGGATCGGG